>JAZRKX010000061.1:0-4932 GCA_045646525.1 Clostridia bacterium | reverse complement strand
GGGCATTTAGAGTTTTTAGAGCATTTAAAATGTTTAGATACTCAAAAAGTGTAAAGATTATTGCAACGGTGTTCAAGAAATCAAAGGAATCATTGATTGCTGTAGGAACTTTGGCTATTGCGTACATAATAATTTCTGCTCTTGTTGTTTTTAATGTAGAGCCAGAATCTTTTACTAACTTTTTTGACGCAATATATTGGGCAACTGTTTCCTTAACAACTGTTGGTTATGGAGATATTTATCCTATTACAACAATAGGACGAATTGTTACAATGGTTTCTTCTATTTTTGGCATTGCTATTGTCGCATTGCCTGCAGGTATCATCACGGCAGGATATATGAGTGAAATAGAAAAGGAATAGTTTTTGCATATAACAGCCTGATATAAATAACAAAGATGTCAATAGAGATTTCAGATGTGCTGTAATCTCGTGCGTGAATTTTGATTTAAAAGAAGAATATACGCTGTATATGGGCGGAACTATCGTCGGTGAAGAAAACCATGATGGTCTGGAGCCAGAAACCATATTTGTTATGACGGATAAGGTGAACTTGTTTTCGGGTGTAGCCCAGGTAAAATAAAATTTTAATTTACAAGGAGAAAAAACATGGTAAAAGAGATATCTAAAAAAGCAATAGAAATCATTAAGAAAATGCAGCAAAGCGAGCTAACAGAAAGCGTCATCTACAGAGAGATTGCAAAGTTTGCAAAAGGTGAGGAGAACAAGAAAACCCTTATCCGTCTTGCACACGAAGAAAAGGCACATTACGAAATATGGAAGAGCTATACCCGTATAGAAATGAAGCCTCAGAAGCTTAAGATATTTAAGTATAAGCTTATTGCTTATGTATTGGGCTTTACCTTTGCGGTTAAACTCATGGAAAACGGCGAGGAAGCATCGCAAAAAGAGTATGCTATACTTGCAGAAGAGGTAGAAGAAAGCATCACCATAAAAGAGCAGGAAGCAGAACACGAAGCGGCACTTTTAAATATGCTGGACGAAGAGAGTCTTCAGTATGTAGGCAGCATGGTCTTGGGTATGAATGATGCCCTTGTGGAGCTTACCGGCTCTCTTGCAGGTTTTACTTTTGCTATGCAAAACACCCGCCTCATAGCGCTCTCAGGTCTTATAATGGGTATCTCGGCAACATTTTCTATGGCATCGAGCGAATTTCTGGCGGCAAAGAGCGAGGGAAGAACAGATGCTTTCAAATCATGCAGTTATACAGGTGTTGCCTATCTGGTTACTGTAGCACTTCTTATAGCACCGTATTTACTGTTTAACAATGCGGGTTACATGTATGCACTCTTTTCCATGCTTGCCGTGGTAATACTCATTATTGCGGGATTTACATATTATATCTCCGTTGCAAAAGGTGAAAAGTTCAAACCCAGATTTTTGGAAATGTCGCTTATAAGTATTGGTGTTGCAGTTATATCCTTTGTTGTAGGAATTCTTGCAAAGCACTTTTTGGGCGTTGACCTTTAATAAGGCAGAGGTGAATTACCATGAAAACATATGGTATATGGCAAAATATAACCGAACATCCGTCGAGCGTGAATTTTCAGCTTCATGTACACGATGGTTACGAAATATACCTTTTTCTTGAGGGAGACTCCAAGTTTGTCATAGAGGAAAATACCTATGATCTTGAGCCTGGTGATATTATTATAATAAGAAAAAATCAGCTCCACAGGGTATATCATTGCAGTAATAAACAATACAACAGAATAGTTCTGAATCTTTCACCCGAATTTTTCGAGGGTGAGTGCGCAAGGTATGAAGAACAGTTTACAAATCCCGAAAAATACCCGGGCAACAAGATAGATGCCAAAACTGTGCGTACAAGCGGTATCTACGATGCAATAATGAGGATAAAAAAATACTCGGATAATTTTAAAGACAAAGATACTCTTATTGTTAAGTGTATTATAATAGAGCTTTTGCATCTCATGGACAACACAAAGCTTTTTTCGGAGTCTACGGTAAAAAATTCGCAGTTAAGGCAGATTATCGAATATATAAATAAGAACTATACCACGGATATATCGCTTTCCGATATAGAAAAAAAGTTCTTTATTTCAAAATATCATCTTTGCCACATATTCCCGGGTGCTACAGGACTTACGGTGTATCAGTATATTACAAAAAAGCGCCTTGCCTATGCAAGAGAGCTTATAAAGACGGGTATGACAATAAGCGACTCCGCAGAAAAGGCGGGCTTCAACAACTATTCGTCTTTTTACAGAGCGTACACAAGTGAATATAATATCACACCGCAGGCAGATAAGAAAAAATAATAACTTTTACTTGTAAAATATCGTTTTGAGTGATAGAATACATAGGGAAGGTGAAAACATGAATGCAATTATCGAAAAAACCATAAAAGCTCTGCAAAAAAATAATATGAATGCATATTTTGCGAGTGATTGTAAGGAAGCACTTGAGATTGCAAAGGGTCTTATAAAAGAGGGAGATACAATATCACACGGAGGCTCTGTTACATTAAAAGAGGCAGGCTTTACAGAACTGTTTAGCAGCGGTAAGTACATATATCTGGACCGCTCCAAGCCCGGTCTTACTTCGGAGGAGATTATGGATGTATACCGCAGAACATTTTCTGCTGATGCATACTTTACAAGCTCAAATGCAGTTACGCAAAAGGGCGAGCTCTACAATGTAGACGGCAATTCCAACAGAGTATCTGCTATGCTCTTTGGTCCCGACAAGGTAATTGTGGTTGTGGGTGTAAATAAGATAGTTTCGGATATTGCCGAAGCTTCGGACAGGGTAAAAAGGCTTGCCGCACCGCCAAACTGTGTCCGTCTGGATAAGAACACTTATTGTGCAAAGGAAGGACATTGTGTAACTTCCGATAATCCCGACGCAGATTTTTGCGCAGGCTGTGACAGTGAAGATAGGATTTGCTGTAACTACACAGTTATGGCAAAGCAGCGAAACAAGGGAAGAGTAAATGTAATAATAGTAGACGAAAAATTAGGTTATTGAGGTGGAAAAAACATGGGAATAATTAATGACAGCTTTATGATTTCAAACAAGGTAGGACAAAAACTCTATGATGATTTTGCAAAGGATATGCCTATAATAGATTATCATTGCCACCTTGTACCCAAGATGATAGCAGATGATTACAGATTTGAAGATGCTTATGACCTTTTCCTTGGCGGGGACCACTACAAGTGGCGCCAGATGCGTTCTTTCGGCATAGACGAGGAGTACATAACAGGTTCTGCCGACAGATACGAAAAATGGGTAGGCTTCTGCAAAGTTATGCCGTATCTTATAGGAAACCCCATATATCATTGGACAGCTCTTGAACTCAAAAGATATTTTGATATAGACAAACCCTTAAACGAAGAAAACGCAAAGGAAATCTGGGACAAGGTAAATGAACTCTTAAAGGATGACAGCTTTTCTGCAAAGTCGCTTATAAGAAAATCCAATGTAGAGATTATATGCACAACAGATGACCCTGCAGATGATTTGAGATACCACGCCAAACTGAGAGAAGACGGCTTTGAAACAAAGGTGCTTCCCACATTCCGTCCCGATAAGCTTTCAAATATAGATAAGGAAGATTTTATCCCTTACATAAATGCAAACGGACTTACAAGCTACGAGAGTGTTATGAGCTGGATAGACGAGAGAATTAAGTTCTTCCACGACAACGGATGCCGTCTTTCCGACCATGCATTGGAATATGTACCTTTTGCACTCGGCGATGCCAAGGCTGTATTTGATAAAAAGGTATCGGGTGAATCTCTTACAGCCCATGAAGTTGATGTATTCAAAACCGAAGTATTAAGACGATGTGCAGAAAACTACGTTAAGCTCGGATGGACAATGCAGCTTCATATAGGAGCACTTCGAAACAACAACAAGAGAATGTACGAAAAACTCGGTCCCGATACAGGCTTCGACTCCATAAACGACCTTTGCATAGCTGAAAAGCTTTCGGCATTTATGGGACACCTCGATTATGACAATGTACTTCCCAAGACAATTCTCTATACATTAAATCCCAAGGACAACTATGTGCTCGGTACAATGCTCGGAAACTTCCAGCAGGGACCCACAGCGTCTAAGATACAGTTTGGCTCGGGTTGGTGGTTCAATGATAACCGCGACGGCATGGAAGCGCAGATGCAGGCGCTTGGAAACCTCGGACTTCTCGGTAAGTTTGTAGGCATGCTCACAGATTCCAGAAGCTTTGTATCTTACCCCAGACATGAGTACTTCCGCAGAATACTCTGCAATCTCCTCGGCTTATGGGTAGAAAAGGGAGAATACCCCGAGGATTACGATGCTCTTGAAAAGATAGTCAAAGGAATCTGTTATCAGAATGCAAAGGATTATTTTGGCTTTTAATGTACTGTAATACCAAAGGCTGTTGTGTTCAACAGCCTTTGGTTTTTAGGAGGTTAAAATGTACGGTATATATATCCACATACCATTTTGCGTAAGCAAATGCAATTACTGTGATTTTGCTTCATTTCCGAAACATATGAATATACAGGATGAATATATAAGTGCCCTTATTAAAGAAATCAAAACACGGGAGGAAATTTGTGCAGACACGGTATATATAGGCGGAGGAACACCGTCTGTGCTTTCGTATGAAAATTCCAAAAGGCTTTTAGAGACATTAACACATACTTTCACTCTTACGCCCGATTGTGAATTCACCATAGAGATTAATCCTGCCACAGCCGATAAGGACAAGCTTGATTTGTACCGAAAATACGGAGTAAACCGTATAAGCATGGGTGCACAGAGCTTTGTGGAAACTGAGCTTAAGACGCTGGGCAGAATACACAGTGCAGAGGATATCGTATCTACATTTAATCTTCTTAGAAATTGCGGTTTTCAAAACATAAACTTAGACCTTATGTATGCGCTTCCAAATCAG
>JAZRKX010000060.1:0-11357 GCA_045646525.1 Clostridia bacterium | reverse complement strand
GGCTCTTTGTCAATAGTTGGGGTCAAAATTGAATAATGGAATTTTGAGGGCGGTTGCAGCTTTTATGCAGCCGCCTTTCCAATATTAGATTTTTTGTAGTTAAACATATGTAATATTCTTTTTCTGAATCTATTGAAATTACGGTATCCGTAAGCATTTCTCTTTAAAACCTTAATCTTGTTGTTGCATCCTTCTGTAAAACCATTCGTGTATGGATAATCAAATGTATTAAATATGGATTTAGACCAGTTTTGCAGCGTTGTAGCACAATCCTGATAATCTTTTAATCTACTGTTTTGAGCTATTAAAATCCATTTAGAAAGTAGTTCTTTGCCTTTGCTTTTATCTTCACAATCGAGTATTTCATAAAACAGTTCTTTTAAGTAATAGGCACTTCTTAAATCATCATTAAAGTATAGCAGGTATTCAACTTTTTCTAATTGTTCCGGTTTTAGTTTGCTTCTTCTCATTGTCAGTACTCTTTTTGAGTGCTTAAAAAGTAATCGGTTTTCTTTTCCGTACTTCTTTTGAATTTTCTTTCTCACTCTTTCAAATGCCCATATTACCTGCCGTACATAGTGATATTTATCAACTAATTGAGTGGCTTCTTTTAAGTATATTTCAGATAGTTCTGCATAAGGTTTCCACATATCGCTTACGAAGAATTTAACCGTGTTTCGTTCTTCTCGCTCCCAATGCTTGAAGTATGAAATCAAGTGACTTTGCTTCCTGTCAGGTAATATATCCAATACCGTTCCATCAGCAGGATTGGTAATGATTACTTGATACTTCTCTTTACCTGTATTCCCCTTAAATTCATCAATAGAAAGTACTTGTGGAAGCTCTTTTGGAACATCATAAGCTAACAAATCAAAGAAACGAATAACGGTTGAAACAGATAAATTGACCTCTTTTGCAATACTTGTAAAAGACCTTTCGGATTCAGTTTTCTTAAAGATTTCATTGATTAGTCGTAAAGTAACACGATAATATTTAGGAGCAAAAGAATTATCTTCAGCAAATCTTTTTCCACAATGTTTACATATATATCTTCTGTGATTATGAATGAGTGTAACATACTTTCCAAAGGCAGATATGTCTTTAATTTTTCGTTTTCGATAATCGTGAATATATGATGTTTCTTGTTTGCAACAGGGGCAAATATGAGGTTTAACAGGTAATTGTGTATATATCAGTGTATGTGATTCAAAATGTTGGATTTTAGTCACAATTACATCTTGTAAATTTAATAAATCTTTAGTATAATGACAAGAGAGCATATTTTGTTCCTCCGCTATGGTTTCTTGACAATTCCATTATAACGGATTTTGAACAAATATGCTCTCTTTTTATTTATTTCTTTAATTTTTCTTGAGCTCTATTTGTTGGATACCCCAACATTTATTATAGAGCCTTGTTAAAATCTAAAATCACGTCTGTTTGAATTTTTTATTGCTTCCACATTATCTATGGCAATCTGTCTTGCCTTGGGATTTGGCACCTTTTGAAGCTCCTTTTCTATAAGCTCAAATCCCTTTTTCTTTGTATCTTCGCTTGCATAGTCAACAAGATATTCCGACAGAGTCATAAGTGCGTTGGGGTGACAGCAGTTCTGTATGGCACCCGTCTTGCACAGACTCATAAATCTGTCGCCTGTTCTTCCTTCGCGGTAGCATGCCGTACAGAATGACGGTATGTGTCCAAGGTCTATAAGCCAGCTTACCACCTCATCGAGAGTTCTCTGGTCGGACACATCAAACTGCTCCGAATCATGCGGTCTTTCTTCCTCGGTATAGCCTCCCACCGAGGTTCTGGAAGCACCGCTTATCTGCGATATTCCCATATTTAATGCCTCGCCGCGCACCTTTTCGGATTCTCTTGTAGATATTATCATGCCCGTGTAGGGAACTGCAATTCTTATGCAGGCGATGATTTTTTTGAATATATCGTCAGCGAGCGAGTTGTCAAACACATCGGGGTCTATATCGTCAGCTCTCTTTATACGGGGTACGCTTATTGTGTGGGGTCCTACGCCGTGTACCGCCTCTAAGTGCTCTGCATGCATAAGCAGTCCCGCAAATTCATACTTGTAGCCCTCAAGCCCGAACAGAACACCAAGTCCTACATCGTCTATACCGCCCTCCATGGCTCTGTCCATGGCTTCGGTGTGATAGTCGTAATCATGCTTGGGGCCTGTGGGGTGAAGCTCAAGATAGCTCTTTTTGTTGTATGTTTCCTGGAAGAGTATATATGTGCCTATGCCCGCATCCTTAAGCTTTCTGTAATTTTCCACGGTTGTTGCGGCAATGTTTACATTAACTCTGCGGATTGCACCGTTTTTGTGGTTTACGGAATATATGGTTTTGATACACTCGAGGATGTATTCAATGGGGTTATTTACAGGGTCCTCGCCCGCTTCTATTGCAAGGCGCTTGTGTCCCATATCCTGCAGGGCGATAACCTCTTTTTGTACTTCCTCCTGTGTGAGCTTCTTTCTTGCTATGTGCTTGTTCTTCATATGATAGGGGCAGTAAACACAGCCGTTTACACAGTAGTTGGAAAGGTACAGAGGAGCAAACATAACTATTCGGTTGCCGTAAAATGAAAGCTTGATTTCCTCGGCAAGCTTATATATTTTATCTGTTATCTCCTCGTTGTCGCATGCCAGAAGAACTGATGCTTCTCTGTGGGAAAGTCCTTTGCATATGATTCCCTCATCTGTCTTTTTGGGACGGGCTTTTTCGAGTATTTCCTCGATTAATTCAAGGTTATCCTTGTTCTTCTCCGCATATTCTATGGTTTCTAATATCTCGGCATGGCTTATAAATTCTTCAGCTTTTAATGATTTGGGGCTATATACTGCCATATTTATCATCCTTTCATATCGCCTCGTTCACATACTATTTGTGCACCGGTGGGCTGTAATTGTTCTTTCAGATTTTCCAGATGTTCTGCTGCCTCAAGTCCTGTGGCTTTCTTGCCGTTATAAAGGTTGTAGTTTTTCTTGGCATCCTCGGACGAGAGATTTGGCATTACAACATTTGCTCCGCACAAAACTGCCTTTAACCGCCCGTCATCCGACAAGGTTGCAAGAGCAGTTGTAGCGGGGAGAAGTATATTTGGCTTTATAAGCCTTATTATTGCAAGAAGGTAGGTGCAAAAGCTTACATCTCCCGCAGGACAGTGTGAAAACGGAGTGTCCTTGTGCGGTATAAAAGGTCCTATTCCGCACATCTGCGGGGAAAACTCTTCTATAAATTTGAGGTCCTTTGCAATATGACGGGTCTTTTGATATGGTGAGCCTACCATAAAACCGCATCCCGTCTGATACCCAAGCTCTTTAAGAGCTTTCAGACACTTCATTCTGTTATCAAAGCTCATTTTTTTAGGGTGGAGCTTTTTGTAGTGCCGTCTGTCTGCGGTTTCGTGGCGAAGCAGGTATCTGTCTGCCCCTGCCTCTTTAAGACGCTTGTAGCTTTCAAAGCTTCTTTCTCCCATGGAGAGTGTAACGGCACAATCGGGGTAGCTTTCCTTTACGGATTTTACGATATCGCACAAAACATCATCGGTATAGTGCATATCCTCACCGCCCTGAAGCACAAAGGTACGGAAACCCAGTTTGTAGCCGTTTTCACAACAGGAGAGGATATCCTCTTTTGCAAGGCGGTAACGCATGCAGGCTTTATTCGATGCGCGTATACCGCAGTAGAGACAATCGTTTTTGCATATGTTGGATATTTCTATAAGACCGCGGATATATACATCGTCTCCGTATATGCTCTTTTTAGCTTCCAGCGCAAGCGGTGCTATATAGCTCAGAGCTTCATCGGAGTAGTTCTTTACAAGGTATTTGTACTCACCGGGCTTGAGCGAATGCTTGATACTTAGCTTTTGTATGAGTTTTTTTAATTTATTCTTCATGGTTTATCACATTGGAGTATGCAGTTTTTACGCTTATTCCGTCAAGTGAGCCAACCTTTCCTGCAAGAGAGGATATTGTGTCCTGCGGGGCGTCTATTGCAATACTCATTATACTTATATTGTGTTTGCGGTAGGGAATACCCATTCTTCCTATTATATATGGGGCATAATCGTGCAAGATGTCATTTAGTTCCTTTACGGAATCCGTATTTTCCACGATTATTGCCATAAGAGCAACTCTTGTTTCCATGTCTTCCTCCTGTTATACTAAAAAAGCGCACCCGAAAAGGCGCGCAATAAGACTCTGTATTTTGGGCACCTTTCAGTCAGCGGGAAACTTTCTGTCAGATATATTTATTATAATGCTTTCTTTACAAAATGTCAAATAATTGTTGAAACTGTTGCAAAGTGATATATGGTATGATATACTGAACTTGACATATACTTTAGAAATAAAGGTTATTTTATGTCATTTTTTATTAAAGGAGGTGAGAGTATGAAAACAAACGAATTATACG
This sequence comes from Clostridia bacterium, assembly GCA_045646525.1. Taxonomy (GTDB): domain Bacteria; phylum Bacillota; class Clostridia; order UMGS1810; family UMGS1810; genus RGIG8748. The sequence continues at coordinate 6,918 of JAZRKX010000060.1, read as the reverse complement.
ATTTAAGCTACACAATGGCAGAGCCTATACTCAAGGGTACAACATATCCGTGGGAAGTGCTTTCGGGTATAAAGAGCTTTATAATCTCTCTTGGCAAAACACTCGATAAGTCCTTGTATGATGAGGCAGGAGAAAATGTATGGATAGCAAAAAGCGCAACCGTTGCACCGAGTGCTTCCATTGCAGGTCCCTGTATCATAGGCGAGGGCACCGAGGTAAGACATTGTGCTTTTATAAGAGGCAGTGTGCTTGTGGGCAAAAATTGCGTAGTGGGAAATTCTACCGAGGTCAAGAACAGCATAATTTTTGACAATGTGCAGATACCTCACTTTAATTATGTGGGCGATTCTGTACTTGGCTACAAATCACACCTTGGAGCAGGAGCCGTTACTTCCAATGTCAAGAGCGACAAAACTCTTGTAACTGTTTTGGCAGGCGGAGAAAAGATAGAAACAGGTCTTAAAAAATTCGGAGCAATGGTCGGCGATTTCACCGAGGTCGGATGCCACAGTGTACTGTGCCCGGGAACTGTAATCGGCAAAAACTGCACCGTTTATCCCACATCCATGGTCCGCGGTTATATTGAGGAGAACTCAATTTTTAAATCGCAAGACAATATTGTAGCAAAAAAGTAGGAAAAATATATAAGTTTTATTTTTCCAAGACAAGTCCATAATATATATGGGACTTGAGTGTCTAAGACGGACATACCGTTTAGCGCCAGACGAAAATTTTTTCGTGACGAGGTAAGAGGTTATCGAAAATTCGGCGGATACCTCTTCGGCATGATTTGTGTCGTAAGGATGCGTACAAATACACAAAATCGCATCTGTCAAATCACAAAATAATGGGTTTCTGTTGTCCCGCAGAAGCCGACAAGGAGATAGCATATGTGCGGAATTGTTGGTTTTTCGGGCAGGACACAGGCAGTGCCCGTGCTTCTTGATGTACTCACACATCTTGAATACAGAGGCTACGACTCTTCAGGAGTGGCATTTTTTGAAGACGGCAGAATAAAAATGATAAAGGCAAAGGGAAGCCTTGATAATCTGAAAGCAAAGCTTAAGGTGGATACTATAGACTCAAAGTGCGGTATAGGGCATACAAGATGGGCAACACACGGAAACCCCACCGAGCGAAACGCTCACCCTCACGGAACGCACAGGGTAGCTGTGGTGCACAACGGTATTATAGAAAATTCGGGCAAAATCAAGGAGTTTCTCCTTGCAAACGGCTACAATTTTCTGTCGGATACCGATACCGAGGTTTGCGCCAAGCTTCTTGACTATTATTTTGCAAGGACAGGTAGTCCCGTTCATGCTATAAATAAGCTTGTAGGCGAGATATCGGGCTCATATGCAATATGTGCTGTGTTTTACGATTTCTCGGGCAGGATATATGCTTTCCGAAAGGATAACCCTCTTTTGGTAACTAAGGGCAGAGACGGTAATTTTATATGTTCGGATATATCTGCCGTTACCGATACCGAGGGAGAGTATTATACCGTGGAGGAGGGTGAAGTGGCAGAAGTGTCCGAAGACAGCATAAGCTTTTATGATTCGGATGCAAACCCACTTTCAAAGGCTATGGAAAAGCAAGAGGTGCACCGTCATATCGCCGATAAGGGCGGGTACGAGCACTTTATGCGCAAGGAGATTTCCGAAGAGCCTGAAGCGGTAAGACGCACAGTATCCTCTCTTGTGCATGACGGTCGGATTGAGCTTGGTATAAATATTGACGACGGCTTTCTGAAGTCTGTCACAGGACTTCATATAGTTGCATGCGGAACGGCATACAATGCCTCTTTTGCGGCCAAGTATGCTATAGAAAGCCTTGCCGGGGTACCTGTATATACACATCTGGCATCGGAGTTTTTGTATGGCGAGCCTATTGTAAAAGAAAGCGAAATAGCTCTTTTCGTATCCCAGTCGGGAGAGACGGCAGATACACTTTCTGCCTTAAGGCTTACAAAGTCCATGGGTGTGCGCACCCTTGCAATAGTAAACTCCTACGGCTCGGCTATAGCCCTCGAGGCAGATGATGTTATCTACACCAAAGCGGAGAGAGAAATATCTGTAGCCAGTACCAAGGCATACTCAGTTCAGCTTGCTGTGCTTTATCTTATGGGTGTAAAAATTGCCAAAGCCAAGTGCTGTATAACTTTTAATGAGGCATCGGAATATGCCGACATTCTTTTAAATGATGTACCCCAAAAGATATCCAAGGCACTTACTCTTGAGAGTGTGTGCAAAGATGTAGCCGACTGTCTTACTGATGCCAAAAGCATCTTTTATATAGGCAGAGGTGCTGACTATGCGCAGAGCATGGAGGGGGCATTAAAGACAAAGGAAATTTCCTATATTCACTGTGAAGCTTACGCCGCAGGCGAATTAAAGCACGGAAGCATAGCACTTATAGAGGATGCAACACCTGTTGTAGCCATACTCACAAAACAAGGTACAAAGGAAAAAATCATAAACAATATCCGCGAGGTCAAAGCCAGAGGTGCAAGAGTAATACTTCTTGCTTCGGAAAGTGCGGATATAGACATAGGTATTGCCCATAAGGTCATAAAGATTCCCGACACAGAGGAAATTTTTATGCCGCTTATATGTGCGCCTGTACTTCAGCTTATAGCGTATTATGTAGCCTTGGGCAAGGGACTCAATGCAGATAAACCAAGAAATCTGGCAAAATCTGTGACAGTAGAATAGGACAGGAGAGATTACAGATGGGAAAATATTTCGGAACAGACGGCTTCAGAGGCGAAGCCAATAAAACACTCACCGTAGAACATGCCTTTAAGGTAGGAAGATACCTAGGTTGGCACTACGGCAAGGAACACAAGTGCAAGGTTGTTATAGGCAAGGATACAAGACGCTCAAGCTATATGTTTGAGTACGCGCTTGTAGCGGGTCTTACCGCAAGCGGTGCAGATGCATATCTTCTTCATGTTACCACTACGCCGTCTGTGGCGTATGTGGTGCGTACAGAGGAATTTGACTGCGGTATCATGATATCGGCAAGCCACAATCCGTATTATGACAACGGCATAAAGCTTATAAACGGCAGAGGGGAGAAGATGAGCGAGGCTATAATCTCGGACATCGAGGCATACATCGACGGTATAATCCCCGAGCTTCCGCTTGCTACAGGCGATGATATAGGAAGAACTGTGGATTATGTTGTAGGAAGAAACCGCTATACAGGATATATAATATCGCTTGCCATGAAGAGCTTCAAGGGAATAAAGGTAGGTCTGGATGCTTCAAACGGAAGCACATGGATGCTTGCCAAGAATATATTCGATACCCTCGGTGCAGAGACCTTTGTTATAAACAACAACCCCAACGGTACAAACATAAATAACGGTTGCGGTTCAACACATATAGAGGGACTTTGCGAGCTGGTAAAGGACAAAAAGCTTGACATAGGCTTTGCTTTCGACGGTGATGCCGACCGTTGCCTTGCAGTAGATAATGATGGCAATGTACTTACGGGAGACCATATACTCTACCTTTGCGGTTGCTACATGAAGCAGAATGATACATTAAGTAAGAATACCGTTGTAACCACCGTAATGAGCAATATGGGTCTTTACAAAGCTTTTGACGAAAAGGGAATATCGTATGTTAAAACCGATGTGGGAGATAAATATGTTTACGAGGCAATGCAGATAAACGGTTACTGTCTCGGCGGCGAAGAATCGGGGCATATAATATTTTCCAAATTTGCCTCCACGGGTGACGGACTTATAACCGCACTTAAGATTATGGAGGTATTTATAGAAAGCAAGCTCCCGTCAAATAAGCTTTGCGAGGGCTTTACCCGTTTCCCTCAGGTTGTAAAAAATGTAAAGGTAAAGGATAAAGCGGCAGTTATAGCCGATGATGATGTCAAGGCGGCTGTAAAAAGTGCGGAGGACTCGCTTGGGGGCGACGGCAGAATACTCCTTAGAAAAAGCGGAACCGAGCCTGTAATAAGGGTTATGGTAGAAGCAATGGGCGAAAATCTTTGCAATACACTTGCAGAAAAAGTAGCCGAAGTGATAAAAAATAAGGGATATTGTATATGAAAAAAACATCTGCGGACATAATAAAATCCGCAGATGTTTTTATGTGAAACAAAATTGTAAAAAACACTTGACATGCCATGAGCCTTGTTATATAATATACGAGTATGATTATGCGATAGTATGTGTTACTATGTGTATTTATGCTTATATTTCTCCAAGGAGGACTATAATGCTAAACGAAGTTCGCAGAAAAAAGGCAGTTGTCGGCATGCGCCGCTGCCTTAAGCTCATAGAATCGGGCGAGGCTCAAAAGGCGTTTATAGCAGGCAATGTAGAGCCGGGTATCACCCGCAAAATTCTCGATGCGTGCAAGGTGCACAAGGTCGATATAGAGCTTGTGGCTACAAAGCAGGAGCTTGGCAAGGCATGCGGAATAGATGTGGATGCATCTGTGGCAGTTGTGCCAAAATAGTTATTAACCGCCCATGGCGTTTAATATATACATTATATACAGGAGGTGAATACATTTGCCAACATTTAACCAGTTAGTAAAAAAGGGCAGACAGACATCCGTAAAGAAGTCTACAGCACCTGCACTTCAGGTTGGTTTCAACTCTTTAAAGAAGAAGGCTACCGATCAGAGTGCTCCTCAGAAGAGAGGTGTATGTACAGCTGTTAAGACCATGACACCTAAAAAGCCTAACTCAGCTCTTCGTAAGATGGCCAGAGTAAGACTTACAAATGGTGTTGAAGTTTCAGCTTACATCCCGGGTATAGGTCACAACCTTCAGGAACATAGCGTTGTTCTTATCAGAGGTGGAAGAGTTAAGGACCTCCCTGGTGTTAGATACCACATTATCCGTGGTGCATTGGATGCTTCCGGTGTTGCTAACAGAAATCAGTCCAGATCCAAGTACGGTGCAAAAGCCGGCAAGTAATCGGACAAAATTCGCTTAGGGCGAATAAGTAAAAAGGTAAGTTAGTGCGTCAATACGCAATTATATATATTTGTATTGAGCACAACAAGCTAAAAAGCTTGAGTACCTATGAAATCATTTTATTATGAAGGAGGGAAGGATAGTGCCACGTAAAGGTTATATCGCTAAGAGAGAAATACTCCCTGATCCTATGTACAACAACGTTGTTGTAACAAAGCTTATAAACAACATAATGTTAGACGGTAAGAAGGGTGTAGCTCAGAGTATTGTATACGGCGCTTTCGAAATTGTTGCTGAAAAGACAGGCAAAGAAGCTTTAGAGGTGTTCACACAGGCTATGGAGAACATCATGCCCGTACTCGAAGTTAAGGCAAGAAGAGTCGGCGGTGCTACTTATCAGGTTCCGATTGAGGTTAGACCTGAAAGAAGACAGACACTCGGCTTAAGATGGCTTACAAAGTACTCCCGTGAAAGAAACGAGAGAACTATGAAAGAAAGATTAGCCGGCGAAATTCTTGACGCTGTCAACAACATGGGCGGCGCAGTTAAGAAGAAAGACGATACACACAAAATGGCAGAAGCTAACAAGGCTTTCTCCCACTATCGTTGGTAATTCGTTATATTTTTTCTATTTGTATTATAGGAAAGGAGGAAATACGCTATTATGGCTAGAGAATATTCACTGCAGAATACAAGAAATATCGGTATCATGGCTCACATCGATGCCGGTAAGACAACCACTACAGAAAGAATACTTTACTATACAGGTCGTATTCACAAAATGGGTGAAACACACGACGGTGCCGGTACAATGGACTGGATGGCTCAGGAGCAGGAGCGCGGTATCACAATTACCTCTGCTGCTACAACATGCTTCTGGCAGCCCAAGGAAGGTCCCTACAAGGGTATCGCACACAGAATTAACATAATCGACACACCCGGACACGTTGACTTTACAGTAGAAGTTCAGCGTTCACTCCGTGTACTTGACGGTTCTGTAACCGTTATGTGCGCTAAGGGCGGTGTTGAACCCCAGTCCGAGACTGTTTGGAGACAGGCAGATGACTACAAGGTTCCCAGAATGATTTATGTTAATAAAATGGACATCATGGGCGCAGACTTCTACAATGTAGAAAACATGGTTCATGAGCGTCTCCATGCAAACGGCGTTCCGATTCAGCTTCCTATAGGTGCTGAGGATACTTTCAGAGGTATCATCGACCTTATGAACATGAAGGCTGAAATCTACTACGACGAAATGGGTAACCAGTACGGTGAGGAGGAAATCCCCGCTGATATGCTCGAAAAGGCTCAGGAATACAGAATGAAGATGATTGAAGCTATCGCCGAAACCGACGATGCAATCATGGAAAAGTTCTTTGAAGATCCCGATTCCATCACTGTTCCCGAGCTTAAGAAGGCACTCAGAAAGGCTACAATCGAAAATCAGATTGTTCCTATGCTCTGCGGTACTTCTTACAGAAACAAGGGTGTACAGCTTCTTCTTGATGCTGTTATCGAATATATGCCCGCACCTACAGATGTTGCAAACATCAAGGGTGTAGTACCCTCTACAGGTGCAGAAGAAGAAAGACCTTCTTCCGATGATGAGCCTTTTGCAGCTCTTGCGTTCAAGATTGCAACAGACCCGTTTGTTGGTAAGCTCTGCTTCTTCAGAGTATATTCCGGTACTGTAAATGCAGGTTCCTATGTTCTTAACGCTTGTAAGAACAACAAGGAAAGACTCGGAAGAATACTCCAGATGCACGCAAACTCCAGAGAAGATATCGAAAAGGTATATTCCGGTGATATCGCAGCTGCAGTTGGTCTTAAGAACACAACTACAGGTGATACTCTCTGTGACGAGAAGCATCCTATCATACTTGAATCCATGGAATTCCCCGAGCCCGTTATAAGAGTTGCTATCGAGCCCAAGACCAAAGCAGGTCAGGAAAAGATGGGTAT
>JAZRKX010000059.1:0-12066 GCA_045646525.1 Clostridia bacterium | reverse complement strand
ACATGGGCTATAATTGCTATGTTTCTTAAATCTTCTCTCGCGTTCATAATAACTCAATCCTTTCAAAATCGAAAACCCCTTCGGATGTGAAGGGGTTTAAAAATTCATTATTTGTCCATTCCGAACTTCTTTTTGAACTTATCGATTCTGCCGCCTGTATCTACAAGCTTCTGCTTACCTGTGTAGAAAGGATGACACTTGGAGCAGATTTCAACATTGATATTTTCTTTAGTTGAACCTGTTTCAAAAGTAGCACCGCAAGCACACTTGATTACTGTGGGTTTGTAATCGGGATGTATACCCTGTTTCATTTATGTTCACCTCTGCTTCATTATTTCTCATTTTATGACTAAACCATTATAACACAGCTTTTTCCAAAATGCAAGCATTATTTTTACTAAATTACATTAAATTTTCCATTTCTTTCATACATTCCTGTATTTTAGCTCTTGCAGCATCAATACATTCTGCCTTAACCGCAAAATAGAACTTTATTTTCGGCTCTGTTCCCGAGGGTCTCACTGCTATCCATGAATTGTTCTCCAGTTCGAATTTGAGAACATTGGATTTGGGAAGACCAAGCTCTTCCTCTGCCCCGTCCAATTTATTTATCTTGATATTCTTTGACACATCCCAGATTTTTTCCACTTTCATACCCGCAATAGCTGAAGGCGGATTTGAGCGTAGCTTATCCATAATGGATTTCATCTTTTCTATGCCGTCAATTCCCGAAAATGCATATGTCTTTAAATCCTCTATGTAGAAGCCGTATCTTTTGTAAAGCTCCATAAGGCCGTCATAAAGGGTCATTCCCTTGGTCTTATAGTCTGCCGCCATCTCGGTTACAAGCATTGCGGCAACTACAGCATCTTTATCGCGGCAATATGTGCCCGAGAGATATCCGTAGCTTTCTTCAAAGCCGAATACATACTCGTTATCGAGAGTACCCTCTTCAAACTGCTTTATCTTTTCGCCTATAAACTTAAAACCTGTAAGAACATCATATATTTTGATACCGTAATCGGCGGCAACAGCCTTTACCATGTCTGTTGTAACTATGGTTTTTATAATTGCGCCGTTTTTGGGGAGTGTGCCTTTTAGCTTTTTGTTTCGCATTATAAATTCGCTGAGAAGCACTCCTATCTGATTTCCTGTAAGGCTCAAGTACTCACCGCTGTTGTCCTTTACTATAACGCCTATTCTGTCTCCATCGGGGTCGGTGGCAAAGATAATATCTGCGCTGTCCTTATTTGCCATTTCTATAGCAATACTAAAACCCTCTTTATCCTCAGGATTGGGGGATTTAACAGTAGAAAAATCGGGGTCGGGAAGCTCCTGCTCTTTTACCACGCGGACATTTTTACATCCTATCCTCTTAAGAATTTCTCTTACGGGCTTATTGCCTGTACCGTGGAATGGCGAATATATTACCTTGAAATCGTCACCAAACGCAGATACTGACTCGCTGTTTATGGACTGACTAAGCACGCTTTCGTAGTATGCACTGTCTACCCCGCTTCCTACAATCTCTATAAGACCTTTTTCTTTTGCCTCGGTCTCTTCCATCACCTTAACACCTGTAAAGGTATCTATCTTGCCTATGATAGAAGCCACATAATCGGCAGATTCGGGCGGAAGCTGTCCGCCGTCTTTTCCATATGCTTTATATCCATTGTACTCCTTTGGATTGTGGCTTGCAGTAATCATAATACCCCTTGCGCAGCCAAGATAACGCACCGCAAACGAAAGCTCGGGGGTAGGACGAAGCTCGTCGAAAAGATATGCCTTTATTCCGTTGGCGGCAAGCACCTTTGCACTCTCCAGGGCAAATTCGTAGGATTTGTGTCTTGAATCATAAGCTATTACAACACCTTTTCTTGCAAGGGCTTTATCCTCATTTAATATATCCTCGCAAAGTCCCTGTGTAGCCTTGCGGACTGTGTATATATTCATGCAGTTTGGTCCTGCGGCAATAATGCCTCTTAATCCTGCTGTTCCAAAGTCGAGTTCTTTGTAAAATCGCTCTTTGATTTGAGCATCATCAAGATTGGAAAGCTCACTTTTTGTCTGAGCATCTACTAAATCATTTGTGCACCAGTTTTTGTATATATCCATATAGTTTTCCATGCTGTCTGCCTCCTTAAATAGTTTAACACTATTATAAATCATCTTGAGTTATAATGCAATGCACTTTTAGTCGAATAGACTATTTATCACCAAAAGAAATTCCGAGAGTTCTTGCTAGCTCCACAAACTCACCATTTACATCCACAGGACGGAAGTTGGAATCCATATCATCGGTCGGTATAACCTCTTCGAGAGGAACGGTAACAAGAGTGGAGCCTCTTAATGCAACCATGTGTGCGTGGTTTCCGCTAAGCAGAGCTTCTACAGCTTTTTTGCCGTATCTGGAGCACAAAATTCTGTCGTATGCCGTAGGAGAGCCTCCACGCTGAACGTGTCCCAAAACGGAGCATCTTGCCTCTACATCCATTATGGTTTCGCTTATTGCATAACCGTTTTCGTCTCTGTTGTTATTCAAAATTTCCTGAACGGCACTTGCTATTGCTTCTCCTGCACCCTTGAATTTAAAGCCATCGGGAGAAAGGTCGGTCTTAACCCCTGTTTTGTCACCCTTTGGCGAAGATATGCCCTCGGCTACAACTATAAGACAGTATTGTCTTTCGCCCTTTAGAGCTTCCTTTGCTTTGCGGGCAACATTATTTATATCGTAGGCTATCTCGGGTATGAGCACAACATCCGCACCTGTTGCAATACCTGCATGAAGAGCTATATGACCTGCGGCTCTGCCCATAACTTCTATGACCATAACCCTGTGATGAGCAAGTCCCGTTGTATTAATACTTGTTGTAGCCTCTACACAACGGCAAACGGCAGTATCGAATCCGAATGTTCTGTCTGTGGAATTAAGGTCGTTATCTATGGTTTTAGGCACACCTATTACGGGAACACCGAGTCTTGCAAAATCTCTTCCCGATGTAAGAGTTCCGTCTCCTCCTATAATAACAAGAGCGTCTATACCAAGTTTTTTGAGATTATCTACCGCAACATTTGAAAGATTGTCATAGATGGGTTTGCCGTCATCACCTTTTATGATTCCGGTTACATCGCGTCTGGGATATTTAAAAAGATTGTCCTTGTTGGAGTTATAAAGGATGGTGCCGCCATCGTCTATGATATCACTTACCGTTTCGGCATTTAAGGGCATAATCTGACTTTCTCCAAGGAAAAGACCCCTGTAGCCGTTTTTGATACCAACTACCTCAATACCGTATTTATTAACTGCTGTTTTAACTACGGAAGCTATTACCGCATTAAGACCCGGACAATCTCCGCCGCCTGTTAAAATACCGATTTTTTTAATAGTCATATAAACTCCTCCTCTTAATGACTTCTGTGTGCTTAATTTATTATTTAGTAAAGAGGAGAAAAATATTAATTTAATTTTTAAAGAGCTATTGTTTCGCCGCTTCGTACAAGGTGGGTTTTGTAATCATGCATAAACCGCACAATATGTACTATAGAAAAAAGCCAATATCTTTTATACAAGTTTATCAAAAATGTCTTATTTTGTCAAACAAAAAGCCCCTGCAGATACAATGTCTGCAAGGGCCCAACTTTTGTATGAAATTATTTAATCATGCTTGCAACTTCATCTGCAAAGTTATCTTCTCTCTTTTCGATACCTTCGCCCTTTTCGAATCTTACGAAGTCTACGAGCTTAACTCCCTTTTCTGCAAGGTACTTTTCTACCTTGTAATCGGGGTTTACGCAGAATTCCTGCTGAAGTAAGCAGTTCTGCTCATAGAATTTGTTGATTTTTCCGCCTACCATCTTTTCGATGATGTTGTCAGGCTTGGAAGCATTCTTGGGGTCTTCCTTAATCTGTGCTATGATAATCTTCTTTTCCTTTTCTACATCTTCTGCAGGAACTACATCCTCAGAGAGATAGAGAGGATTGATAGCAGCAATGTGCATGCAAACTTCCTTAGTAGCATTTACATCTTCGCCCTCGATGTTAGCAAGAACGCCGATTCTTCCGCCGCCGTGTACATATGCAGCAACCTTGCCTTCGAATCTCTGGAATCTTCTTATCTTCATGTTTTCACCGATGGTAAGAATCTTATCCTTAAGAGTTGCTTCTACAGTCATGTCACCTTCGTATGTGAGAGCGCAAAGAGCATCTACATCTGCAGGATTCTTTTCTGCAACTATCTGAGCAAGCTTTGCAACGAATTCCTTGAATTCTGCATTCTTAGCAACGAAGTCTGTTTCGGAGTTGACTTCGATAACAGCACCTACAGTTGCATCTGCATTTACATATACATCCACAAGACCTTCTGCTGCGATTCTGCCTGCTTTTTTAGCTGCAGCAGCGAGACCCTTTTCTCTTAAGAATTCTATAGCCTTTTCTACGTCGCCGCCTGATTCTGTAAGAGCTTTCTTACAATCCATCATACCGCAACCGGTTCTTTCTCTTAAATCTTTAACGTCCTGTGCTGTGAAATTAGCCATGACAATTACCTCCGTATATATATTATTCAGCGTCTGCTTCCTGTACTTCTTCGTTGGCTTCTTCTGCTACGGGAAGAGCATCTTCGCCCTGGTTACCTTCGATAATAGCATTTGCCATTGTGGAAGCTATGAGCTTAACTGCTCTTATAGCATCATCGTTACCGGGGATTACATAATCTACTTCGTCAGGGTCACAGTTTGTATCTACGATAGCTACTACGGGAATACCGAGCTTGTGAGCTTCTGCTACAGCAATCTTTTCTTTTCTGGGGTCAACTACGAAGAGTGCGCCGGGGAGCTTCTTCATATCCTTGATACCGCCAAGATATTTTTCGAGCTTTTCGATTTCGAGCTTAAGCTTTGTAGCTTCTTTCTTGGTAAGAAGGTCGAATGTACCATCTTCTTCCATCTTCTTGAGCTGGTTTAATCTTTCGATTCTCTTCTGGATTGTCTTGAAGTTGGTGAGCATACCGCCGAGCCATCTTGCATTTACATAGTACATACCAACTCTTTCAGCCTCTTCCTTGATGGAATCCTGAGCCTGTTTCTTGGTACCTACAAAAAGAATGCTTTCGCCGCTCTCTGCAACTTCCTTGATGAAATCGTAAGCTTCTACAATCTTCTTAACTGTCTTCTGAAGATTGATGATATATATACCGTTTCTTTCGGTATAGATATACTCGCCCATCTTAGGATTCCATCTTCTTGTCTGGTGACCGAAGTGAACACCTGCTTCTAACAACTGCTTCATTGAAATAACTGACATATAAAACACCTCCAATATTTTTGTTACCCTCCATACACTTCTACTGCCCTGCGGACACAGAAACTATGTCGGATTTCCGTGCAAAACCGCAAAACATCCATGTATGTGTGTATTAACCGCATAATAGTTTACCACAAGATAAATGGAAAATCAAGACTTTTTTTGGAAAAAGTCTTGATTTTTGTAAAATTTTATTATTATGCTCTGTCGTCATACATCTTCATCTGCTCTGCAATATCGTCAAAGCTGTTGCAATGACCGTTGTTTACATACAGATAGGAAGTTGTCATACCGCTAACAAGGCAGTTTTCGATATCGAGATCTGCAAGAAGACCTGCACAGAATCCTGAATTGAAGTTATCTCCTCCGCCTGTAGTCTTTTTGGGCTTTTCGCAAACAATACCCTTAACCTCGACCTCACCGCCGTCATAAACTGCAGCAGAGCTGTCTACAGGATGAATAACTACAGTTCCGATACCCGAATATTCCTTGATGGCTCTTGCTGTAGGAAGTGAACCGGGATACTCTCCCTCACCAAGAACTGAATGCATAACCATAGCTTCGCTCTTATTTAATCCGAGATATGTAGGCGCGTACTTACTGTAACCGCCAAAGAGCTTTAATGCAGCTTTTATCTCCTCGGGTCTGCGCTTTGCACAGTCGGCTATATCTATGTATATCTTTCTGTTTTTGTTATTATCGAGCTTTGGCATTATAACCTCGAGTACTTTTTCATAAATCTCGTGGAAGTGTACAAGATAGCTCCAGTTGACAAGTGTAATGATATCTGCCTTATTGAAATAAGCTACAATTTCATCTATGCTTATTCTCTCTATAAGGTCAGCCCACTTAAGCTGACTTATCTTTTCGATATCGCTCATTATAATCTTGCCGTCTTCAAATTCAAAAAGATATGAGTAACCGGGCTCGCCTATTGTTACAGTTTCGCAGTTGGGGTTGAGCTTAAACGCAGGATGTACCTCGGGATAACCGAGTGCACCGATACATGCACACTTAACATCCATATTTGCAAGTCCGTTTATATAGTGCGGTCCGCAGCCACCGAAATCGGTGCTCTGGAATACAAGCTCTACATTGCCGCTTCTGCCTGCAAGAGACTTGACCTTATCGCCGAATTCATCTATGGTGGGATAATATGTACAGTTTTTTTCGTCCTCGCGGGTCTTTACGGCATGGATAAGGAAATCCACAAAGCCGTCAAAACCTGCGCAGACAAACTTACTTTGAATTATATCTTTTTTACTTTTAAAAATTTCCGAATATTTCATTTGTGTACCCTCCGAATATATGATAAGTAAATTCTACCACAAAATATTTATCTTGTAAACAATTATAATCCCAGACTGTCTTTCATTTTTTCAAAAAAGCTCTTTTGCTGTTTATAGTTGTTTTCATTTGTGAGTTTTGCAAACTCCTCAAGGCTTTCCTTTTGCTCCTTGGAAAGATTCTTGGGTACCTCTACACTTACGGTTATAATCATATCGCCCCTTATGCCGCTGCGGACACTGGGAATACCCTTGCCGCGGAGTCGGAATTCCGTGCCGGGCTGTGTACCCTCGGGTATTTTATGAGCCATTTTTCCGAGAGTGTATTTTTTATCCTCGTCGAGAATGGGTAACTCCACCTCAGCACCGAGCGTTGCCTGTACAAAGGTAACAGGAATGGTGCAGTAAACATCGTTTCCTCTGCGTGTAAATACCTCATGTCTTTTTATCTGTACAGTTACAAGAAGGTCTCCCGAGGGACCGCCCTTATAGCCTGCATTTCCAAGACCTCTGTAGCGGACTGTCTCACCTGCATCTATACCTGCGGGAATGTCTACATCCACATTTCTTGCTCTTTTTATCATGCCCTTGCCCTTACACTTGGTGCATGGGTTTTTAATAATCTGTCCCGAACCGTTACAATGGTTACAGGTGGTTACATTTACCATCTGACCGAAGATAGAGTTCGTAACATTCTTTATTTCTCCTGTACCCTTACAGGTGGGACAGGTTATGCGGTCCGCTTCACTCTTGCAGCCTTTGCCGCCGCACTCGTCACACTCCTCCACCTTGTATATCTTAAGGGTTTTCTTAACACCGAAGGCTGCTTCCTCAAAGGATATAAGTACCGTCTCCATAACATCGCTGCCTCTGCGGGGTCCGTTCTGGCGTCTGCGCTGTCCGCCGCCGAAACCGCCTCCGAAGAAAGAGCCGAATATATCGCCGATATCACCGAAATCCATTCCGCCGAATCCGCCGCCAAATCCGCCTGCGCCGAAATTGGGGTCTACGCCCGCATGACCGTACTGGTCATAGCGCGACCTTTTCTCCGAGTCGCTTAATACCTCGTATGCCTCGCCCGCTTCTTTGAACTTGGCTTCTGCCTCTGCATCGCCCGGATGAAGGTCGGGGTGGTACTTTTTTGCTACCTTACGGTATGCTTTTTTTATTTCATCGTCGCTTGCGCCCTTCTGGACGCCAAGCACTTCATAATAATCTCTTTTGTCTGCCATAATGCACCGCCTAAACACCCGAAGAATGCGTGACATCCATATGCCACGCATTCACCTTAACGGGTTTTGTTATTATTTATTATCATCGTCTACTACTGTGTAGTCACCGTCATATGTGCCACCCTGACCGCCCATGTCGGCGCCGCCGTTCATATCGGGACCTGCTCCCTGAGGATTGGCTGCCTGATACATCTTGGTGGATATTTCGTAGGTCTTCTTCTGAAGCTCGTCTGTCTTAGCTTTGATTTCTTCGAAGTTTGTACCCTCGAGAGCTTTCTTTAAATCTGCAACCTTGGCTTCAAGCTCTGCCTTGTCACCGCCATCGAGTTTATCGCCCATGTCTGTTATGAGCTTTTCGGTCTGATATACAAGCGCATCGGCATTATTTCTTGTTTCTACCTCTTCCTTGCGCTTTTTGTCCTCTTCGGCAAACTTTTCTGCTTCCTTAACTGCCTTTTCGATATCTTCTTCGGAAAGGTTGGAGCTTGCAGTAATGGTGATATCCTGCTCGTTACCTGTTGCCATATCCTTTGCGGATACATGAACTATACCGTTGGCATCTATATCGAAGCTTACTTCTATCTGGGGAACACCGCGGGGTGCGGGAGCAATGCCTGTGAGGTTGAATCTTCCGAGGCTCTTGTTGTATGCTGCCATCTCTCTTTCACCCTGAAGAACATTTATCTCAACACTTGTCTGATTGTCGGCAGCAGTAGAGAATATCTGGCTCTTCTTGGTGGGAATGGTTGTATTTCTTTCTATAAGCTTTGTGCATACTCCGCCCATAGTTTCGATACCGAGTGAAAGAGGTGTTACATCGAGTAAGAGAAGGTCCTTAACATCGCCTGCGAGTACACCGCCCTGAATTGCGGCACCCATTGCAACACATTCATCGGGATTGATGCCCTTGTGTGGCTCTGCACCGATAAGCTTCTTAACTGCTTCCTGTACTGCGGGAATTCTTGTTGAACCGCCCACAAGAAGTACCTTGTGGATATCAGAGGGGGTTAATCCGGCATCTGCAAGAGAGTTCTTAACAGGTGTGATTGTAGCTTCTACAAGGTCTGCTGTGAGCTCGTCGAACTTGCTTCTTGTAAGAGTAACATCGAGGTGCTTGGGACCTGTAGCATCTGCTGTGATAAAGGGAAGATTGATATTGGAGGTGGTAACACCCGAAAGCTCAATCTTTGCCTTTTCACTGGCTTCCTTGAGTCTCTGCATAGCCATCTTGTCATTACTTAAATCTACGCCAGTATCTTTCTTAAATTCTTCTACAAGATACTTGATAATTCTTTCGTCAAAGTCGTCACCGCCAAGACGGTTGTTACCGCTTGTAGCAAGAACTTCGAATACGCCGTCGCCGATTTCTAATATGGATACATCGAATGTACCGCCGCCGAGGTCGTATACCATTATCTTCTGTTCGTTGTCTTTATCCATACCATATGCAAGAGCTGCTGCAGTAGGCTCGTTTATAATTCTAAGTACCTCAAGACCTGCAACCTTACCTGCGTCCTTGGTAGCCTGACGCTGTGAATCGCTGAAATATGCAGGAACGGTTATTACCGCCTGTGTTACTGTTTCGCCAAGGTAGCTTTCTGCATCTGCCTTTAACTTCTGAAGAATCATTGCAGATATTTCCTGAGGTGTAAGCATTTTGCCGTCTATATCCACCTTGCGGTCTGTACCCATATCTCTCTTTATGGATATAATAGTCTTTTCTGGGTTGGTTATAGCCTGACGCTTTGCAACCTGACCTACAAGTCTTTCGCCGTCCTTTGTGAATGCAACAACAGAGGGAGTAGTTCTTGCGCCCTCAGCATTTGCTATAACAACAGGCTCGCCGCCTTCCATAACTGCTACACATGAGTTTGTAGTACCTAAGTCGATACCTATAATCTTTGCCATAATAATTTACCTCCAAATTTATAATATTAGTTAGCTACTTTTACCATTGAATAACGGATTACCTTGTCCTTGTAGATGTATCCCTTCTGGAATTCCTCTACCACGGTGTTATCGTCCACCGTATCGTCATCCACATGCATTACCGCATTGTGAAATTCGGGATTGAACTGCTCCCCTACTGCCTTTATCTCCGAAACACCGAGCTTTGAAAATATGTCCTCGGTCTGTTTTAAGACCATTGCCACTCCCCTGCACTCGTCGGACTCTTTATCCTTAAAGGCGTCAAGTGCCCTCAAAAGATTGTCTATAACGGGCAAAAGCTCTGCCACGGTATCCTTTACGCTATCGGTATATATGGCTTCCTTTTCCTTGACGGTGCGCTTCTTGAAATTGTCGTATTCCGCAAGAAGTCTCTGATAGCGGTCATTGTGGACGTTTATTTCTTCGTCCTTTTTCGCGAGAAGTTCTTCGTAATTTATTTCTTCGGCTACTGCCTCATTCTCTGTAACTTCCTCTATGTTTTCCTTTTTCTTTGCCATTTTGTCATCTCCTTACTGCTATGCATCTTCATCGGTGTCCGTAAGTCCTTTAAGATACGAGGACATGTAGTTTAGTGTGGATATAACCTTGGCATAATCCATGCGGGTAGGCCCTATTATTGCCATCTTGCCCGTATGGTCACCTCCTATAGAATAATCCGAAACCACCATGCTGAGTCCCTTTTCCTTAAGAAGCTCGTCGTCATCGCCCATGATAACGGCAACCTCTTTGTCCTTACTTGCCTTTTTCATGATTTCCTTAATCTCGCTTGCGTTTTCAGCTTTCATGAGATTAAGAAAATCCTTGGTTTTATTTATATCATTGAATTCGGGGTGGTTAAATATATTGGTAGTTCCCGAATAAACAATATTGCAATCCTCTGTTTCCTTAACAAGCCCTGATATAAAATCAAATATGAGATTGAGCACTCCGCTCTCTACGGGCACAAGTGCCTTTTCTTCTTCCAATATATCTCTTGTAAGTGCATTTAAGTTAATTCCTGCGAATTTGGTATTGAGGTAGTTGGAAAGCTTTTCCATAACCTCTATATCATAGGGCTTTTTGACACGCATTGTGCGGTTCTTAACCGTGCCGTCCTTTAATATGACAAGCATTACAAAGCTCTGATTGTCTACAGGTATAAGCTTAATCTGGCATATGTTGTGCTTTGGTGACATGGGTGTTGTAAAAACTGCGGTGTAGTTGGTAAGGAAGCTCATCATTTCCGAAATATCGGAAAGCACCTTATCAAACTCCATGTACTGTCTTTTAAGAGCATTTTTTATATGTTTGATTTCGCCTAAAGTAAGACTGTACTCCTTCATAAGACCATTTACATATGTTCTGTAGCCGAGCACAGACGGTACTCTGCCCGATGAGGTATGAGTCTTTTCCAGATAGCCTGCCTCTTCCAGAGCCGCCATCTCATTTCGTACGGTAGCAGAGCTTACTCCAAGGTCGTGACTTTCCAGAATATATGCCGAGCCTACGGGCTCTGCGGTTGTAATGTAATCATCTACTATGGCACGAAGAATTTTTTCTTTTCTTTCGCTAAGTTCCATATTTTCACCTCTTTAGCACTCAAAGTGTCCGAGTGCTAACAATGGTAGGATATCACTATCCTACCATTTTGTCAATACTTTTTATAAAATTTACATTTTATTTACTTTATTCCATGAACTCGCACATTATGGAATTGGACACCAAAACCGCATCATTTCTTAGTTTAAAAGACTCCTGTGTGTTTATGGTATATGGTGATGTCTTAAGTATTTGGAGAGCAAACACGCTATCAAAATCCACTCCGAATTTATCATGAAATTTTGCCTTGTTTACTCCTTCGTTTATCACTCTAAGGCTTAGAATGACAAACTCCCTCATATGCTCTTCCAAGGTCATAGTGCAGTCCTCGACAAGCAAGAACTCCTCTGTATATTCTTTTATATCTGCGCTATGTGTATATCTTCTTCTGCCCTCTTTGGAAGAGGCGGACAGACCGAAGCCTATATAATCTCTGTCCTGCCAGTACTTCATATTGTGTCTGCTCATCTTATCTTTTTTGCAGAAATTAGAAATTTCGTAATGCTCGTAGCCGTTTTCACACAGCACTTGTCTTATGTAATCGTACATATCGGCAAATGTGTCCTCGCTGCACTCCTGTATCTCTCCCCTCTGCAATTTATCATAAAAGGGCGTACCCTCCTCGAATTTTAATCCATAACAGGATATATGCTCGGGGTTAAGTGACATAAGTGAGTCAAGCGAATATTTTAGGCTGTCCATAGTCTGATTTGGAAGC
>JAZRKX010000058.1:0-1392 GCA_045646525.1 Clostridia bacterium | reverse complement strand
GGCTCCAGCGCGATGACGAGAAAAGAGGCGTAAGGCACATGATAGACGCCTTAAATGAAATGGTACAAAAGGGCAAGATAAAAAATTTTGGTGCTTCCAACTGGACATACGAGCGAATAGACAGTGCCAACCGCTACGCCTACGAAAGCGGACGCGACGGCTTTTGTGCAAGTCAGGTGCATTACAACCTTGCCACACCCACAACCGTATGGGATGACACTATAGTAATCCTTGGCGACGAGGAAAAGAAACGATACGAAAACGAAGACTTTCCGATTTTTGCGTATACGCCTCTGGCAAAGGGATTTTTTGAAAAGTATGCCGAGGGCATTCTTTCTTTAAAAGCCAAGGAAAGATACCTGTGTGAAAAGACAGTAAAGACATATGCCATGATAAAGGCACAGGCGGATAAAAACGGTGATACCATATCGCACACAAACCTACGACTTCTTACAGAGTCCTACAACGGCGACCTGTTTCCTGTGGTGGGGGCATCGTCTGTAAAGCAGTTAAAAGCAATACTTAATATAAGGTAAAACATACAGCAAACCCTCTCGAGATTTTCGAGAGGGTTTGTGCTTTGTAATTTGGATTTTTGCAACCCGACGGAAAGGAATAGGAAAAAAAGATGCAGAATTTTCAAATCGAACCCAACCCGACAATTTATCGGGTTGGGCGGTAGCCCGAAGCTGTACAAAGGTACTGTGAGGGTGAGATTGGGAAATAGCAAAAGGCAGATAAAAAAGAAACCATCGCTGAAATAAAGCGATGGTTTCAACATATAAATATATGATTAACAAAGTTTATTAACCACTTGCACAATATTTATTAGTGCCTTTTGCGGTCTGCGCTTTTTTTACATTCCGACTATCTTGACATACGAATTGTCTTTATTACAACAGGTTTTACGGGCACATCTGTCATACCCATATCGTTTGAGGTTGTTTCTGCTTTTGCAATCTTGTCTATAACCTCAAGACCTTTTGTAATCTTACCAAATGCGGCATAGTTGCCGTCTAAGTATTCGTTTGCTTCATGCATAATAAAGAACTGGCTGGATGCGGAGTTGGGGTCGTCTGTTCTTGCCATGGATATAACGCCCTTTTCATGCTTTAAAGCATTGGAAATGCCGTTTGCATAGAATTCGCCCTTTATGGTTGCACTTGTTTTGGGCTCCATGTTTTTGTTGTAGCAACCGCCCTGAATCATAAATCCGTCTATAACTCTGTGGAATATAAGTCCGTCGTAGAATTTTGCTTTTACAAGCTCTACAAAGTTTGCTACGGTTATGGGTGCAAGGTCGGGATAAAGCTCACCCTTCATGGTGGAACCGTCGGATAAGGTTATGGTAAAGTAGAGCTTTTCCTCGAGCTTGGAGGGGAGCTCTTCGAT
>JAZRKX010000057.1:0-14997 GCA_045646525.1 Clostridia bacterium | reverse complement strand
CTTGCATACCGAGGATATTATGACATATCCGAAGCATACAAGTCTTTGCACTCAATATGATTGAACCGCCGTGTACCGAACGGTACGCACGGTGGTGTGAGAGGTCGGCTAATCAATTAATGGTTAGCCTCCTACTCGATTATAGCCATTGTTTCTTTTTCTTCCAAAGCTTTTTGCCCACTTAATATTATATCTCTGTCTTTGTTTGCACTCTTTAACACAAACTGCATGGACATAGTTACAAAGAACATAAGGCAGGCAAATACAATAAAGGGGACATTGTAGTTTCCGAATACATCATAACACATATTGGCAAAGGGTGAGCCCAGCGCAAAGCCAGCATAGCTTGCCGATGCAAATATTCCAACCGTCTTATCAAAGCTTTTGTTTCCGAAAAGCTCGCTTGCAAAGAGGGGAAGCATTACCGTTTCCAGCGGGAGTGCAATCGCACCGAATACAATTCTCACCGCTGCAACTGCTCTGCCAAACGGGGTGTTCGAAACACACACAAGTGCCGCAAGCGATATAAACGAGCATATAAGACATATATTCATGGTTATCTTCATGCCGAGACGGTCATACATAACACCTGTAAGAAACTTACTGCCCGTAAGGCAAACACCGCTTATGCTGAGGAGCGTAGCCACATATGCCTTGCTAAGTCCCATATCGTACATGTGGGGTGTTGTCATTCCGCTTATGCCCTGCAGAGCCATGCCTGTAAAGAACATGCACAAAAGCGATATGTAAAAATATTTCTTTTTTACAGCCTCGGAGTATTCCATACCTATCCAGCCTGCACCGCGTACCTTGTGCTTTTTGCCGTTTGATACGGGTGTTACATCCGCATCCTTGGGTTTCTCGCGGAAGAGTATCAGAATTATTGCAAGGGTTACTGCAAGCACTATGGAAACTATTTGGTACGATGTGCGGTATCCGAAAGGATTGCCCTCCTCGAATATAATAGGCGAGAGTATCTGCACTGCAACAGCACCGCCTATTCCGTTTGCCGCAAGTGCCGCACCTGTTAAGGCGCCTTTGTTTTTGGTACACCATCTGTTTATTACCACGCTCACCATGGTTGTACTTGTCCACGAAAGTCCCAGACCCAAAAGAATACCGCCTGCATAAAAGGCAATAAGGGTCGTAGCCACAGAGTTTATGAGGGCAAAGCCTATAAGACATACGAAGCCCGCACACATAAGCTTCTTTGTGCCGAAGCGGTTTACAAGTGTTCCGAAGAACAGATTAACCACCGTGGTTGTAACATAACGGAAAGTATCGTTTAGCGAAAATGCTCCGCGGGGTATTCCCAGAGCATCTGTAATAGCGGTAAGATACATGCTTCTTCCGCTTGAGCAAAGCCCCAGACTTACAAACACGGACAAAAAGCATATTGCCACCATGACCCATGAATAACTGAATTTTTTCTCTTTTTGATTTTCCACTTTGTCATCTCCTCAATAAATACATCTTTTAAATTATAAGTCTGCAGTATTGCCGTGTAAATGGAATTAAAATAACAACATGGAAAAAACCGAACACTATTTGACAAAGGGTGTTGTAATACAAAAACATTCATGATAGAATAATTATGGAATTCTGTAATTCAAGATGGTGATAATTATGTTTGAAAATATGGAAAACTTAAAAATAGTTTCATCCCTGCGTCAGCACAGCAAAAAAAATTCAAAAATAGAGGCAAGGACCGCAAACGGATTTGTAATAAGGCTTTCGGGCGCTGTCCGTTACGACTTTGAGGACAAAAGCATAACTGTAAATGCGGGTGAGATGATTTTTATTCCACAGGGTACTAGTTATGAATATACAACCTTGTCCGAAAAGAGCCTCTACACTTCCATAAATTTCAAAGCGGATATAGAAAACTCCGAGGTAAAGCTGTACTCTATGGATAACTTCTATGAATCGGAGTATATAACCGATAAATTTTCGGATATGTGGAAATTCGGTACATATTCGGATAAGTACAAGTGCCTTTCCATGTTTTATAATCTTGTATCCTATGTTTCCAATATAGAGCATCTTGACTATTCGCAAAAGAAAAAATTCCATATCATAGAGCCCGCCGTTGATTATCTGAAAAAGCACATATACGCCCCCTCGCTTACTGCGGATGAGCTTCATCTTATGTGCGGAATTTCTGATACATATTTCAGGAAGATATTTATATCGCGTTTCGGTACAACCCCGCAGAACTACATAATATCAAAGCGCATATCCCACGCAAAATCCATAATAGAAAGCGGAGATTTCGAGACCGTAAAAGAGGTAGCCTATCTTGTCGGCTACAGCGACCCTTTGTATTTCAGTAAGGTGTTCAGAAAGGTATACGGCATAAGTCCGTCGCAGGTAAATAAGAGCAGTCAGATTTGACAAAAAGAGATATATGTATTAATATATGTATGTATACATTAGTTAGGTGGTGTGCATATGATTTGTCCCAAATGTAATCTTACTGTAGACGATGATGCCCGCTTTTGCGAGCATTGCGGTAATCCTCTTATCCAAGAGAACGAGAAAAGTGCAGAAAATACTATAGTTACAGATGATATAGAAAAAACCATGGCAATCCCCGTAGTAAAAGCGGGGATGGCATCGGCAGAGACTTCTCTTCCCGTAAGAGAGAAAGCCTTGGTTAAACCCGATTCCGATAAACCCCAAAAAAGCCTGTCTTCCAATGAGGCTTTAAAGAAAAAGATTCTTATATCCTCTCTTTCGTTTGTTATAACGCTTGCTGTAGGCTTCTCCATTTTGGCGGCTGTGATTTTCTTGGGCAATTCTTCTTCCAAACCCAATGACGGCAAAACCAAAACCGAGGTTTCACAAACCAAAAAGGAGAAGAAACCCGAAGATAAAAAACAAGGGGACATGCCCAAGGGCGAAAGCGTGGGCATAGAGGAAAAAGCGGGTATTTTTGTAGATACCGACTTTGATTTTAAGCTTGGCAAAACCATAGCATCCACAGAGCTTTCGTACAAGACGCTAAAGAGCACCGATTACAATTATGTTTGCGATATCCCGTCTGCATTTAAGTTTGTGTCCGACTCGGACGGAGAAATCCGTTACCGTGCCGAGGACTACACGGCATATATGGATATAGGGGCTTTTTCCAACGAGGACAATTTGAGCTGCGGCGAGATTAAAAAAATGGTTACCGACAAGCTTGGCACAGGCTCGGAGAGTGGTGATTCGGGCGAAGGCTGGTTTACCATGACCACCGTTTCGGACGGCGTGGTGTACTACTTTAAGTGCTATGCCGACGAGTATATAAGATATGTAGAGTTTGCATATCCTGCACAGTATCGCGATGTGTATGACGTATATGTAAGTGATATTGAACCTACATTTGAAAAAATAGACTAAATTCTGCAATTTTTTCTAAAAACATATTGACTTTAGTGTGCTAATATGCTACAATTTTTTTAGTTTCATATCAAAAGGCGTTGAGCGGAAACAAGTAAGCTTGTCTGTAATCTTGAGAGAGTTGCCGGGCGGTGCGAGGCAATGAGGAGGGCATGACCGAATACATTCCGTTAGCTGTGCACCGAAGGGGCATTTGCTCTGCGTAGGCTGCAACGGGAGTTCCCGTCACAGAACTAAGGTATTATGATGTACCTGATAAGGCTTTTGCCGTGAGGCAGGAGCGAACCGAGGTGGTACCACGAGATATATCTCGTCCTCAGGATTACATGAGGACGGGATTTTTTTATTCTGTCCGAATAGTAAGCGATACTTTACACGAAAGGATGGATTTATTATGATTATGAAACTTGCATTACTCATTGTTTTCTTTGCGGTTATGGTTGGTGTGGGACTTTACTGCAGAAAAAATTCCACAGATGTAAACGGTTTCGTGCTTGGCGGACGCTCAGTCGGACCCTGGCTTACGGCTTTTGCATACGGTACCTCATATTTCTCAGCAGTTATATTTGTAGGCTACGCAGGTCAGTTCGGCTGGAAGTTTGGCGTAGCATCCACATGGATAGGTATAGGAAATGCCGTAATTGGCTCTCTTATGGCATGGATTGTGCTCGGAAGACGCACAAGACTTATGAGTCAGCATTTACAGAGTGCCACAATGCCTGAGTTCTTTGGCAAGAGGTTTTTGAGCCCTGCATTAAAGATTGCATCTTCTGCCATTGTGTTTATTTTCCTTATCCCTTATACAGCATCGCTGTACAACGGTCTTTCCAGACTCTTCTCAATGGCGTTTCCCAATATAGATTACTCTGCCTGCGTTATCATAATGGCTATCCTTACGGGAATATATGTTATAGCAGGCGGTTACATGGCAACTGCCATAAATGATTTTATACAAGGCATTATAATGCTTTTCGGTATAGTTGCAGTTATTGCTGCGGTACTTAGTCAGAACGGCGGTTTTACAGAGTCTCTGGCAGGTCTTGCACGCATAGAATCGGAGAGCGGAATACCCGGAGCATTCAACTCATTCTTCGGACCCGACCCCTTAAATCTTATGTTTGTTGTAATATTAACCTCGCTTGGTACATGGGGACTTCCCCAGATGGTGCAGAAGTTCTACGCAATAAAGAGCGAAAAGGATATAAATAAAGGCACCATTATCTCCACAGTATTTGCACTTGTGGTTGCAGGCGGATGCTACTTTTTGGGAGGCTTCGGAAGACTCTTTACAAATAAGCTCACACTGCTTGCCGACGGCTCTATAGAGGGCGGATTTGATGCCATAATACCCACTATGCTCGAAGGTCTTCCCGATATACTCATTGCGGTGGTAATAATACTTGTCCTCTCGGCATCCATGTCTACACTCTCTTCTCTTGTGCTGGCATCGAGCTCAACCCTTACTCTCGACCTTATAAAAGACCATGTTATTAAGAATATGAGCGACAAAAAGCAGGTAACTATTATGAGAGTTCTTATTGTGGTATTTATAGTAATATCCGCTTTCATAGCATTAAATAAGGATAAATTAAGCGCAATCGCAGACATGATGGGTATTTCGTGGGGCGCTCTTGCAGGAGCCTTCCTTGCACCGTTCCTCTACGGCTTATACTGGAAGAAGACAACAAAGGCTTCGGTATGGGCAAGCTTTATCTTCGGTGCAGGTATAATGGTACTCAATATGTTTATAAGGGAAAGCTTCCCCGCACTTATAATGTCACCTATAAATTGCGGTGTTATAGCAATGCTCGGCGGACTTGTTATAGTTCCCATTGTAAGCCTTGTAACACCTAAATTAAATAAAGAAAAGGCAAACGAAATGTTTGCCTGCTACGATGTTGAGGTATCCGTTCCCATGAAGGAATCCCTCGGCAAATAGTTGAAAGGAAAAAAGTTATGCCGATTACAGAAATCTTACAGAAAAATGCAGATTTTTACCCTGCTGATGTTGCCCTTGTGGAGATTAATCCCAAAAACGAGGACAACCGCCGTATGACATGGCAGGAGTATGCTCTTATCGAAGCAAACCCAAAGGAAGCCTACAGAAAGGAGATAACATGGAGTGAGTTCAACAAGCAGGCAAACCGCTTTGCAAACTTCCTCCTTACACGCGGTATCAAGAAAGGCGATAAGGTCGCAATTCTCCTTATGAACTGCATAGACTGGCTTCCCATATACTTTGGTGTATTAAAGACAGGCGCAATGGCAGTACCCTTAAACTACAGATACGCCGCAGACGAAATCAAATACTGTCTCGATTTGGCAGATGCCGATACTATAGTGTTCGGACCTGAATTCACAGGCCGTGTGGAGCAGATTTGTTCGAGAGTAAAGCATGTTAAGCTCTGGCTCTATCTTGGTGAGGATTGCCCCACATTTGCAGAGAGCTACGATGAGCTTGTTACATACTGCTCGTCAAAAAGCCCAGCAATCAAGCTTACCGATGATGATGATGCTGCAATATATTTTTCGTCGGGTACAACGGGCTTCCCCAAGGCGATAATACACAAGCACAGAAGTCTTACACACTCCGCCATGGTGGAGCAAAACCACCACATGCAGACAAAGGATGATGTGTTTCTCTGCATACCGCCTCTTTACCATACGGGTGCCAAGATGCATTGGTTTGGGTCATTTCTTGTAGGCGGCAAGGCGGTGCTCTTAAAGGGTATTAAGCCTGAGTGGATTTTAAAAGCCGTTTCCGAAGAAAAGTGCTCTATAGTATGGCTTCTTGTGCCGTGGGCGCAGGATATATTGGATGCCGTAGACAGAGGCGATATAGACATAGAAGACTACGACCTTTCCAAGTGGCGTCTTATGCACATAGGCGCTCAGCCCGTACCACCCAGCCTTATAAAGCGCTGGAAAAATCTATTTCCAAATCATGCATACGATACCAACTACGGTCTTTCCGAGTCCATAGGACCCGGCTGTGTGCATCTCGGTATAGAAAATGAGCACAAGGTCGGTGCAATAGGTAAGGCGGGCTTCGGCTGGCAGACAAAGATAGTGGACGAACACCGAAACGAAGTTGCAAAAGGTGAGGTCGGCGAGCTTGCAGTAAAAGGCCCCGGCGTAATGACCGCTTACTACAAGGACGAGAAGTCAACAAATGAAGTTCTCTGTGACGGCTGGCTCTTTACGGGCGATATGGCCCGCGAGGATGAGGACGGCTTTATCTACCTTGTAGACCGTAAGAAAGATGTAATCATCTCGGGCGGTGAAAACCTCTACCCCGTACAGATAGAGGACTTCCTGCGCAAGAACGATGCTATAAGCGATGTGGCGGTAATAGGTCTTCCCGATGCGAGACTCGGAGAAATTGCCGCGGCGATTATTCAGGTAAAAGAGGGTATGAGTTTAACAGAGGAGGATGTTGGGGATTTCTGCCTCGACCTGCCCCGTTACAAGAGACCTCACAGGATTATATTTGCCGATGTTCCGCGTAACCCCACAGGCAAGATAGAAAAACCCAAACTTAGAGAAATATACTGCGGTGCAAGTGTAGTTGCCCAGCAGAACGAAATAAAATAATTCTCGGAAAGGATATATATTATGAAAAAGTTACTTCTAGGCAATGCCGCCGTAGCGCGCGGTGCATTTGAAGCCGGAGTGAGTGTGGTAGCATCCTACCCCGGAACTCCGAGCACGGAAATTACAGAAGAAATCGTAAAATTCCCCGAGGTTTATGCCCAGTGGTCACCCAACGAAAAGGTAGCCGCCGAGGTTGCCATAGGCGCATCCATAGGCGGTGCGCGTGCCATGAGCTGTATGAAGCATGTGGGACTCAATGTTATGGCAGACCCCGTATTTACAGTAAGCTATACAGGTGTAAACGGCGGACTTGTGTTCTGCGTTGCCGACGACCCGGGAATGCATTCCTCGCAGAATGAGCAGGATTCAAGACATTATGCAAAGGCATCCAAGATAGCTATGCTTGAGCCGTCTGATTCTTCGGAATGTAAGGAATTTACAAAGTATGCCTTTACCCTCTCGGAAGAATTCGATACCCCTGTATTTATACGCCTCTCTACAAGAGTTTCGCACTCGCAGAGCCTTGTGGAAATAAACGAGAGAGAAAATATAGAATTAAAACCCTACGAAAAGAATATAGCTAAATATGTAATGATGCCTGCAAATGCAGTAAAAAGGCATGTTACCGTAGAGGAAAGAATAGCTTCCTTAAAGGAATTTGCAGAAAGTTCACCCCTTAATGCCGTTGAGGAAAACGGTGCAAAAATCGGTGTGATAACTGCAGGTATTTCCTATATGTATGCAAGAGAAGCTCTTGGCGACAAGGCGGATTACTTAAAGCTTGGCATGGTATATCCTCTTCCCGAAAAGAAGATTAAGGATTTCTGCAGTAAGTATGACAAGGTTTATGTAATAGAGGAGCTTGACCCCGTTATCGAAGACCATTGCAAAGCACTCGGACTTAATGTTATAGGCAAGGATGCCTTTACACTCCTTGGCGAATATACCCCCTCTATGATAAAGGCGGCAGTACTCGGTGAGGAAAACAAGGATATCCTCACCATAGACGAAGCTATCCCTGTTCGTCCTCCTGTTATGTGTGCAGGCTGTCCGCACAGAGGAACATTCTATGTATTAAAGAAGCTCGGACTTGTGGTTTCGGGCGATATAGGCTGTTACACCCTCGGCGCTGTGGCACCGCTTCAGTCGGTGGATACTACAATCTGCATGGGTGCATCTGTAAGTGCGGCACTCGGTATGGCAAAGGCAAGGGGAAGTGAATTCAACAAGAAGCTTGTTTCCGTTATAGGCGATTCAACCTTTATGCACTCGGGTATAACAGGTCTTGTGGATATAGTTTACAACAAGGGTGCAAATACCGTTATAATACTTGATAACTCCATCACAGGTATGACAGGACATCAGGATAATCCCACAACAGGCTATACCTTAAGGGGCGAAGAAACAAAGCAGGTAAACCTTGTGGCGCTTTGCAAGGCTGTGGGTGTGGAGCATGTAGCTGTGTGCGACCCCTTTGATGTTAAGGAATTTGAAAGAGTTGTAAAGGAAGAAACAGACAGGGATGAACCCTCTGTAATAATAGCACAGAGACCTTGTGCACTTCTTAAGAGTGTTAAGTACACAGGACATTGCGTTATAACAGACAAGTGCAAAAACTGCAAGATGTGCATGAAATTGGGATGCCCTGCAATAAGCATAAAAGACGGCAAGGTGTCTATAGATGCCAACCAGTGCAACGGTTGCGGACTTTGCGTAAATGTTTGTCCGTTTAATGCTATAGAAAAGGAGGACTGATTGATATGACTAAAAATATTATGATAGTAGGCGTAGGCGGTCAGGGAACTCTCCTTGCAAGCAGAATACTCGGAAACACCGTTATAAACGAGGGCTACGATGTAAAGGTTTCCGAGGTGCACGGCATGAGTCAGCGCGGAGGAAGCGTTGTAACATATGTAAAATACGGCGACAAGGTGTATTCGCCCATCATAGACAGAGGCGAGGCGGATATAATCCTTGCTTTTGAAATGCTCGAGGCGTACAGAGCACTTCCTTACCTCAAAAAAGACGGACAGATTATAGTAAACACTCAGTGTATGGACCCCATGCCCGTAATTACGGGTGCGGCAAATTACCCCGAGGATATAGAGGGCAAAATATCAGCCAAGGCAAACCTTAAGACAGTAGATGCCCTGTCCCTTGCCAAAGAGGCA
Organism: Clostridia bacterium; assembly: GCA_045646525.1. GTDB lineage: Bacteria > Bacillota > Clostridia > UMGS1810 > UMGS1810 > RGIG8748. Next base: position 5,848 of record JAZRKX010000057.1, on the reverse strand, counting down.
GGCAACATAAAGGCAGTAAATGTTGTTCTTATAGGTATTATGGCTAAGTCTACGGATATCCCCTACGAAAAATGGGTGGAAACCATAAAGACAACCGTGCCCGAAAAATTCCTTGATGTAAACCTGAAAGCATTTGAGCTTGGATACAATATATAAGAAAAGAGGATGAAAACATGGCAATGTGGCAACCCGAATACGAAGCCATGCCCAGAGAGGAAATAAGAAAGCTCCAGAGCGAACGCCTTATCTGGCAGGTAAAAAGAATGTACGAAAATGTGGAGCTTTTCCGAAACAGAATGGACGAAAAGGGTTTAAAACCCGAGGACATAAAGGGTGTAGAAGACCTCTCAAAGCTTCCTTTTTCATACAAGCAGGATTTAAGAGACTATTACCCCTACGGGCTTTTTGCAGTTCCCATGACAGATATCCGCAGAGTTCATGCTTCCTCGGGTACTACGGGTAAGCAGATAGTGGTAGGCTATACAGATAATGACCTTGAAATGTGGGCGGACTGCTTTGCGAGAATTCTTACAGCTATAGGAAGCGATGCAAATTCGTTTGTACAGGTATCCTATGGACTGGGACTTTTCACAGGCGGATTCGGTGCTCATGACGGTGCCGTGAGAATAGGCGCAACTGCTATTCCAATCTCGTCGGGCAATACCCAGAGGCAGATTCAGACCATGATAGACTTTGGCGCAACCGTACTCTGCTGTACACCCTCTTATGCGCTTTACCTCGCGGAAACAATAGAAGAAATGGGTGTAAAAGACCAGCTTAAGCTAAAGGCAGGTATCTTCGGTGCAGAGCCGTGGACAGAGGAAATGCGCGCACAGATAGAAGAAAAGCTCGGTCTTAAAGCATATGATATATACGGACTTTCCGAAATCATGGGACCCGGTGTATCCTACGAATGTGAGTGCCAGTGCGGTATGCATGTGTGCGAGGATAACTTCATACCCGAAATCATAGACCCCGATACATGCGAGGTACTCCCCGAGGGAAGTCAGGGCGAGCTTGTATTTACCACTATCACCAAAGAGGGATTTCCGCTTATCCGTTACCGTACAAGAGACATATGCTCTCTTAACTACGAGGTGTGCGAGTGCGGAAGAACACATGTACGCATGAATAAGCCTCAGGGCAGAACAGACGATATGCTCATAATCCGCGGTGTAAATGTATTCCCGTCGCAGATAGAGGAAGTTCTTCTTAAGGTTGGCGGAGACATAACTCCCAACTATCAGATTATAGTAGACAGAGAGAACAATACCGACACATTCCAGGTAAATGTGGAAATGAGCGAAAATCTCTTTGCTGATGATGTAAAGGGTATAGAGACTGTAGAAAGAAAGATTACCGAAGCTCTAAGAAGTATGCTCGGTATCGGACCCAAGGTTAAGCTTGTAAACCCCAAGAGCATAGAGAGAAGCGAAGGCAAGGCAAAAAGAGTTATAGATAAGAGAAACCTAAGGAGTTAAGATTATGTATATAAAACAGCTTTCGATTTTTGTTGAAAATAAGCGCGGAAGACTCGAGGCAATAGTGGATGCTCTTGCTCAGAACGGCATAAACATAAGAGCTCTTTCCATAGCAGATACCACAGACTTCGGTATACTGCGTGTTATAGTGGACGACAGTACCAAGGCAAAGGCGGTGCTCTCAGAGATAGGTGTAATATCCAAGACTACAGATGTATTTGCAGTTTACATGGATGACCGTGCGGGCGGACTTCACTCCATTGTAAAGCTCCTTTCCGACGGCGATGTGAGCATAGAGTACATGTATGCTTTCCTCGGTAGAAAAGAGGGCAAGGCACTTATGGTATTAAAAGCCGATGACGAAAAAAAGGCTCACGATATCCTTGCAGGCGCGGGGGTAGAGATGGTGTCGCCTGATAATATGTAAAAATTTAAAGATATAAAAAGCGGACACATAAAAGGCAAAAAACCTTTTATGTGTCCGCTTTTCTTTACATATTCTTAAGATTGGCTTTACAATATTTAAGTTGTGTTTCTACCCCTTGGGTTTTATAATTAAAATATAGAAAAAATAAGAAGGGAAGTAAAATATGAATTTTTTTGATGTATTAACACTTATTGGCGGTCTGTGCCTCTTCCTTTTTGGTATGAGTGTCATGGGCGATGCTCTCGAAAGAAGAGCAGGAAGCAAACTAAGCGCAATCATAGGCAAGCTTACCACAAATAAGTTTGCGGGTTTTCTTACAGGTCTTGGTGTTACCGCTATCATACAGAGCTCCTCTGCAACCACGGTTATGGCTGTGGGCTTTGTAAACTCAGGTCTTATGACTTTGAGGCAGTCCATAGGTATAATTATGGGAGCCAACATAGGCACTACTGTAACTGCGTGGATATTAAGCCTTGGCGGTATAGAAAGTTCAAACTTTGTAGTACAGCTTTTTAAACCTATGTCCTTTACCCCTATACTTGCACTTGTAGGTATAGCCTTCTATATGTTTTCCAAAAGCAGTAAGAAAAAGGATACAGGTACTATTTTCCTCGGATTTGCAGTGCTTATGTTTGGCATGGATATAATGTCGGGTGCAGTAGCGGGTCTTAAGGATGTACCTCAGTTCAGAGAACTCTTTGTTATGTTTTCAAACCCCATTCTTGGTGTTCTTGCAGGTGCAATACTTACTGCAATCATTCAGTCCAGTTCTGCATCGGTTGGTATACTTCAGGCTCTTACCGTAACAGGACAGATTACTTACGGTGCGGCTTTCCCCATTATCATGGGACAGAATATAGGTACTTGTATTACGGCAATTCTATCATCGTTCGGTACAAACAGAAATGCCAAGAGGGTTGCTCTTGCGCACCTCTTATTTAATATTATAGGTACAGTTATTATGCTTATAGTTCTTTATGTTGCAAAGGCTATGTTTGAACCTGCAATCCTCGGGGTTTCCGCTACACACTTCGGTATAGCGGTAAGCCACAGTGTATTTAATGTTATCTGTACTGCAATACTTCTGCCGATGTCTTCGATTCTTGAAAAACTTGTATGTTATCTTGTACCCGATACCAAGGCTAAGGAGGTTTATACCGAGCTTGATGAAAGACTTCTTGCCGCACCTGCTCTGGCGCTTGATACCTGCCGTAAGTATACCGAAGAAATGGCAAAATATTCTGTAAAGGCTCTGGAAATGAGTATTAAATCTCTTTCGCAGTATAATAGTGCCGACGCGGAGGAAATAAGAAATCTGGAAGATAAAGCAGACCATTATGAGGATATCATAGGAAACTACCTCGTTAAGCTCTCTGCACAGCAGATAACCGACAGCGAAAGCGCACAGGCAGCCAGATTACTGCGACTTATAGGCGATTTTGAACGTATATCCGACCATGCGGTTAATATTCTGGAATCTGCCGAGGAGCTTCGCGAAAAGGAAATATCCTTTACCGATGCTGCCAAAAGTGAACTTGAATCTCTGAAAGAAGCGGTAATGGAAATATCAGCTCTTGCGTTGAATGCGTTTTTAACCATGGATATAAGTGCCGCTTTCGATGTAGAGCCTCTTGAAGAGATAATAGACAGGTTAAAGGAAAAGATGCGTGCAAACCACATAGCAAGGCTTCAGCAGGGCAACTGCGGTATCGAGGTGGGCTTTGTGTGGAATGACCTTATAACAAATATGGAAAGAATATCAGACCATTGTTCAAATATTTCGGGTTGTATACTGGAAACCTCGCATTATAACCTCAATATGCATGAGAGTCTGAGAATTCTGAAAGCCGACAGCGAAGATTTCAAGAAAAAATTCACCTATTATGCAGAAAAGTATATGATAAGAACAATGTTGTAAAGGGTAAATTTTACAATTCGCTTCACCGTAGGTTATCCAATCGTTGCCCGATGCGTATTTCAAGAACATATGTCTTAAATCTACGCAAAAACGGAGCCGCACTGACTCGCTCACTCAGAGCTCGGCAGCGCTAAAATTACCGAACCGCAGCAGAAGTATTATTTTCGTCCTTTATAACATTGCTTTTACAGTAATTACAAAAAATGCGTCGCTTCAAAGGATACGAAGCAACGCATTTAATATTATTTGTTTTTGTTATATATTTCCATAAGTCCCTTTAAAAGAAGCTCATCATCTACTATGATATCCCTTTTGCAAATGGGAACTATAACCTTGGCAAGACCGCCTGTGGCAATCACATTCACCTTTTCGCCAAGCTCATTTTCTATACCGTCTATTATACCGTCCATTCCGTATGCGGCAGAGTAGAGTATTCCGCTTTTCATACAGTCCACGGTATTTGTGCCTATGAATTTCTTGGGCTCTTCAAGGCTTATCTTAGGAAGCTGTGAGGTGCCTGATGCAAGTGATTTCATAGAGAGCACAAGTCCCGGAAGTATCATTCCGCCGAGAAGTTCTCTTCGGCTGTTTATAACCGTAATGGTTGTAGCTGTGCCAAAGTCTATTATGGCAAGCGGTACGGGATACTCATTTAATGCCGCCACGGCACCTACCACAAGGTCGCTTCCCAGCTGTGCGGGGTTGTCCACCTTGATGCTCAGACCAGTCTTTATACCGGGTCCTACTATAAGGGACTGTCTGCCGGTTATCTTTAATATGGCATCGTTTACAACATTTGTTATATCGGGTACAACCGAGGATATTATAGACCCCTCTATTGAGCCTGGATTTATGTTATAAAGCTCAAGAACATTTTTGAAAGAAACTGCATATTCAAGAGCCGTTGAGGTTGTTTTGGTGGAGAGTCTTTCTGTAAATATGACCTTTTCGTTCTTAAAACAGCCTATTACGATGTTTGTATTTCCTATATCTATGGCAAGTATCATGTGTCTATGCCCTTTCCGTAGCTTTGATAATTCTTACAATTATTGGGGAGAAGATGATGTTTGCTGCAAGCTCAACAAGGAAGTTGCCGCCAACAAGACCGAATATCATGTAGTGAGCCACTCCGCCGCCAAGACCTGCACCCTCTGCCCATACTGCTATTGTATCCATAAAGAATACAAGACATCCCAAAAGAAATACGCCTGTGTTTACAACAGGGCATACTATTGCCGAAACAGTAGAAGCAAGATAGATGTTGCCCTTGAAAATCTTTTGCGCGCCCTTAAAGGCAAGACCTGCAACAAGACCGCAAAGCGTTCCTTTTACAAGAACTGTTATTACAGTTCCCAAAGCATTTACCGCAAGAAACGGTGCGGCATCGCCTGTTATAAGTACCATTGCACCAAACACAAAACCCAGCCATGCTCCTATTTTCCAACCGCAGGTTGCAGTTCCTATAACAATCGGAATCAGCACCAGAGAGATAGAAAAGGGACCAAACTTAATAAAGCTTCCCATGTACTGAAGCACTGCCACAAGTGCAGTAAGCACAGCACCTACTACCAATGTCCTTACAGACATTTTTCTTTCGTTTAACATATTAAATTCCTCCTTGTTAATGTTCTTCCTTATGTGAAGATACAGTACGCGGTTATTATATCACCTAAATTATGATTTGGCAATAGTTTTTGTGTTGAAATTTGTTTTGTGAGGGTGTATAATAATTAGTATATTTTACATAAGCACACGGGAGCCGAACCCCGTATGCCTTAAATTTTTAAAATTTGCACACTTTTTATTTGTCGTCCTCGCAAGGCGCCAGCCTTCCTTCGTCCTCCGCATAAAAATTGTACTAAATTTTATGCATTTAAGGTCGAAGAGTTTTAAAACAACCAATTTTGGATAAGACAAGTAAAAACTCGCAGAGAATATTGTCATATTTTCAAGAGTTTTTACGCAGTATTAGACTAAATTAGTGTTTTAAAACCATGCGGGGTTCGACTCCCGTGTGCTTAA
>JAZRKX010000056.1:0-1468 GCA_045646525.1 Clostridia bacterium | reverse complement strand
TGTGCCTTGGGATTTGCAGGATTTACAAATTGCCCTGCTATTATACTGCCCTCGGTATTCTTTTGGATTTCTTCGGCAAGCTCTATTGCACCTTTCATGCCCTTTGTGCCGTCGGAGAGTACAACTTCGGCTCCGTATGCCTTCATAAGTGCTATTCTCTCTTTACTCATGGTATCGGGCATTACTATTACAACCTTATATCCCTTTACCGCACCCACACATGCAAGACCTATGCCTGTGTTTCCGCTTGTGGGCTCTATTATTACAGAACCCTTTTTTATTAAACCTCTTTTTTCAAAATCCTCTATCATGGCTTTGGCAACTCTGTCCTTTACCGAGCCTGCAGGATTGAAAAACTCTATTTTTGCAAAAATCTTTGCCTCGCCCTCCATGCTTGTAAGCTCCATAATGGGCGTGTTTCCTATAAGCTCACTTACAGATTTATATACCATGATATTTTCCTCCACAAATATGTTTTGCCAATTATACAAGAATTTATTCTTTTTGGCAACAGTATGATAGATTTTTTAAAGCAAATTTAATCCGCACAGCCCGAATCGGCATACCCTATCATTGCAATAGGTTTTGCGTCGGGTGGCTTGGGGTTTATTGGCAATATTTATTTGAGTATTTTCACAGTTTGTGTTTGGGCATCCCAGAACACCTTTGCACCAAGTTTTTCGGCTATAAAACGAACAGGTGTATATGTTCTTCCGTTTTCAATAAATGCAGGAGAATCCAACTGTACGCTGTAAGGCCCTATCTTTGCCTCGGTAGAGCCTATTGTAATTTTCAAAGGATATCCGCCTGCCTGATTGCCGCTTATTGTTACAGTTCTGGTAGAAGCATCCCAAGAAACATCGGCACCCAAATTTTCTGCAACAAATCTTGCAGGGAGCATTGTTCTTCCGTTTCTTATTATGGGGGCAACATCCGTTTGGGCATCTTCGTTAAATACCTTTGCTGAAGTACTGTTTATTTTGAGCACCAGTCCTTCAAAGGTGTCCTCTACCTTTTTGCCTGTACCAAAGCTTGCAATACCCATCTTGCCTGTTCGGGTTTCCAGACGGAACATATCATCGGAAATCTCGCGGATAAATTTGTACTCAAAGGGAATTATTACATTTCCGCTTTTATCAAACATTCCAAAGGTTCCAAGCTCTCTGTCTCTTCCTATAATATATCCGGAACTTGTTACTCTGGGCTCTAAGCATCTGTTAAGGTAGTCTATGGGATTACCCTTTGCATCTACATAGATTCCCTCATCATTCTCTTTTTCCCTCAGCATGAAAATATCCTCATCCTTGGAATAGCAATGGACCAAAGCGTATTTTACAGGGATAAGCACATTCATATTCTTATCCGACACACCTGTCTTGCCGTCTTTGAAAATAACATAGCAATTTTCGGTTTCGTTATATATATAGTAATCACCTATATATGTATTGGATACACCTTTATGCACTTT
>JAZRKX010000055.1:0-19403 GCA_045646525.1 Clostridia bacterium | reverse complement strand
AGAGCATATTTTGTTCCTCCGCTATGGTTTCTTGACAATTCCATTATAACGGATTTTGAACAAATATGCTCTCTTTTTATTTATTTCTTTAATTTTTCTTGAGCTCTATTTGTTGGACACCCCAACATTTATTATAGAGCCAATTTGTTTTATTAAATCCAGCTTTTCTTGCGGCACATCGGCATTGCAGGAGAGGGAAACCTCAAGGCAGTAACTAAGCTTTTCCTCCGCAAAGCCTCCTCTGGCATCGGGATGTGAGTCTGTGTATGCCAGATACGGCTTTATGTCGTATATGGGTGTGCCGTCGGCAAGGTCTGCCCCGAGGACATATATTACCGTGCCCACTCCCTCTTCTTTTGCGATGCTGTGTATCTTAACGCAGGATAACCCAAGGGGATTTGGTCTGAACGGAGAGCGCGTGGCAAATACGCCTGCACGTTTGTTCCCGCCAAGTCTCGGAGGTCTTACGGTAGGAGACCATTTCTTGTTCTCATTGAGAGAAAAGTCCCATATCAGCCACAGGTGAGAGTAGCCGTCGAGACCTTTCAGCGCATCGGGATTTCTGTATTCTTCGAGAAATACTATTTTGCCCATGGTTTCCACCAGACCGCTTTGACGCGGTATGCCGAATTTCTCGGGAAATGAGGTATGTATTTTTGCAATGGGGGTTATTTGCATAGATATCTTCCGTTTCGTTGTGATTATGAAATTATTCTATCACAAATGCGTAGAAATTACAATTAAAAGAACACAAATATTCTCTTGTCATTTGCTTGGTCTTGTGATAGAATATGAATAAGTTACTAAATATTATAGCAAAAGAAGGTATTTATCATGAAAAACCGTACACACAAAATAGTAATGTCGGCACTTATCGCGGCGCTTGTATGCACATGCACCATGATAATAAAAATCCCGTCTCCGCTTAAAGGCTATGTGAATCTCGGAGACTGCGTTGTTCTTCTTTCGGGATGGGTGCTTTCGCCCTTTTATGCGTTCTTTGCCGCAGCTATCGGCTCGGCGCTTGCGGATTTGCTTTCGGGTTATGCACTGTATGTGCCCGCAACCTTTGTTATAAAGGGTGTTATGGCGCTTTGCGCACTATTTGTATATAAAGCAATGAATGAAAAGGCAGGCTCCCTTGTATCGCGGATTACAGGCGGTGTTCTGGCAGAGGTTATAATGGTTTTGGGATATTTCGTGTTTGAGGGTTTCCTGTACGGCTTCGGACCGTCAGCCGTAAACATACCTGCCAATGCCGTTCAGGGCGCATTCGGTATAGTTCTGGGTGTGTGCCTTGTAAAAGTGTTTGAAAAGAGCAGAATAAATGGTTGACCAATTACATACAAATCAAAAAAAGATTCCGAAAGGGACTTGAATACCCCTGCGAGTACTTCCTCGCTATGCTTGGGCATAGCTCAGGGCGCCCACGGAGCAATGCTCTGAGGTCTTGTGCTGTATGGTGCAAAGGTGAAAGATAAGTGCGTTTTATTCGCACACCGCGATTTTATTCCCCGTCACTCCGAGCAACAAAAAAAAGATTACCTTTCGTTAATCTTTTTTTATTGGTCTGAGTGACGGGACTTGAACCCACGGCCCCCAGACCCCCAGTCTGGTGCGCTACCAACTGCGCTACACCCCGATAATATGGCGCGCCTAAGTGGATTCGAACCACCGGCCTAACGCTTAGGAGGCGTTCGCTCTATCCTACTGAGCTATAGGCGCATATGAATCACTTGGCACATCTGCTACAATTAAATATATTACCTCAAAATTGTGCATTTGTCAAGTGTTTCTTGATAAAAAAACCATAAAAATGTAAATTTCTCTTTTCAAAGCGTCTGTAATGTGATACAATGTAATAAATGTTGTAATTTTAATGGTGATACCAATGAAAAAGTTATTTCTTTTTATACTTATAATATCTCTTGTTTCCTCTGTGAACGTATCTGCGCGCGAGGAAGAGTTTCTGTCCGTATGGGACGCAGGCTCCATGCTCTCCGAGGAGGCTGAAAGGTATATATATACACAAAATAAAATCCTTTCCGAAAAGACAGGTGCCAGAATAATAATTGCTACTGCGATAGAAACAGGTGAGCTTAATGTAACCGATTATGCCGAAAAGCTCTTTGACGAAATGGAAATTAAGTCTATAGGCAGAAACAACAGCATACTTATTCTTCTTTGCAAAGAGGAAAAGGAATACTGTATTAAGCTTTCGGACGGAATATCCGCCGCACTTACCGAAAGCTATGCCCAGAGCTGTCTTTCACAGTTTATGGAAGAGGATTTTGCAAAAGGAAACTATGATGATGCGGTTATAAAAACTTTTAATGAGTTTGCAAACTGGTATGCAAAGCAGTATGCCGTAAAGCTTTCTCTCACCGAGGACATGTCCGACTACAAGAGCATCATAAAAACCGAAAAGGAAAGAAAGCTTTTAAAGAACGTACTTATAACCGTGGGTACAGTTCTTGCCGCGGGCGGTGCTCTGTATGCACTCATTCACTTTCGCAGAAAGAAGCGTATGCAAAGGCTTCTCAAAAAGCGTCAGGAGCGCAGAAGACGCTATGCACAGAGCTTGCATGGGAAATAATTTTCATTGACTTAAAGCAGGACTGTATGTATAATATAGTCAGAATAGAGGTAGGTAAAATGAATAAACAAAAATCATGTCATATAACTTCAATAGGCGGACAGGCGGTTATAGAGGGCGTTATGATGCGAGGCCCCAAGGAGACCGCGACTGTCGTGCGCAAATCCGACGGCAGTATTGTCATAGACAAAAAGCCTGTAGGGAGCTTTGTTACCAAGTATAAACTAAATAAGATACCGATAGTAAGAGGTATATTTTCCTTTGTGGATTCGCTTGTTACGGGTATGAAGTGCCTTATGTTCTCTGCCGACCAGATGGATTTGGAGGAAGAAGAGGATTACAAGCCCTCAAAGGTGGAAAAATGGCTCGAGGACAAGCTTGGCGATAAGGTAAAGGATATAGCAATCTATTTTGCGGTATTTGTTTCCGTGATATTCAGCATAGGTCTTTTTATGCTTCTGCCCAACGCGCTTGCAAGCGTAGCGGATATATTTACAGATAACAAAATAATATTGAACCTTTCCGAAGGTGTAATCCGTATGCTCATATTCCTCTCATACCTTATACTTGTATCGAGGATGAAGGATATAAAAAGGGTATTTGAATACCACGGTGCAGAGCATAAGACCATAGCCACATACGAAAGCGGGGAGGAGCTTACTGTAGAAAACGCAAGGAAACACTCCAGACTTCACCCCAGATGCGGTACAAGCTTTCTTCTTATAGTTATGGTAGTGAGTATCGTTATATTCTCGTTTTTGCGTTGGGGTGCAATGTGGCAGAACATGCTTATGCGTCTTGCGCTTATGCCTGTAGTGGCAGGTATATCCTACGAGATGATAAAGCTTGCCGGAAGAAGCAGATTAAAGGCTGTAGCAGTTCTTACAAAGCCCGGTCTGTGGCTTCAGAAGATAACCACAAGAGAGCCTGATGACAGTCAGCTTGAGGTTGCCATAGCTTCCTTAAAGGCTGTTCTCACCGATAACAAAGAGGATGACAAATGGTAAATCAATACACAATAGGCGATGCTCTTAAAAAGGGCATCGCCTTGCTTAACAGTACAATAGATGCAAGGGTACTTTTGTGCCATGTGCTCTCATGCGACACACTTTATCTGTCTGTTCACAGACAGGATATTTTGGACGCAGACAAAGCACAAAGCTACTTTGACCTTGTAAAAAGGCGTTCTTTAAATGAGCCTGTAAGCTACATTACGGGCGAAAAGGAGTTTATGTCCCTTAAATTCAAGGTGGAAAAGGGCGTACTGATACCGCGTCCCGATACCGAAATTCTGGTGGAGACGGTAATCGAAAAGCTGAAAGACACTCCAAATCCCGTTATTATAGATATGTGCACAGGTTCGGGGGCTATTGCGGTATCCTTGGCTAAGTATCTTGAAAAAAGCAGGGTGACGGCACTCGATATAAGCCCTGTTGCGCTTAGAATTGCAGGGGAGAATGCTTCTCTTAACGGTGTGGATATTTCGGTAGAGGAGCATGACGCTCTCACACCCTACAATGCCATGGCAGATGCGGTGGTATCCAATCCGCCGTATATACCTACAGAAGTGATATCAGGTCTTGATGCCGATGTCTCGGAGTACGAGCCGCATATCGCATTAGACGGCGGTGAGGACGGTCTTGTATTTTACCGTGCTATTATAGAGAACATCCGCACTTCGCTTAAAAAGGACGGTCTTCTTGCTTTTGAGGTGGGACATGACCAGTCTGAAGATGTAGTAAGGCTTATGGAGCCGTATTTTTACGACATAGACACCGCAAAGGACCTTGCGGGCATAGAGAGGGTAGTGTACGGGTTTTTACGCTAAAGCGAGCGCTTTCGAAAGAAGACGCAGATTTGCAGGATAAATACTATCAAAGTCCGATATCGGCAGGGGATTTAAGCCCCTGCCGATTTCTACTGTATAGCCGGGGCGGTTGTAATATGATATGTACCAGTCCTTGTAGCCCGCAAAACCCGATGCATAGGGGGTAATTGCCTTGGTATAGCCGCTTACCCGTGCAAGCTCATCGGCTATTTCTTCGCTTCGGGGCGGGAGAAAGTCCTGATATTTCCAGTATATAGTATCGCCCTGTGTGTGCATGGATACCGTAAGGGCAAAGTCGTTGGCAAGGCTTAAGTTATACACATTTCGGCTTTCTATTGCCGACAGGGGCGCCGCACCCACAAAATCTCTGGGGGCAGGAGAGGTAAAGCCCTGTGCATACTTTATCTCCTTGGCGGTATCCCATGAGGCAGGGTAGTTAAGATTTAAGTCTGTACCTGCAATGTTGGCTTTCCAGCCGTTCGGAAACGGAATGTCGGGATAACTCTCCGATATCTGCCGTGCTCTGTTGTAGTAGGTTGAATCCTCGCTTATGGCACCTGTTACAAGATCTACGCCGTCGGGATTTACAAGCGGCATTACAAAGAGTTTTTTTGTAGCATATAAGTTTTGTGCGCTTTCATCGCCTATGTTGGAGGCGTCGGAAATCGCCTTAAGGTAGTCCTCGGTGAACTTTAATACAACAGGTGTTGTAATCCATTCGTTCGCATGGTGGGAAGCGTTTACAAACACATTTTTGCTTCCTGTACCTATGGTAAGATACCAAAGCTCTCTTTCCATTACGGAGGTGCCCGCACTCTCGCGCGATACAAACGGATAGCGCGCTATAAGACCGTCTGTTATGTAGCTTACAAGCTCATATGAATAGTCCACATCGGTAGGTACTACATCAAATCCGTATGGCACAACCACCGTGGCATATGGCAAATACTGTGATAGCATGGGATTTGCTCTTCGTATGGCTTCGGCAGTAGTGCCAAAGTCCTCGGCAAGGGTTTCGGGAGTGTCGCCCTCGGTAAGAATTACGGTGGTATAGCCTCTTAAATAGGGCAGGAGATTTTCGTATGTCACCTCACCCGCAACACCGTCTGCGGCTATGCCCACACTCTTTTGAAAGGCTACAAGAGCATCGTGCACATTCTGGTCAAATGTATTCTTGATTCCGCCAGTGGAATATCCTGCGCGGTCGAGAGCAAGAGAAAGATACTGCACATCCGTACCGCTGTCTCCAAGTCTTAATATTCTCATTGAAACAACTCCTTTGTATAATTATATGTTTACTTCCTCTAAACTTTAACGGAAATTTTGCTAAAAAAGAAAAATTATCAAAAACCCCGAGGTTTACATAATGTATAATTTTTAAAAATTTGCAGGTGCGTTTTTTCTTTTTTAATTTCCTTTGTCAAGAAAAAAATCTCATAAAAAATTAAATTATTTTTGTTATTTTTTTTTGCCTGACAACATATCTGTGCAAAAAAATTTTGAAAATTCAAAACTCACCAAAGGTAGGTTTTATGTGGGTTTAATCCACATATCCACATTGTTATCCACAAATCTTACTTAAGCAAAAACAAAAAAAATTTCAAAAATCTGCAAAAAGTTTTAAAAAAATTATGGGGTTACATAATATTTTATTTAACAATTTTGTAATAACTTTTTTGGTAAATTTTTATCAAAAATCCGCGAAAAAATCTTGTCCAAAAAAGCTGAACTTTTTTGAATATACCCCCGCAAAGTCGCTCAAACACTGGGTTTTAAGGGTGTGGGGGACAATTTGGTGCATAATTTCGCATAAAAGACGGCAAAATCTGCATTTTTAAAAAAATTATGAAAAAACTTTGAAATTACTCTTGACAAATCGTTAAAAGTGAGTTATAATGCGCTTGAAAGTCAAAGAAAGTCAAAGTCAAAAGAACCAGGAGGTTATCCCCATGAATATAAGCGACTCTATAGAGAGCTTCATAATGGAGCTTCTTACCGCCAAGGAGAGCGTCGAGCTTAAGCGCAACGAGCTTGCGCAGTACTTCAACTGCGTGCCCTCTCAGATAAACTATGTTATCTCCACAAGATTTACCACCGAGCGCGGATACACCGTAGAGAGCAGACGCGGAGGCGGCGGATATGTAAAGATAAGCCGTGTGGATTTGTCGGGCAGAAATATTATAGAGCACACCTTGAATACAATCGGTCAAGGTGTGGATATAATGACCGTAGAAGCCATAGTAAATTCACTCTATATTAATGAAGTCATAGCTGCTCCCGAGGCAAAGATTATCATGACCGCCTGCTCGTCGGGTGCGCTATCTGCAATAAGTGACGGCACCTTAAGAAACAGAGTAAGGGCAGATATATTTAAAAACCTGCTTCTATTATTTGCTTGAAAGGATGATTGATTATGCTATGTACAAATTGCGGCAAGAACAATGCACAGTTTCATTATAAGAAGATTATAGGCGGAGCCAAGACCGAGCATCACCTGTGTACCGCCTGTGCGCAGGCTTTGGGATATATGGGTAAAGCTGAGAGCTTTTTTGATATAGGAAGCATTTTAAATGATTTTATATCCGTACCCAAGACGGCAGCTTCGTCCCGAGCGTTTTCCCGCTGCGAAGCGTGCGGCACAACCTACGATGAGTTCCGCAGAAGCGGTCTTCTGGGCTGTGATGCCTGCTATGATGCATTCGGAAACATTATAGAAAACTCGCTTTCGCAGATTCAGCCGTCCACCACGCACAAAGGTACCCTTGGCGGTGAGGCGGGCAAGAAGATAGAAAGACAAAACGAGCTTGCATCTTTAAAGGAAGAGCTTAAAAAAGCAATTATAGACGAGCGCTATGAGGATGCCGCTTCCATCCGCGACAAAATTAAGGAACTGGAGGAGAGGGAAAATGGCTAAATGGTATGATGATACAGGCTTTCAGAACGATATAGTATTAAGCACAAGAGTCCGCCTTGCAAGAAACTTAAAGGGCATACCCTTTCCGTGCAGAATTACAGAAGACGATGCAAAAAAAGTAATACAGACCGTAGAGACCGCCCTGTCGGATGCAAATCTCGGTTTTACGAGGACGGATATACTCTCTACCGACTCTTTGGAGCTTCAAAAGCTTGTGGAAAAGCGTTATATAAGTCCCAATCTTGCAAGACAGACAAAACCATCCGCACTTTTCCTTGGTGCAGACGAGAGCCTTTCTGTAATGGTAAATGAAGAAGACCACATAAGAATACAGGCAATATTTGCAGGCTTTGAATGTCAGAGGGCGTACGAGATAATCTCAAATCTCGACGAATGCATGGCACAAAAGCTGGACTACGCAGTTCATACCAAGTACGGCTACCTTACAAGCTGTCTTACAAATGCGGGCACAGGCATGAGGATATCGTGCATGATGCACCTGCCTGCGCTTTGCAAATCCAATATGGCGGAGAGCCTTTTTGCCGCACTGGGCAAGCTTGGCATAACCGTAAGGGGTATGTACGGTGAGGGGTCAAAGGCATCGGGATACCTTTTCCAGATTTCAAATCAGATGACACTCGGTGTGTCCGAAAAGGAAATAGCCGAAAGAATGAATGATGTAGTAAACGAGCTCATATCCAAAGAGCGTGAATTAAGACAGGCGCTTCTCCGTCAGGATACTGCCGCATTGGAGGATAAGATAATGCGTTCTGTGGGTATACTTAAAACAGCAAGGCTTCTTTCCACCAAGGAGCTGCTCACACTTTTTTCCAATGTGCGCATGGGAATATCGCTTGGTCTTGTAGAGGGCATAGAGCCGAAAACATTAAATAAACTCATGGTGGAAACCTCGCCGGATCATCTTGCAAACGGCACCGACGACCCGAGGGAAAGAGATATATTAAGGGCAAAAACTGTCCGCAGTGTATTAGAAAGTGAGGTATAGTACATGGATTCAAGATTTTCTGATGTATCGCGTAAGATATTAAGACTCTCTCACGATATAGCTGCAGAGCTCGGCTATAACTATGTGGGAACAGAGCACATAGTGGCAGGTATATTGAGAGATGCCTCTACACAGGCGTCAGCCGTCATGGAGCAGGCAGGTGTAGATTACGACAGCGTAATCGCCAAGATAACACAGTACAATGCTCCAAACGGCAAGGTAAATCCAAATCAGGCGCTTCCCATAACCCCGCGCACCAGAGCTATACTGGAAATAAGCTTCAACGAAGCCAAGAAGGACGGCTCGCTTTTAATTGAGCCCGAGCACATATTCACGGCAATACTTCGCGAGGGGCAGAGCGTAGCCGCAAAGATATTAAGGGATTTGGACTTCGATTTTTCAAGAGCATCATCCGAGTCAGTATCGGGCATGGGCGAAAGCCATAGTGCAAATTCATCGGCACACAAAGGCGCATCTTCCAAAAACTTAGAGAAATTTGCCACCGACCTTACCCGTCTTGCAGAAGAGGGAAAGTTTGACCCCATAATCGGCAGAGACAAGGAGATAGAAAGGGTAGTGCAGATTCTTTCCCGAAGAACAAAAAACAACCCCTGTCTTATAGGTGAGCCCGGTGTGGGAAAGACAGCGGTTGCAGAGGGACTTGCGCTCAAGATTGCCGAGGGCAAAATACCCGAAATTTTAAAAGGCAAGCGAATATATTCCCTCGACCTTTCGGGCATGATAGCAGGCACCAAGTACAGAGGCGAATTCGAGGAGAGAATAAAAGCGGCTTTAGATGATGTAAAGAAGAACAAAAATATAATCCTCTTTATAGATGAGGTGCACACCCTTGTTGGTGCAGGTGCGGCAGAGGGCGCCATGGATGCGGCAAACATATTAAAACCGCTTCTTGCAAGGGGCGAGCTTCAGTTAATCGGAGCCACCACTCTCGATGAGTACCGAAAAAATATAGAAAAGGATGCCGCTTTAGAGAGAAGATTTCAGCCGATAAATGTGGGCGAGCCCACCGTTGAAGAAACTATAGAAATCCTTAAGGGCATAAGAGAAAAGTACGAAAACCACCATAAAGTAACCATAACAGACAGCGCCATAGAAAGCGCGGCAAAGCTTTCGGACAGATATATAAGCGACCGCTTCCTGCCCGACAAGGCTATAGACCTTATCGACGAGGCATCATCCAAGGTGCGCATGAAGGCATTTACCGCACCGCCCGACATAAAGGAAATTGAGGAAAAGCTTGAGACCGTATCCTCGGACAAGCGAAACGCCATAGAGAATCAGGATTTTGAAAAGGCGGCAAGCTTAAGAGACGAAGAGGAAGCTCTGCGCAGTGAGCTTTCTGACAAAAAGTCAAAGTGGGAAAAGACAAATTCCAAAGAGGAGCTTTGCATTACCGAGGACGAAATCTGCGATGTTATAACCGACTGGACATCCATTCCCGTACGCAAGCTCGCGGGCGAGGAAGAGGAGCGCCTTAAGAACATGGAAGAGATAATCCATAAACGCGTAGTAGGTCAGAACGAGGCGGTTGTGGCGGTATCCAAGGCAATCCGACGGGGAAGAACGGGACTCAAGGACCCCAAGAGACCTACAGGCTCGTTTATATTCTTAGGACCTACAGGAGTGGGTAAGACCGAGCTTTGTAAGGCGCTTGCAGAGGCGGTATTTGGTGATGAGGATGCCGTAATCCGCATAGACATGAGTGAGTATATGGATAAGCACAATGTATCCCGCCTTGTAGGCTCGCCACCCGGATTTGTGGGCTATGAGGAGGGCGGTCAGCTTACCGAAAAGGTAAGACGCAAGCCATACTCCGTGGTGCTTTTTGACGAGATAGAAAAGGCGCATCCCGATGTGTTTAATATCCTCTTGCAGATTTTGGAGGACGGCATACTCACAGATTCGCAGGGAAGACGCGTGGACTTTAAGAACACCGTTGTAATAATGACCTCAAATGTGGGAGCAAGACTTATAACCGAAAAGGCAAAAATGTCGCTTGGCTTTGGCTCTGCGGAGACGAGTGCCGATGCGGATTATGAGTCTGCCAAGGCAAAGGTTGTGGGCGAACTTAAAGAGGTATTCCGCCCCGAACTTATAAACCGTATAGATGAGATTATAGTGTTCAGAAAACTGACAAGCGAGGAGATAAAAGAGATTGCGGGCATCATGCTTTCTTCTCTCAAAAAGAGAATGGCGTCGCTTGGCTACAATGTAGAATTCACACCTGAACTTACAGACCATCTGGCAGAGGCGGGCTATGACGATGTGTACGGAGCAAGACCTTTAAGGCGCGCAATACAGTCGCAGGTCGAGGACTTCCTTGCCGACTCCATACTTGGCGGAGAGCTTAAGGATAAGGAAAAGATTATAGTGGGGTATGATGGCAACGTAAAGATTTTATCTTGAATTGCGGGCAAGACTGTGCATGTTCCTCATGTTTCCTTTTCGTCCGCTATGAAATATGCGGGGTTTAGAAAGAAAAAAGAGAAAAGGCAAAGGTATCACACTTCTTTACTGGGAATAAATTACAAAAAACAGAGACGATTTTATCATGGAAAAATCCGATTTTATCATGGAAAAATCCGATAATGCATTGACTTTGCGGTATCAGAATGGTAAAATGAACTTGCTTTAGAGCACACGGGGTTATCTTCGTGTGCTTCAATATAATAAGCGGGTGATTTTATGCAAAAATTACTAAACGCGGTGGATAAATACCGCAAGCTGATTTTGGACTCCGAAAGATATATATGGAACAATCCAGAAACAGGCTACAAGGAGGTAAAAACCTCCAAATACATGCAGGAAACATTCGAAGATTTAGGCTATGACCTTACACTTGCAGGCGATATACCGGGCTTCTATACAGTAGTAGATACAGGCAGACCGGGACCTACCGTACTTATAATGGGCGAGCTTGACTCCATAATCTGTCCTCAGCATCCCGAGTGCGACAGAGAAACAGGAGCAGTTCACTCCTGCGGACACAATGCGCAGTGTGCGGCTCTTGTGGGAATTGTGGCGGCACTAAAGGAACCGGGTGTATTAGATGACCTCTGCGGCAGAATAGAATATACAAAAGACGGAAATGCGAAGGTGAGATTATAATGGAGTTACTTGCAAAGGCAGTAGAAAAGCACGAAAAACTCATACTTGATTCGGAGAGATATCTGTGGAAAATCCCCGAAACAGGTTTTAAGGAGGTAAAGTCCTCCAAGTACATGCAGGAGGTTTTTGAAAGCCTCGGCTATCAGCTCATGCTTGCGGGCAACATACCAGGTTTCTATACAGTAGCGGATACAGGCAGACCCGGTCCTACGGTGCTCATTCTCGGTGAGCTTGACTCGGTTATCTGTCCTCAGCATCCCGAGTGCAATCCCGAAACAGGCGCAGTTCATGCCTGCGGACATCATACACAGGGTGCGGCGCTTATAGGTATTGCTGCGGCATTGAAAGAGCCAGGCGTACTTGATAAATTCTGCGGAAAGATAAAGCTTTGTGCAGTACCTGCCGAGGAGCTTCTGGAAATCGACTACAGAAGCCAGCTTAAAAGGCAGGGCATCATAAAGTATTTCGGCGGTAAGGGCGAGTTCCTCTCCCGCGGATACTTTGACGATGTAGACCTTGCGTTTATGGTACACTCCGCAACACAGTTCTGTGTAAAGGACGGCTCTGTGGGCTGTATGGCAAAGAAGATTACCTACAAGGGCAAGGCTTCCCATGCGGGCGGCTCACCCTGGAACGGCATAAATGCACTATATGCGGCATCAAACGGTCTTAATGCCATAAATGCAATCCGCGAAACATTCCAGGAAAAGGATATCGTAAGAGTGCACCCCATCATTACCGAGGGCGGTGCCATGGTAAATGCCATTCCCGGCAGTACCACTCTGGAAAGCTATGTACGAAGTGCATCATTTGAGGGTATGACAGAAGCCAACAAGAAAGTAAACAGAGCACTCGTGGGTTCTGCACTTTCGCTCGGTGCAAATATAGACATAAACGACTTCCCCGGTTATGCGCCCCTCAAAAATGACAAGGAGCTTATAAAGGTGACTCTGGAAGCTGCCAAGATGGCACTCCCCGATAAAGAGTTCAGTTACCTTGAGGGTATAGGCTCGGGCAGTACCGACATGGGCGACCTTAGTGCAGTAATGCCTGTTGTACACCCCTATGCAGGAGGCAGAGTGGGTACAGGTCACGGCGCAGACAACTTTGTAGCAAATCCTGCAGATGCTTGTATAGGAAGTGCCAAGCTCCAGATGGCAATGCTTCTTATACTTTTGGGAGACGGAGCAAAGAGAGCAAAGAAAATAGTAGAAGAATATAAGCCTCTTTTCCCCACCAAGCAGGCATATCTTGATTTTATGGATAGCCTTGTTGACAGCGGTGAAAGAATAGAGTATACTAACGACGGAAATGCAAAAGTACGTCTTTAATTTTTAAGGAGTTGACAAGAAATGGAAAAATTAAGTTACTTTTTTATCGATGATGTTATCTGGGTAATGAGAGACATCGCAAGACAGAAGCCCGCATCTATCTTTGACAACGACTATATGAAGATGTTAAAGAGAGCACACGATGACAACGGTCTTACTGTTCAGCTCAATCTTTTCTACAGAACAGACTTTTTCTATGGAAACGATGAGTTCACCCTTTCCGAAATGCCCGATACCTACAAGGACGAATTTCAGGCAAACAAGGATTGGCTCCGCCTTGCATACCATGCAAAGCAGGAATCCCCCGACTATCCTTATGTAAATGCTACATATCAGGATGTGTATGACAACTTCAAGACAATAGAAAAAGAAGTAGAAAGATTTGCAGGTCCCGGCATGTATGCAGATGTTCTTTGCACACATTGGCTCCCCTTAAGTAAGGAAGCATGCAAAGCACTTGTTGACTGCGGTATAAGACTTGTATCCCCCTCTGTAGGCGATAAGTGGGAATTCGACGGTGACGAGAGCAAGCTCCCTTACGGTCACGCAGCAAGACTTAAGCAGAACAGACAGCCCGAAACCATGCTCTTTACAAGACCGACAAACGATGTAAGAATCCGCGCTTCTATCTGCGGTTACAACCATGTTTCCTCCGAAGAATTCGAGCCCTGCAGATGGAAAAACGCCTCTATAAAGGATAAGGAATTAAATCTCGGCTACAGACAACTTAGCGGTGGTCCCTGCCTCAACCTCTATTCCTTAAAGGAAATCGAAGAAAAGCTTAATGAGCTTATAGCAAAAGGCCACGAATACATAGGTGTGGCTACACACGAGCAGTACTACTACGAAGATTATCTTGCATATCAGCCCGATACTCCCGAAAAGGTTTACCTTATGAGTAAGATTCTTCACGATGCAGGCTACAGATTTGTAACTTGTGACGAACTTAAGTAATCTACAATACGGCGGAAGCTTCTTTGCTTCCGCCGTAATTTTTGAAAATAAATGCAAAAACAGTTGACAATGCCTTATAATTGTGTTAAACTATTTAAGTCACACGGAGAGGTGTCCGAGTGGTTTAAGGAGCTAGTCTTGAAAACTAGTGATGCGAAAGCACCCAGAGTTCGAATCTCTGCCTCTCCGCCACCTTTTTTTAAATTGCATACTGATTGAGGTTTACTGTCCAATTCGGAGGACAGTAATACACACGGAGAAGTACTCAAGAGGCCGAAGAGGCGCCCCTGCTAAGGGTGTAGGTCGGGCAACCGGCGCGAGAGTTCAAATCTCTCCTTCTCCGCCAAGGAAAACACAATTTTTTTCAAAATTGTGTTTTCTTTTTTTGTCCTCAAAATTGATTAGAAAATCTTTTATCGGAAACCGCACCAAAGTTGGTGCGTTAGCGTATTCGCTTGAAATCAATTTCAAGAGGTCGCTTCCATAGTATAAAACTACTTCAACTCTGTCGGCATAAACAATGACTTTATCAACAAACATATCAATAATTTCTTTAACTCCGTTAAGAGTTCCTTTTCTAAACTCTGCCTTAACCGAATTAAAAGCCTTTATAATGGTTTCATCTGTTAATGTTGATTTTTCAGCCATTATCTTGATGGAGATAATTATTTTAAAATCCATAGAGAAAACCATAACTTAGACAGAGCAAGAACCCAGTTTAAGCTTGTATGGGATATGGAACAGAAAATGGATGAGATGAATGAAATTATAAAAAAACTCCTATAGATTATGTAATCTACCCCATTTTTTGTGTGTTGCAGATTATATGCATAAAACTACCCCTGCTATATTGTATTTACACATAGCAGGGGCATTTCTATATGTGATTGTATGTTCGAAAATTCATTTCAAAACAATCCATGTTCCGGTTTTATTTGAACCACTGTGTTTGATATAGTGCTTTTGCTTTAATGAGTGTATGGTCCTCTTTACAGTAGAATCTGAAACAGAAAGAAGTTGAGCCATTGCGGACATTGATAATCTGGGATTTGCTTTTATAATTTTGTATATGTCTGATTCTTGGGGTGTTAAAACATTTATTGGTTCGTTTATTGGTTCATTTGCGTTCTCAACGGTTGTTTCGCTATTTCTTATTGTTGCATTAAGCATAAAAGAAACGCTTGTATATTGGCTGCAGTCCTTGTATTTGCGGATAAAAAGGTGTTGATATATTTAGATAACCGTGTTATAATTTCTCTGGGTGTATAAGGAAAATTTAATAAAATGCAACCTTTTTGCATTTAAAAAAGTATTATAAATGAAATAAACGAACGAGGAGAAATCACAATGAAAAAACTTTTATCTATTCTTATTGCTCTTGCCATGGTATTCGCGCTTGCTTCATGCGGCGGTAACGAAAAGGCAAATGACAAAAAAGACAAAGAAACCGTAAATAAGGAAGATGTTGTTGCATCTACCGAAGAGGAAAAGGATGAAACCTCCGAAAAAGAGGAAGAAAAAGAAGAAGTGAAGGATGAGGTAAAGGAAGAAAACAAAAAACCTTCCGAGGATAAGAAAGAGGACAAGGTTCCTCCCGCAGCAGATGATAACAAAGCACCTGTACAGTCCGAGCCTGCCAATCCTCCCAAGCAGGAAGAGGAGAGTGCACCCCAGTCCAATACTGTAGGCTACACCCTGGCCGATGTATTTAAGGCAAATGCTTCCTCCGACTTAAACACAATAGCAAACAAGCTCATAGCCGCTCCTGCGCTCTCGCCCATAGGACAGTCCCTTGCCACAATGGATGTAGAAGAGGGTTATCTTACAGGCTTTGACAATGAGGAGATAAAGGGCTTCAAGAAGGGTGTAATGTTTGCACCCATGATGGGTACAATACCCTTTGTAGGATATGTGTTTGAGCTTGCAAGTGCCGATGAAGTATCTGCATTTACCGCCAAACTCAAATCCGCCTCCAATTTAAGATGGAACATATGCACAAGTGCCGATGAAAAGGTTGTTACCTCTGTCGGCAATAAAGTGTTCTTCGTAATGAGTCCTCTTAGTTTTGAAGAATAATAACCTCGTATTCCATAAGGAGTGATATGCTTGGTTTTTTCAAGTATACCGTTTTTATACTATTTTCTTCCGATGGTGCTGTTGGTTTACTTTGCCGTGCCGAGAGTATTAAAAAACACAGTTCTTCTGGTATTCAGCCTTGCGTTTTATGCGTGGGGCGAGCCAAGATATGTGTTTCTTATGGCGGCAACGATATTTGTAAACTACATCCTCGGAATCCTTACAGAAAAATTCAAAGGAAGACCTCTTTCGAAGGTCTTCCTGTCTTTATCGGTCATATTTTGTCTGGGTGCGCTTGCATACTTTAAATATGCCGACTTCTTTATAGAAAATTTTAATACCGTATCAGGTAACGATATTCCGCTTCTTAATATAACCCTGCCTATAGGTATAAGCTTTTACACCTTTCAGATAATGAGCTATGTCATAGATGTATACAGAGGGGATGTAAAGGCACAGAGAAATATTATAGATTTAGGTGCCTATGTATCTCTTTTCCCTCAGCTTATAGCAGGTCCCATTGTGCGTTACAGCGATATAGATAAGCAGTTAAAAAACCGTACCCACAGCTTCCAAAAGGCGCATGAGGGTATAGTTCGCTTTGTGGCGGGTGCATCCAAGAAGATTCTTATAGCAAACACATTGGGTGAGCTTTGCACATCGTTTGCAAGCACTCCCGATAAGTCGGTGGCTTTCTACTGGCTCTATGCCATAGCATTTATGCTCCAGATATACTTCGACTTTTCGGGCTACAGCGACATGGCTATAGGTCTTGGCAAGATATTCGGCTTCGAATTTCTGGAGAATTTTCGCTATCCCATTGCATCGCGCAGTATCACGGATTTCTGGCGCAGATGGCATATATCGCTCGGCTCATGGTTCAGAGACTATGTATATATACCCCTTGGCGGCAACAGAAAGGGCAACATAAGACACATATTCAATATATTTGTTGTGTGGTTTCTTACAGGTTTCTGGCATGGTGCAGAGTGGAACTTTATAATATGGGGTCTCTATTTTGCCGTTCTTCTTATGGCAGAGAAATTTGTGCTGGCAAAATACCTTAAAAGGACAAAGGTTATAGCTCATATTTATCTCTTGTTCTTTATAACCATAAGCTTTGGAATATTCAGCGCATCTTCGCTTAAAGGCGCATTTGAAGTAGTAGGCGCAATGTTCGGTGCGGGCGGTATACCCCTTGTTTCGCAAGGCTTTTTGTACGGCATGAAAAATTATGCTTTTGTTATCATAATTGCCGCAGTCGGTGCTACGCCTCTTTTCGCGCGCATCAAAGGCAAAATACACCAAAACAAAACACTCACCAATATATATAATGTATTGGAAATACCTGTTTTGCTCGCACTTCTTTTTGTGGCAACGGCATATCTTGCAGACGGCTCGTTCAATCCGTTCTTGTATTTTAGGTTTTAGGAGATATATCATGAAAAGAAATATATTTACAGTTATAATATTTGCTCTTTTCCTCTACGGTGTAAGTGCGATGTGCATATTTGGTCCCAAGGACGATTACTCCGTAAGCGAAAGGCGCGCCCTTGCCAAGATGCCCGAACTTAGCGCAGAAACTCTCCTTAACGGGGAATTTGCATCGGGTTTTGAAAAGTATGCTACAGACGCTTTCCCCGCCAGAGATGCCATGCGTTATGTTAAGGCGCTTTTTGCAACAAGGTTTTTCGGCAAAAAAGACAATAACGGGCTTTTTACCGCAGACGGTCATATATCCAAGATAGACAGCCCTGTGGATTACAATATGCTCTCTATGGCTGCAGATAAGTTTAAAAGCATTGCAGAAAAATATGTAAAGGATGAGAGCACTTCGCTTTACTTTACCATAGTTCCCGACAAAAATATGTACCTCGCATCCAAAAACGGTTATCCCGCCATGGAGTATGAGGATTTAATAAACACCATGAGGGAAAAGACCGAATTTATGGAGTATATAGATATAACAGGGCTTCTTAATGAGGACTTCTATTATTTTACAGATACTCACTGGAGACAGGAGAAGCTCGCCCCCATAGCAGAGCATATTGCAAATGCTATGGGTCAGGATGTATCTGCTGAGTATGATGTAAATACACTTGATATTCCGTTTAATGGTGTGTATGTTGGTCAATATGCCATGGAAACCCGTCCTGACACCATACGCTATCTTACAAATGACACCTTAAATAATGCGATAGTAACCTACTATGATACGGGTATGCCCAAAAAAGGCGATATGTACAATATGGAAAAGGCAAAAGGACACGATGCCTACGAGATGTTCCTTTCGGGTGCTATGCCCATAGTAAGCATAGAGAATCCTGATGCGGATAACAAAAAAGAACTTATATTGTTCAGAGATTCTTTCGGAAGCAGTATAGCTCCGCTTTTTGCAGAGGGCTACAGCAAGGTTACTCTTGTGGATATCCGCTATATAGCCAGCGGTATGCTAGGCGGATTTTTAGATTTTGAAAATGCCGATGTGCTATTTATGTACTCAAGTTCGCTTCTTAATAACAGTACGGCATTAAGATAAAAATATATGCAGAGGAGCTCAACAGCGAGCCCCTCTGCACTCCCCGCCGTCCGCTGTGGACTTTAAAGCTAAAAACCCCAATTAAAAACGCATATCCTACCGCCGTTGCGGACGCAACAATTTTGTTGCTTGTCCTCACTAAACGGCAAATGCATAATGGAACTGAATAATTGCATTTGCCGTTTGCGGTGCCTCTGCGTTTTTAATCGGGGCTTTCTTTACGCTCCAAAGTCCAATGCGGATTTTTTAGTGGTAAGGGGAAAGCTTGATAACAAAGTGTAAAAAGTTTTGTTTCTTACAAAATGTGACATGTTTCTTGGTTGACTTTTACATAATATTATGATAACATTAATCTTGCCAGATAAAGATGAATAGTTTTATGTGATTAATTAACATGTTTTTTTCTTTGGAAAAAATGCATGCTTCTTATTCGTGTTATTTAATCGCATGAAGTCTTTGTCTGGCGACATTGGGGCTGTGCATTTTTCGTGCGTCGGCTCCGCGCCGGCGCATTTTTTAATTTATACCAAAATTATGAAAAGGAGAAATGCCAATGGAAGATTATAAGAAGATGTATTATGAGCTATTTAACAAGATAACAGATGTAATAGAAACTCTTAAAAAAATCCAGCAAGAAGCAGAAGAAATATATTTATCTGCTACTGCAGACAAATAATATGCTTTGCGTAAGCAAAGCTGCTTAAGCAAAGCTACCTTATTCCAAATCCGCATTGAAATATGCGGGAAATAGAAAGTAAAAAGAGAAAAGGCAAAGCTATCGCAAACGGCACTTGAAGTAATTAAGTTCCCTTATTCAAGTGCCGTTTAGTGAGGACTTATTGCAAAAATTGCAATTTCCGCAACGGCGATAAAGCTTTGCCTTTTATATTTTTGCTTTCCCCGCAGATTTCACAGCGGACGGGGATGAGTGACACCCCATGAATTGAGCCGTAGGCGATAATGAATGGTCTGGTGGAACTTATGGCAAAACACTCGCCAAAGCGAGCACCCTCTACGGTGCGACGCTGAG
>JAZRKX010000054.1:0-22094 GCA_045646525.1 Clostridia bacterium | reverse complement strand
ATTTCAATAGATTCAGAAAAAGAATATTACATATGTTTAACTACAAAAAATCTAATATTGGAAAGGCGGCTGCATAAAAGCTGCAACCGCCCTCAAAATTCCATTATTCAATTTTGACCCCAACTATTGACAAAGAGCCTGATTTTTGTCATTGACTTTCCGAGCGGCGTTGCTTTTAGGACGCAAAAAAGCGCTGACAACTGCAATAGCCGTCTGCGCTTTTGGAATGATTTTATTTATTTTTAAGGTACCCGTCAATAGCATTTGCCGCGGTTTTACCTGCACCCATAGCAGATATAACAGTTGCAGCACCTGTTACGGCATCTCCTCCCGCATAAACTGCATTTCGTGAGGTTAAACCGTCTTCATTAACTATTATACCGCCCCTTGAATTTACTTCGAGACCGTCTGTTGTGGATTTTATAAGGGGATTCGGTGATGTTCCGATAGACATGATAACTGTATCAACTGCTATTTCAAATTCGCTTCCCTCAATTTCTACAGGTCTTCTTCTGCCGTTGGCATCAGGCTCGCCGAGTTCCATTCTTATACAACGCATTCCCTTAACAAATCCATTGTTTGCATCATCAGGATTAGTATGTCCTATAATTTCGACGGGATTGCACAAAAGACTAAACTCTATTCCCTCTTCTTCTGCGTGTTCTACTTCCTCGCGTCTTGCAGGAAGCTCGTCCATAGAACGACGATACACTATATATACCTTGTCTGCCCCAAGTCTTAATGCTGTTCTTGCTGCATCCATGGCAACATTGCCGCCGCCTACAACGGCTACATTTCCGCCCTTCATAATCGGTGTTTCGGGATTATCAAGATATGCTTTCATCAGATTGCTTCTTGTCAAAAACTCATTGGCAGAATACACACCGTTGAGTGCTTCGCCCGGAATACCCATAAAATTAGGAAGTCCTGCACCCGAGCCGATAAACACAGCCTCATAACCCATATCAAACAATTCATCCACAGTAAGCGTTTTACCTATTACAACATTGGTTTCGATTTTTACGCCAAGTTTATTTAAGGTATCTACCTCTTTGGCAACAATGGCTTTGGGAAGTCTGAATTCGGGAATTCCATAAACCAAAACTCCTCCCGCCGTGTGAAGTGCTTCATAGATAGTTACATCATAGCCTTTTTTAGCAAGGTCTCCTGCACAGGTAAGTCCCGACGGACCTGAACCTACAATGGCAACCTTATGGCCATTTGATTCGGGTTTGGATATATCTGCCGCTCCAAAGGTATTGTGCCAGTCTGCAACAAATCTTTCAAGTCTTCCGATACCTACAGATTCACCCTTGATACCTCTTACACACTTTGACTCGCACTGTGATTCCTGAGGACATACCCTGCCGCATACTGCGGGCAGAGAGGATGTTTTTGAGATAATCTGATATGCTCCCTCAAAATCGCCTTCCTTTATTGCAGAAATAAATTGGGGAATATTTATTTTTACGGGGCATCCGTCAACACATGGCATGTTTTTGCAATTTAAGCAGCGCATTGCCTCGTGTATTGCTGTTTGCTCCGAATATCCAAGAGCAACTTCGTCAAAGTTATGTGCGCGTATTTTGGCATCCTGCGTCGGCATAGGATTTCTGGTAAGTGACATATTTGCTTTTGCCATATCAGTTTACCTCCTTACTTAACAAATTGCATGTTGCTTCATGGGCATGTCTTTCGAAACCATGATACATTCGTCCGCGGGAAATTGCCTCATCAAAATCAACTTCATATCCGTTGAAATCAGGGCCGTCCACACACGCAAACTTAGTTACCTTTTTACCATCTGCATTGAGGGTAAGTCTGCAACCGCCGCACATTCCCGTACCGTCAATCATAATAGGATTCATGGAAACCGTAACAGGTATATTAAAAGGTTTTGCTGTAAGTACAACATATTTCATCATAACAAGAGGTCCTATTGCTATAATCATGTCGAACTTTTCACCGCCGTCGAGCATTTCTTTTAACGGAAGTGTTACATTGCCCTTTTCGCCATAAGTTCCATCATCTGTGACAATTCTTAATGTATCCGAACACTTTGTGAATTCATCTTCAAGAATTACAAGGTCTTTGTTTCTAAAACCTATAATGCTTGTAACTTTGGCGCCTACTTCATGCAGTTTTTCTGCTATAGGCATGGCTATTGCACAGCCTACGCCCCCGCCGACAATACAAACCTTTTTTATGCCATCAATATGTGTAGGCTCACCAAGCGGTCCCACAAAATCCGTAAGGCAATCGCCCTTTTCTTTGTGACTTAATTTTTGGGTAGTTGCACCAACAATCTGGAATATTATTTTTACAGTGCCGTTTTGCTCATTAACTCCTGCAACTGTGAGCGGTATTCTTTCGCTGTCTCCATCTACTCTAAGAATAATAAATTGTCCGGGTTTTGCTTTTGCTGCAACAAGAGGTGCTTCTATTTGCATCTCCATAACTGCATTATTCAGAATTCTTTTTTCAATAATCTTATACATTTTTTCTCTCCATTTAAAAATGGCGGTTACCGTAAACGGCAACCGTCATTTATGATTTTATCCGTTATCAGAAATCAACTTCTGTATCGTAGTAGCAGCACTTAAGAAGCTTTTCCATTTCGGTGGCAGAAATCTTACGGGGGTTAGAACCGGTACATGCATCTAAAACTGCATTCTTTGCAATCTCGGGAAGTCTCTCTAAGAATATCTCTTCGGGAACAAATCCGTTTTCGCAAGGATAGCTGTCTAATCCATAATTCTTGATGCACTGAGGAATGTTGAGAGCATCGTTCATTCCGCGCAGATAAGAAATAAGGTTTGCAACCTTTTCATCGTCATTTGCTCCGCCAAGACCCATATAGTCTGCAATTACGCCATAACGCTTCTTAGCTGTTTCGTCCTTTGCATTAAATGCGATAACCTTGGGAAGATACATAGCATTGGCAGCACCATGGATAATATGAGCGCCTAAATCTTCAAATATCGCACCTGTTTTGTGAGCCATTGAATGTACAATACCGAGAAGAGCATTGGAGAATGCCATACCTGCAAGGCACTGTGCATTGTGCATGGAAGCACGCTTTGTCATATCTCCGTTGTACGAAGCAACAAGGTCATCCTGAATCATCTTAATTGCAAAGATTGCAAGAGGGTCTGTGAATTCGCTGTTAGCTGTAGAAACATATGCTTCGATTGCGTGAGTCATAGCATCCATACCTGTATGAGCTGTAAGCTTCTGAGGCATTGTCTCTGCAAGGTCGGGGTCTACGATAGCAACATCGGGTGTGATTTCGAAATCTGCAAGAGGATACTTGATACCCTTTTCGTAATCTGTAATTACAGAGAATGCTGTAACTTCTGTTGCTGTACCTGATGTGGAAGGAATAGCACAGAAACGAGCTTTTTTACGAAGCTCGGGGATACCGAATACTACACACATTTCTTCGAATGTGATTTCGGGATATTCGTACTTAATCCACATTGCCTTTGCAGCATCGATAGGTGAACCGCCGCCGATTGCAACTATCCAATCGGGCTGGAATTTTGCCATAGCTTCTGCACCGCGCATAACGGTATCAACAGAGGGGTCGGGCTCGATACCCTCGAAAATTTCAACTTGCATACCGGCTTCTTCAAGATATGCAGTTACCTTATCCAGAAAACCGAAGCGCTTCATAGAACCGCCGCCTACGCAAACCATTGCACGGGTACCTTTGAGTGTTTTGAGTGCTTCAAGAGCACCTTTGCCGTGATATAAGTCACGGGGTAAAGTAAAGCGTGCCATTTCAACTTCTCCTTTGTGTATTATAATTCTTAATTTATTTCTCATTATAAATTATAATATACTTTTTCATATTACGGAATAATCAAAAAAGCAACTCCGTATTATCTTTTTGATAAAACAGAATTCGACTAAAATCCTTTACACAAAATACAGATGTGCTCCCGTTGGTGTTCCTGTTTTTTCAACCTTGTCGACACTTTGTCCTCTTATAACCTTATTGCCCTTTTTACCCCGATATCATGTGTAAGGCTTGCATATACAAGTTGGATAGTTTTAGGTGGCTTTGAGGTTGTTATATGTACTTATATACACTCATTTCACACACTCGACAACGAAAGTGTTGTCAAAACAACCTTTAAATTTTATCATAAACATGTCAAAAGTGGCTTGAACACTGCGTTTCAAGCCACTTTATATTTTTTATAAATTACTCCCACTCGATAGTACCAATCGGCTTAGGCGTAAGGTCTAAAAGGACTCTGTTTATACCCTCAACCTCATTGGTAATTCTGTCTGTAATCTTGTGGAGTACATCATAAGGAATTTCCTCGATGGTGGCACTCATGGCATCCACCGTATTTACCGCACGGATAATTGCAGGCCATCCTTCATAGCGTTTGCCGTCTCTTACGCCAACGCTCTTGAAATCGGGTACTGCTATAAAATACTGCCATACTTTAGAAGAGAGACCGCAGATATCAAATTCCTCACGGAGTATTGCATCTGCCTCGCGAAGTGCATGGAGTCTGTCTCTGGTGATGGCACCAAGGCAACGAACACCAAGTCCGGGTCCGGGGAACGGCTGACGGTAAACCATCTCATCAGGAAGACCAAGAGCAGAGCCGACAACTCTCACTTCGTCCTTATAAAGAAGCTTAACAGGCTCTACAAGCTCCATCTCCATGTCCTCGGGAAGTCCGCCGACATTGTGATGTGCTTTTACGCCGTCGCTTTCCAATATATCGGGGTAGATTGTACCCTGTGCCAAGAAGCTTATGCCCGATAATTTGGCAGCTTCCTCATCGAATACCTTAATAAATTCGCCTCCGATTATCTTCCTCTTCTTTTCGGGCTCTTCCACGCCTGCAAGAAGGTCTAAGAATCTGTCTGTAGCATCTACATATATAAGGTTTGCATCGAGACCTTTCTCGAATACCTCTATAACATTTTCGCTCTCGCCCTTACGCATGAGTCCGTGATTAACATGGACACACACAAGCTGCTTGCCGATTGCTTTGTTAAGAAGAGCCGCAACAACAGAACTGTCAACACCGCCGGAAAGTGCAAGAAGTACCTTCTTGTCCCCTACCTGCTCGCGTACGAGTGCAATCTGCTCTTCTATAAATTTGTCTGCTAATTCTTTTGTTGTGATACGAGCCATCGTATCGGGTCTGACATTACCACACATGTGCAAAACTCCTTTAAATATTTATAAAAACTATGCAAATATTTTATCACAAAAAAATATTTCTTGTCAATAAATTTTGTTAGTATAGGAAAATTTTGAAAATCTATATAAAGTAAAAGTTAATTTGTATGGACATTTGTTGGAAAAGATGCTATTATATCGGTGAAAGGAATGATATATATGAAATGGTTTATAGCATCGGATATACACGGCTCTTCATATTATTGCAAAAAAGCCGTAGAAGCATACAAAAAAGAAAATGCCGACAAATTAATTCTGCTCGGGGATATACTCTACCACGGACCGAGAAATGACCTGCCGAAAGAATATAATCCCAAAGAGGTCATAAACATTTTGAATTCAATGAAAGAGAATATTCTGTGTGTACGCGGAAACTGCGATACCGAGGTCGACCAGATGGTGCTGGAATTTCCCATTCTTGCTGACTACGCCGTTATATGCGAGAAAGAAAAGCTAATCTACATAACCCACGGGCATATATACAACGAAAGCAATCTTCCCCCCATTAAAAGCGGCGATATTCTCTTGCACGGTCATACCCATGTTGCAAAATACACAGAGCACGAAAACTATACATACATTAATCCCGGCTCATGCTCAATTCCCAAGGAAAATACGCATCATGGATATATGACTCTTGAAAACGGAGTTTTTACATGGAAAGATTTTGACGGAAACGAAGTAATGAAATATGAGTTATAAAAAATACCCGAAATGAAAATTTCATTTCGGGTATTTTTCTATGCAACTGTCTGCGACAGAGCAACTATTATTGACATTGTAATAAGCGAGAGGACTGTGGTTACAGACACAAGATTAACCGAGGTCTGCTCGTCCCTTCCGCAGAGAAGCGCAAACATACTTGTAGCGGTAGCTACAGGTGCCGCCGCAGGTATAACCATGCTTACAAGCATAGTGCCCCTTATACCGATAAGGTACATAATACCAAGCGAGCAAAGCGGTACAAGTATAAGGCGCAAAGCCGATACAAGATAAACCATTTTATCCCTTAATGCACTTATTAAATCCGCCTTGGAAAGATAGTAGCCTATTATAAGCATCGGTACAGGTGTATTGAGGTTTCCGAGGTGCACAAGGGCATCCTTTATGCTCGGATGTACCTGTATGGAAAAGACAAAGATTATTATTCCTATAATAACCGAAATCACACCGGGGTTTATGAGCCTTTTGGCAGAAAAGCTTCCGCTTTCCTTACTCATGCACCAAAGTCCGTATGTCCAACACATTATGTTAAACACCGCAACATACGAAGCGCCAAAGAACACTCCCGCATCGCCGAGAAGAGCTTTCTGAAGAGGAAGCCCCATATAGCCCGCATTGGAAAACACTACGGCATAGTGCATTACAGTAGATTTATCCGTTCTGTTTTTTGTGGGGAAGATAAGCATAGCAATAATTATGCCGATGATATGTATGAGAAAAGACATACCAAGGCTTATAAGTAAATCCCCAAGAAGCAGAACGCTGAATTCACGCATGTACGAAGTGATAATTACGCACGGCGTTGCAAGGTACAAAACCACATTTGTAAGTGTCTTTATACCCTGTTCATTGATAAGCTTTGCCTTGCCGCAACAAAAACCTGCAAGTACAAGCACAAAAAGTATTATAATCTGCCCAAATATTACAAGAAAATTATCTAACATCTAAATTCACCTCAAACGGAAGAACTCCACTTACCGCATTTATCGCCCCACATAGCCTTAACCTCGCCGTCTACCATGACCTTTATAACCTCGCAGGAGTTTGAACAACCTGTACATTCAAAGCTCTTGGGAGTAAATTCGAGTTCAAGGAAGTCAAAACCTTTGAACTTTGTGGGACTGTCTGTTTGTTCTACTTGCTTTTGCGCCATTATTGCCATTCCTATAGCACCCATTACATTAAAGTACTTAGGAATTATGATTTCGCTTCCTACCTGCTCTTCGAAAGCCTTTATTATACCTTTGTTTGCCGCAACTCCGCCCTGAAAAACAAACGGAGGTTCGAGCACCTTGCCCCTGCCGAGATTATTGAGGTAGTTACGGACAAGAGCATCGCAAAGACCTTTTATGATATCGGCTTTTGAATAGCCGTACTGCTGTTTGGCTATCATATCAGACTCAGCGAAAACGGTGCATCTTCCTGCTATGCGTACCTCGTTTTCGGCAAGAAGTGCCTGGTCGCCGAAATCCTTTATATCTACACCGAGGCGCTCTGCCTGATGGTCTAAAAATGAGCCTGTTCCTGCGGCGCAAACAGTATTCATGGAAAAGTCGGTTACTATGCCGTCTTTTAATATGATAATCTTACTGTCCTGACCGCCTATCTCGAATATGGTATGAGCATCGGGATGAAAGTGGATGGTAGCTGTTGCGTGCGCTGTGATTTCGTTTTTTACCACATCTGCACCGACCATAAGACCTATCATCTGTCTTCCGCTTCCTGTTACACCGATTGCCTTAACCTCATAGTCCTTGTCGGCAAGGAAAGCGTTAAGCTCGCCCATGCCCTCCTTTACAGAAGCTATGGGCTGTCCTTTTGTTCTTATATATCGGTCAAAAATAACTTCGTAATTTTCGTCTATTGCAATTACGTTGGTGCTGACGGAGCCTGTATCTATGCCTATATAAATACTTCTCATACAAACTGCTCCTTTCCTATTTGTTCCTTAACGGATGATGTTTTATTCCTTAATTTTGCCTTTTTTCTTCCTGCGCAAAGGTCCATAAATGCCTCGAGTCGGGTCTGCGTGTTAGCTTCGCCGTTCTGTTCATCTATGGACATGGAAAGTATGGGAATACCAAATTCCTCCGACAAGGAAGATATCATACTGCGTGTCACAAGCTCGGGCAGACATCCAAAAGGCATAAGGTGTATAATGCCGTCAAAGCCCCTCTTTGCATAATCCTCTATCCATCCCACATTGCCGAGGTGATGACCTCCGCAGTTACAGGTGGTGTACTTTTTGCCTTCTATGTGCATCCTGTGTGTTTTGTCCTTGGCAAACACAGTCGGGGTGACATTGTGGTAAATCCAGTCGGATATGTACTGTGAGCTTTCCACCTCTGCACCGAGGGCATTTAAGCGAGACTCTATATTCATATTGGTAGCGCTGTCCATAACTACAAATATCTCGCCCACTATTCCTATACGAAGCTTCTTATCCTCGGGTTTCTCCTGTGTGGGAATCTCTTCGAGCATTTTAAGAGCCTTGTCATAAGCAATTTTGAGTTCTTTCTTATTATTTGTAGCGTAGAACATATCGTTTACTTTTTTAAGATACTTGTCAAAATCGCCCTTGTTTACCTCGTAAGCCCTTTTAATCTTGATTGCTTTTTCTATGTTATCAAGATATTCCATCATTTTGATAACATATAAACCATAGCTCAGGAAAGATATAAAAGGCTTGCCGTTTTTAAGACGCAGGATTTGTTTTATAAAATATCCGGGCGCCTTGAACATGGAGTCAAACACAAGTATCTCGGTATTAAACCCAAGCTTTTTTAATATTCTGCGGTGCACCTCGCAATACATACCTGCACGGCACGGTCCGCTTCCGCCCGAGGATACTATAATCTCGGCTCCTTTTTCACAGGCTTCTATGTATGTACCTGCTATTACCTTGGCAGGATAGCATATAAATTCGGGGCTGTGAAGAACACCCAAATCAAAGGTGCGCTGGGTAGGTCTTTCGGGCATAATGGCTTCGTGACCGAAAAATTCCACAAGCTTTCTGTATGCTGTTGTCTGTCCCATATTTGGGAAGCTGATTTTCATTTAAAACACCAACCTTCCTTAAAAGGTGCTATTCTTTCCTCATTTTGAGCATGTCTATGTAGGCTTCGAGTCTTGTCTGAGTATGGTTATCGCCTGTGTGCTCATCTACACGCAGTGTAAGGAAAGGAATGTTTGCATCGTCGCAATCGCCCTCCATAAGCCGTCCTATTATGGAATCAGGTCCGCATCCGAATGCGGTAATATGTATAATACCGTCTATATCCCCTCTTGCTATAAGATACTTGGAGGCATTGTATATTCTTCGGGCAAAGGTCCAGAACGGATTTTTGATTATCCTTTTATCAAGCCTTGTTGCCTTATCGGGAAGCATATCAAACGTTATGACATTTACTCCCATCTCTCTCATACGCTCTATGGTATTCATGCTCACATAGCTGTCGTAGACATTGTTCACATAACCGAGAAGAGCAATATTGAGTTTGCCGTCTGTATGAGGCTTTATATCCGCACCGTTAAAGAGAATATCATATACCTCGCACACAGTATAGCCCTGCCTGTTCAGGTGTCGGAATTCTTCCTGCTTTTTCTGTGCTTTTGCCAGAGCTTTCTTAAGCGTTCTTTTGGTTACGCCAAGCTTATCTGTAAGCGGAAGATGTATTGACAGCTTATCCAAATCCTCTGTTTTAGTATCGTAGTTTAAAAAGAGAAATCTGTCATTTTTATCCGCAAAGGAATACTTAACAACCTCTATTATGCCGAGAAATTTGGGACAATAGTATTCTTTGGATACCATGTGCATCTGGGGTACAAATATGTAATCTGCATCCGTGGAAAGAAGCTGTGCTACATGACCGTTGAAAATCTTGACTGGAACACACATCTCGGTTTCTGTAACATGGCATCCGTCCGAAATTATTTTTTTGTTTGTTTCGTCACTTATGATTACCTCGCATCCGCACTCCTCGAAAAGAGTCTTCCAGAACGGATAATAGTAATAGTACAAAAGTGCTCTTGGTATACCTATTTTCATAAATAAAAACTCCGTTTTAAAAACTAACGCAACACTACCATTTTAAGTCTTTTGCGTCTAAAAGTCAATGTTAAAATACTTTGAAATTACAAATTTATCCAAATGAAATTTTGTAACATTTTCCAAAGCTTCATCGGTATATTTAAAAACTTTTTGCAAACAATAATAATCGCAACGCCAATTAAATAAGGAGTGTGGAAGTAATGACAGATAACAAGAAAAACCAGGAAAATCAGAACAATAACAACAACGAGAACAGAAACAACAAGAACAACAAAAACAACGACAACAAAGACAGATTCTAAAAAACCAAAAGGCGTATTTCATTTTTTGAAATACGCCTTTTGTATTATTGCATAATAATATTTTCTTCTTTTACGATATATGCTTCTGTCTGGCTTAATATGTGCTTATCGCTGCACCTTTGGGCTACAAATATCTCATCGCCCACATCCGCCGCCGTAGAAGACAGTATCATAGTGTTTGTATCTACATAAGTTGCGCCTTCCTGTGTGCCGTTTACATACACCTTACTCTTTTCGGTAAATCCGACACCTTTTATTGTGGTGGCGGTATTTCCTACCAGAACATTTTCGATATATATCGGGTCTATGCCGTACTTTATGTCTGTAGTCTGTATATGAGGCTGCATTCCGTAGGCATAATTCTGACCGTAGAGTTCATCGTACATAAGAAGCTGAAGCTCATCGCGGTACGCGGGATTATCCTTGTCATCTTTATAATATCTGTGAAGCTTATTTACATAGTTGCCGTTGAAACCAAGCATCTCGGTAACTCTGGAATTAAGCTGATATGCAAATAAATCCTCATCCTCTACGGGAATGTCATAGTTGGCACATATTACATATTCGGTCTCAAAGAGGTCTGCATTTTCAAGCTGGTCTTTGGATATACTCATTGCAGGAAGATGGTCTCCGTAGAAAACAAGAACGGTAGGCTCACTAAATTTATTTACAGCATCTACAAGCTCTCCTACAAACATATCCATCTCGTGAAGCTGATTTACAAAATACTCAAAACCGATTTTGTATACCTCATCATCAAGTCCCGATTCTACTCGAATGGGTTGATTTTCATCTACAACCTCTGTGGGATATTTGCCGTGGCTCTGAACAGATACGCCAAATACAAAATCTCTGCCGTCGGTAGAGTTAAGGCACTTGAATATCTCGCCTACAAGAATCTTGTCCTTTGCCCAGTTGATAGGATTACGCTCTACATCGTGCATATATTCAACGGGTATAAAGGTATCAAAGCCTAAGTTGGCATAATTTCTGTGTCTGTCGTAGAAAGTACCTGTATGGTTGTGCACCGCGTGGGATGAATACCCAAGATTTTTGAGGTCATAACAAAGCGACCCTGCCGTATGATTTAATGTGATAGTCTTATATGGGTACTCACATGTGCCGAACATACCTACGCTCATGCCTGTGAGCACTTCAAATTCGGCGTTGCAGGTGCCTCCGCCAAGACCGGGAATCCTTAAATATCCCGATGAATTCTCCTCTTTTAGTTTGGTATATACAGGAAGAGGATTCTCGCTATATACAACATCTTTCATCTTGTTTACATCGAAGAAAGATTCAAGCTGTACATATATGATATTGGGTTTAACCCGAGGGTCGGACAATTTGGGGACACTACCGTCCAGTCTGCCTGTAAGCTCTTTTATAGTCTCTTCGGAATAATTCTCGGGTTTATCTACACCGCGGTTTACCGCACTGCATGAAAAACTGTATACAAAACCGTAATTCTTGTATGCCTCGGGAAGATTCGCAAAGCACTCGGGGTCATTGTATATAGTGTAAGAAGAAGCCATAGCAACAACGCATATAATCGCCGAGAAAACCATGTATACCGATGCAGAAGCATAATTCGGCTTAACTCTTGGAGAAAACTTTAAAACCACAATTATTACCGCAACCGCCGCTACCGCCATAACAGAAAACGACACAATCTGTATCGGCTTAACATACGCATTCATAATATCGAGTGCAGACTTAACTATAGAAAAATCCACAGCCGCCAGAGGCGTATTTCTGTAGGTAAGGATTACGGCATTTGTAACTCCCAGCGCCGTCCACAGTATAACCACCAGACTAAGCACAAAATATCGGCGGTTAAAGAACAGGCAAAGTACCGAAGTACACAAAATTATGGAAAAATTGGATGCAAAAAATCCTACATGGTATATCATAAAACTAATAGCCAGAGGTATAGAGTGTCTGCCCAGTGCCTCAAGCAAAAATGTGAGCACAAATGATATGCCGATACAAAGAAGCATGTCTGTATATTTAATTGTTTTGAGCTGGTTTTTGAAAGATGCGAAAAAATCTTTTACGGTATCAAGTTTTATCATATTTGATGCCTCCATAACAATTAAGAAAAACAACCAAAAATTTTCACAAGCTACAGTATAACACAAAAACTATCATATTTCAAGATATAATTCATACCATAATTTTATTTGTGTCAAATCCCGTCTATCTTCTCACAGCATTGTTTTTTATAGTCAAATATATATACGCCGTCAGAAAACCGCTCTGCATATATATGCTTCATTATCTCCTTGGCAGGAACATCGTAATACTCGGGGAACTTTTCTTTCTTGAGCTCTTCGTTTCGGAACATATCGTACACCTTGGGCAGAAGAGTTTCATCAGGGTCTCCAAACCATTTTGGCCTTTTGCCTACTCGGAATTTAAGAAGATAGTCTTTTTTTAGCATATCCCTAAGAATTTCATCATCCATACATTCGAGCAAAACAGAAAACAAATCCTGTTTTGAAAATGCATAGCCTACGGGATAGTTGTCCTTTATGTATCTGCCTATATTCTTAAACATTTCGAACGGTGATACGCATTTTGCCAGAAGATAATTCATTGTGTGGAAGAAGCTTCCGCTGTTGTAGTACTTTTCCAAAGCGTCTTCGGCACACTTAATAATGCTCAAATCCTCGTAGGATATAAAGTTATTCCCTATTACCTCATAAGGTGCGGTATCGCTGTAGGTGTAACCGTAGAGCTTTTCCTGAGAACGTATTTTCGAGCCTTTTAAAAGCTTAAGAAATCCAAGCTGAAGCACATGAGGTCTTAAGGCTATAACATCGTCAAACGATTTTTTAAACGAGGTTAAATCCTCCTTAGGAAGACCTGCAATAAGGTCCAGATGAATATGCACGGTATCCAAATCCATGAGCTTTCGTACCGTAGCGGAAAGCTTGTCAAAAGAAATGTTTCTTTCTATTGCTTTCATGGTGTCCTCGTTTGTGGTCTGAACGCCTATTTCAAAGCGCAGAGAACCGCTCTTTATGCGGGATATGATATCCGTCATTTCGTCATCTATAATATCCCCCGCAAGCTCCATATGGAAAACTGTATCCGAAGGGTTATCCGCAATATAGCGCAAAATGTCTTTGGCGC
Source organism: Clostridia bacterium (assembly GCA_045646525.1). Classification (GTDB taxonomy): domain Bacteria; phylum Bacillota; class Clostridia; order UMGS1810; family UMGS1810; genus RGIG8748. Next base: position 8,668 of record JAZRKX010000054.1, on the reverse strand, counting down.
GCTTGGGATTTGCATTAAAGGTACGGTCTACAAACTTGACAAGGGGCACCTTGTGTTCTATAAAAAATGAAAGTTCTTTCTTTACCCTTTGGGAATCAAGAAATCTTACCCCCGAATTTTCGCCCGAGATACAATATGTACATCTGTAGGGGCATCCGCGTGAGGATTCATAATAAATAATGCGGTTTTTAAAACTGTCTATACTTTCATCGTACACAAAGGGCACTCTGTTAAGGTCGCAAAGTTCCAGTCTGTTAGGGTTGGATATTATTTCATCACCGCATCTGTATGTAACTCCCAAGACCTCACCTATGCCCTTTGTGCCGTTTAGCGATAAAATATACTCTCTTAAAGTAATCTCGCCCTCACCTCTTATAACGGCATCTATCTGCGGATTGAACCTTATTAAATCCTCGCAGTCATACATGGCCTCGTAGCCGCCAAGAACTATCTTTATATTTGGATTTGCCTTTTTCAGTACCGAGCTTACCTTGAGCACCATATCTATATTCCATATATAACAAGAAAAGGCAACACAATCTGCCTTTTCGCCAAAAAGGTCAAGGCAGATGTCGCCAACTGTATCATTTATGGTATATTCCTTTACTACACTACTGCATATATCCTTTACTGCAGCATTAAGGCATCTTACAGAAAGGCAGGTGTGTATATACTTTGCATTAAGAGCAGTCAGTACAAGCTTCATGGTATATTTTCCTTTGCTATTTATATTGTATTCTGTCTTGAAACACGGCGGTTATGACAGAAGATATCTCGTTTTTCAAAAACTCCTCTTTGCCGTCTATTTCTATCTTTTTTGGATTCATGGTTACAAGCTCTGCCAGAATATCCTCTTCATCGAGCGCATATTCCGTACATACCTGTTTTTCCTCAGGGGTGCAAGATGATATACGGATTCCGCTGCTGTCTGCAACAAGCTCCACCTTGTCGAAACTTTCCATAGACACAAAGGTGAAATTTTTTAGAAGGTCTATAAATTCACTGTTTTCATTTGCCGCAATGAGTCTGTCTGCTTCCTCTGCAGAGACCTCCTTTACCTTGCTGTCCATATCCTTGCACATAAAATCATAAAATGCAAAAGGATTTACGGAATTTTTGACCTTGGTATATACATACAGTCTCCCCGAAAGTTCATCCAAAAACTCTCTGTCTGAAATTCTGTTGCATATAAGTCCTATTTCGTCCGAATTAAAACAAGCATAATAGTTATTGTGTAAAAAACGCTTTACTGCAGTTTTTACATTTACATCCTTAATATAACCTGTAAGCTCGCAGCAAATGCCGTAGAGTCCTTCGTCATCTGCCTCTGTTTCCACCTCGGACGAATCCTCAGTGCAGTATACATGGTGCTTTATATTATGACATACCATATAATCCGAAATTTTTTGTTTATAGTCTTTATTATCACCGGTAAATACTATCTTTGTACACAACATTCTCACAACCTTTTAAATTTTGCACACTTGCTACGGGAATATTATGTGTATTATTTAATTATTTATTAGAAAGTAATTGCACTGCCGTAATCGGTAAGTTTTTCTATGCCGAGAGTCACGATTCTGCTCCCTGCAAATTTACAAAATTCTTCCATCGCTTTAAAATCGGGATGCTTTGAAACATCACCAAAAAAATATACGGTTTTATCGGCATAGAAAGAAGCTCCGCCTATAAATCCATAATCAAAACCCTCCAAATCTATATGGTCGGGCGATATAAGAAGCGAACAAATAGAATTTTGCATTGCCTTTTTGTGTATGCTCATGTCGGCAGTTATAATTGCATTTTCCGATACCTTGCAAATACTGCATCCGCTATAGCCTTGAGACACATCTATAAATTCTTTATCTTTCAAGACCTGTTTTAATACAGAGTCCGTACAGCCTTTTTTATGAAAAACACTATCTCCGACTACTTTAACATTATATGCAATATCGCCCGGGTAGTTGCAAGTAAGGAGACTTTCTCCGCATGTAAGATTTACACCGTGCGGACAAAGGATTTTTTTGTAATAATCATAGAGACCTCTTTCGCATACATAATGCCCATAGCACCCCGAAAGCTGCATATCGGGATGGTATCTTAAGCCATGCAGAACACGGGGATTTTCCACAGTAAAACAGACGGTGAATCCGTTTTTGACAAGTGCCTCTTTTATACTTTCGGAAATATTTGCTCCTACAATTATATTCAAAAAAATCACCACCTCACATACAGATACATAATATATAATAACATCCGACAATAATGTCGGTTGATTATATAGGAGTTGTGCGGCGCCAAATATGCGCCGCACAGTCTCCATTGTTTATAAAACTGTATTTACAAATCCTGCTATAAGCTTAACCGCCCCGTCTACATCCGCCATATTTACACATTCGTGCGGGGTGTGTATATATCTTGTGGGTATTGATACGGCTCCTGTCATAACTCCCGTACCCGATGTATGGATAGCTCCCGCATCCGTTCCGCCAATGGACAAAACCTCATGCTGAATCTGTATGTTATCCTTATTTGCAACAGCTTTTAAGGCGTCGTTTACATACTTGTGTGTAATTATGGAATTATCCATATACTTAATACACGGTCCCTGACCTAATTTAACAGCCATCGGCTTACATTCGGGGGTATCTCCCGTGTCGGTAACATCTACCGCCAGAGCAATATCGGGGTTTATGGCATTTGATACAGCCTTTGCTCCTCTGCACCCCAGTTCCTCCTGCGCAGTAAATACAAAGTAAAGGTCATTTGGACAATCATCCATCTGCATAAGTACCTTTATAAGAGCATACACTCCCACTCTGTTGTCCATTGCTTTTGAAGAAACAATATCGCCGTTTTGGGAAAATGCACCCTCGAAAACAGCGCTGTCTCCTATGGAAATAAGCTCCATAGCCTGCTTGGCATCCCTTGCACCGATATCTATATACATCTTCTGTATATTAAAATCTTTTTTTAAGTCCTCTTTTTCTTCATATGCCACAACGCCTTTTACACCGTTTTCAAAGACTACGCTCTGATAAAGTGCGCAGTACGGCATAACTCCGCCTACTGCGGAAAAACGGACAAAGCCGTTTTCGTCTATATAATTTGCCAAAAGACCTATCTCGTCCATATGTGCGGCAAGAAGAATCTTTTTGCCGCCTCCCTTTTTGTGCACTACAAGGTTTCCCATATTATCGGTATAAACCTCGTCTGCATAGGGAGATACCAGATTTGATATGAACTTGCAAATTTTAAGTTCGTTTCCCGAGGGAGAATATATCCCGGTTAGCTGCTTGAGTAATTCCATAACTGCCTCCTATTCAAATAAAGGAGTTGAGAAGTATCTTTCTGCGGTATCGGGAAGTACTGTTACCACCGTCTTGCCCCTGCCGAGTTTTTTGGCAAGTGCAATAGCTGCGGCAACATTGGTACCGCTTGATATTCCGCAAAGTATGCCCTCTTTGGATGCGAGGTCCTTGGAGGTGTGTATAGCTTCGTCATCCTTTACTATGTATATATCGTTGTAAATCTGTGTATTCAGTATCTCGGGTATGAGTCCGTCACCTATGCCCATCTGCAAATGTGTGCCGATAGACCCGCCCGAAAGGATTGCGGCATGCTCAGGCTCTACCGCCCAGATTTCTATATCGGGATTGTATTTGCGAAGTGTTTCACCTATGCCCGTAATGGTACCGCCCGTGCCTATGCCTGAACAAAAGCCGTGTATGGGACCGTTTACCTGATTTATTATTTCCATACCCGTCTGCTCGCGTTGTATGGATGGATTTGCGGGATTTTCGAACTGCTGAGGAACAAACACTCTGCTGTCTTCCTCCTGCATCCTGAGAGCTATGGAGAGACACTCATCTATACACTCACCTATATTTCCCGCATCGTGGACAAGTATAACCTCTGCACCATAATGATTTACAAGCTTTCTGCGCTCCTCGCTAACAGAATCGGGCATTATTATTTTGGTTTTATAACCCAAAACAGCTCCCACCAGAGCAAGACCTATGCCCTGATTGCCGCTTGTGGGCTCAACGATAATTGTATCCTTACCGATAAGTCCCCTGTTTTCCGCATCCTTTATCATATTGTACGCGGTGCGTGTCTTTATGGAACCGCCGACATTAAGACCCTCGAACTTAACAAGAATCTGCGCACTGTCATCGCCCGTTAATTTATTAAGTTTTATCATAGGCGTATTGCCTATTGCCTCCAAAATATTATTGCAAATCATATATGCCTCCATTATATGTATATCTTGTTACATAATAGCATTTTACTCATATTTTGTCAATTATTTATAAAGAAAACCCGCCTCAAAATTCCGTATCCTCCAAAATGGGTTCCGTTCGATTTGGAATTTATAAGCAGGTCTTTCTTTAACATTATATCTTTTTCAAAGGGAAAATATTCAAAATTATTTTATTGTAATCTCATTTCCCATGGGTACTATCTGAACATAGGTGTTTCCGGGATTTAATTTGAGCTCCTCACCGTTTTCAAGAGTGTATACTGTTTTGGCGTTTCTTGCCGGCTTGGACCATGTGATTTTGACAGCCTTTCCGTCTGTAACATAGTAACCCTCGCCGCTTCCCACGGTAACAACATCCTGACGGTCCTTATTTTCGCCGTCCTGAAGAGGATAGTTGCGCATAGGGCAAATTATGATGTTCTTGGCAGTAAGTGCTTCTCCAGTCTGTGACATGTGCTCACTCTGACCTATGTAACGGGTGTAATTCTTTTTCTCCTCATTATACTTATATGTAACCTTGTACATGGAAGAATACGGAAGCACTATCTCTACAGCGCTCCCAGCATCATCTGCCAAAGCGGTATCCTTGGCATTGTATTTTGTATGGGTAACCTTGGTATCTGCCTTGTAGCCCTTTTTGTCTACTGCATATTTATAGAGTTTACTTAAGTTTGTATAAAGATTATGCCATGTATTATCGTATGTACTGTCGCGGTAGAAGTTTGTGCCGTCATTACCTACAATGCCGTTTACATTGTTGACACCGAGCGCAGGGATATCCGAAGCCGCTTTGGGACTCCAGCCGGCATGACAGTATATGGCATCGTGCTCTAACACAAAATCAAGAAAATAGTGTCTGGAGGAACGGATGGGTCCTACCTTTTCGATAGAGGTGGCATCTTTGAAAAGAGCCATAATTCTGCTTGCGCCGCCCTCTACTATGACCTCATATATCATATATGCACTCTCAAGTCCTATCTGTGGTCTTGATGAGGGACCGTCGTTATCTATCATAACAGCTACAGGGCGGGTGTCCTTTTCCATAAGAGTAAGAAATTCGTCTTTGGGCTCAGTAGCCGTCACAGGTGCCTTGGGTTTTGGGTCAGCCTTGGTGTCTACTGTTTCTTTCTTGCCGCAACCTGAAAAAACAAGGATGATTAAAACCAACATAAGAGAAATAACCTTTTTCATATGTACCTCCAAAAATGCTTTATTTTATATAATTTTACAACCTTATCCTGCCCATTGTCAATCGGGTGCGTGTTTTGTGATATAATTGTAAAGAACACATCAAAATGCTTGACGAATGGTAATTTTTGAGTTATAATAACAACGGTTGTTCGCTGGTGTGGCTCAGTCGGTAGAGCAGCTGATTCGTAATCAGCAGATCGTCGGTTCAAGTCCGATCACCAGCTCCATTTACCCACCCGACAAAAGTTCGGGTGGTTTTTTTATTATTGCATATAATAAATGCAAATACTTTCTAAGGTGATAAGTAAATGAAAATACAATCACATAAAAATACATCCAAAATAAGTAAAGACTTTAAGTTCTTTCTTAAAGTGATTTGCATAGCTCTTATGTTTATATGCTTTCTTGCTTTCTTTTCGGCAAACTGGTATGTAAAAACCTTTGGGCGTCTTGGTTTCGGTGCCATTATAGATACTCTCACAGGCTCTATGAAGGGTGCAGATACCAAGATGATATATGCCTATCTTGTAAATGTGGTATTTGCAGCTATCATAACTGCTTTATTATGGTTTGTACTGTTTGGCAAACCCAAATTCTCCGTTAAAATAAAGAAATTTCATATTTATCCCTTTAAAAAGTGGGTATCGGCACTTTTGGCAGTAATAATATGCCTTTGCGCACTCTATAGTGCAGTAGTGACAGCCGAGCTCGATGACTACATTGCGGGCCTTTCCAATAGGACTGTTCTCTACGAAAACGAATATGTAAATCCGAAAGAGACAGAAATTATGTTTCCCGCCAAAAAGAGAAATCTCGTATACATCTTCTTAGAATCCATGGAAACCTCATACATGGACAAAAAAAGCGGTGGCGCCATGAAGAAAAATATCATCCCCCATCTTACAGAGCTTGCCGAAGAAAACATAAACTTTTCGCATAGTGACGGTATAGGCGGAGGGCGTGAATCTGCGCATGCCTCATGGACTGTTGCCGCAATGGTGGCACACTCTTCGGGAATACCTTTGTCTGCAAATATGTACGGTGCAAAAACGCTCGAGGATGACAGCTTTTTAAGGGGTGCCGTAAGTCTTGGGGATATACTCTGCAAAAACGGATACTATCAGGCTCTTATGGTAGGCTCGGACAGCGGATTTGCAGACAGAAACAAATTCTATCTTAAGCACGGAACAGATACAGTATATGACTACAATACCGCAACAGAAGACGGCATAATACCAAAAGACTACTATGTGTGGTGGGGTATGGAGGATATGTACCTCTACGAGTATGCCAAAAAAGAGCTTACGGAAATCTCCGAAAAGGAAGAACCGTTTGCCTTTACCATGCTTACTGTAGACACACACTTTCCCGACGGATATATTTGCAGTAAATGTTCCTTAGAGCACAAGAGACAATACGACAATGTTATATCGTGTGCTGACACACAGCTTTATGAATTTGTAGAGTGGATAAAGGCGCAGGATTTCTATGACGATACCACTATCGTTATAACAGGCGACCACTGCACAATGTTCAACGAATACATCGAAGAAACCGTAGACAAAGATTACTCACGAAGAGTATATAACTGTATAATAAATTCTGCCGCAGAGTCAAAAAACACCAAAAACCGCGAATTCTCCACCATGGATATGTTCCCCACCACCCTTGCGGCTATGGGATGCACAATAAAAGGAGAAAGACTCGGTCTGGGTGTAAATTTGTTTTCGGGCGAAGCTACGCTTACGGAAAAATACGGTTTTGAGAGACTTACCAATGAACTGGAAAGCTACTCCCCTTTCTATCTGGAAAATATAATGCTCCTGAACCAGACCAAAATCCTGCTCGCTAACGATACCAAAGGATATGCCATCACATTAAGAAACGGAACACGCCTTTTCCCGCTGAGAATAATTGCCGAAAGCCTTGGCGGAAAGGTTTATTGGGAGGCATCAAAAACTGTGGTTAAATTAAACGGATGTGAATATACGATAGATACAACCAATGACAAAATCGCCACAGTTACATGGACGGATAAGAACAAGAAAGAGCATAGCAAGGATTACAGGTATGCTTCGTCACTTGATGTTATGTATCTGGAGGACAGGTTCTTCCGTGAAGCACTAAAGCTGGAATACACCGTACATAAAAAGGATAAGTCAATAATTATTAAAGGCATGTCTCAATATTGAGACATGCCCTTAATAATTATTGCCATATAAAAACCCCTTAGCGTAGTCTTGAAACACTTTTATTATTTCAAGTGTCTACTCTAAGGGGATTATATCAAATTTTTACAGTCCCGTTTTTAGTCCTTATGTAAGCTTAACAGAACAACTGATGTAACTATAAATACCATACCGATATATGATGCAACAGTCATTGGCTCACCATACAAAACAACACCTATCAGCGTAGCTACAAGCGGTTCAACAGCGGAGACAGATGATGCAACTCCCGCGGGAATCTTCTTCATGGCATATGTATAGGTGATATACGGAATAACCGATGTTACAAGTCCTATGTTATCAGGGACGTGCCTGTTTTTGCACGCTTTTTATTCTTGTTATTATTCCTCGTGATATTCCTGTGAGTCTTTCTAATTGCCCTATTGTAAATCCTTGTTCTCTCAGGTTATGTATATATTCCTTAGGTATACAAGCCCTGTCTCATAGTCGGTATACTGTCCTGTATATCCAAACGGATTTACTGTGTGGCTGTTATCTGCTATAGGGTTGCCATATGCGTCGTATTCATACTCTCGGTATGTGCCGTCCGAATTTATGAGCTTATCCACATCGCCCCTTGGGGTGGTGGCATAGATTTGCAGATTGCCATCGTTTGTACGCATGCCAAGTAGGTCTATGCCGTAGACATATATATTGGTATTTGCACCCATATCCGCTACAATATTCTGACCGTCATATACATGCTCTGTGGTTACTCCGTTTACAGTCTTGGTTTGTCTTAAGTTATCGCCATTGTAGCTATACTGTGCAGTGTTGCCGTATACATGGGCAGTTGCAAGGCGGTTGAGGTCATCATAGGCGTAGGTCTTAATGATGTCTTCGTTCTTTTTGACCTTTAGCATATTGCCGTTGTCATCGTAGGTGTAGGTATAGGCATCTGTACCGTTTGTATGAGATACGAGCTGATTTAAGCTGTTGTACACATAATCTGTGCTTTGTGTCTCGTATGTATCGAGGTCGGTAT
>JAZRKX010000053.1:0-13143 GCA_045646525.1 Clostridia bacterium | reverse complement strand
GCAAGTGTGCTTCCGCATACGGAGCCCTGAGATGTGGAACCGTTTGAGGAAAGAACTTCGGATACAAGTCTTATTGAATAAGGGAATTCTTCCTCGGAGGGAATAACGGGCTTAAGAGCTCTTTCTGCAAGAGCACCATGTCCGATTTCTCTTCTTCCGGGACCTCTGGAGGGTTTGGTTTCGCCTACAGAGTATGAGGGGAAGTTGTAGTGGTGCATGTATCTCTTGGAGGTTTCTTCGTCTATACCGTCTATTGTCTGAGATTCGCTTACAGCACCTAATGTTGCAATGGTGAGTACCTGTGTCTGACCTCTGGAGAAGAGACCCGAGCCGTGTGTTCTGGGAAGAATACCTACTCTTGCGCTAAGAGGTCTTATTTCGTCGATACCTCTGCCGTCTACTCTCTTATGGTCTTCTATAAGCCACTTTCTTACAATTTCTTTCTGTATTTTGTAGAAGATTTCATCGATTTCAGCATCTCTGCCCTCGCCCTCTTCGCCGAGGTGAGCCATGAGTTCATCGGTGAGAGCCTTCATTCTTTCGTCACGGATTCTCTTATCGTCTGTATCTATAGCAGCACAAACCTTGTCATAGGAGAAAGCGTATACCTTATCGTAAAGGTCGTGGTCTACCTCATGTGCAACATAAGGCTCCTTGGGCTTACCTACTTCTGCTACGATACCATCTATAAATTCACAAATTTTCTTGATTTCTTCGTGTGCGTAAACGATGGCATTGAACATTACATCTTCCTTAACCTCGTTTGCACCGGCTTCTATCATAACAACCTTTTCCTTGGTACCTGCAACTGTAACATACATGTCGCTTACTTCTCTCTGGGCAAGGGTGGGGTTAATTACAAACTCGCCGTCTACAAGACCTACAACAACTGCACCTACAGGGCCTGCAAAAGGCATCTGAGAGATGGAAATTGCAATGGAAGCACCGTTCATAGCGCATACCTCGGGCGAGTTGTCTATGTCTACGGACATAACTGTGGTAACAAGGCCTACATCATTTCTGTAATCCTTGGGGAAAAGAGGTCTGATGGGTCTGTCGATAACTCTGGAAGTAAGTATCGCCTTTTCGCTGGGCTTACCCTCTCTCTTTAAAAATCCACCGGGAATTTTGCCTACGGAATACATCTTCTCTTCATAGTCTACGCTAAGCGGGAAGAAGTCTATGCCGTCTCTTGGCTTTGCGGATGCTGTAGCTGTGGCAAGAACTACGGTATCTCCGTATCTTACCATGGCTGCGCCCGATGCAAGCTGTGCAACTTCGCCGATTTCTACAGTAAAGTCTCTGCCTGCAATCTGGGTAGTGAATGTCTTTTTCATACTGATTTTCCTCCTTGTTTTTACAAGCGGAAAAACCTCTATCAGCAGTTAAATACAAGCTTTTTAAGAGCAAAAGCGCATATTTAACTGCTAATCACCGACAGATTTTCCGCTTTTAATTAATATTAAAATAGCAAAATTGGGCAAAGAGACACCAAAGCCTCTTTGCCCGATTTGAAAACTACTTTCTGATGTTGAGTCTTGCAATAAGGGAACGGTATCTTTCGATATCTATCTTTGCAAGATAGTTAAGAAGACCTCTTCTCTTACCAACCATCATAAGAAGACCTCTTCTGGAGTGATGGTCCTTCATGTTGGACTTAAGGTGTTCTGTAAGGTGGTTGATGCGGTAAGTAAGGATAGCAACCTGTACTTCGGGAGAACCTGTGTCGCCCTCGTGAGTAGCGTATTCCTTAATGATAGCCTGCTTTGTTTCCTTTAACATGATATTTCCTCCTTTAAATTAGCCTTATAGGCTTTATAATCGCCGCGATACGAAGGCGAGGTTGGAGAATCCAAAACCTTAGCATCGGGCTGACAACTATGATATTATATCACAACTTTTTTTGGTTGTAAATAGTTTTTTAAATTTTTTTATTTTTTCCATGCCTGAGGTGAGAACAGTACCAGCATGGGAAAGATTTCGAGTCTGCCTATGAGCATATCGAAAGTAAGAACGATGGTGGAAAAATCGGAATAACCCGAGAAATTCTGCGTGGGACCTACCCCTGCAAAGCCGGGACCTATATTATTTATGGTGGCAGCAACAGCAGTAAAATTCGTGGTAAAATCCATATTATCTATACTTATCGCAAGAAGCGAAAAAGCAAATATGGCAAGATAAGAAACCATAAATACATTCACCGAACGGATGGTTTCGTGCTCTACATTTCTGCCGTCCATTGTAACCTTGTGAGTGCTCTTGGGGTGTGAGGCAATCCTTATTTCCTTTACAATGCTCTTTAAGAGTATGATTATTCGGGAAACTTTGATACCGCCGCCCGTACTTCCTGCCGAGGCTCCTATAAACATCAGTACAAGAAGTATTGTCTTGGAAAGCTGGGGCCACAAATCGAAATCGGTGGTTGAATATCCTGTTGTGGTAATGACGGAGCCCACCTGAAATGCGCTGTGTTTAAGGGACTGGCCAAAGCCGCCGAAAAGATGCATACAATTAAGGCTTATAACAATAATCGATACCGCTATAACACCAAGATAAGCCCACATTTCCGAAGAGCGAAATGCAAGAGAAAACTTGCGCATAAAAATAAGATAATAAATGGAAAAGTTTATTCCGCAAAGTATCATAAAAACAGTAACCACTACTTGTATGTAAGTAGAATAATCTGCCATACTGCTGTTTTTGAAGCCAAAGCCTCCCGTACCTACCGTACCAAAGGTAGTGCAAAGCGCCTCAAAAATATCCATACCGCCCAAAAGAAGAAGCACAAGCAAAGCAACGGATATGCCAAAATAAATGGTATAGAGTATTTTGGCGGTAGTTCTTACCTTGGGAACAAGCTTACCTACAGAGGGACCTGTACTCTCCGCCTTTACAAGATGCATATTGCTTCCGCCCGAAAGAGGAAGCACGGCAACAAGAAATACGATAACACCCATACCGCCTATCCAATGGGTAAAGCTTCGCCAGAAAAGGATAGACCGGGGAACAACCTCCACATCCTTAAGTATGGATGCACCTGTGGTTGTAAAACCCGATGCCGTTTCAAAAAAGGCATCTGTAAAGCTTGGTATGGCACCTGATATCATAAACGGAAGAGAGCCGAAAACACTTAAAGCTATCCAGCTAAGTGCCACAGTAGCAAAACCGTCGCGGGAGAAAAGACGCTTTTCTCTGGGGTTTATACAAGAAAGCGATATTCCGACAATAAGGCATATTGCTATTGATATTAAAAACGCTGTATGCTGTCCGTCTCCTGTAAGGATTGAGCAAATAAGAGAGAGCACCATACATATTGCTTCAAAGCATATAACTCTGCCTAAAGTGTGAGCAACCAATTTAAAATTCATAAAGGACTACCTCAAAAATTCATTAATATCCTTGACACCGTGGCTTGTGGTAACAACTATTATGCTGTCTCCCGCAAAGATGCTGTCTTTACCTCGGGGAATGATAATCCTGCCGCCTCGGTTTATGGATGCTATAAGAACATTTTTCTTAAGCGATATTTCCATGAGCATTTTTCCGACAAGAGGATTTTTGTCATCCACAACGAACTCCAGCGCCTCTGCCTTGCCGTCTAATATAAGATGCATGGTTTCCACATTTCCGCCAAGACTGTTGTCCTTGGCACGGACAAAACGGACTATATGCTCTGCGGCTATGTTGTTGGGATTTACTATGGTATCAAGTCCGAGACCGCCGATAACATTGTCATAGGCTATTCTGTCTATCTTTGTTACCATTTTGCCGTTTGACTGCGTAGCGGCAAAAAGCGAAAACATGATGTTTTCTTCATCTATATTTGTAAGGGCGACAACCGCCTCGTAGCGTGAAAGCCCCTCCTCGCACAGAAGTTCCGTATCTGTTCCGTCGCCGTTTATTATAGTGGCTTTTGGAAGAAGCGTGCAAAGCTCTTCGCATCTTTTAGCATTTTGCTCTATAATCTTGACCTTTATACCCGACTGTATGAGAAGCTGGGAAAGGTAATATGCGGTTTCGCTTCCGCCAATTATAAGCGCGTCTTTTACGCTGTTTGTCTTGATACCTATCTTTTTAAAGAAGCTTGCCGCATTGTTTGGGGTAGATACAAAGCTCACAAGGTCGCCTGTTCTGAGTTCAAAATTACCATCGGGAATAAATGCATCGTCACCGCGCTCTACACCGCATATAAGTATATCACAATTAATCTTGGAGGCTAGTTCCGACACCTTGATGTTTGCAAGAGGCGAAGAATCGGATACCCTGAACTTTAATATCTCTACCCTGCCCTTTGAAAAGGTATCTATCTGTATGGCAGAGGGGAAACGCAGTACCCTTGCAATTTCCTGCGCAGACGCGCGCTGTGTATTCATAACCATGGCAAGCCCGAGCTCATCCTTTATTATAGGAAGTGCCTTTACATATTCGGGTTTTTTGACTCTTGCTATGGTTTCGCAGTTACCTGATTTTTTGGCAATAAGGCATGTAAGAAGATTGATTTCGTCCGAGCCTGTAACGGCAATAAGAAGGTCTGCCTCTTTTATGCCTGCCTCAGACAGTACTTCGGCATCAGTGCCGCTTCCGTGTACACCCATTATGTCAAATTCGTTTACTGTATCTCTCACCTTGTCAGATATGGTATCTACTACAGTAACCTCATGTCCCTCGCCTGTGCTCAAAAGACCCGCAAGCTTATGACCTATCTTGCCAAGACCTACAACTATTATCTTCAAAGTGTGTCACCTCTTAATTAATCGGATAAGGCTCAAAGTCCTTACCATTGAATATCATTATATGTTTAAATCCGTAGCTTTTTAAAAGTTCAAAGCTTTCCTTAAAATAAGTATCAATATGCTCTGTACTGTGACAATCGGAACTTATAACAAAGGAGCAACCTAAATTTTTGATTTCCTTTATTATAAAATCCTCGGGATACGGTGCCTTTCTGCCTGTACGCGCCATTGCGCCCGTGTTGAGCTCAAATATCCTGTTCTTCCCGCTTATGGCATGCACCGCTTCAAGAGCATAGCTTCTGTATTTTGGACTGTCTGTATCAAAAAGGCGTACATTATCGTGGTTTCTTGTGATTACATCAAAGTGCCCTATGATATCAAAGCTCTTTTTGCTGCAGTGCTCGGCAAAGGTGCGGTAATACTCTCTGCACATCATAAGCTCGTCTCCGCCAAAGTATTTGTCTATGGCCCTTTGCATACCCTGGGGACTTCTGTCTACAAGCACATGCTCACCGTCTATATAAAGGTAATGACAGGAGCCTATAACATAGTCATACCCCTCTATATCGTGCTCGGAAAAAAGCTCAAATTCCAAGCCCGTGTATATATCTATAATACCCGTGTACTTTTCTTTTAATGCCTTAATTTCTTCCTTATATGCCGCGTCCTCTGCGGGATTCATGCCTGTCTTGGGGTCGAAAGACATATACGAATGTCCCGAAAAGCCGATGGAAGAAAAGCCTTTATCGACAGCTGCTTTTACAAACTCCTCGGGAGTGTTGGCACCGTCGCAATATGTTGTATGTGTATGAAGATTTTGCAATATCATAAAGGCAACCCTCCCCTTATATCATGTATAAAGATATTATAAACCCATTATAAAAAAAAGTCAAACAAAAAGGAGTACAATAGGAAATTGTGACCTATTGCACTCCGCATGATAAAAATTTATTATCTCTGTACTCTGCCCGAGCCGTCGCCCTTCATGAGATTTTTAACCTCTGCAAGAGAAACTAAGTTCATATCACCCTCTATGGAGTGCTTGAGGCAGGATGCCGCAACTGCAAATTCAATTACATCCTGACTGGAATAGTCGGAGAGAATTGCATATATAAGTCCGCCGCCGAAAGAATCACCGCCGCCCACACGGTCTACGATGTTCATTGTGTACTTCTTGGACTTATAGAATTCACCGCCGTCATAGAGAAGAGCTGCCCAGTTGTTTACGGAAGCGGAGATGGATTCTCTTAAGGTAATTGCAACCTTCTCAAAACCGAATCTGTCTACAAGCTGCTTACATACATCCTTGTAGCCCTCGTCGGAAAGCTCACCCGATGTGATATCGGTAGCTGCTGCTTTAATGCCGAATACCTTTTCTGCATCTTCTTCGTTTGCTATAAGTACATCTACATACTGGCAAAGCTCGCCCATAACTCTTCCTGCTTTTTCGCTTGTCCAGAGTTTTTTGCGGAAGTTTAAGTCACAGCTTATCTTAACACCCATTTCCTTTGCTTTCTTACAAGCAATAAGGGAGATTTCAGCAGCTTCATCGCTTATAGCAGGTGTGATACCTGTAAAGTGGAACCAGTCTGCACCCTCGAAGATAGCTTCCCAGTCAAAGTCCTCGGGAGAAGCTGTAGCAATGGAGGAATGTGCTCTGTCGTATACAACATTGGATGCTCTCTGGGATGCACCCTTTTCTGCAAAGTATATACCGAGTCTCTCTCCGCCTCTTGCTATGTGCTTTGTGCACACATTCATCTTGCGGAGCTGTGCAAGACAAGCATCACCGATGGGGTTTTCGGGAAGCTTGGTAACAAAGCATGCCTGCATACCGTAATTTGCCACGGATACTGCAACATTTGCCTCACCGCCGCCGTACTCTACTTCAAGAGACTGAGCCTGGATAAATCTCTTGTATCCGGGGGTCTGAAGTCTCATCATAATTTCGCCGAATGTAACTACTTTTGCCATTTTATAAACCCGTCCTTTTGATTATTTGCCCAGCTTGATGCGGGCTTCTTTGATATTGTCTACAAACTTCTTGGCTGTTTCTGTAATAAGGGCATAGTCGCCTGTCTTAGCACCCTTGGTAAGAGAGCTTCCTGCACCTACTGCCACAACGCCTGCTTCTATCCACTTAGCAACATTGTCTACATCCACACCGCCTGTGGGCATGATATTTGCCTGAGGAATGGGTCCTTTTATAGCCTTTACCATACCGGGACCGAATGCATCGCCGGGGAAGAGCTTTATGATATCGCAGCCAAGTTCAAGGGACTTAACCACATCGTGTATTGTCATGCAACCGGGCATGCAAGGAACTGCATATCTGTTGCAAAGCTTGATTGTGTTTTCATCATAATAAGGGCTTACTACATACTGTGCACCCGAAAGGATAGCTATTCTTGCTGTCTCGGAATCGAGCACGGTGCCTGCACCGAGGATGATATCGTCATTCTTATAGTAGGAAGCAAGCTCCTCTATAACCTTGTGTGCGCCGGGCACGGTGAATGTAAGCTCAATGGCAGGAACTCCGCCCTGCATACAAGCCTCGGTAATCTTCTTGGCTTCGTCTGCTGTGGTTGCTCTTACTACGGCAACTATACCGACATCTTTTATTTTCTTTAGTACTGTCTGTTTATCCATTGTTTTCCCTCCTAAAATAATATCTCAACATAAGTGAAGTATAGCACCCTTTAATTTAAAAGTCAATCGCGCATAAGGGTAATAATATGACATTTTAATGCAAATTTTGTGGCAATTCTTAACCAATTAAACATCGGAGGTAAATCATTTAAAACTTATGATTTTAGTCCCCTTGTATTTCAATGTACCTTTTTCTTTAAGCTTATAACTTATGTGGAAATAATATCAGTGATTTTATCAAGATGATCTATTTCATAAGTAACAGAAAAATCCAAAGTGTTGGAACTATGTGCCATATTAAACCAACAAGTGTCAATTCCTGCAAGGTATCCGCCTTTCATATCACCTGTAAGTGAATCTCCTATAATAAGCACTTCGCTTTTATCAGTTATGCCGAGTTTTTCGAAGACATAATCAAAAAATTCTTTATTGGGCTTTTCTGCACCAATATTTTCTGATATGAAAATCGCATCAAAAATTTCACACAATCCTGAAAGACGCAATTTCTTTTCCTGTGCTGCTTTGGTACCGTTAGTAACTGCCGCAAGGGTATATTTCCCTTTTTGAGAAAGCAGAATATCCTTCGCATTTTCAACAAAGTCTATGTGGTCACCAAGTGTTATTTGATAATCCTGATTAAATTTCTCAACTATGGTTATATCTGCTCCTATTATCTCAAAAAACTCACGAAATCGCCCGACTAAAATTTCCGGCTTAGTCAGCTCCCCCTTTTCAAGCATCTGCCAATATTTCGAATTAATTTCTGAATACAGCTTGAGCATTTCGTCACTGCATTCGCCAAGATTATACTTTTTGAACAAAGCCCGTATTGCATATGCTTCTGAAGCAAGAAAGTTAAGTACGGTTCCGTCTATATCCCATAACAAATATTTATACATATCAGTTCCCTCCTCATACACCATAAGATTTTATTTGGACTTGTCATTCTCTATTTATAAAGACTGTATAAGCTGGATGCCTCTTATTTGAGATGATTGTGAGGCATAAGGTTTAGATGCAATTTAAAAATGTGCTTCATAATAGAAAAAGTTATCTCTTATTTTTTCTGTATAATAGCAATTGTCATCATTTGAATATTTAATAGAGAAACCTTCCCCGTCAGGTTTTAGCTGTTCAGCTCTTCCAAAACTACTGCCACACCAAGAATCTTTGGGCAACCCATCAGGAGAGTAATAAAAGCCATAATAGCTTGTTGCAGACCCAAATCCACTTCCACCACAATATACATCTACTATTTCTGTATCAGAATATACTTCCTGTACACCTTTTAATTTTTCAGTATCAGAAAAGTCTTTTTCTTCTATATCATCTAAAATTATAGAATAATTGTCTTTTACCAACTTGAAAATCTCTTTTTTTGATAAACTGTCGTCAATCATATTAGAAAACCACATCATAAAACTAACAACAAAAACGATTACCAATAATAAAGAAGTTCCACAACCTATTCCGCAACCTATTGCCATTTCTTTCTTCATATGTATTCTCCTTTCGACAACATTCGACATATTCATATTGCGACACATATGGTTTAGATGCAAACAATTTTGGTGTGATGTTCGTGTTATGTTAGGATTAAAAAATTAAGCATTTAAGCTATCAAAACATATTACTTGTTCCCAATCACCAAGTAAAGTTGTTTCTGTTATACCATCAAAAATATGCCAATCATTTTTTGCCCAAGCCAAACTTCCGTCATTCATTAAAAACTTATATCCTGCAGTTGCTTTTCTATACTCACTTGAAAATTTATAATGAAATTCTACTGTATTTTCTTCAAGGTTTATAGACCAAATACCATAATGTTGTTTTGCATCTTCCGACACACCATTACCAAAATAGTTAATTGCCAACGAAAAATAAATATTTCCGTTTAACACTCTAAGTAACTCCAAATCTACGAATAATGAAGTGTTGTCTATTCCTTTGAAAACATCAAACATTTCAATGTTTTCTTTATTGATTTTTTTAATCAAAGATTTATGATCTTTAACTATTAACTGACTTTTTCCTGTATTGACATCCAATACTTTCAATCCGCCACCCTTTGACCAAACAAGATGGTCATCATCCAACCAAGCATAGTGATATATAGAAAGTTTATAGTCCTTAAATTCTTCCTTTTGCATATCATACAAGTACAAGCACAAATTGTCACCACGATACCTGCAAAATGACACATATCTCCCATTAGGGCTTACACCTATATTCTGCGGATTATGTTGTTTTTTCCCTACGTTATACAAGATAGTATCGTTGGAAGTTACAATATCTATAACACCTATATTGTTACCATCAATATAATAAAGATTATCTTTTTTATCAAATCGAACACCAGTTATATGATGTTTTGACTTATTCAACAATGTTATAATAGTTTCAATTTCAAAATCATAAACAAAAATCTTATTTACTGATGCAACAGCAACATATCTTCTGCTGTTATTAAATGTAGGAACGCCATATACTTTTTCAGGAAAAACTATTTCCGTAATTTTCCCATTTTCATTAAGTTCCAACCTACAATCATTCAATCTATAAAAAGACATATAGGTTCCTCCCTTTTTACATTATTCGACATTGCGAGGCATAAGGTTTAGATGCAAACCTTTTTGGTGTTAAGTTCAAATCAGGTTAGAAACGAAAATTTATATTTACTTCCTAACAAGTTTATCAATTTCTTCTATGCTCATTGCACCCATATCCACAGGGCAAGTTATATCAAATCTACTATCCGGTGAGTTTTGTTGATGAATTTGTATTTCCTCTATCGGTAAATCTAAAGAGGATATTCCAACATAGATTTCTTTGGAAAGCTTTGCAAAATCATAAGTCGTCGCATTCTCTCCTCCGCTAATACCTATACTACATTTTACTAAATCTTTTGATATATCTAATCTTTCTAACGCAATTTCTCGTTCTTTACAGAAGGCTTTTTCATCGTCAATAATTACATAATGTGTAGAATACTCACCTAATATATTTTTTAATACGTTGTCCACTTTTTGCTCTATACCCGACTCGTATGCATGTACAATTTCCCAAGCCCTACTGTCAATATATTCATCTGTGAAAATTTCCGCACCAGTATGGTCAAATATTATCGTTCGGCTTTCGCCTTTCCCGTCATTATAATCAACAACATAATGATTTGATTTCCACTCGTGTCTAACAGAAATATCATCAACTGTAAATTCAGGATATGTTTGATGTATATATTCCAACGCATTATTCTCTACATTTTTTAATTTGAATTTATTTAGATTCGGATTAAACCATAAAGCAACTACAACACTTAATGTTACAATAACTACAATTGCTAACGTAGTTACTATGATTTTCTTTTTCATCAAACCACTCCTTTCGACATCTTTCGACATATCCATATTGCGAGGCATAAGGTTTAGATGCAAATTTTTCTGACATCAAGTTCGTATCAGGTTAAGACAAAAGATTATTTGCATACGATTACATACTCACCAATCGAATCAGTTTCGTGACTG
The DNA here is from genome assembly GCA_045646525.1 of Clostridia bacterium. Taxonomy (GTDB): domain Bacteria; phylum Bacillota; class Clostridia; order UMGS1810; family UMGS1810; genus RGIG8748. The sequence continues at coordinate 2,237 of JAZRKX010000053.1, read as the reverse complement.
CTTATTTGTATATATGGCATATTGTAATACCATTCCGGAACAGGATTTGCCCCAAAATTAAAATGTGCTACTGATTCAATAGTAAAATGATTTCCATTTTCATCTTCTATCAAATCACCTATTCTACAATTCACTGATTCATCAATGTATATCATAAATAGTTTTCGATTAGCTATACTTACAATTTCCGAACCAGCGATACGAGTATATTCTTTTTCGTTTATTATTTTCTTAATATCATCTCTTGACTTATACTCATTATAAAGCTCATCTGGAATAATATATTTCATCAAAAATCCCTTCTCTCCTTTCGACAATATTCGGCATATCCATATTGCGACACATAAGGTTTAGATGCAAGCCAAATTTCAAGGTATGTACAGGATTTAAACACTCATTAATGCAAGATACCAAAATTCATACCAAAACGGAATGGTTAAAACAAGAATGAGCATATACGCAATATTTATCCAATACTTTTTACCGGTTTTTATCTTTTTAATGCTTGATATAATATTTAAAATAATTCCAACAACTATTGCTATTGGTATTACGAAAATAGTATACATAAATAGTCCAGCAATAATATAATCAAAAATATTTGTAATTCTATAAAGCTTATCTGCGAATATTGCCGTATTTGCAATACCTAAAAAATTCAATATAATTAATACTACTACAAACTTATCTAATAGAGGCATTTTACATTTTTTCATTTTACCACTTCCTTTTCGACAATATTCGACATCCTTATTGCGACACATAAGATTTAGATGCAATCCTTTTTCGATGTAATTCATGTCAAGTTAAGACAGAAAATTATTTGTATGTGTAATAGTCATCACTACACGGTTGAAATTCTTCACAAACATCAAACAATGTGCGACTCCTCTTTTTCCGTTCTGCACTATCTTCTGTTACAAAGTACAAATCTGATTTGCATTTAGGTTCAAAATCATTGACACAAAAGATTTCATTATCTATGTCACCAGTTGGGCAAAAGTTTCCGTATCTACAAGTATAACATGAATGTATTTCATATTTATCTTTTAATATTTTTGAAAGTTCCATAAAAATACTTTCTGTGTTTCCTGTTAATTCAAGTTTTTCGCCATCTATAACCATTGAAAATTTATCAACCTCTGTGTCTTCATCAAACTGCATTTCAACATAAAACACTTTAACTTTATCTAATGTTTTTAAGTGCAAAGAAAAATTTTCTTTTTTCAACACATTCACATCTCCTTTCGACAACATTCGACATATCCATATTGCGAGGCATAAGGTTTAGATGCAAACCATTTTTAAGAAATTTTATATTAAGTTAAGAACAAAAAATTATTCCTTTTCTTGAATTGCATCGAGTTGTTCTTGCGTCAATTCTATATATCTGTTGTCAGCATACATTGTGTTTGTCGTATCATCTATTGAATCAGATATTTTCTTGACATCAATCTCCTTACCGAATGGCAGATCATCATTTGCATTTTGGGCGACCATAATAAACGAATCGTTTTCCCAATCCATATCAAACGAGGTAGCTATTTTTGTACCATCTGCTATATCAAAAAAAGTTTCCTGATTATCTATAAATGATTCATAAATAAATTCGAACAATGCCTCTTTACTAATTTTTATAACTCTATATGTATTTTCAGGAATTTTCTTTTCTATCTTTTTCTTTCTAAACATACTTTCTCCTTTTTTCTACATTATTCGACATATCATATTGCGACACATAAGGTTTAGATGCAATAAATCGACAAACTATTCTTTTAAATTTTATAGACTTGACAAGAGTAAAACCGAACCGACCCTTCGTGTTGTAAGTAAAATCATCGGTTAGGTTTTTTTCGCTTTATCCATTTTAACATTTTTGTCAAGTCATAAAAAATGAAAATAATCGATGTAATCACAAAAAATGGCAACATGAAAAACGGAAATATTAAGTAATCAGGTGAATTTCCAGATATACAAATAAGAATACTGAAAATCGCTAACACTAAAAGACTACATCCACAAATAATTCTGCTTTTAAAATTTCCGTATATACACATTAGAATTCCTATTAAAAACGAAACAATTATAGATGTGATTTGTAAATGTCAAGCGAAAATGTACAAAAAGGGCAAGTGAAAATGTACAATTTCGGCGGTAGCATATTCCGAGGCATTCATCAAGGGTAAACAAGCAGCTTTGCTGCCCTTGACGAATATCCCGTCATATGCATTTGTATA
>JAZRKX010000052.1:0-11292 GCA_045646525.1 Clostridia bacterium | reverse complement strand
TTGTCTTCCTAAGACCGCTTGGCCTCCGACTTCTTGCTTTTGAAAAATGCCACTTCGTTACCCTTGCGTGCCACTTTGTGACACTACAGATACATTTTAAACCATTTTTAACAATTATGCAATAGTTTTTGTAAACTTTTTTCGCCATTTTTCGCGTTTTGAACGGTTTTTCATAAATTTTGTTAAAATTACACAAAAAACTTTACTAATATAGATAATTACTGACAACAAAAGGGATTTAAGATAAACCATTTGTTACAAAAGTGTTGCATTTATTCTTTTGGTATAGTATAATAACAAACATGCAACAAGGCTTTGGAGGCAAAAAGTGAAAATACTTATTTTAAGTGACACCCACGGCAGACTTGATACTGCCGAAAAGCTTATAAAGGAAATAAACCCCGACTATACATTCCACCTTGGAGATATGGCGGAAGACTGCCGTCAGCTCGAGGCAAAGTTTCCCAAAAAAATCATAACCTCTGTTAAGGGTAACAACGATTACTTTGACAAATCCTACCCGTTGGAACGGGTATTTACCCTTTGCGGCAAGAGGTTTTTTATGTGCCATGGGCACAAATACAATGTCAAAAGCTCTCTTCTTGCCCTTAAGTACAAGGGTATGGAGGAAAAAGCCGACATTATCCTCTTCGGTCATACTCACATACCGTATATGGATGATTCCGACGGTGTGATTATTTTAAATCCCGGAAGCGTCGGCACATACGGAATTATAGAATTAAACGAAAGCGAAGTAATTGCAAGTGTTAATCGATGTAAATAACAAGCTCTCCCGCGATAAGACGGAAAGCTTTAAGACAAACGGAATTATAGGCTCTAAGGTGTTTTTTTATGATGAAATTACATCTACCTTTGACAAAATAAAAGAGCTCCCCATAGAAAACGGCACCACCGTGGTATGCACAAGGCAGACAGCAGGCTCAGGCAGAATGGGAAGAAGCTGGGAAAGCACAGATGGCGGCATATACTTTACCTTTGCGCTTACAAACCCGAATGAAAAGTTTGATATGCCCCTTATAACAATAGTATGCGCTCTGGGGGTTGCCAAGGCGCTTAATAAATACGCCCCCTGCGATATAAAATGGCCCAACGATATAATAAGCGGTACAAAGAAGCTTTGCGGAATACTCACAAGGAATATGTCAGTATCAGGTAATATAACCTGCGCCCTTGTGGGCATAGGCGTAAATGCAAATAACTCCTTTTCGGAGGCTCTGCCCTATGCTGCATCGCTCAAATCCGTAACGGGCAAAGAGACAGACGAAAACAAGCTTTTTTTCGAAATACTAAACTCTATAGACTATATTTACTCAAATTATTCGCAGGACATGGTACTTTGCGAATACAAAAAGCACTGTATTAACCTTGGAAGAGAAGTAACTCTGGTATACAAGGGCAAGGAGGTAAAAGGCGTGTGCAGGGATATCCTTGCCGACGGCTCCATGCTCTTTGACGACGGCGAAAATACCTTTGCCGTCTGTTCGGGCGAGGTGTCCGTAAAGGGAATATACAGTTAGAAAGGAACTATCACGATGAAATCACCGATTTTCAGCGGTCTTTACAAATATGCAAAAATGCAAAGAATACCTTTTAATGCTCCCGGTCACAAAGGCAGAGTAAGCATGCGTGCAAAGTCACTTACCATGCTCGACCTCTACGGCTCGTCCAAAGACGGGGATGCTCTTAATTTAAGAGAGCTTACTGCAAAGAGCGAGGACGAAATTACAAAAAAATACGGCACCTGCCGAAGCATGTACTTAAGAAATGGTGCCGCAAGCGGAATATACACAATGCTTGCCGCCTACACCAAATACGGCGACAAGGTTATAGTAGACCGCGAGTGCCACAGAAGTGTTATAAATGCGCTCATAATACAAGGGCTCCAGCCCGTGTTTGTAAAACGCAGCTACAACTATCTGTACTCCATAACCGAGAGCATGGATGCCGACGCAATAGAGCGTGCCATAATATCAAACAGAGATGCAAAGGCGGTTGTGATAACCTCTCCTACATACTACGGAATAATTTCCGATATAAAAACCATTGCGGGTGTATGTCATAAATACGGCGTGAAGCTTCTTGTAGATGAAGCGCTCGGTGCCCACTTTGGCTTTAGCAAATCACTTCCCAGGCCTGCGGCAAAGCTCGGTGCAGACATAAGTGTTCACAGTGTACACAAGAGTCTGGGTGCATTCGGAGGCGGAGCGCTTATTCATATAGCCAATCCCGACATAGACTTTCAGCGGATAACGGATATCGCCCGTATGTACGAGAGCTCATCGGCTTCCCCTGCCCTTTTGTGCACTCTGGAAAATGCAGTATACTACGCATTTGAAAACACAGAGCTTTTTGATGCCATACTCTCGGAGACGGAAAAATGCCGAAGATTCATCACCGAAAATACTCCTTTCCGCTGGTTTAACACAGAGCTGTCGGGCAAGGAAAACATACACGGCACAGACCCCTTAAGAATGGTATTAAACCTTACCCATGTAAAGACAGACGGCTACTATGTGGCAGATTACTTAAGGAATAAAGCTGATATCGAGGTGGAATCCGCAAGCGAAAACAATGTGGTATTTCTTGTGAGTATATACAACTCGCGCCACCAGATACGAAAACTCTTTCAGGCACTTGCCAACCTGTCCAAAACGATAGAAGAGAAAAAGATAGTGGTAAACGATGTGGTAGAACAGACTCTTCCCGAGGATTTAGATATGAGGCTTACTCCCGAAAAGGCATTTAATGCTTCGGGTGAATTTGTAACAGCCGAATACTCGCTGGACAGAGTGAGCAAAAGGACTATATACCGCATGCCCGACGAGGTGCCTATAGTTCTTCCGGGCGAAAAGATAAAGCAGTACCACCTGCTCGAAATTTCCAAGATAATAGCATCGGGCGGTACAGTAAAGGGACTTGGTCCTGACAATACTTTGGAAGTTGTAACACTTTCTGAATCATTTGGATTATAAAAATACGCAGTATCTTTAAGATAAGAGCAATGTTGTAAAGGACGAAAATAATACCAGGGCTTCGCCCACTATACTATATCCCGTCTCACACTTGGTATGAATTTTGGGAACATCCAACCCAAACCTGTGTAAAAATGCTGCCGCGTCGACTCCGCTAAAATCGACGGACAGCAGCAGAAATTGATTTCCGTCGATTTTACGGCATTTTTACTTTGATTTGTGCCGGATGTTTCATCCCAAAATTCATAAGGCGTGTGCTACGGGATATATCATATTGTGCGAGCGCACAGCGGAGGTTATCCAATAAGTTGCACATTGCGTATTTCAAGATAAAACAGATGCCTTAAATCAAGCAAAAAACGGAGCAAAATTACCGAAAATCAATTTCCGCTGCGGTTCGGTAATTTTAGCACTGCCGAGCTCTGAGTGAGCGAGTCAGTGCGGCTCCGTTTTTTGTGTGGATTTATGGCAGATGTTCTTGAAATACGCACCGGGCAACGATTGGATAACCTTCGTTGAAGCGAATCGTAAAATTTACCCTTTATAACATTGCTCTTACTGCGTTTTTTTCTATTATATTTCATTTTCGTTTGCATCCTTGACATTGTGCACAAAATATAGTATTGTTATACTGTAATATTATTTTTAAAAGCACAATATATAGAGAATTTTGTAGAAATACAGAGGTGAATTTAATGGCAGATAAGAAAAAGTCATACGATAACGAAAGTATATCTATGCTTAAAGGCGCAGACAGAGTAAGACTAAAGCCCGCAGTTATATTCGGCTCGGACTCTCTCGAGGGCTGCGAGCACGCTATGTTTGAAATACTGTCAAACTCCATAGACGAAGCGCGCGAGGGCTACGGCAATGTAATAGAGATTACCCGTTATCTTGACAAATCCATTGAGGTTTCCGACTACGGAAGAGGTATACCCGTAGACTTTAACCCCGTGGAAAACCGCTTCAACTGGGAGCTTGTATTCTGCGAGATGTATGCCGGCGGTAAGTACAAAACAAACGACGGCGAAAACTACGAGTACAGCCTTGGTTTAAACGGTCTTGGTGCGTGTGCCACACAGTACGCCTCGGAATACATGGATGTTACCGTCTTAAGAGACGGTTTTAAATACACCCTCCACTTTGAGAGAGGTGAAAATGTAGGCGGTCTTACCAAGGAGCCTTTCCGCCACCGCCACACAGGTACTACTACAAGATGGCGCCCCGACCTCGAGGTGTTTACCGATATAGACATACCCTCCGAATACTATGAGGAGGTACTTAAAAAGCAAGCCATAGTAAACAAGGGACTTACCTTTAAATACAAAAACGAAATTTCCAGAGGTCAGTTTGAGGAAAAGGAATTTGTATATACAGACGGCATAACAGACTATGTAAAGGAAATCGCAGGTGAGGATGCACTCACCGATATCCGCTATATAGAATGTGAAAGAAGAGGCCGTGACCGTGAGGACAAGCCCGACTACAAGGTTAAGCTTTCTGTGGCTTTTGCCTTTTCAAACAAGGCAAGTATGCTTGAGTATTACCACAATTCGAGCTTCCTTGAGCATGGCGGCTCACCCGATAAGGCAGTAACAAACGCATTTACATACAGCATAGACCAGTATCTGAAAAACAACAATAAATACAATAAAAACGAAAGCAAAATAAATTTCGGAGATGTCCGCGATTGCCTGATACTCGTTTCCAACACCTTCTCTACGCAGACAAGCTACGAAAACCAGACCAAAAAGGCAATAAACAACAAATTCATAGCCGATGCCATGATAGAATGGTTAAGGCATGAGCTTGAGGTTTACTTTATAGAAAACAAAGCCGAAGCGGAGAAGATTGCTGCACAGGTGCTTGTAAACAAAAGAAGCCGTGAGCATGCGGAAAAAGCAAGAATAAACATTGCCAAAAAACTCTCCTCCAACATAGACATAAACAACCGCGTGGAAAAGTTTGTAGACTGCCGTACCAAAGATGTGTCACGACGCGAGGTGTACATAGTGGAGGGTGACTCGGCGCTCGGCTCATGTAAGCTTGGCAGAGATTCGGAATTCCAAGCCATAATGCCCATACGAGGTAAGATATTAAACTGCCTCAAAGCAGACTACGAAAAGATATTTAAAAGCGATATAATAGTAGACCTGTTGCGAGTGCTCGGCTGCGGAGTTGAAATAAGCTCCAAGCACAATAAGAATCTTTCCACCTTTGACATGGCAAACTTAAGATGGGACAAAATCATAATCTGTACCGATGCCGATGTAGACGGCTTCCAGATAAGAACTCTCATTCTTGCCATGCTCTACCGCCTTGTTCCCACATTGATAGACGAGGGTAAGGTGTACATAGCGGAATCGCCCCTTTTTGAAATAAATGCAAAGGGCAAAACCTACTTTGCCTATACCGAAAAGGAAAAGGCAGATATCATAGCAAAGCTTGGAAATGCAAAATACACAGTTCAGCGTTCAAAGGGTCTTGGTGAAAACGAGCCCGAAATGATGTGGGAGACCACCATGAATCCCGAAACAAGACGCCTTATAAAGGTACTTAGCGAGGACATAGAGCCTACGGCAACAATGTTTGATTTGCTCCTTGGCGACAACCTTGCAGACCGTAAAACATACATTGCCGAAAACGGACACATGTACTTAGACATGCTTGATTTAAGCTAAAGGGAGGTGACGAGATATGTTTAGTTATGACCAGAAAATAACCGACACTTTGAAACAAAATTACATGCCCTATGCCATGAGTGTAATCATATCCCGAGCGCTTCCCGAGATAGACGGCTTCAAGCCATCTCACAGAAAGCTTCTTTACACCATGTACAAGATGAATCTTCTTACGGGAAATAAGACAAAATCGGCAAATGTTGTAGGACAGACAATGAAGCTCAATCCCCACGGCGATGCAGCCATATACGAAACCATGGTGCGTCTTACAAGGGGTAACGATTCTCTGCTCCATCCTTTTGTAGACTCCAAGGGTAACTTTGCAAAGCATTACTCAAGGGATATGGCGTATGCTGCATCGCGTTATACCGAGGTTAAGCTCGACGAAATCAGCAAGGAGCTCTTTAAGGACATAGACAAAAATACCGTAGACTTTACCGACAACTACGACGGCACTATGAAAGAGCCTGTGCTTCTGCCCGTTACATTTCCGAACATACTTGTAAATCCCAATCAAGGTATAGCGGTAGGTATGGCAAACTGCGTTTGCTCCTTTAACCTTAAGGAAGTGTGCGACACCACTATAGCTTACTTAAAGAACCCCAAGTGCGACCTTATGGAAACGCTCATCGCTCCCGACTTTACCACAGGCGGAGAGCTTATATATAACAAAGAGGCTCTCGCTGGAATATACGAAACAGGCAGAGGAAGCTTCAAGGTGAGAAGCAAGTGGAAGTATGACAAAAAGAACGGTTTCATAGAGATATATGAAATCCCCTACACCACCACCTCGGAAGCCATAATAGACAAAATCGTGGACCTTATCAAAAACAACAAAATCCGCGAGATAAATGACCTTCGAGACGAAACCGACCTAAACGGTCTTAAAATAACTCTGGATGTAAAAAAGAACACCGATGCCGATGCTCTTATGCAGAAGTTATTTAAGATGACAACCTTAGAGGACAGCTTTAGCTGCAATTTCAACATATTGGACGGCAATGTGCCAAAGGTTATGGGGATACGGGAAATCCTTGAAAAATGGAGCGATTTCCGTACAAACTGTATAATACGCAAAACAAAGTATGACATAAACAAGCTCACCCATAAGCTTCATCTACTTGAGGGTCTTAAGAAAATTCTGCTTGATATAGACAAAGCCATAGCAATAATCCGCAAGACCGAAAAGGACGAGGATGTTGTGCCAAACCTTATGCAAGGCTTTGATATAGACGAAATACAGGCAGAATATGTAGCAGATATAAAGCTTCGTAATTTAAACAAGGAATACATATTAAACCGCATAGGCGATATAGATGACCTTAATAACGAGCTTGACAGACTCGATAAAATAGTTAAGGATATAAAGGAAGTCAAGAAAATCATCATATCCGAGCTTAAGGAAATAAGCAAAAAGTACGGCAAAGACAGAAGAACCACCGTGATAAACGAAGACGAAATCGAAGTTCTTGACACGGTAGAAACCATAGATAACTACAATCTCCGCGTATTTCTTACCTCGGACAACTACTTAAAGAAAATATCGCATGTTTCCCTGCGTTCATCGGGTGCACAGAAGATGAAAGACGGTGCCCAAATGGTATGCGAATGGGACAGCACAAATATATCCGACCTTGTGCTTATAAGCGACAAGCAAAATGTCTACAAGGTTAAGCTGTACGATGTGGCTGACTGCAAGGCAAGCGACTGGGGACACTTCCTGCCAAATATATTGGAGATGGAAACGGGCGAAAAAATTGTGTACATAATCCCCACAACAGACTACAAGGGAAATATTACATATGTCTTTGAAAACGGAAGAGCGGCAAAGATACCGCTTTCCTGCTACGAGACAAAGACAAACCGCAAAAAGCTTATAAATGCTTACTGCAAAAAGTTCCCGCTTATAAGTGTAATCTACACTCCCGAGGATACGGATATTGCCCTGTTTACAAATTTGGATAAGGTGGTTGTATTTAACACCTCTGCAATACCCGAAAAGACCACAAGAGACACTCAGGGCGTAATAGTAATGAATCTTAAGAAAAAGAGCGTACTTAAAAAGGCTATGCTCCTTTCGGAATCAGGACTTACTAACCCCGACTATTACAGAGCACGCAACATACCTGCTGCGGGATACTACTTAAAAGATGAGGACAACAAGGAAAGCGAACAGACAAGTCTGTTTTAACATAAAAACTGCGATGCACTATGCATCGCAGTTTTTATGTTATTCAATGTATATTCCGCCTATATCTGCGTAAAAATTCGTAAGATTGGGTTTTAGCACACCCTTTATTCTGCTGTTTACAAATATGGCGTCGTTCATATGGAAGAGCGGTATCTGAGGATAGTTTGCCTCGTAGAAAAGCTTTAAGTTGTTGTATGCAAGCTTAAGTGCTTCTTCATCCTTGGAGGAATTTATATTGTCTATGATGTCGGTAAGCTTGGTATCGGCAAAATTTGAGATACTGCTCTCATAGCTCAAAGTCTGTGTGCCGTCTTCACTGTCAGAGTCGGGGGATACTTTTCCAAACATAAAACCAAGGTCGCAATCCCTCTTTACATCCACCTTGCCTATATATAGCTGATAGTCGCCCGAGCTTATCTTGGATATATATGTGTCATAATCCACAGAGGAAAGCTCAGCTTTTATGCCCTCCGTCTCAAGCTCCTTGCGGATGCTTTCCGCAATGGATGCCTTTGTCTTATCCTCTTCGTTATACAGGATAAAGAGCTTTTCTATATCCTTGTCCTTAAGGGGCTTTGTATCGTAATTTAATTCATCGGTCTTGTCGCTTCGGTAGAAATGTGCCTTGGGAGTTATAGGTGTGTCCGAGGGTACGGCATGAGAGAACATTACTGTATCTGCCAAAGACTGCCTGTCTATAATCGAAGAGAGACTTTGCCTTAACTTAGCATCCGAAAAAGCAGAGCTTCGGGTATTGATACCGATAAACATGTATTTTGTGGTTGTAATCTCATATGTCTTATAATTTCCCGTATATGAGAACTCTCCCCACCTTGCACGCTCGGTTGTAATCATATCCGTCTCGCCCGAGTCGAAAGCATGAAGCATAGCCTCATTATTATTTACAAATCGGATATTTACTGTAGGAATATACACATTGTCCTTTTTGTGCCATGAGGTGTTTTTTGTAAGTGTTATACTCACATAGGGATTTGTTTTTTTGTACTTATATCTTCCCGTACCGTTTATGGCAAAGTCATCACTTTTAAAGTCTGAAATGCCCGACGGCAGTATGGGGAAATCAAGATTGCACACAAAATTCGAATTCGGTTCAGTAAGTTCCATAACCACAGCATAGTCTCCGTCTGCCTTATAGGACGATACACCCTCTAGTGCATCCTTGTAATAATCGCTGTAGAGATTTATATAGTCAAAGGTGGCTATGACATCCCCTGAGGTAAATGCACTTCCATCGTGGAACCTTACACCTTTTTTAAGATTTATTCTGAGTTTAGTATTTCTGCCTGAAAGCTTGTACCCGTCTGCAAGAACTCCCGTTACACTAAGGTCCTCGTTTACCACGAAAAGTCCCTCATACGCCAGATACAAAAAGTCTCTTACGCATGAATACTCTGTTGTAAGGGGATTTAATGTATCGGGGGTGTACGAGCTTAGGTTTAATGTACCCTTTACCGCAGGAGAGGCGGTGCCGTAGATATCTTTATCTGAATTTTTGTCCTTTCCTATACAGCCTGCAAAAAGCACGCACATACAAAGCATGCAAATAACAAGCCCTCGTATTCTGCCTTTCATAAACTACTCTCTTTCTGACACAAGCTCTATAGATACAGCTTTGTTTGTATCGTCATCTATGGTAAGAAGTGCTCCCGAAAGCATCGCTTTGCCGTCGGCATGTTCAAACTTCTGCGGCATAGAGCTTATAAATCGGTCTATGATTATATCCTTTTTTATACCCAGCACACTGTCCTGTGCGCCTGTCATACCAAGGTCGGTTATATATGCTGTGCCCTTGGGAAGTATCCCGTTGTCTGCCGTCTGCACATGGGTATGTGTACCGAAAACGCAGGTTGCCTTTCCGTCTAAGAAAAATCCCATTGCACGCTTTTCGCTTGTGGCATCGGCATGGAAGTCCACAAGAATTATATCGGTTTTATCCTTTATATTTTCTATCTCTCTTTCGCAAGCCTTGAAAGGACAATCCACATTCATTACATTTACTCTGCCCAGAGCATTTATTATGCCTATTCTTTTGCCCAGTCTATTTATAATCATACTGCCTCTGCCAACTGTACCCTCGGGGTAATTAACGGGGCGGATGATATTATTTTCTGTTTCAAGGATTTTAAGTATTTCTTTTCTGCCAAAGGTATGATTGCCCATTGTAACGGCATCCACACCTATGTTTATAAGACTGTCGTAATCTCCGTAAGACAGTCCGTTTCCTAAGGAGGCATTTTCTGCATTGGCTACTACAACATCTGCACCCGTTTTGGCTACTATATCCTTTAGTGCATATTTAATATAGCTCATACCGCACTCACCGAATATATCGCCTATAAGCAGAATTTTCATAAACAACTACCTCCCTTGGGTTAAAAAAAGGCGGTGTAAAAAACACCGCCGTTTTTTAGCATTATTTCGCGTAATCTACCGAGCGTGTTTCCCTTATTACATTTACCTTAATCTGTCCGGGATATTCCAGCTCGCTCTCTATCTTCTTAACAATATCGCGTGCAAGCAATACTGTTTCTTCATCTTTAACGGCATCGGGTTTAACCATGATTCTGATTTCCCTGCCCGCCTGAATTGCAAAGGACTTTTCAACTCCTGGGAAGGAATCTGCAAGCTCCTCAAGCTTTTCCAGTCTCTTAATGTATGTTTCAAGATTTTCTCTTCTTGCACCGGGTCTTGCAGCGCTTATAGCATCGCAAGCCTGTACTATGCAAGCAATAACTGTGGTTGCTTCCACATCGCCGTGGTGTGCCGCAATGGCATGTATAACCTCGGGGGATTCCTGATACTTTTTGGCAATGTCCACACCTATATCTACATGTGAACCCTCTATTTCGTGGTCTACGGATTTACCCAAGTCGTGGAGTAATCCTGCACGCTTTGCAAGCTTAACATCTACGCCAAGCTCACCTGCCATAATACCTGCAAGGTTTGCTACCTCTGTGGAGTGTTTGAGGACATTCTGACCGTAGCTTGTACGGTATTTCATTCTACCCAGAAGCTTGATAAGCTCGGGATGGAGTCCGTGAACGCCGGTATCAAAGGTTGCCTGCTCACCCTCCTGTTTAATAATAGCATCAACTTCCTTGCGTGCTTTTTCAACAGTTTCTTCAATTCTGGCAGGGTGAATTCTGCCGTCTGAGATGAGCTTTTCGAGTGCCATTCTGGCAATCTCTCTTCTTACAGGGTCAAATCCCGAAAGAACTACCGCTTCGGGAGTATCATCAATGATTAAATCAATACCGGTAGCGGTTTCGAGAGCACGAATGTTACGACCTTCTCTACCGATAATTCTTCCCTTCATTTCATCATTGGGAAGGGCAACAACAGATACTGTAGCTTCTGCCACATGGTCTGCCGCACATCTCTGAATGGCATTACTTATGATGGCTCT
>JAZRKX010000051.1:0-21836 GCA_045646525.1 Clostridia bacterium | reverse complement strand
ATTTCAATAGATTCAGAAAAAGAATATTACATATGTTTAACTACAAAAAATCTAATATTGGAAAGGCGGCTGCATAAAAGCTGCAACCGCCCTCAAAATTCCATTATTCAATTTTGACCCCAACTATTGACAAAGAGCCTGCTTTTCAAAAATAGCACACTCAATAAAGTGTGCTATTTTTTCTTCTTGTGCCTGCATAACACAATAGTATTTTTCAACAAAACATTGCAAAAAAGAACATAATTTGATATAATACTAATGGACTTGTTATTATTAAATCAAACTTTTGATGTAATATTAAACTAGAGAAAGAGAGGAAAGCAAATGTTAGAAATGTTGACTTTTTTACAAAACAACCCAATTGCGTGGGCGGTATTAAGTGTTATAGCGGTAGTAGGGTTGCCATTATCTATATATTTTGGTTTAAAAGGAAAAACGAAAAGAAGAATAAGCTTTTCGCACGATAAACTTACTTTAGTTAGAAATGGAAAGAATAATTTTGAAAAAATTAAACTTTTTTACGAAGAAGAAGAAATTAAAAATGTTGCTGTATCAAAATTTGCCATATGGAATAGTGGAAATACTGTTTTAACTTGTAATGATATTGTAGAAAACAAAGAACTGACAATTACTTGTGGAGAAAACACTAAGATTTTAGAAGTACAAATAATAGCCACAAATGAGGAGACAAATAAATTTGTTGTAACTCTTCACAATGAAAGAAAGGCTGTTGTAACATTTGATTACATTGATATTAAAGAAGGGGTAGTAATTCAAGTTATACATACTGGAAAAGACGATTTGGAAATCACCTGCAAAATTAAAGGTGGAAAACCCTTGAAATGTATTGAGCCACAAGAATTTTCAACAATAGGAAAAATATTAAAGAGAATTTTGCCCAAAAACTTTGAGGTTATCTTAATAGGGATTCAATTTATTCTTATCTTTTTCCTATTAATAGGGTTATTATTATCACTCTTTTTTGAACCGGTAAGAAAGTTTATGTTTGATATAGGCTTCGTTACAAATGAGACATTCGCAAAAGAAAGTCTAACGCCCATTATATTTTTAGTGGTGCTTATATCATTTATGCTATATACATATTTAAGGATGTTTATAAAAGTATTTAAGTTTGGCGTTCCTAATAACTTAAAAAAAGATTTAAAAATTTAATTAGGTTTAAAAATGTACAAAAAGGATTTAACGAGCGAAGAATATGACGAAAACAAAATTTTAACGAGAGTACAACTGTCTGTAAACATGTATATATTGTTAAATTTAGGAGAATTGTATTTTTTTGTTGTGCTTTGTGCATATGCATCCAAACCATTCGGCTCTTCCATGAAAAAAGACTATTCTTTGAAATTGTCTTTTTTCATGGAAGCGTTCCTTCGGAACATTAAGTCGCTAACGCTAATGAAGTTACCTTCGGCAATGAAGTATGCCTGCGGCACATTAAGGAACGCTTTGCTTCATAAATTCGCAAAGCGGATTTACTTCATGACGGCAAAGACGTCGCTTCATATTTGCGGAGCAAATGCTTCATTAAAATTATACGGCATCTAAACCATTCGGATCTTCCAAAAATCCTTGTTCGTAAGAACAGGGGTTTTTGCTTTATGTATGTATTTGCAAAACAACGACACATTTGAAAATATTGACAACACTGTGTAAAATATTATAGTATTAAGATATAATTGTAAACGATTGGAGAAATAGGACTTGACATGTGTTCTTCATACAAGGAGACATCACAGGCAGGACTTGCAAAGTTAAAGCTCGAATAAAAAATCGGTTGATTTTTTATTATAGGCATTGACATTTGACATTTTACATGATATAATGCAGTTGGTAAAAATTTGAATATGTTTGGGAGCCAGCTGTCTGTAGGGGATTTTGAGGCTCTCTTTTTGTATAAAAAACCGCTTATATTTTACCAAAATTGTATATAATGAATTATATAAATATCAATATTTTAGAAAAGAGGTATTGTATTATGAAGCAAATCGATTTAACCAAGTACGGCATTACAGATGTAAAGGAGATTGTACACAATCCTTCTTACGAAGAACTCTTTGCAGCTGAAACAGATGCATCACTTGAAGGCTACGAAAAAGGTCAGGTAACAGAGCTTGGCGCTGTTAATGTTATGACAGGTATCTACACAGGCCGTTCACCTCAGGATAAGTTCATAGTAATGGACGAAAATTCCAAAGATACAGTATGGTGGACTTCCGATGAATTCAAAAACGACAACCACCCCTGCTCAGAAGAAACATGGGCAGAGCTTAAGAAACTTGCTGTAAACGAACTTTCCGGCAAGAAGCTCTATGTACAGGATGTATTCTGCGGTACAAATGCAGACTCCCGTATGGCAATCCGCTTCATCGTGGAGGTTGCTTGGCAGGCACACTTTGTAAAGAATATGTTCATAAACCCCACAGCAGAAGAACTCGAAAACTTCGAGCCTGATTTCGTATGCTACAACGCATCCAAGGCAAAGGTGGAAAATTACAAAGAGCTCGGACTCAACTCCGAAACTGCAGTAGTGTTTAATATCTCCTCTCGTGAGCAGGTTATCTTAAACACATGGTATGGCGGAGAAATGAAGAAGGGTATGTTCTCCATGATGAACTACTTCCTTCCCTTAAACGGCATGGCTTCCATGCACTGCTCTGCAAATACCGATATGGACTGCAAGAACACAGCTCTCTTCTTCGGTCTTTCCGGTACAGGAAAAACTACACTTTCCACCGACCCCAAGAGACTTCTCATTGGTGACGATGAGCACGGTTGGGATGACAACGGCGTATTCAACTTCGAGGGCGGATGCTATGCAAAGGTTATCAACCTCGACAAAGAATCCGAGCCCGACATATTCAACGCTATAAAGCGCAATGCACTTTTGGAAAATGTTACAGTAGATGAGAATGGTGTTTGTGATTTTGCAGACGATTCTGTTACCGAAAACACACGCGTATCTTATCCTATAGACCATATAGAAAAGATAGTTCGCCCCGTATCTGCAGCCCCCGATGCTAAGAATGTTATCTTCCTTTCTGCAGATGCTTTCGGCGTACTTCCTCCCGTATCTGTTCTTACTCCCGAACAGGCTCAGTACTATTTCCTCTCTGGCTTTACTTCAAAGCTTGCAGGAACTGAGCGCGGTATCACAGAGCCCACACCCACATTCTCTGCTTGCTTCGGTCAGGCTTTCTTAGAGCTTCATCCTACAAAGTATGCAGAAGAACTTGTTAAGAAGATGGAAAAGAGCGGTGCTAAGGCATACCTCGTAAACACAGGCTGGAACGGCACAGGCAAGCGTATATCCATCAAAGATACACGCGGTATCATAGATGCTATCCTCGATGGCTCTATCCTTAAGGCAGAAACCAAGACTATCCCTTACTTCAACCTCGCTGTACCCACCGAATTACCCGGTGTTGACACAGGTATATTAGACCCCAGAGACACATATGAAAATCCTGCACAATGGGAAGAAAAGGCAAAAGACCTTTCCTCACGCTTTGTTAAGAATTTTGCAAAGTATACAGGTAACGATGCCGGCAAGGCTTTGGTAGCTGCAGGCCCTCAGTTATAATTTAAAACTATAAAAGGGTTTGTAAAAACTTAGTGTTTTTGCAAACCCTTTTTCAAAAATATAGGGGGATTTTTACTGTGCGTGTAATGGATTCGCTCAAAAATGAGAAGTTTAATATACATACCTGTTCAATAAGCAAATCCACAACGCATAAGTATGCCTTTTTTCTTTCGGATTTTTAAAAATAAGCATAGCTTCAGCGAAGCTGTAAATAATTATATGATAAAGCTCAATATAAGCACTAATAATTTATGAGGTGAAAGCATGAATAAATTACTATGTTTCGAGCCAATGGGCGTTTTTAAATATTTTGAGAACATATGCTCTGTGCCGCACGGCTCGGGCAATACCGATGCAATAAGGGACTATCTTATAGGCTTTGCTGTCGAGCATGGGTTTAAGTATTATACGGACAAGGCAAATAATGTTATAATATATAAAAAGGCCACCCATGGTTATAAAAATAGTGAAACCGTGATTTTGCAGGCACATATGGACATGGTGTGCCAGAAGACAGAGGACAGTCCTGTAGATTTCGAAAAGGACGGACTTGATTTGTATGTGGAGGACGATTTTGTAAAGGCAAGAGGTACAACTCTCGGTGCCGATAACGGCATAGGAGTTGCAATGATGCTTGCCATACTCTCAGATAATAGTCTGGAGCACCCTACACTTGAATGCGTATTTACATCCGATGAGGAGATAGGTATGCTCGGTGCATTGGAACTGGATATCTCTGTACTGAAAGGCAAGAGAATGATAAATCTGGACGGTGGAGGAGAAAACTCTGTGCTCATCTCTTGTGCGGGCGGTGCGGATTTTAAAGCCGTATTTGAGTGCGAGCGTAAGGAAGCAGAGGGTACTGCGCTGGAACTTAGCCTCTCGGGTCTTCCCGGGGGTCATTCGGGAACTCAAATAAACAAAAACTATGGAAACGCCAACGCACTTATGATAAAAATTCTAAGGAATGCATATGATAAGTGTAGTTTTGAAATAATAGGTATAAATGGCGGAAACAAAGCCAATGTAATTACACCTTGCTGCAAAGCATATGTAATATCGGATAATCCCGAATGTGCAATATCCGTATTTAACACTATTGCACAGGATACAAAAAAGGATATACAGGCTATTAATCCCGATATGGAGTTTTCGGTAGCTGTTGCAGAAAGACATAACCGTAGAGCGATAGCCGATACGGCGGAGCTTCTTGAATTTGCTGCACAGCTTCCGAGCGGTGTCATAGCAATGTCCAAGGGGATGGAAGACCTTGTGGAAACCTCGGCAAACTTTGGCATAGTAAGTACAGAGGATTCAGCACTTGCATTTACCGTGTCTGTTCGCAGTTGTGTGCAAAGTGAGCTTGACTCAGTACTGTCAAAGCTTAACGCCCTTTGTGCAAAGTATGGATGTACCTGCAGTGTAAGCGGCATATATCCGCCATGGCAACTCAAAAAGGACACATATTTGCAAAAGGCATACGCTCGCTGTCACGACGGTAAAACAGATGGGCCAGCAGTTTTCAGGGCAATTCATGCAGGACTTGAATGTGGAATTTTCGATTCTGCAATAGACTGTCTGGACTGTATATCGGTAGGACCAAATATGTACAGCATACATTCAGCATCAGAACGACTCAGCATTTCTTCGACCAAAAGAGTTTATGAAATTGTAACGGAAGTTCTGAAAAACTGTAAATAAAGTTAATCACCTCTTCCGTATAAAGGGACGGAAGAGGTTTTTTATGAAAGACAATAGGAGTTTTAGACCATACATTTCCGAAGAAAATATACAAAAGGAACTTACAATTACATCAATAATTACAGGTATAATTCTTGCTGTGGTTTTCGGTGCGGCAAATGCGTACCTTGGACTAAGGGTTGGAATGACGGTATCTGCATCTATTCCTGCGGCGGTTATCTCCATGGGAGTTATAAGGATAATCTTAAGAAAGAATTCCATACTCGAGAGTAATATTGTGCAAACAATAGGTTCGGCAGGGGAGTCGCTTGCGGCGGGAGCTATATTTACCATTCCTGCGCTTTTTCTTTGGGCGTCCGAGGGAAAAATACAAAAGCCCGACATCATAACGATTACACTAATAGCCCTCATAGGAGGGCTATTTGGCGTGTTTTTTATGATACCGCTAAGAAACGCGCTTGTAGTTAAAGAACACGGTATACTTCCTTATCCCGAGGGTAAGGCGTGTGCCGAGGTACTGCTTGCAGGCGAAAAGAGCAGCGGCAGTGCGTCAACTGTATTTATAGGTATGGGATTTGCTTCTGTGGTAAAGCTTCTTGTAGATGGTTTTAAGCTTGTTGCGGGCGAAATTTCTCTTAAGATAAAAGGCTTTGCGGGCGAAATCGGCACACAGATTTATCCTGCAATTCTTGGTGTGGGATATATATGCGGTCCGAGGATATCCGCATATATGTTTGGCGGAGGGGTACTTAGCTGGCTTGTTATTATTCCTCTTATTGTACTTTTTGGCGAGAATGCCGTTCTTTATCCTGCCGATATTACTGTGGGTGCACTATATGATGCGCAGGGTTGTGCAGGTATATGGAGCACATATATCCGATACATCGGTGCAGGAGCTCTTGCAGCAGGGGGAATTATAAGTCTTGTAAAATCGCTTCCTCTTATCGTATCTACCTTTGGCGGTGTTATAAAGGGAATATCTTCAAAAGGAAATGTTATAAAAAACAGAACATCCAAGGATATGCACATGGGCATTGTACTTTTGGGGGTTGTAATTCTTACCTTTTTGGTATGGATTATTCCCGACATCCCTGTTTCGCCTCTCGGTGCTGCTTTAATTGTGGTTTTCGGCTTCTTTTTTGCTTCGGTATCATCGCGTATGGTTGGTATTGTAGGAAGCAGCAGCAACCCCGTTTCGGGTATGTCTATCGCCACGGTTCTTATGACTACCGTTATATTAAAGGTGGTAGGATACAGAGGTATGGGCGGTATGACAGCTTCCATAGCTATAGGCTCTGTAATCTGTATAATTTCCGCAATAGCGGGCGATACCTCTCAGGATTTAAAAACGGGGTATATACTGGGTGCTACACCTGTTAAACAGCAGATAGGCGAAATTATAGGCGTAGTATCATCAGCTCTTGCCATAGGGGCTACTCTGTATCTGTTGGACAGCGCGTGGGGCTTTGGCTCAAAGGAGCTTGGAGCGCCTCAGGCAACACTCATGAAGCTTATTACAGAGGGTGTAATGGATGCCACTTTGCCGTGGACACTTGTACTCTCGGGGGTGTTTCTGTCGGTGTTTGTTGAGGTTCTCGGAGTCCCTGTGCTTCCTGTAGCAATAGGAATTTATTTGCCTGTCCACTTAAATGCGTGCATAATGGCAGGCGGTATTGTAAGATATATTGCCGAAAAGGTTAAATCGTCGGATTCGCAGAATGTAAACAGCGGCATACTATTTTCATCGGGTATGATAGCAGGAGAGGGTATCGTGGGCATAGTGCTGGCAATCCTTGCGGTAATGGGATTTGATTCGTTTATAGATATGTCCTCGCGTTTTCATATACCCGGTTATGTACAGGGGGCGCTGGGTTTTACGGTATTTGCCATAGTAATTGCTATGCTCATGAGATTTTCGGTATGGAAGGGAAAGTATGAAAAATAAACATCTTAATTTTGTACCCGTAAAGTCAGACAGGGTATCGTGGTATTGCAGCGAAGCGGGTATGGTAACTATAAAGGTAAGAAACAGAGGGGTATTTAATGTTATATGCCAAAAGCTCTTTGCAACTCCAAAAACAAGCAGGATAGGACTTGATGATATAGGAAGCAGGGTGTGGCTTCTTATAGACGGCAACAGAACTGTTATGGAAATAGGAAAACAAGTGGACATTTGTATAGGAAAGGATGCACACCCCGTGTATGAAAGACTTTTAAAATATATCGGGATATTAAAAGAAAATAAAATGATAATAATGAAAAAGGACAATTCCGCTTAAACGGAATTGCCCTTTTATACTGTGTAAATTATCTGTTAAGGATAAGCTTTGTAAGTTCTACAGGCTCTACAAACTTGCCGTCCTTGTACACTCTCATGTTACCCGAAGCGATTCCATCTATAAGGATAACTTCGCCGTTGTTGTAACCGAACTCGAATTTAATATCCCAAAGGTCAAGACCTATGGACTTTAAGTCGTCTGCAACAATCTTAGTAATCTTTAATGTCTGTTCCTTCATGCTTTCAAAGAGGTCGTAGCTCATAACACCGAGCGCAGCAAGACCTTCGCCTGTTACAAGCGGGTCGCCCTTTTCGTCATTTTTAAATGTGCACTCTACGTAGCCGCCCTCAAGTACAGTACCGTCTTCGATGTATTCGCCGTATCTTCTTATAAAGCTGCCTGTAGCAACAAGACGGCAAATAACCTCTAAACCATGACCGAATACTGTTGCGGGAAGAACTTCCATTGTAGCATTTTCAATATCAGCACCTACATAGTGAGTCTTGATGCCAGCTTTTTTGAGAAGCTCAAAATAGTGGATAGATGTCTTGAGGTTTTCTTTACCGATACCATCAATAGTAAGACCCACTGTGTTTTCACCCGGGTCAAACACTCCGTCTTTGCCTGTGCAATCGTCCTTGAACTTAAGCATTACATTGCCGTTTTCAAGCTCGTATACATCTTTTGTCTTTCCTTCATAAATCTTTTTCATAGTGCACACTCCTTTATAGTATTATAATTTTTCTACGCCAAGCTGTACATTTTCGCCGTTTATGTTCCAGTCTTTCATACCGGAATAATCTTTTGCAAGTATAGCTTCTGCAAGAACTTCTTCTTTGATGAATTCTTCATTTTTCTGCATTATATCTGCAATCTTATCGTTGCCCGATACATATACATTTATGTGGTCCATAACCTCAAAATCGGAATCCTTACGCATGGACTGGATTTTGCTTATGATTTCTCTTACAAAGCCTTCTTCTATAAGTTCATCTGTAAGGGTGGTTTCAAGAACTACGGTAATGCCGTAGTCGCTCTGAGTTGCGTATCCGTCGCTGTTTGCTGATTCTATAAGCAAATCTTCTCTTTCGAACTTAAGCTCGCTGCCGTCTATGGTAAGTGTTATAAATCCGTTTGCATTAAGCTCGGCTACAGCTTTTGCGCCGTCAAGCTCGGGAAGCATAGCTCTTATCTGACCTAAGAATTTTCCGTACTTGGGACCTACAGTCTTAAGCTGAGGTTTAATGTTGTAGCTTGCAAAGCTGTCGGTATTGTCAGTATACAGTACCTCTTTAACATTTAGCTCTTCTGCAATTATATCTGTACAGAATTTATCAAGCTCGCCCGATTCTGATTTAACATACATTTTGCCTATGGGCTGACGGTTCTTGATTGAGGATGCATTTCTTGCGGCACGGCCAAGCACAACGATTTTTAAGATTTCGTCCATCTTATTTTCAAGCTCGGAGTCTATCATGCTTTCGTCGGCTACGGGGTAGTCGCAAAGGTGAATGCTCTCGGGAGCAGATTTGTCTATGGAGCATACCATGTTGCGGTATATATCCTCTGTCATAAAGGGTATCATGGGTGCTGCAAGCTTACAAAGTGTAACAAGTGCTGTATAAAGAGTCATATACGCATTTATCTTGTCCTGAGGCATACCCTTAACCCAGAATCTTTCTCTGCTTCTTCTTACATACCAGTTGGAAAGTTCATCGGTGAAGTCCTGAAGAATTCTTGCGGTTTCTGTAATCTTGTAATTTCCAAGGTAGTTATCTGTCTCTTTTACAAGGGTATTGAGCTTGGAAAGAAGCCACTTATCCATTACAGAAAGAGTGCTGTAATCCAAGGTGTACTTTGTAGCGTCAAACTTATCGATATTTGCATAGAGGATAAAGAACGCATATGTGTTCCAGAGAGTTCCGAGGAACTTTCTCTGACCTTCTATAACCGCACCGCTGTGGAAACGGTTGGGAAGCCAGGGAGCAGAGTTGGAGTAGAAGTACCATCTTATAGCATCAGCACCGAAGCTTTCGAGTGCTTCAAACGGGTCTACTGCATTACCCTTGGACTTGGACATCTTCTGTCCGTTTTCGTCCTGTACATGACCAAGTACAATTACATTTTCATAAGGTGCTTTGTTAAAGAGGAGAGTGGATTCTGCAAGAAGTGAATAGAACCAACCTCTTGTCTGATCTACCGCCTCGCTTATGAACTTGGCAGGGAATGTATCTTCGAATATTTCTTTATTCTCAAAGGGGTAGTGCCACTGAGCAAAGGGCATTGCACCTGAGTCGAACCAGCAGTCTATAACCTCTGGAACTCTTGTCATTTCTTTGCCGCATTCGGAGCACTTAATTGTAACTTCGTCTATCCAGGGTCTGTGAAGCTCTATATCATCGGGACAGTTGGAGCTAAGTTCCTTAAGCTCTGCTATGGAGCCTATGGAGTGGCGGTGTCCGCACTCACATTCCCAGATGTTCAAGGGAGTACCCCAGTATCTGTTACGGCTTACGCCCCAATCCTGAACATTGTTGAGCCAGTCACCGAAACGGCCCTTACCAATGCTTTCGGGAATCCAGTTTATTGTGTTGTTGTTGCGGATTAAGTCTTCCTTAACGGCAGTCATCTTAATAAACCAGGAGTCTCTTGCGTAGTAGATAAGGGGAGTATCGCATCTCCAGCAGAACGGATAATCATGCTCGAATTTGGGAGCATCAAAGAGAAGTCCTGCCTTGTCAAGGTCGGTAAGAACAACAGGGTCGGCATCCTTTACAAACATGCCCTTGTAGGGAGTTTCTTCGGTTAAGTTACCGCTTCCGTCTACAAACTGTACAAAGGGGAGATCGTAGCGTCTTCCGACATTGGCATCGTCTTCACCGAATGCAGGCGCTATATGAACTATACCTGTACCGTCAGACATGGTTACATAGCTGTCGCAGGTTATATAGTGACCTTTCTTTTTCTGCTTTTCGCATACGGGCTTTACAAAGTCGAAGAGGGGCTCGTACTCTTTGTGCTCGAGCTCGCTTCCCTTAAATGTTTCTATAATTTCGTATGCGGGTGTATCTTCTGTGGCAAGCTTACCGAGAACCTTGTCGGTAAGAGCAGTTGCCATGTAGTAGGTATATCCGTCTGCGGCTTTAAGCTTGCAGTATTCATCATCGGGGTTTACGCAAAGAGCCACATTGGAAGGAAGTGTCCAGGGAGTAGTTGTCCATGCGAGGAAGTAAGCATCTTCGCCCACAACCTTAAATCTTACAACAGCAGAGCGCTCTTTTACAGCTTTATATCCTTGAGCAACCTCATGCGAGGAGAGGGGTGTTCCGCATCTGGGGCAATAGGGAACAATCTTAAAGCCCTTGTAGAGCAGACCCTTTTCCCATATCTGCTTAAGCGCCCACCATTCAGATTCTATAAAGTCGTTGTGGTATGTTACATACGGGTCGTCCATGTCTGCCCAGAAGCCTACAGTAGAGGAGAAGTCCTCCCACATACCCTTGTACTTCCACACGCTTTCCTTACAATGACCTATAAAGGGTTCAAGACCATATTCCTCGATTTGCTCTTTTCCGTCAAGACCGAGGAGCTTTTCAACCTCGAGCTCTACAGGAAGACCGTGAGTATCCCAACCTGCTTTACGGGGTACCTTGTAGCCTTTCATGGTACGGTATCTCGGTATCATATCCTTTATAACACGTGTAAGAACATGACCTATGTGCGGTTTTCCGTTTGCGGTAGGGGGACCGTCATAGAAAGAGTAGGTGGGGCAGTTCTCGCGGATGTCGATGGATTTTTTGAATATATTATTGTCTTTCCAGAACTGTTCGATAATCTTTTCTCTCTGAACAAAATTCAGATTGTTATCCACTTTGTTATACATAAAAATAACCTCCGTTATTTATTGACTCTCTAACCTAAATATTATACTCCTAAAAGTCGATATTGTCAACATTTGGCACATATCTTTTGCATTTTTGTCATACTGTTCTTTTGTATTTTCCGGGCGGTATTCCTACAGTTCGGTTGAATGCCCTTATAAAGCTTGTATAATCCGAAAAACCGCATTTTTCTGCTGTCTGCTGAACGCCCAGACCGCCTTTTAAAAGCTTCTTGGCTTCGCTTATGCGTTTACTCATTATGTACCTGCTTACCGTGGTGCCGAGATGCTTTTTGAAAAGTCTGCAAAGCTCCTTTACCGACACAAATGAGTTCTTTGCCACGGTTTCAAGGTTTAGCTGTGTATGAAAATTCTTGTTTATAAACTTAACCGCGGTGTCCACCGTCTTATTCTCCAGCGATGAGCGGTAGCTGGGGCTTTGGTTTTGCTTTTCAAAAAAGTCATTTACAAGAGTTATTATAGCCGTGGCACTTAGGTTTTTTATTATATCATCACCATAGTCGAAGTCCGAGGCGAGATTTACAAAAAGCTCATTTAAATTCCTGTGTTGCTCCTCACTAAGTTCAATTTTATGTGATATTCCCTCGTTTCGTATAGAAAAGCATGCACCAAGGTCTGTATCCTCGGTAGATGTACTGTATATAAACGAGGGGTCAATCTCCAATATGTAGCGTTCAAAATCATTTGGATTGTCGGGTGAGAACATATGTGCCTCAAACTGATTTGTTACATACACATTGCCCTCTTTGAGTGTGTAGGTTTTGTCATCTACAAACACAGTTCCCGTACCTTTAAGGCAAAAAAGTATCTCACAGCAATCGTGCATGTGTATACTGTTGCACGGGGGAGGTACATGAGAGTAAAAGCATGCAAAGCTCTTTGTTTCGCTTGCTCTTTGTATTGCGTCGTCGCATATAGGAAAAATAACTTTCATTTGCATCACCAAATAAAATTATATCAAGCTTTGTCTCAAAATGCAATAAAAACAGATATTTTTCAATAAAAATTGCACATTTTCCGAAGTGTTGACTTTTCATGATACAGGGGGTATAATCTAAAAGAATTAAATTGGATTGAGGGATAAAAATGCTTACAAAAATCAAAGAATTTGCAAAGGAAAATTATGAAGAATCGCTAAGTGTACTCCGTGATTTGTGTGCTATTCCCGCACCCTCGGGTTTTGAAAAGGAGAGAGCATTATACTGCAAAAAGTATCTGGAAAAGCTCGGCGCAAAGGGAGTATATGTGGATGATGCACTTAACATGGTGTATGAATATAACTGCGATGGCAGTAATAATATAACAGTATTTGAAGCACATACGGACACGGTATTTCCCGATACAACACCTCTTCCGTACGAGGAAACCGAGGATAAAATTTTCTGCCCCGGTGTGCACGATGATACCGCAAATGTAGTTAATATGCTCATGATTGCCAAGTTTTACATAGAGAACAGCATCCCCTCGGAAAACGGAATTCTTTTTGTCTGCAATTCGGGCGAGGAGGGGCTGGGTAACCTCAAAGGAACACGCAAGATTTTTGAAACCTACAAGGGCAGAATAAAGCAGTTTGTCACATTTGACAGTAGGCTCATGCGCATAGTAAACAGTTGTGTAGGCTCTACAAGATACGAGGTAACCGTAACAACCGACGGCGGTCACTCCTTTAATGATTTTGGAAAGAACAATGCAATAGCCGAGATTTCAAAGATAGTAACCGCGATATATGCTACAGAAATTCCCCAATTTGAAGGAAGTGTAACCACACTCAATGTAGGCACCATATCGGGCGGAACTTCGGTAAATACCATAGCACAGAAGGCAACCATGCTTTGTGAATACCGCTCCAATAGCGAAAAATGCATGAATATTATGAAACAGAAATTCTATGATATATTTTCCTCTGCTCAAAAGGATGATATAAAAGTAGAGGTCAAAATACTTGGTGAGCGTCCCTGTGCAAGTGAAAGTCTTGACCTTGCAAAACAGCAAAAGCTTACCGATGATTGCACAAGCATCATAAAGGATGTTACGGGAAAGGAAGTAACCTATGCACCCGGCTCTACCGATTGCAACATACCGCTCTCATTGGGTATTCCCGGGATTTCTGTAGGTCTTTCCATTGGTCAGAAGATGCACACCCGTGAGGAATGGCTGGATAAGAAAAGCCTTATACCCGGCATAGAGATTGGCATAAGATGTGCACTTGAAATTTGCAAATAATATTTAAAAGCGTGTCCTATCGGGACACGCTTTAGTATTATATAAAGTGAGTGATAAACATTTTAAGACCAAGCAGTATAAGTACTATACCGCCTGCTATTTCGGCTTTCATTTTGTATTTGGTGCCGAATATATTTCCTACTTTAACACCTATTGCCGAGAGAATGAATGTGGTTACACCTATAAGTGCGATACAGAAGAATATGTTTGCAGTAGCCTTGCCTGTGAAGTTGGCACAAGGGGCAAAAGTAACACCAACCGCCAGTGCGTCTATACTTGTAGCAAGTGCAAACGGAAGCATGGAACGGGGACCGAAGTCATCGTTGCAGTCGTCTTCATCGCCCGAAAGAGCTTCTTTAATCATATTTATTCCTATGATTGCAAGAAGTACAAAAGATACTATATAGTCAAATTTGGATATAATGTTGGAAAATCCACAACCTGCAAGATAGCCTATAAAGGGCATCAGTGCCTGAAATAATCCAAAATAAAGACCCGTTATAATGTAGTGTTTAAACTTAAGTGTCTTTACAGAAAGGCCTTTGCAGGTAGCAACGGCAAATGCGTCCATAGAAAGGCTTATGGCTATGAGCAGTAAATCAGTAAAAGTCATACAGTTCTCCTTAATAATCTTCGTTTTTCGTGTTTCGTATATATGAGAAAGTAGCTTCTTCGCCCTCATCTTTCAGCATGGTTAGGAGCTTTTCGAGGTAATCCGATGTGTCGGGGTGGATAAATCGTGTACCCTTGGAACGCAGAAAGTATTGGAGCGGGTGGGAGTCGGTATAATTTTCGCCCTGATAAATCTTGCTTGCGGCAACTCTGTCGCAGAACATTTCGAGTGCAAATTCTTTGGGCATTTTTATGGGCATCATCTGCTTTGTGTGCGGTACATAGTCTGTCCAGTATTCAAAGTGATGGCGGTTTCTGCCTTTGTGGTGCATCCATGCTTTGCTGTAACCCAAATCCTTTCTTTCGTTTTCGTTTGCAGAATACTTTCCGTCTGCATAGTATTTAATGCCTGCACCAAATTCTGTCGGGGTGTATTTGGATAGGTCGTGCATTAGTCCTCGCCATATTATACCTGCCTTAAATGCGTGGCGGATTACCATATGTCTGTGGCTTGTTATTGTCTTAAAGTGACCGATAGCGTTTTTTAAACTCATATCAAATCTCCTTTTTGCACAAACAGGGCTGTGAATTATCACAGCCCGTATTTTTTATAATGCTCTTGTTTTTATTTCTTCGTTAATAAGAGATATGAAATCTTCTACGGATTTAGTACCAAGGTCTCCATTTTTTCTGGAACGAACGGATACTGTGCCCTGTGAAGCTTCGTTGTCGCCTACAATTAGCATGTAGGGGAGCTTTTGCATCTGTGCCTCTCTTATCTTATATCCGAGCTTTTCGTTGCGCATATCTGCCTCTACTCTTATATCGGCATCCATGAGCTTCTGCTTTAAGCTCTGTGCATATTCAAAGTGCTTTTCTGATACGGGTATTATCTGCACCTGTGTGGGAGAAAGCCATGTGGGGAAAGCACCTGCATACTTTTCTATAAGAAGTGCAAGAGTTCTTTCGTAGCATCCGATAGATGTTCTGTGGATTATGCAGGGGTTCTTCTTGGAGCCGTCTGTATCGGTGTATTCCATGCCAAACTTTTCTGCAAGCATCTGGTCTATCTGTATGGTTATGAGGGTATCCTCTTTGCCGAATACATTCTTAATCTGGATATCGAGCTTAGGACCGTAGAAAGCGGCTTCGCCTATACCAATCTTATAATCAATACCGAGGTGGTCGAGGATTCTTCCCATCATATCCTGTGCTTCATTCCATTGCTCTTGTGTACCTATATACTTTTCACGGTCGTTGGGGTCCCACTGAGAGAATCTGTAGGATACATCCTCGTAGAGACCGAGAGTCTTAAGCATATATGTTGTAAGCTCAAGACAGGACTTAAATTCGCCCTCAAGCTGTTCGGGGGTACACATAAGGTGTCCCTCGCTTATGGTAAACTGGCGGACTCTTATAAGACCGTGCATTTCTCCTGAAGCTTCGTTACGGAAAAGTGTGCTTGTTTCGCTGTATCTTAACGGGAGGTCTCTGTAGCTTCTCATCTTGTTAAGATAAGCCTGATACTGGAACGGGCAAGTCATGGGGCGGAGCGCAAACACTTCCTTGTCGGTTTCTTCATCGCCCATAACAAACATACCGTCTTTGTAGTGGTCCCAATGACCCGAAAGCTTGTAAAGATCGCTCTTTGCCATAAGGGGAGTCTTGGTCATCTGCCAGCCAAGCTTAGCCTCGGTGTCTTCTACAAATCTCTGGAGAATCTGTATAACCTTGGTACCCTTGGGAAGAAGAATAGGTAGTCCCTGACCTATGGTGTCAACGGTTGTAAAGAATTCGAGTTCTCTTCCGAGCTTGTTGTGGTCGCGCTTTTTAGCTTCCTCAAGCTTTTCTAAGTGCTCATTTAATTCGTCTTTTGTGGGGAACGCGGTTGCATATATTCTCTGGAGCATTTTGTTCTTTTCGTTTCCTCTCCAGTATGCACCTGTTACGCTCATAAGCTTGAACGCCTTAACCACACTTGTATCAAAGGCATGAGGACCTGCGCAGAGGTCGGTAAAATCGCCCTGCTTGTAGAAAGAGATTTCTTCACCCTCGGGAAGCTCTTCCACAAGCTCTACCTTATAGGGCTCGTCCATATCCTTTAAAAGCCTAATTGCTTCTTCTCGGGGAAGAGTAAATCTTTCGAGACGGATTCTCTCTTTTACAATCTTTTTCATTTCGGATTCTATAGCCTTTAAATCCTCATTTGTAAAGCTTGTCTCTGAATCAAAATCATAGTAGAAGCCGTCATCAATACTGGGGCCTATGGCAAGCTTTGTATTCGGATAAAGTCTCTTGACAGCCTGTGCCATTACATGAGAAGCTGTGTGGCGGAGGATTTTCTTTCCTTCGTCATCTGCAAAGGTGATGATATTCAAATCGCAGTCGTGTTCGAGTGCAAAGGTAAGTTCTTTCACCTCGCCGTCCACAATGCCGCCGAGTGCGGCTCTTGACAGAGAATCGCTTATGGATTTTGCTACTTCATAGATTGTGGTGCCGTTTTCAAACTCCTTTACATCGGTACCGCGCAGACAAATTTTAATCACAATATTACCTCCTTGTTCAAAATAAATTAACATTTTAATTATAGTATTTTAATGTTTAAATGTCAAGAATTACTTGACATTTTTGTGTGTATGGCACTATAATTACAGTAATAAATGTCGAAAGGAAATCTGTCATGAATAAGAAAATCAAATATATGCTCTCGGTTATGGGCGAGCATCTTTTAGGAATTGTTATATCCGTTGCGCTTTTCTGTGTGGCGGGAGCGGCTTTCAGAAGTCAGGTGTGGCTTGCAAGCATACTTACGTCTCTTGTATATCTTTCCTCTATGTATTCCAAAGCATGGAGAAATTCGGGCAAGGATTTGCGCGCGGCAAATGCACTTTTAAAAAGCGGCGAAGCAGACACACTGAGTTACAGAATATACGACGGTTTTATACACGCTCTTCCTGTGTTTGTAATATCTGTTATACTCTATGTGCTTTCTCGTGCACTCGGTAATATTTTTGTTACCATATTCAGAATTTACAATTTACCATTTGTACTTCTTTACGATAAAAAGAGTAAAATTCCACCTGAAGCAGTAGGGATACTTTCTGTTATATTGCCCTATATCTGCTATGGAGTGGGATATATAGTAGGAAAGAGCAAAAAGACTTTTATAGTTCAGCACATAGGCAAGCTTGTATATAAGCAAAAGAAGAAAGAAACAAAATAATCAAAACGGTCACATCATAATCGATGTGACCGTTTTGATTATTAGTGTCCGCAATGCTCACAGCATCCGTCGCATTTTCTTACCTGTTTGTCTATACCCATTCTGTTGTAGTAATCCTGTATTGCTGCGCTTATAGCTTCCTCGGCAAGCACAGAGCAGTGTACCTTAACGGGCGGAAGACCGTCGAGTGCTTCCATGACAGCCTTGTTTGTAACAGCGAGGGCTTCATCTACTGTTTTGCCCTTTACAAGCTCTGTTGCCATACTGCTTGTAGCAATAGCGGCGCCGCATCCGAATGTCTTGAATTTAACATCCACTATTACGTCGTTTTCTATCTTCATATACATTTTCATTATATCGCCGCATTTGGCATTGCCAACCTGACCTACAGCGTTGGCATCTTCAATTTCGCCCACATTTCTCGGGTTTGTAAAATGGTCCATTACCTTTTCTGAATACATTATTTATTACCTCCTTTTGTTACTGCCTCGTAAAGAGGAGACATCTGTCTTAATTTTTCCACGATTTCGCAGAGTTTGCAGAGCATATAGTCTATTTCTTCATATGTGTTTTCTTCGCCAAGGGTTATTCTTAAGGAACCGTGCGCAATTTCGTGCTTAAGACCTATGCCCAGAAGCACATGAGACGGGTCGAGCGAGCCGGATGTGCATGCAGAACCCGACGATGCGGCAATTCCGTTTATATCGAGCCACAGAAGAAGCGATTCGCCCTCTATGAATTCAAACGAGAAGTTTACATTGTTTGGAAGTCTGTCCGTTCTGTGACCGTTTAGTCTGCAATAGGGGATTCTCTTTTCTATATTATCTATTATATAGTCGCGCATTTCTATGAGCTTTGCGCTCTTTTCTGCCATGGAGTTATTTGCAAGTTCCAGAGCGCTTGCAAGACCTACTATGCCTGCAAGGTTTTCCGTGCCTGCTCTCTTGCCCTTTTCCTGTGCGCCGCCCTCTATGAGGTTTTCTATACGCACGCCCTTGCGTACATAGAGTGCGCCTACGCCCTTTGGCCCGTTGAACTTATGTGCGGATAGAGAAAGCATATCCACGCCAAGCTCTTTTACATCTATCGGGATTGCACCTGCAGCCTGAACGGCATCTGTGTGCATAAGTATTCCTTTTTCCTTTGCAATAGCTGCAATTTCTGCGATTGGCTCTATTGTTCCTATTTCGTTGTTTGCAAACATTACCGTTATAAGCACGGTGGTGTCCTTTATGGCATTTTTAACATCCTCTGTCGACACCATGCCGTATTCATCCACAGGCAGATATGTTACTTCAAAGCCGTCCTTTTCCAACGCCTTACAGGTGTGCAGTACTGCATGATGCTCAATGGCGGTTGTAATTATATGGTTGCCTTTCCCTCTGTTTAGTCTTGCCGCACCTTTTATTGCCCAGTTGTCTGCCTCCGAGCCCGAAGCTGTAAAGTATATCTCGCCGCTTTCGCATCCGAGGCACGATGCAACCTTCTCTCTTGCGGTATTTAGAGCCGCCTTGCTCTTCTGACCTATGGTGTATACCGAAGAAGCATTTCCGTAGTTCTCGGTAAAGTAGGGGAGCATTTCGTTTAATACTTCCTTTTTTACATAGGTAGTAGCGGCATGGTCAAAATATATGTTTTTCATATGTCTTCCTTCTTTCTAACTGCTGTAGCCGGTATCTTCTATAAGATTATCACTTTTTGCGGCGGTTGTGGCAAGTGTGTCGCACCTTTCGTTTTCGGTGTGGCCGTCATGCCCCTTAACCCACAAAAAGCGGATATCATGCCTTTGTATCTGGCTTACAAGCCGTATGAGTAAATCAATGTTCTTTGCTTTTTCAGAGCCGGATTTTTTCCAGTTATTTGCTTGCCACTTTTCTATCCAGCCCTTGTTTACAGAGTCCACAAGATATTTTGAATCGCTGTACAAATCCACCTTGCACGGCTCTTTTAACATTTCCAGAGCAGTTATAGCCGCAAGAAGCTCCATGCGGTTGTTTGTGGTGGTTTTATAGCCCTGTGATATCTCTTTTACGACACCTGCGTATTTAAGTATTGCACCGTAACCGCCGTTTCCGGGATTTCCGCTGCATGCACCGTCTGTAAATATTTCTACAAACTTCATATGTCGGTTTCCTCTTCTTCGGATTTTTCGGTAACAGGCTCTATCATGTACTTATCTATGGTAGGATATACACAAAATACTGTAATAAAACCAAAAAGCGAATACAGTATAAGGAAAGCGAGAAGTACTGCGAGAACAGGTATAATATAGAAAAGAACAAACACGCCAAATCCAAGTAACACACAAATTATGCTTATAAGGATATTTAACGGTACCTTTGATATTGCAAAAAGAAAAGCATTTCTGTAGATATCCTTGAGCTTTAAGTCAAAGGTAACTATCATCGTGTTCACATAGAACTGTGCCCAGGTAAATAACACCATAAGTGCCACCATAAGCATGGCGAGGAATGTGTTTGCATATCCCGAGCTAAATACGGTCTGACTGTAGTAGAGAGTGTGTGCATTAAACAGCAGGTAGTATACAAGAAGTGTAACTACACCGTTTATAACTCCTTTTTTATAGTTTGCCTTAATATGCTTTAAAAAGTCGTGCCATATCCATGCGTGCTCGCGCCTCTGGATGTTGCGAAGTACAAAGGTAAAGCCTAAAGTAGCGGGAAAAGATACGAACACGGATACTACAATAAGTATAAGCCCTGCCAAATCCATGGTGGGAATGCCGTCCGCATTGGTGGGAAGTGCTATAAAAAGCGGTGCATCTATGTTGAAATCAAAGCACAGAAAAAGTCCCAATACAAGAGGAATCATAGCTATAAAGTAAACCATGTTCATAAGACACAGTTTAGATAACTGACCCCAGAATATTTCAAAAAACTGCCATATACGAAGCTTCTCGGGAGCATTTTTGTCTACACCCGGGCCCGGTTTTGTAAAGTACGAAGTAAATAAACCCATAATTGTTCCTTTCTGCAGATTATAAACTGCAATCATATATTACCAACTATATATTATAACACAAAAATTGTAAAAATCAATTAATTCCGCAAAAAACTTCAAAGGTTTAGAATTCGTTCACATTTATCGGGCGTTTTTTGTTGATCTTGGCGGGTTTGTTGACTTTTTTTTGTGGAAATGGTATCATGAATAAAACAATGCGGGAGAAGATTTATGAAAAATATATTTATTACCGGAGCCTCAGGCGGTATCGGAAATGCTTGCTGCAAGGCATTTTTGCAAAAAGGCTGCAATGTGGCGGCGGTTTACTTCAAAAACGAAGAATCGGTAATGGAACTAAATGCTTATGCCAAAAGTTCAAGGCTCGTTCTGATAAAGGCGGATATTACCTTATCGCAAGAGGCGGAAAACGCATTTAATAAAGCATTGGCTGAATTTGGCAGTATAGACACCGCCATTAACTGCGCAGGTGTGTCTTTTAGCGGAATTATTCAGGATACCACGGAGGATGTCCTCACATATCTTACAGATGTAAACATAAAGGGCACTTTCCGTGTGTGTGCCCATGCGGCAAAGCATATGGTACAAAACCATATAGGCAGTATAATAAATATTTCGTCAATGTGGGGCGAGGTGGGTGCCTCCTGCGAGGCGGCATACTCCATGACAAAGGCGGCAATCATAGGTCTTACCAAGGCACTTGCCAAGGAACTTGGTCCATCGGGCGTAAGGGTAAATTGCATAACTCCCGGTCTTATAGATACTCCCATGAACTCATGCTACACCAAAGAGGATTTGGATGCTATAGCAGACGATACCCCATTGTGCCGTATTGGCAAGGGAGATGATGTGGCATCTGCAGTACTTTTTCTTGCGGGCGAGGATGCGGATTTTATCACAGGTCAGGTGCTTGGCGTAAACGGCGGATATGTAATATGATTTTTAAACCAAGGAGAAACACCAAATGAAGCTTATTATTGCCGAAAAGCCGAGTCTTGCGACAAACATTGCCAATTCCATAGGGAATATGAAACGCAGAGACGGCTTTTATATAGGAAGTGAATACATAGTCACCTGGGTATACGGACACCTTTTTTCGCTGTGCGATGTGGAAAAGTATACAGGGGGCGAAGAGAACGGCAAATGGACCATGCAGGGCTTGCCGTGCTTTCCAAAGGAATTTTTGTTTGAACTCCGCAAGGATAAGGACAAAAAGACAGATAGCGGTGTGGAAAAGCAGTTTGGCATAATCACAGAGCTATGTAACAGAGAAGATGTGGACGCCATTGTAAACGCAGGCGATGCTGACCGCGAGGG
>JAZRKX010000050.1:0-46985 GCA_045646525.1 Clostridia bacterium | reverse complement strand
TGTCGCGAGCATAGTTTCGTTAACATTTCATTTCGCGAACTAAATTTAACGCAAATCCCTATACAGTAAAAAAAGATCCTACTTTTTAAGTAGATTCTTTTTTATGGAGCATAAGGGACTTGAACCCTTGACCCCCACACTGCCAGTGTGATGCGCTCCCAACTGCGCTAATGCCCCATATGGTGGAAAAAGGTCGAAAAAAGCACTTCATGCGAAGTGCTTTTTTCTGGAGCTGTTGAGCAGACTTGAACTGCCGACCTCTTCCTTACCAAGGAAGTGCTCTACCTGCTGAGCTACAACAGCATCACAACGGTAATTAGTATAACACAAAAAAACGGGTTTGTCCATACCTAAATTCAAAAAAATTATTTTTCTTCCGTTTCTTCCATATGCTGTATGGATGCTACATCCTCGGAGAGCATTTTGAATACATTTGCACTCACGGATATCTGCATGGCAAGGTCATACATTCTGTTGGGATTACTGTCAGCTTCTTTAAGGAGCGGGTCTGTTACCGCGCACACCTTTTCGGTTATGTATGCAAATGCCTTGTGCTGATTGTTGCAAAATACTTCGTAAAGCTCTTTTATACTCTGTATATCTTCGTGCAGGGGGATGATTTTCTGCATGGTTGGGATGCTTAGTGCATGCTTTAATGAACACAGCATTATAAGGTATGCTATGTGGCAGCGGGAATACTTCTTCTTCACGGGGGCGGGCATTACCTTAAGCTTAACATAGTTATTTATCAT
Organism: Clostridia bacterium; assembly: GCA_045646525.1. GTDB lineage: Bacteria > Bacillota > Clostridia > UMGS1810 > UMGS1810 > RGIG8748. Next base: position 46,233 of record JAZRKX010000050.1, on the reverse strand, counting down.
AGGGGGTGTTATGGTCTGATTTGCATCGCCCGCACAGGGTACATAGTTATTTAAGTACTGATTCATAAGCACAATCACTTGGTCCATGTACAAATCTATAGACGGAAGCTCATCCCACGAGGGAAGCTTGTGAGTATTTAAAAGTGTATTCCAATCCTGCATATGCTTTGCAAATTCTTCTCTGGAATAGCTCATAAATGTAACACCCTTTCCTTTGGTATTGTACAATTATACCATTTCATAACACAAAAAGCAACAAAAAATTAAGATTTGCTTTTGCGTTTATTGTATTGATTTATTTTAAGTATTGTGTTATGCTTAATGTGATAAAATATGTCTTACTAACGAAAGATATATTATTAAAATGAGGTGAATATAATGGACAGTCAGAAATTTACTGTAGAGCTTACCAAAATTATAAAGGAATTCAATCTGGAAACCGTGTATGAGTCGGAAAACATGGATAAGGTACTCGTATGCAACAACGAGGTCAACCGTCCGAGTCTTCAGATGACTGGTTTTTTTGAGTATTTCGACAACACTCGTATTCAGGTTATAGGAATGGTAGAAACCTCATATTTAAGGCACATTTCCGATGAGGCTGAGGCAACTGCGCTGGAAAACTTTTTCAGCAAAGAAGTACCCTGTGTTATAGTTACAAGGGATATCGAAATTTCCGATATTATGAAAAACCTTGCCAAAAAATACAATACCCCGCTTTTTCGCACACATATGTCCACCTCGCGTTTTATAAGTGCTCTTATAGCATTTTTAAATATCGAGCTTGCCCCCAGAATTACAACACACGGAGTTCTTGTAGAGGTACACGGCGAGGGAGTGCTTCTTTTGGGAGACAGCGGTGTAGGTAAGAGCGAGACTGCGGTAGAGCTTGTAAAAAGAGGACACAGGCTTGTTGCAGATGATGCCGTAGAGATAAAGAGGGTTTCCGATAAATCCCTTTTGGGAAGCGCCCCCGATATCATAAGGCACTTTATAGAGCTTCGAGGTATCGGTATAATCGATGTCAAAAACGTATTCGGTGTCGGTGCTGTCAAAAATATGGAAAAGATTGACCTTATAATAAATTTGGAAATCTGGCAGGATAAAAAGCAATATGACCGTCTTGGTCTTACAACAGAATACACAGAGCTTCTGGGCATTAAGATACCCTCGCTCACAATTCCTGTAAAGCCGGGCAGAAATCTTGCTGTGGTAATAGAGGTTGCGGCAATAAACCATCGTCAGAAGAGGATGGGATACAATGCGGCAGAGGCGCTCAATGAAAGACTTATGAACGAAATGAAGATGGGTGCGCAAAAATAAAAATCCGGAGGTATACAATGTATTATATAGGAATAGATGTAGGCGGTACCACAATAAAAGGCGGAGTTGTTACACCAAACGGGGATATCATATACAAAACCTCTGTTCTTACAGACTCCAAAGCAGGCTGCTCGGGTCTTGCAAAGAGTATTGCAGATTTGTGCGGTGAGCTTGCAACAGGTGCAGGTATAGATATGAAAGATGTCATATCAATAGGCATGGGTATACCCGGCACCATAGACAACAGATCGGGAGTTGTGGTGTATACCAACAATATAGATTTAAAGAATGCACCTCTTGTAGAGGAATTTCAAAAGCACATCGCAAAAGATGTGTATATAGACAATGATGCCAACTGTGCGGCTTTGGGAGAATTCTTTGCTCTCGGTGAGGAGGGTATAAAGGATTTTGTGGCAGTAACCCTCGGCACAGGTGTGGGAAGCGGAATTGTAATCGACGGCAAGCTCTTTTCAGGTTGTAACGGCGGTGGGGGAGAAATCGGCCACATGGTTATAGATATGAACGGCAAAAAGTGCTCCTGCGGAAGATGCGGCTGCTGGGAAGCATATGCATCGGCTACTGCGCTTGTACAGCAGGCGAACAAAGCCGCAGAAGAAGATAAAAATTCACTTCTTTTTAAATACAAGGAGCAAAACGGCGGTGCTCTTAACGGTAAGCTCATATGGGAGGCATCCAAAAATGGTGACCCCTCGGCAAAAGCTGTTACAGATAAATACTGCGAGTATGTGGCACAGGGTGTTGTAAATATAGTAAATATTTTCCGACCCGAGGTTATTGCCATAGGCGGCGGAGTAAGCCGTGCGGGTGAGGAGCTACTCAGTCCCGTAAAAGACTATGTGGAGAAGCATCATTATGGAGTAGGCTTTTCTGAGCCGAGCAAGATTGTCTTAGCAAAGCTTGGAAACGATGCAGGAATAATCGGTGCCGCATTTTTGGGCAGGTAAGGAGTAATTAAAATAGATACTTTAAACATATTAACTGAGTTTATACCAAAGGAAAATATATTGCAAAATGAACCCTTAAGTCTCCACACAAGCTTTAAGCTTGGCGGAAATGCAAGGTATTTTGTTCTCCCGTCCACCGAGGATGAAGCAGTAGGTGTGGTAAATGCTCTGAGAAAAGCAGGAGAAAAATTTATCGTCATAGGAAACGGCTCAAATCTTCTTGTCTCGGACATGGGATTTGACGGCACGGTTGTGTGCATAGGAAAAAACATGTCGGACATTACAGTATGTGGCACAGAGCTTCATGCTATGGCAGGGGCGCTTTTGTCCTCGGTGGCATCTGTTGCAAGAGCACATAGTCTCGAGGGCTTTGAATTTGCCTCGGGCATACCCGGAAGCCTTGGCGGAGCGGTAGTCATGAATGCAGGCGCATACGGCGGAGAGATGAAAGATGTTGTTACAAAGACCACCTATCTTTCTTCGGATGGGACGGTTAAGACTGCTGTAGGTGACGAGCACGGTTTTTCCTATCGCAAAAGCATATTTACAAAAGACGATGTGGTGCTTTGGTCCGTCATTTCCTTAAAAGAGGGCGATGCTGAAAAGATAAACAGTTACACCCGCGAATTAAATGCAAGACGCAGAGAAAAGCAGCCCCTCGAATATCCCAGCGCAGGAAGTACCTTCAAAAGACCCGAGGGATATTTTGCAGCAAAGCTTATAGATGATGCGGGACTTCGCGGCTACAGGGTAGGCGGAGCCATGGTATCGGAAAAGCATACAGGCTTTGTTATAAACTATGACAATGCAAAAAGCTCGGATGTATATAAACTTATAGGCGATGTTAAACGCATCGTGTACGATAAATTCGGTGTGGAACTGGAGCCCGAAATAAGATTTATAGGAGAATTCTGAAATGTCATTTTCGCAAGACACGAAAAATGAGCTTGTTAAAATAAAAAATGTTTCCACCTCGGCATCTTTGTGTGAGCTTATGGGCTGTGTTGCATTCGGCGGAAGACTAAGACGCGAAAAGGGAATATTAAGTCTTACCGTTGTTACCGAAAACCCCAAGACAGTTCGAAGAATATACCAGCTTACCAAGGATACCGTGGGAGTGAATTCCAAGGTAAAGATAACTAAATCATCATCGGGCAAGGTATCATATACCGTATGTACGGAAAACGACGAGGCTGTTACCCTTATGATAGCTCTCGGCTTTATAGAGAGACCGTCCGATGTTAATTACTTAAGCTCATTTAGGATAAAAACAGAATACATAGACAAAAGTGCCAGACAGAAAGCCTTTTTAAGAGGCGTATTTCTTACCTCGGGCACCGTAATGAGCCCCGAGAAGAAGTATCATATGGAGTTTGCCACACCAAGCTACGGACTTCACAATGATTTGTATGCTGTCATGAAATCCATGGGCATAAATCCGAGGGTTGTGGTAAGGTCGGGCAACATGGTAATATACTTTAAAAACAGCGAGGAAATCGCAGATATACTCACCCTTATGGGCGCTTACAAGGTGCTTATGGACTTTCACAATACAAAGATATTAAAGGAAATAAGAAACAATGTAAACCGCACTATGAACTGCGAGGCGGCAAACCTGCAAAAAATGGTAGACGCTTCTGTGGAACAGGTAAATGCAATAAATAAGATTATAGAAGCAGGCAAATTTGAAAATCTTCCTGAAAGTCTTAAGGAGGTAGCACGCCTTAGGCTTGAATACAGGGAGCACTCTTTGAAGGAGCTTGGTGAAATGCTCGATCCGCCGCTGGGCAAATCGGGAGTAAACCACAGACTGCGAAAAATTCAGGAGATAGCCGAAAAGTGTTAAAAAAGCCTTTTACCCACCTACATGTTCATACACAGTACAGTCTGCTCGACGGTACACCGCGCATAGATGAGCTTGTTAAACGGGCATCGTTTCTTGGCTTCGACTCGCTTGCAATCACCGACCACGGTGTTATGTACGGTGCTGTTGAATTCTATGAAGAGTGTACTAAATACGGTATCAAACCCATCATAGGATGCGAAGTTTATACTGCACCAAACAGCAGATTTTCCAAGGTGCACGGAGCCGATTCTGATTACGGGCACCTTGTTTTGTTGTGTCGCAACGAGGAAGGCTACAGAAACCTTATGAATCTGGTGTCGCTGGCATTTCAGGACGGATATTACTATAAACCGCGTGTGGACAAGGAACTGTTGAGGCAGTATTCGGGCGGGCTCATAGCTCTTTCGGCATGTCTCAAGGGCGAGGTAAATACTGCTCTTTATTCGGGCAACTACGAACTTGCAAAAAGAAGAGCATTGGAATTAAATGAAATCTTCGGCGAGGGCAATTTCTATCTGGAAATTCAAAATCACGGCATGAGCGAGGAGTATGCAGTCCGCGAGGGTGCAATAAGGCTCTCACGCGAAACGGGCATTGAGCTTGTTGCCACAAATGATGTTCACTATATACAAAGAGATGACAGTCTCGTTCAGGATGTCCTTACCTGTATTCAGACAGGTAAGAAGATACATGATACCGACAGACTTAAATTCTTCGGCGAGGAATTTTATCTAAAGAGTGTCGAGGAGATGTACGATGCCTTTTCGGATGTACCTCATGCATTAGAAAACACTCAAAAGATAGCACAAATGTGCAATCTTGAGTTGGACTTTGATACCATACATCTTCCCAAAATAAGCCTTAATACTTCCTTAAGCCATGAGCAGTACTTGAGGGAGCTTTGTATAGAGGGGGCACACCGCAAATACAAAGATGTAACGGGAGATATATTAAAACGCATAGATTATGAACTTAATACCATAAATTCCATGGGCTATACAGACTACTTTCTTATAGTATGGGATTTTATAAAATTTGCAAAGGATAATGCCATACCAGTAGGGCCGGGCAGAGGAAGTGCCGCGGGGAGCATAGTGGCATATACCTTAAATATCACAGAGGTCGACCCCATAAAGTATGACCTGCTTTTTGAGAGATTTTTAAACCCCGAGCGTGTGAGCATGCCCGATATAGACATAGATATATGCAACGAAAGGCGTGACGAGGTAAAGGACTATGTAACCGAAAAGTACGGCAAAAACCGCGTGGCAGGTATAATAACCTTTGGTACTATGGCGGCACGCGCGGCGGTAAGGGATGTAGGGAGAGTTCTTGCAATAGAGCCTGTTACCGTGGACAAGGTAGCCAAATCCATACCCGAGAGACTTCATATAAAGATATCGGATGCTTTGGAAACAGAGCCGAATTTAAAGAAACTCTACGAAACGGATGTTAATGTAAAAAAGCTTCTGGATATTGCTATGAAGATAGAGGGACTTGTACGCCATGCATCAACCCATGCCGCAGGTGTTGTTATAGCCGATGATAAGCTTACAAGCTATGTGCCTGTTCAGACAAGCGACAAGGGACTTATTACACAGTATCCCATGGGTGCATTGGAGAGGATAGGACTTCTTAAGATGGACTTTCTGGGTCTTAGAAACCTCACCATAATAGACAACACCGTAAAGCTTATAGAAAAAACTCAGGGCATCCGTATAGACATGGATAACCTCGATTACAACGATAAAACTACATTCAGTCTTATACAAAAGGGTGATACCGACGGCGTATTTCAGCTCGAAAACCCCGGTCTTAAGGCGTTTATGCGCAAATTCAAACCGCGCAGACTTGAAGATATCATAGCCACCACAAGTATATACAGACCGGGTCCCATGGAGCAGATACCCACATTCCTTAAAAATGTGTATAATCCCGACGGCATAAAATATATACATCCATCACTTGAGCCCATACTTAAGTCCACCTACGGAACTATAATATATCAGGAGCAGGTTATGCAGATAGTGCGTACACTTGCAGGCTATTCCATGGGCAGAGCAGACCTTGTGCGCAGAAGTATGGCAAAGAAAAAGAAGGAACAGATGGAAAAGGAACGAGAGGTCTTTATAAACGGCATCACCCTGCCCGACGGTACGATAGAGGTCATGGGTACAAGGCGAAACGGAATAGATGACGATACCGCCAATCGAATATTTGATTTGCTTTCGGATTTTGCCAACTATGCTTTCAACAAATCCCATGCCGCCTGCTATGCAAGGGTTGCGTATCAGACAGCGTATCTCAAGGCAAATTACCCTACAGAATACCTTGTGTCGCTTCTTATAAGTCTGCTTGGAAATTCGCATAAAACATTCAAGTATGTTACAGGCTTTGCACGTTACGGCATAAGACTTCTTCCGCCCGATGTAAACAGAAGCTATGCTCTTTTTACCCCCGAGGGCAGAAATGTCCGCTTCGGACTTTCGGCATTAAAGAATGTGGGCATGAACTTTCCCGACGCCATAGCGGAGGAAAGGCAAAAAGGCGGCCTTTTCAGAAGCTTTCCCGACTTTATAAACCGTATGTCATCTTATGATATAAACAAACGCTGTGTTGAGGTGCTCATAAAGTGCGGAGCATTCGACAGTATATTTCCGAACAGACGGGTACTTCTTCTTAACTATGAAACCATTCTCGATGCTTCGGTAAAGGACAGGTTTGCAAGGTCAAAGGATCAGGTAAGCTTCTTTGGTGAGGATGCCGATGATTTTGCCTTAAAGGAGCTCTCAATAGACGAGGCGCAGGATTTTACTTTGGGAGAGCGCTATGCATTTGAAAGCGATTTTGCGGGAATGTATCTTAGCGGAAACCCCATGACACAGTATGCACTTACCGCCGCTATGTTTTCGGACACACAGGTGTACTCTGTAAATGACGGAGATATAGAAGAGGGCAGGCGTGTTAATATATGCGCTGTTGTATCCAGGGTTACTACCTCAAGGACAAAGAGCGGAGTTTTCCTGTGTACCATGAGCTTTTCGGATTATTATGACACGGTAGAGGTCACCGCCTTTGAAAACACCTACAACAAATACCGCGCTTATCTTACAGAGGGTACAGCACTTTGCATTACTGCCTCGGTCAAAAAGAGGGGCGATGATGTGGCGCTTTCGCTCATATCTGCATTAAAGGCGCAGGAGGTAGGCATAAGGCACAATGCCGTATTATATCTGCGACTTTCAGATAAAAGTGACTTGGATGAGATTAAGGATATCCTTGCAAAATACAAAGGCACAAACACGGTATGCCTCTATTTTGAAGATACCTCAGAGCGTGTCATGACAGACAAAAATCACGGTGTCAGTCTTACAAATGAGCTTGTAACAGAGCTTTGGGATTTGATAGGCGCCGATAATGTAAGAATCAAATAGAAAGGACGAAAGAAAAATGAATTTTGAACCATTAAAAGAATTTATGGACCACCTCACATCATGGAGAATCCCCGGCAACTGCATAAGAATAGCAGTAGATGGTAAGGAGGTTTTCCGCTATGAGTCGGGTTACTCCGACCTTGAAAACAAAGTCCCCATGACAGGAGAAGGACTTTTCAACATCTATTCGTGCTCAAAGCCGATTACGGTAACTGCCGCACTTCAGCTTTATGAAAAGGGAGTATTTCTTCTCGATGACCCCCTGTATGAGTATATACCCGAGTTCAGAAAGATGTATGTAAAAGAGGGCGATGATGTAAGGAAAGCCAAAAATCCCATAACATTACGCAACCTTTTTACCATGACGGCAGGGTTTAGCTATGACCTGAGCGCTCCGGGATTTAAAAAGGCAAGAGAAATCACAGACGGCAGGATGGATACCCTTACCGTTGCAAAGTGTATTGCAGAAGACCCACTTTACTATGAGCCCGGTACAAAGTGGATGTACAGCATAGGTCACGATATTCTTGCGGCGGCGGTAGAAGCAATGTCGGGCATGAAGTTCAGAGACTATGTAAAGAAAAATATATTCGAGCCTCTCGGAATGAATGACTCTTACTATCACAACGACGAAGTAATAGACAGGGTAAATAACCTCTACAACTTTGTAGACGGCGAAAATACCGACATAGTAAAGCTTCAGAGCGGTGAGGTAAAAAGTCAGGGCGGAAAGATAGTCAAAATAGATAAAAAGGTATCATATGTTCTCGGAAGCGAGTACGACAGCGGCGGTGCCGGTGTTACCACCTCGCCTGCAGATTATATGAAATTTGCAACTGCATTAAGCCTCGGTGGTATAGGTGCAAATGGCGAGAGAATTCTTTCATCGGCTACGGTAGGACTTCTTAAAACAAATCAGCTTACAGAACAGCTTCTTCCTTACCTCAAATGGTCTCAACTTAAAGGCTACGGCTACGGACTTGGTGTTCGTACCATGATAGACAAGGCAAAAAGCGGCTCAAACGGCTCTTACGGTGAGTTCGGATGGGGCGGTGCCGCGGGTGCAAATGTGCTTGTAGATACCGACCTTAAGCTTGCATCGTTCTATACCCACCACATGACAAATCCGCAGGAGACATACTACCAGTCCCGACTCAGAAATGTGATTTATAATTGTATAACAAGATGATGTGTTATGTAAAGCCATGGTTTCTAAAACGCAGAAGCCATGGCTTTTTCCATATGTTGTATTTGAATTATGTAAACCATTGTGATATAATGGAGGTGCATTTTGCGGCATGAAAAAGTGCCGAAAAAGGAGGTTTAGTTATGAAAAAGACATTTTCAGCTGCACTTATAATAGGTGCAATAATTACTACAGGAGCACATGCAAGCACTACACACAAGGTAATAAAAGGCGACACCATGTGGAAGATATCCGTAAAGTACGAGCAGGGGCTCTCCGAGGTAATCGGAGCAAATCCGCAGATAAAAAATCCTGCGCTCATATACCCCGGACAGCTTGTTACAATCCCCACCGCCGATGCGGCAGTAAGCGAATTCGAAACCGAGGTTGTACGCCTTGTAAATCAGGTAAGAAGACAAAATGGATTGAAAGAGCTTACACACAACTGGCAGCTTAGCCGTGTAGCGCGCTACAAATCACAGGATATGGCAGATAAAAACTATTTTTCCCATACCAGTCCCACATACGGCTCACCCTTTGATATGATTGAGAGATTTGGCATATCATACAGGACAGCGGGCGAGAATATAGCAAAAGGACAAAAAACACCTGAGGCAGTTGTAAATGCCTGGATGAACTCCCCCGGTCACAGAGCTAATATATTGAGTTCATCATACAAAGAGATAGGTGTAGGTTATGTTAAAAACGGAAACCTGTGGACTCAGATGTTTATAGGCTGATTAAATTACCAAAAATCGTGCATAATACTTGATTTTTTGCCGAAAATGTTATAAAATATATGTTATATTATGGCATATTAGTATATTTGTGCATTTTTATATAACATTGGAGGAAATATTATGGAAATCAAAACAATAGGAGTGCTCACAAGCGGCGGCGATGCGCCCGGTATGAACGCGGCAGTAAGAGCCGTTGTAAGAACAGGTCTTGGCTATGGCTACAAGGTCATGGGTATCAAGGAGGGCTACCGCGGTCTTCTCAATAATAACATGATAGAAATGGACGCAAGATGCGTAAGCGAGTATCTTCAGCGCGGAGGTACTATGCTGGAGACAGCGCGTTGTCCTGAATTCAAGGAGCCCGAGGGTATAGCCAAGGGTGCCGAGGTTTGCCGTGAAAACGGTATCGACGCACTTGTTGTCATAGGCGGCGACGGCTCATTCAAGGGTGCCAGAGCTCTTGCTGAGCACGGTATACTCACCATTGCCGTTCCCGGTACTATAGATAATGACATTGCCTGCAGTGAATACACTATAGGTTTTGATACAGCACTTAACACAGCTCTCGAAGCGGCAGATAAGCTTCGCGATACCTGTACATCCCACCACAGATGCTCGGTTATCGAGGTTATGGGTGCAAGGGCGGGTTATATAGCTGTAGAAACTGCCATAGCATGCGGTGCGGAGGTAGTCCTTACCCCCGAAGTGCCCTTTGATTTTGATAAAGATGTTATCGAGGTTATAAAAGATGGCAGAGCCAACGGCAGAAAGCACAATATCATAGTAGTTGCCGAGGGCGTGGATATGGATGTAAGCAAGATGGCAAAGCGCATCAAGGAAGAGACAGGTATAGATACCAGAGCTACCATACTCGGTCATATACAGAGAGGCGGATGCCCCACCGTGCGAGACAGAGTTTCGGCGGCTGTAATGGGCTCAAGGGCGGTAGACCTTATATCTCAGGGCAAGAGCAACAGAGTAGTTGTTATGAAGGGCGGAGCTATTACCGACCTCGATATTACAGAGGGTCTTGAGATGAAAAAGGTATTAAACCGCGATATGTATGCACTTGTGCGTAAGCTTTCGGTATCAAGATAAAATTTCGGATACAATAGTATCCGAAAGTACATAGGAGGAACATATGTTAAAATACATATTGTTTGCGGTGTTGGCGGCACTTCTGGTGTGCAACTACCTTTCCAAAAAAATCCTTGCGTTGGTTTTAAAAAGAGAGCCCGCGCAAAACGAAGAAATGGCATACAAGCTTATTTTGTATGTTATCACACTTGCAATAGTTATTTATGTAATGGTTATATAGAGAGGATTGAACATAATGGCTTCAAAAAGAGAACTGGCAAAACAGTATAACCCCGCAGAAGTGGAGGACAGAATATATTCCATGTGGACAGACGGCAAGTACTTTAGTGCAAAGCCCGACGAAAGCAAGGAGCCTTTTACTGTTGTTATACCGCCCCCGAATGTTACAGGACAGCTCCACATGGGACATGCCCTCGATGAAACACTTCAGGATATACTTGTGCGTTATAAGAGGATGGCAGGCTACAATGCGCTCTGGATTCCCGGTACAGACCACGCAGGTATAGCTACTCAGATTAAAGTTGAGGAGGCTCTCAGAAAAGAGGAGGGTCTTACCCGCTACGACCTTGGAAGAGAAAAGTTTCTGGAAAGGGTATGGGATTGGAAAAACCAGTTCGGCAGCCGTATTATAAATCAGATTAAAAAGCTCGGTTGCTCATGCGACTGGGACAGAGAGCGTTTCACTATGGACGAGGGATGTTCCAATGCCGTTAAGGAAGTATTTGTAAAGCTCTACGAAAAGGGACTTATATATCAGGGCAACAGAATCATAAACTGGTGTCCCCATTGTATTACAGCACTTTCCGATGCAGAGGTAGAGTACGAGGAGCAGGAAGGCTTCTTCTGGCATATCAATTATCCTGTTAAGGATTCGGACGAGGTTGTGGAAATTGCCACCACAAGACCCGAAACCCTCCTTGGCGATACTGCAGTTGCAGTTCACCCCGAGGATGAAAGATATGCTCATCTTGTAGGCAAAACTCTCATTCTGCCCTTAGTAGGCAGAGAAATCCCTGTTATAGCCGATGACTATGTGGATAAGGATTTCGGTACAGGCTGTGTTAAGATTACCCCTGCTCACGACCCCAACGACTTCGAGGTTGGTTTAAGACACAATCTTGAGCAGATTAAGGTGTTAAATGACGATGCTACCATAAATTCCTACGGCGGAAAGTATGAGGGTATGGACCGCTACGAAGCCAGAAAGGCTATGGTAGAAGACCTGGAAAAAGCAGGACTTCTTGTTAAGGTTAAGCCCCACAGCCACAATGTAGGTCAGTGCTACCGTTGCGGAACTACTGTAGAGCCTATCACATCAAAGCAGTGGTTTGTTAAGATGGAGCCACTGAGCAAGAAGGCTATTGAGGTAGTTAAGGATGGTACAATTAAGTTTGTGCCCGATAGATTCTCCAAGACATACTTGAACTGGATGGAAAATGTACACGATTGGTGTATTTCCCGTCAGCTCTGGTGGGGACATAGAATCCCCGCATATTACTGCGAGTGCGGTGAAACTGTAGTTTCCAAGGATGAGGTTACTACATGTCCCAAGTGCGGCGGCACACTAAAGCAGGACCCCGATGTGCTCGATACATGGTTCAGTTCGGCACTTTGGCCGTTCTCTACACTCGGCTGGCCCGAAAAGACAGATGACCTTAAGTATTTCTATCCCACAAGCGTGCTTGTAACAGGTTACGATATCATATTCTTCTGGGTTGCAAGAATGATTTTCTCTGCAATGGAGCATATGGAAGAAGAGCCGTTTAAATATGTATTTATCCACGGTATAGTAAGAGACAGCCTTGGAAGAAAGATGAGTAAATCATTGGGCAACGGTATAGACCCGCTCGAAGTTATAGCCGAGTACGGTGCCGACGCTCTTCGCTTTACCCTTGCCACAGGTAACTCCCCCGGTAACGATATGCGTTATTACAAGGAGAGAGTTGAGGCAAGCCGTAACTTTGCAAACAAGATATGGAATGCATCAAGATTCCTGCTTATGAATCTTGATATAGACAAGGTAGAGCTTCCCGATGTAAGCGAAATGCGTACTGAAGACAAGTGGATTATAAGCTCATTCAACACACTTGCAAAGGAAGTTACCGAAAACTTGGATAAATTCGAACTTGGTGTTGCTGTATCCAAGCTCTATGACTTCATCTGGGACAACTATTGCGACTGGTACATCGAGCTTGTTAAACCCCGTCTCTACGAGGCTTCGGGTGCAGACAAGGTCGCACAGAAGGTACTTTCGTATATCCTTGTAAATACTTTAAAGCTTCTCCATCCCTTTATGCCCTTTATAACCGAGGAAATATTCGGATATCTTCCCACTGGAGAGGACAGCATCATGGTATCGGCATGGCCCAAGTATGACGAAAGCCTGTCGTTCCCCGAGGATGAGAAGAGAATGCAGATAGTTATGGATGCTATAAGAGCAATCCGTAATTTAAGAACACAGATGAATGTAGTTCCCTCCAAAAAGGCAAAGGTTATCATAGTAACCGACAAAAAGGAAATTTTCGAGGGCTGTGAGCTATTCTTTGAAAAACTCGCAGGTGCATCCGAAACTCTCATAAAATCCGACAAGACAGATATAGACGATAATGCTGTAAATGCAGTTGTTGAGGGCGCCCAGGTTTACATTCCTCTTGACGAACTCGTAGACAAAGCAAAGGAAATGGAAAGACTTTCTCAGGAAAAGGCAAAGTTAGAGGCAGAAATCAAGAGAGTTGAGTCCAAGCTTTCCAACGAATCCTTTGTAAGCAAGGCACCTCAGAAGATTGTAGACGAGGAAAAGGCAAAAGGCGAGAAGTACAGAGAAATGCTCTCTAAAGTGCTCGAAAGTATAGAAAAAATCAGGTGATTAATTTGCTAAGTACAGAAAAAGAGTGTATCGAATACATTCATTCTGCAGGCAGATTCGGAAAAAAGGCAGGGCTTTGTAATATCAAAGCCCTGCTTAATACTCTGGGTAATCCTCACAGGGATTTAAAGTGCATACACATAGCGGGAACAAACGGCAAGGGCTCGGTGTCGTGTATGCTTACAAATATCTTAATGCAATCAGGTTATAAGGTAGGTATGAATACCTCGCCGTATATAGAGGTGTTTAATGAACGTCTTACAATAAACGGTGTAAATATACCCGCGGATAAGCTTGTACGCTATACGAATCTTGTGGCAGAAGCTATAGAAAAATTAAATGATGTACATCCTATTGAATTCGAGATAATTACCGCAATAGGATTTTTGTATTTTAAAGAAGAAAACTGCGATTATTGTGTAATAGAATGCGGTATAGGCGGACTTATGGATTCTACCAATGTTATAGAAGACCCCGCACTTTGCGTAATAACCCGTCTGGGTCTTGACCATACCGATATACTCGGCGATACTTTAGAGGATATAGCACTCCAAAAGGCAGGTATCATAAAGAGAGGATGCACGGCGGTTGTCCACCCCGATACAGAGGGTAAAATCTTTGAGGTAATACAAAGCTATGCAACAGAGCAGGGTGCAAAATGTCTCCTTGCAGATTCGGATTACGGCATAAAGGAAGCCGCTCTAGACTACACAGATATTGCGGTGGACTCGCTTACTATGAGACTTAAGCTTCTGGGAAGCTTTCAGGCATCCAATGCCGCATTGGCGGTGCTTTCTGCAAGAGAGCTTGGCATAGATGATGATACAATCGTAAAGGGTATAGAAAACACAAGATGGAAATGCCGTTTTGAGCGTGTAAGAGAGCGTGTTATAATAGACGGTGCGCACAATATGTGCGGTGTAGATGCGTTTTGCAAAAGTGCTGATATGTACCTATCGGACAAAAAACGCATTTTTGTAATAGGTATGCTCAATGATAAGGACTTCGAAGAGTGTGCCAAGCGCCTTTCCGCTCTAAAAGGCACTTTTGTCATAACAGATGTTCCGAGTGCAAGGCAGACTCAAACCGTCTATGGGAAAATCCGTAAGTTTATACCCGATGCCCTGTATGAACCCGATTACAAAAAAGCCGCAGACAAAGCCATAGCCCTATCGGGTGAGGACGGCTTTGTGTGCGTGGCAGGCTCGCTTTATCTTGCAGGTGCTTTAAGGACATATTTGTCATAATACTTCATTTCCCGTCAAAGGAAAAATAATTCTTTCCTAGAAATACTAGCTGAAAGGGGATAATTCTAATTACCCCTTTTTGTCAGATTACAAAAGGAGGAATTATTTATGATTAAATTCAACATGAGGCAAAAATGCCTTGTAGTATCCGTCACGGGAGACATAGACCAGCACAATGCCTCATCCATACGCGACGAGATAGACCTCAAAATAAGCCACGAAAATGTAAGAAAAGTGGTATTTGATTTTTCGGATTTGGATTTTATGGACAGCTCGGGCATAGGCATAATAATAGGCAGATACAAGCTTATGAGAGCCATAAACGGAGAGGTGTGCATAGTAGCAAACAAACCCACCTTGCGAAAGCTGTTGGAGCTTTCGGGCATGCACAGAATTACAAATATATATGATTGCCTCACCGATGCAATTAAGACAGCGTAAGAGGGGAGGTAATACATATGAACAAAATAGAAATCAAATTTTTGGACAAAAGCGAAAATGAGAGCTTTGCACGCTCGGTAATAGCGGCCTTTGTTGCACCGCTCGACCCTACATTAGAGGAGCTTGCGGATATCAAGACCGCAGTAAGCGAGGCGGTAACAAATTCCATAGTTCACGGATACAGCAAATCCCATGGATTTGTGTACATGGATTGCGAGGTAGCGGGCGATACAGTAACTATTGTTATTAAAGACAACGGCAGAGGTATACCCGATATAGCAAAGGCAAGAGAGCCGCTCTTTACCACCAATACCGACGGTGAGCGTTCGGGGATGGGCTTTACCGTTATGGAAACATTCATGGACAGTGTGGATGTGGAGTCCATAATAGATGTGGGCACCAAGGTAACAATGGTAAAGCAAATAGGCAAGAACAGACTTTGAGTCATCGTTAAGAGGTGGCGCAAAGTGTACGAATTATTAAAAGAAGCTCAAAGCGGCAACGAAGAGAGCATGAATCTTCTTACCTCAAAAAACGCAGGTCTGGTTTACAGTGTGGCATCTCGTTTTGAAAACAGAGGCTACGAAGCAGAAGATTTGCGGCAGATAGGCATGATAGGTCTCATAAAGGCAATAAGACGCTTTGATACATCATATGAGGTTAAATTTTCTACATATGCAGTACCGCTTATAGCGGGTGAAATAAGGCGTTTTTTGCGCGATGACGGCATCATAAAGGTGAGCAGGACCTACAAGGAGCTGTCATCTGCGGCGGCATCGGTTTCGTCACAGCTCTCAACTGAACTTATGAGAGAGCCAACCTTAACTGAGATAGCGCAGAAGATGGAGGTTGACCTATACACTCTCACCGAAGCTATCACAGCCTGCAGTCCGTGCGATTCCATATACCGTACGGTTTCCGAGGAGGGAAAAGGTGAGGTTTTGCTTCTGGACACACTAAAACAGGATGAAGAAACCTGCCGTGATGATATAATTGGTTTAAACTGTGCAATTCAAAAACTGGACAAGCGTATGCGAGAGGTTATTGCATACAGGTATTTTATGGATGAAACACAGACTGCTGTTGCCAAAAAGCTGGGTATTTCTCAGGTGCAGGTATCACGGATAGAAAAAAAGGCTCTCGGAGCACTTAAGGAAATGTTATACAATGGAGAAACTGCGTAAGGAATTTTCAAAACTGAATATAGATACTTTCGGAATATGCGACGCCTCGCTGTATAATCGGGAAATGGGTACGGACTATAGCTGCTCTATAGTTGCTCTTTTTCCGTACTTTTGCGGTTATAAAGAAGACTCTAATCTTAGCATATATGCCCATGGCACAGACTACCATATTGTTACAAGAAGAGTGCTCACCGAGGTGGCTGAAAACTGCGGTATTTCAGATTATAAAGTACATGCAGATACGGGTCCTTATATAGAGCGTCAGCTTGCAGTTAAGGCAGGTGTTGCCTTTATGGGCAAAAACGGTGTTTGCATAAACTCAAAATATGGCTCGTACTTTTTTATAGGATATATTGTTTGCAATGCTCCTTACGAAAAGGCGACTATCTCGGAGCTTTCATGTATGGATTGCGGCAGGTGTGTATCTGCATGCCCGTCGGGTGCACTTGCAGACGGATTTTGCGGGGAAAAGTGTCTTTCTGCCATAACGCAGAAGAGGGGAGAGCTAACAGGTGAAGAGATATCTCTTGTAAAGAGACACAACACCGTGTTCGGATGCGACATATGCCAGATGGTATGTCCTCACAATGATAATGTGCCTATTACGGATATACCCGATTTTAAGGAAGAGCTTATTTCAAGACTTGAATATAGGGATATAGAAAACCTGTCCGAAAGACAATTCAGGAAAAATTATAAAGACCGTGCATTTGCCTGGCGGGGCAATGCGCCTTTAAAAAGAAATCTTTTGTACCAGAAAGGAGAGCACAATGAAGATAGCGATACTTGATGCAAATACACTTGGTGATGGCATCTCACTAAAACCTATAGAAGACATAGGATATTGTGATATTTATCCCTCCACCCCTTGCGATAAGGTTTCGGAGAGGATAGCCGACAGCGATGTTGTTATAGTAAATAAGGTTAAGCTTAATGAGGATAACCTCAAATGTGCAAAAAACCTAAAGCTCATTTGTCTCTTTGCTACAGGCTATGACAATGTGGATGTAGACTGGTGCAGACAAAACGGCATTGCCGTATGCAATGTAGAGGGCTACTCTGCGCATAGCGTTTCTCAGGTTACGGTAGCCACGGTATTGTCACTTGCATGTCACCTCAGAGAATATACCGATTTTGTCAGAGATGGCTCATATACCAAAAGCGGTATTGCAAACTGTCTTAATCCCATGTACTGTGAGCTTTGCGGTAAGACATGGGGTATAGTAGGCTACGGCAATATAGGAAGATGTGTTGCGGATGTTGCCAAAGCTTTGGGGTGCAATGTCATAGTATCCAAAAGGACACCCGAAGCGGATTGCAATATTGTGGATATAGATATCCTATGTAGTCAGTCGGATATCATAACCATTCACACACCGCTTAGCGATTCCACATATCATCTTATAGATGAAAGGCGTCTTAACCTCATGAAAGAGGGAGTAATAATTGTAAATGCCGCAAGGGGTGCTGTAACAGACGAAAAAGCAGTAGCCGAGGCAGTTAAGCAAAACCGTATAGGTGCCTTTGGTACAGATGTATATTCTCTTGAACCTCTGGGAGAGGATAACCCTCTTTTCGAGATAAAAGATTACCCCAATGTTATATTAACACCCCATATGGCGTGGGGAGCTCTGGAATCAAGACAGAGGTGCATAGACGAGGTAGGCAAAAATATAGAGGACTTCATAAACGGCGGTACAAGAAACCGTGTGGATATGAATTTATAGTTTGTTTACAAATGTATTACAAATTTTTCTTGCATTTTCCAAAATTCTGTGATATAATATCAAATTGTGTTTTGCATTTTTGCATAATAAAGACTTAGAAATTAAAAGACAGACCATTGAGGTGACACAATGCTATTTAAAGAAAAGTTGGCAAATCTTTGCCAATGGCTCAAAAAGAAGTCATTTGTTTTATGCTGTGGTATTGCTCCGGTGATTCTTCTATCTGCTTTATTAGTAACATGTGATTTTGGATGCAATGTAATTGTAAACGGCGAGGTTATAGGTACTGCTCCCTCAGGTGAGTATGTGCAAAGCCTCATACACAGCATAAATACAGAGCTTTCGCCCTATCTTGACGGTATGGAAGCCGTAGCGGTTAAACCCGTTACAACACCCAAGCTTATTGTGGGTAAGGGTTTCACTTCATCACAGGAGCTTGGCGAAAAGTTAAAAAGCTACTGTCCGTATATGGAAAAGGCATACACCGTTAAATCCAACGGTAAGACCGTAGCCGCCTTTACCTCAGGCGAGGAGAGGGCAGACTCCTACGATAAATTCATCGATAAGATGAGCGTATCTGCGCAAAATTATGAGATTCTGGATGAAATAACCTTTGAATATGAGCTTGTGCCGTACGGACTTATAAAATCTGGTGAGTCGGCATACAGGATGCTTATGAGAACATACGAATTCTCGGACATAGTAAATATAGCAGCCAATTCCGATTTGTACAGCGTTCTTACTTCCTACTGTATTACGGAAGATGATTTTCTAAAGCTGAATCCCGACTATCGTGAGGGTAAAACAAAAAAGGTAAAGATTAAATCAGATATTCCGTATATCAGGCTTCTTGCTAAGGAAAACTACACCAAGACAACCATAATAAAGCACATTACAAGATACGAAGAAAGTGCCGATATGTATGAGGGTACAAGGGATATAAAACAAGAGGGAAAAAGCGGTTTTAACAGTATCAAAAAGACACGCTATGTCTTAAATGGTAAAGAGCTTGGCGAAGTATCGGTAGAGGAGCTCCATGAGGATGCAGTAAACGAAATTGTACTCTACGGTACCAAACCCTCGCCCAAGGGTAAATCCTCGGGAAGTATAGCAAATCCTTTCGCGGGAGTGCTAACATCACGATACGGAAGCCGTGAGGGCAGAAGACATGCAGGCATAGATATAAGCGGTGCCGAGGGCGCAGACATCAAGGCGGCAGACGGCGGCAAAGTAGTATTTGCAGGATGGGATGACAGCGGCTATGGCAATATGGTTAAGATTGAGCATAGCACAGGATATACCACGCTTTATGCGCATTGCAGTAAGCTCTATGTAAAAGAGGGCGACAAGGTAGGTCAGGGCGATGTTATTGCCGCAGTAGGAAATACAGGCAGAAGCACAGGACCGCATCTTCATTTTGAGGTTATAGATACCAAAACAAACAAGTCTTTGAATCCGCTTGATTTTTTCGAATTTTAACTAAATAAAATTCAAAAAGGTATTGACTAACCCTATAAAAACTGATATAATACTTAAGTCGGTGCACTTAATGACATGCACCGACTCCATATGGAGTTGTATCGAAGTGGTCATAACGAGCACGATTGGAAATCGTGTTGCCGTGATGAGCGGCACGAGGGTTCAAATCCCTCCAACTCCGCCACGAAGAAGAACCCTTGAAACTGCTTGAAACACAGCAATTTCAAGGGTTTTCTCGTATTTTATAACCAACTTAAAACAACATATAAAAGTATGTAAAAACAAGTAAAAAGGTGTCAAAAAAGGTGTCAAAAAAATAAAGCCTTATTACTCCATGTCTACCGAGTATACCTTTTTGAAAATAGCTTTCTTTTTATCTTCACGGAGGTCCGTATAAATATCCATCGTTGTAGAAAGCTGAGCGTGTCGTAAGAGCACTTGAGCTTCTTCGGGTGGGATACCTGCTTCAAAAAGCATCGTTGCATATGCGTGGCGAAACTGATGTGGTGTACTTTCAATCCCGGTAGTTTCTTTGTATATGCTCCAATTCTTTTCAAATTGACCTTGAGTGAGATATTCACCATGTTCATTGCAAAAGACAATGCCCTTACTTTTTAATGATTTCAAAACGGTAAAAAGCTTGTCTAATATCGGGACACTACCGATACTTGTTTCTGTTTTTGGGGGTTTTAATTGAGGTTTGTTATTAACATGTTCCAAAGATTTGTCGATTCGTATGGTTCTGTTCTTTAGGTCGATATCGGACCAAGTGAGAGCGAGAAGTTCTCCACGGCGCATACCTGTATACAGAGCCATATATGCGAATAAACCAAAGTGTACATTAACGGAATTTTTCACGGTGTTTATATCTGATTGAGTAGGGGACGTTCGTTTTTGCTTTGGCAACCCTGCAGGTACTTTTATATCTCTTACCGGGTTAAAAAGAACATATCCCATTTCCACCGCATATGAAAATATGAGATTGTAGACCATAAGCTGTGTGCGAACTGTCTTGTCTGCATGAATTTTGGAGAATTCTTTGATGTGCTGACTTATTTGCAGAGGAGTGATTTCTTTTATGGGAATATCGCAAAATCGTTCTATACCGCGATTTTTGGCGGGGATATAGCCTTTCTTTGTGTTGTTTGACAATTTAGGCTCATGTTCTTCCCACCATTCAAGAGCAACTTCTTTGAAATTAAGTCCCTGCTCCTGCTTTTCGGTATATTCTCTCAATTTACGAATCACCTCGGCTTTTGTTTTGCCGTAGAAATATCGCACCTTTCCGTTAATTATTATTTTTTCTTGCCATCTTCCATCCTTTCTGCGTGTCATGGCATATCTTTCCTTTCTTGACAAAATAAGGTAGATATGCTAAAATACCTTTGAGTTAGTGGTGTGCATTTTAGCATATCATTGTGAGGACATTGGTAGTGTCCTTTTATCCGTCCTGTTGGTAGCAGGGCGGATTTTTTTATTTATAACATAATAGGCATTTGTCCATCTGTTCTATTATGTTATTTTATTTGTTGGGATTGCAGTATGCACATGCATCATATTGCTTTTGTGCCTCTTTCAGTTTCAAGGAAACGGTATCCCTGTTTTGTACGAAATAGCAATCTGATGTGTGGTAATGTTCTCCTGATTGCGTCACATAGACGGTATCCTTTGTATTACTAATGTTGTTTGAAGCAACATGGTAGATGTGAATTAATGCTACGGACAAAGCAATAGTTATAACAGAGGCTATAATCTTCTTTATAGCATTTGTGGCGTAAAATAATGTATTGTATGCAAAGTTCCATGCATTAAGCTCGTCAAGCTTGTCTATAGATGTTAAATCTTGTTCAAGCTCAATGTGCCCGGTCTCATGGAGCAGAGTAATGAGCTTGTCGCTTTCCGACATTTGACCGTTTATAAACACATATTTCAAATAACCCACATCATAAACAAAGCCATCGGTTCGTTTAGCATATTCCTGCAGACCAAGTTTGTCAATTAATGTATTTCCATTGGGTGTATTAAATAAGACAACATTCCATCCGTTTCGCTCAAGAAATTGTTTTGCATTAATATAATCTACTTTCTTAATTTTTCTTATATATTTAGTTGCTTTTGTCATTTGTACCTCCGTACAGTGGACAAACGCCAACTATGTTATCGAATTTATTGACATATATAGAAATATGTGATAATATATATAAAGGAACGGCTTTGACGTTCCGCAGAGTTTTATAAAAATTTATTTTTTATAGTCGTCCATGTGCGAAATGGGCGATTATTTTTTTAACGTGAGAATTTATACTGTTGAATTATGGCATCTGTCAGTGTTTGGGAAAAGTTAATATTATTATCGATGCCTATTTTGTTTACCCATTCGGGAATGGTAAGAGTTTTCTTTATTGGTTTGGTAGACTTAATATCGATATCGCAATAAATATAGGTTTTAGTCATTTCATCAGAAGCAACAATATCCTTTATGTCGCTTGCACTCTTGATGGTCAAATCGTTTTCCAATCTGGATAGAATGTATCCTTCCAGTGCTTCAATAGCATTCGATAAAACTTCTTCGATAGTATCTCCCCAAGTTTGGCAACCATCTAAATCGGGGAATTCAAGCCAGTACTGATTATCAATCTTTTCTATTGTTGCAGGATAAATAGCTTTCATTACATATACCTCCGTGTGATATTTTGGGGTTAGGGTTTATTTCAACCCTAACCTTTTTAATATTTTATTTGCAATTCCTATTGAGATTTCTTTACCATGAACTGGTATAACCTCTGTTTGATTTCCTTTTTTCATTATATGGTGGCTTCCGTTTATTCGGTCAATTTTCCATCCATTTTGTTGCATTATCTTTAGTAACTCTTTGTCTTTCATGATGTCCCTCCTGACAATTACATTATAACACGTATGGCACGTATTGTCAAGACTTTTTCAAAATAAATTTATAAAAAATAAATATATAGAATTTATTGATTGTCTTTATTTAGCTCTATAATTGTATCAAAATCGGGTGCAGTTATTCGTCCGTTTTTACCTGTGTCGGCTGCGATAGATGCGTAACCATATTCACCTTGGTAGGCTTCGGTAACATACTTTGGATTTTCAAGTAAGTCCGAAATATAAGTATCGGCTTTTTCCTGTCCTATATCATTAAGTCTGTTATATTTTTCTAAAATGACAATTTCATTCATAGTTTCAGGGGTATAAACAAACTTATCATTGCCAGACAAATAATCTACGCTTACATTAAAAAAATCAGCAAGATTAACAACGACAGTATATATAGGTTCTTGTATACCATTTTCATATCTACTTAAGGTGCTTTTATTCATTTTTGCATCGTATTTATCATTATATAGTTCGATTAATTTATCCATACTAAAGTTCTTACTTTCGCGCAAGAATCTTAAACGCTTTCCAAACATTGTTGTTTCTGTAACTGTACATATTGGAGTTTTAAGAATCACTTTGTTTTCGGATTCTCTTTCTTGTTGAACATCAAATCCCATAAGCCACGCTTCGCTGACATTGAGTTCTTTACTTATTAAATATACTCTTTCACTATTGGGTTTAACATGACCAGACATATATTGACTTATAGAACTTTTTGGAATACCTGTCTTTTTTGATAGGTCAATAGGCTTCATATTCATATATGAGAGAGCTTGTCTAAGCCGATTTTTTAATTCGTCTATAGGTACTTGCATGTTCAAAGCACCTCCTTCTGTTGTAGAATAGCACAAAAGTTTAAGAATGTCAACAAAAAAGTTTAAAAAAGTTTAAAAAAGGGGTTGACAAGCAAAGTTTAAAATGTTAAACTACCATTGTGAACTACATGGGAGGAGGTGGTGATGGAATGAGTTTTGACTATAGGAAGTTAAGAGGACGAATTGTAGAAATATATGGAAGCCAAGCCAAATTCGTAAATGATTTTGGATTGTCGGGAACCGCATTTTCAAGAAAATTGAATAATAAGGTAAGATTCTCTGTTGATGATATCGTTAAAATTGTAATGCTACTTAGTATACCGATAAATGAAATTGGTGAATATTTTTTTACAGTAAAAGTTTAAAAAGTTAAACGATAACCAAACAAAGAAAGGAGAGGGGGAGATAGAAATGGATGTTCATGATTTTTTCTTAAAATTAAAACAACATTGCTCCGAGATAAACGGGAAATGCGAGCAATGTTGTTTCAATGATTTTTGTTATACTTCACCAAAAAGTATAACAGATGCTAAGTTAAATCAAACACTTCAGATGTTGGGGACAACTCCAAAGGTGGTGGATTAATTATAAAACATGGTCTTCCAAAGGCATTAGTTCCATTACATTTGAATTTTGTGTTTTTTCGTTGCTCAATATCACAGGTGCGTTCAATTAATTGATAAATATCGCGTTCTTTATTGTATTTGTAAATTGATTTTGAATAGATGTTTATCTTAAATTTTGGGCATTTCATGTATTGGTATATGTAGCGATATTGTGTGTTTGTCAAAATAATCAGCTCCTTTGTTGTGAGTATATCATATGAGTCTCAAAAAATCAAATGTGCAAATTTGTTTGAGAAAGGGAAGGAGAGGAGGTGTAGATGTGACGGAAAAGGAAAAAGAAGAACTGCTCACAATGATAGCAAGCAGTTCCATGAAAAACCATAATTTAAAAAATTATGTAGCGCTTTTAGCGGTATTTAATTTTTTAACTGTAATATGCCTAATATTATTGTTGCTAAAAGGAGGCTAAGCTATGCCGTGCAAATGTCCTAAATTAAAAGAAACGAAACAGAAGCTGTTCTTTTATCATCGAATGTTCTGTTTTGCAACTTGTTTTGGAGTTGCGATGCTTATATTGTGTGTAGTTGCTATTTGTTTATTATTACATTGTATATAATCGACGCTAACACACCCGAAATGGCTCCGGTTATTAGGCTGGTTAATGTGCTAAATACAGCGATATACCATTCATGTCGAAATTGACGCTTTTGATTTTCAACCTCTTTTTCTTCTTCCATTTGCTTTATCGCAACATATGGAGGTGCTATTTTACCAGCTGCAACATCGGGGACTTTAAATTTCATTTTATCCATTTATAATCATTCCTTTCGAGGTGATTATATCATAGGAATTTCAAAAATTCAAATTAACAGAAGAAAGGGGGATGGTCATGGATATTACCGCATTTGTAGATGCAAACGGAAAAGCGCTTGATGCAGAAATGGTTAGAAAGCGAGACGAAAAAATACGCAAGGAAATTATAAAAGTATTGCGAACACACAATTTGACTGCAGGACAAGCAATATGCATTTTACACCAAATGCATGTGGAAATGAGCAACACATTAAATGCTCTTCCATTTGATAATTATTTTGGTGTTGAAGAAAATAAGTGAGGAAATCGGAGGTTAAAAACATGATTTACTTTATTTGTTCAGCCTTATTGGCAGCAGTAATTATTCTTGCAGTTCAGAGCATTAAGTGGTACATAGCTACCATTGCACTTATAAACTGGATTGCAAAAGCAGGGCTTACACCGCCCGAACTTAATGAGCTTACGAATAGCGTAGGCAAGGCAATAGGTCAGATTATTAAAAACATATTTAAACGATAAAGGAGGGGAGAGTCTTGGATAATACAACATATGAGGGTAATTTAGAAAAGATTTACGAGAAATTTGGGCGAGGGGCTTTGATACCGCTTTTACCTGTAGCTGAATTTGTAGGACTTAATTACAGGACCTTACTTACAGACAAGAAGTTTCCTGTAAAAAAGGTAGGCAGGAAATATTATGTTAATTCAGTAGCTCTCGCACGATTTTTGTCATAGGAGGAACAAAAAATAAGGCAAGGAGGTACCTGTATGACGCCAATAGAAGCAATGACGGCTTTTAAGGAAAACATGCCCATAGAGCATGAGGGCAAAGTATATAACGAGATAGATGCTGTTATATACAAAAAGGCAAAGCCGGGCGGTGAGATTATAATGTCTGTCAGAGTAAAAATGCCGCCTGCAAGTACAATCGACTTGAATGTAGCTTGGTGTAAGGTCGTAAGGAAGGAGGAGGCAAAAAGTGCTTGATTTACTGAATAAAAGAATAACGGAACAACAGGGACAAAAGGGAACTGCCGTATATATGGTAGGAGAGCAGCTTAAGGATATATGCCGTGCCGGCGGAAGCGAGGTATGTGATATGGTTCTTAAGGATTTGGAAAATCCCGAAATGACTCTTGCCAAATGTGAGGAAGAGATACAAGCTTTCGCTGATGAGCTGCACAAAAAGCTCAAAGGAAGTAAGGTATGTGTACCGCCGGATGAGGCTGAAAGGATTATAAAAGAATTCTACGGAATAAGTGATGTTGCAAATTCCCAAACGCCTGCGAAAGTCGATACAAACAGCGGTTTTCTCGATTTGGCAGATTTCTTGTAATAGAGGTGACAGAGTTGGAAACAGAAAATTATCTTGAACAAATTTCAAATGTTCCGCCCCCTGAGGTTCGGGAACATGTCAAGAAGCTCTTTAAGGTGGATTACATAGTATATAAATCGGAATATGTGTTTAATCCTGTAACGGGAATAAAAGAGAGAATGGCATGGTGCAAGTGCACGGCATGCAATAATGAATTTTACGAAACATATCTGCCGGCAGGATGCCACAAGGGATTCCCCTCATTCATACACAGCAGGACAAATGAGACGGTAGGCAGCGGGCAGGATATTTTGTGTCCTATATGCGGGGCGCAGGTTAAAGCAAAGCATAGCAGTGCTATAGGACAGAGCGAATGTATGGAGCAGCTTTTTCCGATCAACCTTCAAAAGCTTAAGGACAATAAGGTAGCTCTTCTGCAATGGGTTGCCGAAAGAAGGGTAAACAACAACGGAGAGGTCACTATAAGTGTGCTTCCTTGTGAGGGATTTGTATTTGAAAAAAAGAAAGCCACCCGATTAAACGGAATGGCATCCAATTTTTATTATAAATACTTCAAAGGGCAATGGAGCCAGATGAAGAAATGTACGGACAGCTTCGGCAAGAGTGAAAAGGAAATGTTTGTAAATCTGGATGTACATACCCTTGACGGTACCGTGCTCGAGAACGCAAAGCTCTATGAGTATGTAAACGGTGCTGATAGATGTTATCCCGTGACATATCTTCGGATATATCAGAAGCTTCCCAATGTAGAGAACCTTGCCATGCAGGGAGCATCTAAGCTTATAAATGAGTATATAGATTGTAAAGTATCATCATATTATGGTGCCGGAAGTTCATACCTAAGCACTCTCCCGGGAGTTGATCTTAAACAGAAGCAACCTCATAAGATGCTTGGACTTAATAAGCTCGAATTTAAGGAAGCAGTAAAGCGCAAGTGGGATAAAAAGGATATGGAATTCTACAAGGAATACCGGGAAAAAGGACTTAAGCTTGAGGACATGAGGGAATGTAGAAAATGGCAGTATTATCAGCTTGAGAAATGTGCCGATTATGAGCTTAACTTCCCCAAACTGTTCCGGTACATTGACAAGCAACGGAAGAGATATCCAAAGAACAAGAACCTTATAAATCCTCAGTACATATATGACTATTGGGATACGGTTAATGACAATGGCGGAGATTTAACTCAAAGCATTGTCAAATGGCCCAAGGCTATTATAAAAGCCCATGACGAAGAGGTTAAGAAACAAAAGGCGCTTGAGAATGAAAAGTATCGGAAAGCTTTTACAGAGCTCGCAGAAAAATACCACAAGTTTTGCTTCTCTGCCAACGGTTTGTGCATACGCATAGCAGAGCACCCCGAAGAGCTTACTCAAGAAGGAAAATCTCTCGGTCATTGCGTAGGCAGATATATTGATACACATTCGAAGGGGGAACATTGTATATTCTTTATTCGTCATGAGGACAAGCCTGATAAATCATTCTTTACCTTAGAGCTTGAAATCGCCTCATTAAAGGTCGACCAAAACAGAGGTAAGAGTAACTGTCCAAGAACCGAAGAGGTAAAGCAATTCGAAGCCCTGTGGCTTGACTATATAAAACAATTACCAAAGGAGAGTAAGAAACATGGAAAACGCAATCGCAACCATGCCGCATAATGAGGTGCAGGCAGAAGGCAGAAATATAGATGTTGTAACCGCTGAGATTAAGACTATATGTATGCAAGCGCGCAGTCTTGCCCTTACATATGCAATCGAGGTCGGCAGAAGGCTTGAGGAAGCCAAGGCAATGCTCCCGCATGGTGAATGGGGAACATGGCTTAAGGAACGGACGGAATTCTCTCAGTCCACAGCCAATAACCTCATGAGGCTATATGCCGAGTACGGCAATGAGCAGATAGGCTTCTTCGGTGCAGAGATGAATTCTCAAACGCTTGGTAAACTGACATATACCAAAGCTCTTAAGCTTCTTGCATTGCCCGAAGAGGATAGAGAGGCCTTCGTGGAGGACAATGATGTAGAGAATATGTCCACTCGTGAACTCGATAGAGTTATAAAGGAAAGGGACGAAGCTCTCAAAAAGGCAGAAAAGACCACAGAGCTTGAGGACAAGCTATCCGAAATGGAGATATCCTTTAAAAATGCTCAAACCCAGGCAGAAAAGGCTCAGGCAGAAACAGATGCCCTTTCAAAGCAACTCGAAAAAGCCCGCGCCGCCGAAAAGAAAGCCAAGGAACAAGCCAAGATGCTTAAAGAAAATCCAACTCTTTCCGAAGATGCTATGGCAAAGATAAAGGCAGAAGCCGATGCCAAAGCTACAGAGGCATTTAAAAAGCAGTTGGAAGAAAGTGTGGCGGAGTCTAACAAGGCTCTTGAGGAAGCAAAGAGAAATCTTGAAAATGCAGAATATGAAAAGCAGAAGGCACAGCAGCACCTTGAGGATCTCAAAAAGCAGGCACAACTATCTGACCCTGCCGTAGCAGCATTTAAGGCAGTATTCAATCAAACACAGCAAAGTCTGCTGGCGCTTGCAAATGCTTTGGATGAGGTAAAGGATGATGACATGAAAGCCAAGCTCACACAGGCAGTAAATACGATGCTAAAACAGTATATGAGGGAATAGCGATATATGATTAATAATTTGAATCCTTTTGCCATTGCCGTTATATTGCTTCATGCAGGCGCAGGCATATGGAGTGCGTGTAAGCATGATTTTTGGAGTGCTGTATATTTTTTTGCGGGTGCGGCACTAAATATATCAGTTTTATTGAAATGAGGTATACACATGGAAAAGGCATGTAAAAATTGTGGCTTGAAATTCACTCCTACGGAGAATGCTCAAAAGCACTGCTGTGTAGAATGCAGAAAAGAATATTACAAAAATCACAGAGAAAAAAACACATTAAAAACCATCATCTGCAAATATTGCGGACAAGCTTTTAATACTTTGCGTAAGTGTGCATATTGCTCGAAAGAATGCCGTGACAGAGCAAATGGCAGGGCAAAGAAAAGCAATCGCAGTATGCGAAAAAAAGCCACCTGTTCCCTTGCAGAGATAAACAGATTGGCACGCGAATGTGGATTGAGCTATGGTGAATATGTTCGCAAATATGATTGTTAGGAGGAAAATAAAATGTCTGAAAAAATTCTTAAAAAAAGCTTATATGTACTTCTTGCGATACTGGGTACCGTAATTCTGTTTCAAGTTTTGCACATGGCTGCAACCTTTGAGAGAGGTTACGAGGCAGTAGGCGGAGAGATTTGCGTACTTTTTCTGCCATTGATATACATAGTGCTTAAAAATTGGTAAAGAAAAGAGACTATCGAAAAACCTCGATAGTCTCAAGCCATACGATTTGCACCGCATGCCATAAACGCAAATATATTATAGCATGTTTCGGTGCAAAAGTCAAATTTTTCAAAGTGTCCTCCGGGCACTTTGAGGCTGGTATGGGAATATTAAGTAATCAACCATAGAAAAGAGAGGACATATGCACCGAATTTATTATAGAGAGAAAAAATACATATGCGGGAATTATATGGATGTTCAAATATATCCCGTGTATCCCAAGCAAAAGGGAAGGAGTCCCACCAAGCGAAAGCCGACAAGCGAGACGCAGGCAAGGCTCAATGCGGAGAATGCAGAAAGAAAGCTCTTGAGACTGGTACATACAAATTTTAAAAACAAAGATTATATGGTTACCTTCACCTATGACAACGGACACATGCCTTCGGATATAGATGTTGCAAAGAAAAACATACAGAATTTCATTCGGAGGGCAAAGAGGTTATATGCAAGAGAGGATATAGAACTTAAATATATCTGGATTATGGAAGAGGGAGAAAAAAACGGAAGGATTCACTTTCATACATTCATGTCCGGAGGAGTGGACAGAACAGAGCTGGAAGCATTGTGGGGATATGGTTATGCCAATTCGAGAGCACTACAGTTCACAGAGGATGGTGTTGCAGGTCTTGTTCATTACCTCACTAAGAATAGGGTTACATATCGCCGTTGGTCCTGTTCCAAGAATCTAAAAAAGCCTATTGAACGGCAGAATGATTATAGGGTGTCGCGCATCAGGGCAAAGCAGATTCATGAGAGTGTAGAGCGTGATGATATACGTGAAATAAAAAATGTATATCCCAACTGGCATACGGAACTCAATGACTATGAGATATCGGATGTGCAGTCACAGAAAAACGAATTCAGCGGAGAGTATTACATTCTCTTGCGGCTGTATGACAAAAATAAGGTTTAGGAAGAGGTAAGATAGATGAACTACATAGATTTTTTACACACAAAAGTATGTATAGCACCCAATAGCGGTTTTGAGATAGATGTTGCGGACTTAAATCCTGCTCTTAAGCCTCATCAGAAAGATGCGGTCAAATGGGCATTAAAAGGTGGCAGGCGTGCTTTGTTTGAAAAATTCGGTCTTGGTAAGACTGTGCAGGAACTCGAATTCTGCAGATTGGCTATAAAACACGAGGGAGGACAAGCACTTATTATTCTTCCGCTTGGTGTCAGACAGGAATTTACACACGATGCCGTAGAGCTCCTTGGTATGGAAAGGCCTCAATATGTACGAAGCATGGAAGAGATAAAGGCAAGCACAGCTGATATTCTGCTCACAAACTATGAAAGAGTAAGAGATGGGGACATTGACCCCACATATTTTACGGCCGTGAGTCTTGATGAAGCATCTGTACTTCGTTCCTTTGGCAGTAAAACATATCAGACGTTTCTTGATAAGTTCAAGGGTATAAAATATAAACTTGTTGCAACAGCGACCCCCGACCCTAATAAATACAAAGAGATTATCCATTATGCAGGTTTCTTAGAGGTTATGGATACAGGGCAGGCTCTTACAAGGTTTTTTAAAAGAGATAGCACCAAAGCAAACAACCTCACTTTGTACCCGCACAAAGAAGAGGAATTCTGGCTGTGGGTATCAAGTTGGGCGTTGTTTTTGTCAAAACCATCGGATTTGGGCTATGAGGATGAGGGATATGAGCTCCCGGAGCTTATAATCAATTATCACAAGCTCAATATGCGAAATCATATCACCGAGGATAAGAGGACAGGGCAGGTACAGTTCGATTTATCAGTAGCAGAAGGGTTGGCTTCCGAAGCCAAAGAAAAGAGAGAAAGTCTTGACGACAGGATAGATGCTATGGTGAAGATAGTTAATGCTCACCCGGGAGAACATTTCATCCTATGGCACGATTTGGAGAGCGAAAGACATGCAATAAAAAAAGCTCTTCCCGAAGCGTCGGAGGTGTACGGTTCTCTTGATTTGGATATAAGAGAGCAGAGGATTATAGATTTTGCAGAGGGAAAAACAAGGCTTCTTGCAACGAAAAAACAGATAAGCGGACAGGGGTGTAATTTCCAAAAACATTGCCACAGGGCGATATTTCTCGGCATAGACTATAAGTTTAATGACTTTATCCAAGCTGTGCATCGTATATACAGATTTTTGCAGACCAAAGAGGTCATAATCGACATCATATACACAGAAAAAGAGCAGAATGTGTTAGATGAGCTTATGGCAAAATGGAGGCGATTTGATTATCAATGTGACAAGATGCAACAGCTGGTAATCAAAAACGGATTATCTAATAAAATACTGGCTCAAAAGATGAGCCGTTCAATAGGAGTGGAAAGAGTGAAAGTTCAGGGCAAGAGATTTACGGCATGTCTTAATGATTGCGTTGCGGAAACAGCAAGTATGGAAAACAATTCGGTTGATTTAATACATACATCGATACCATTTTCAAATCACTATGAATATACACCAAGCTACAATGATTTCGGGCATAACGAGGATAATGATAAATTCTTTGAGCAGATGGATTATCTTACACCGGAACTACTTCGGGTTTTAAAACCCGGTAGGGTAGCTGCTATTCATGTAAAGGACAGAGTATTATTTGGCAATGCAACAGGTGATGGCATGCCGACAATAGATCCATTTTCCGAGATGACGGTGTTTCACTACCTTAAGCATGGATTTAAGTATATGGGTAGAATCGTAGTACTTACAGATGTGGTACGGGAAAACAATCAGACATACCGCCTCGGCTGGTCCGAACAATGCAAGGACGGTACAAAGATGGGTGTAGGGTGTCCTGAATACATACTTCTCTTCCGTAAGTTACCCACGGACCATAGTAAAGCATATGCGGATGAGCCTGTGATGAAGTCAAAAGAAGATTACACAAGAGCACAGTGGCAGATAGATGCACATGCATTTTATCGCAGTAGCGGAGATAGGCTTATAAGCAAAGAAGAGCTGAAAAACTTCCCTGTGAGCGATTTGCAGAAGGTGTACAGGAAGTATAGCCGTGATAATGTCTATAGCTACGAAGAGCATGTAAAGCTTGCAAAAGAACTGGATAAAGACGATAAGCTCCCTGCAACCTTTATGGTAGTGGCTCCGGGTTCTTGGTCTGATAGTATATGGGACGATATAAACCGTATGAGGACATTAAACAGCACACAAAACCAAAGAAACCAACAGCTGCATGTGTGCCCTCTGCAATTGGATATCGTAGAGAGAATTATCGGCCGTTATTCCAATGAGGGTGATTTGGTGTATGACCCATTCGGCGGACTTATGACAGTACCGCTTGTAGCGCTTCAAATGAACCGCAGGGGGTATGCTTCTGAGCTTAATCCCGACTATTTCCGTGACGGCGTAGGATATCTGCAGGCGGAAGAAAATAAGGATAACCAAATAACGATGTTTGATTTCGTGGAAGGAGATATAGATGCTAACAGATAACGAGATTATAAAGGCTTTGGAGTGCTGTGGAAAGGGATTTGGAGATTGCTAAGGATGTCCTTATGACAATGACAATAATGATTGCGTAACAAATGATGGCAAAACTCTTATCTTTCAAGATGTCCTTGCCCTCATCAACCGCCAAAAGGCAGAGATTGAGAGGTATTTACATTCTATCAAACTGCTTGAAATGGATGTTGCACAAGCCAAATCCGAAGCATACAGGGAGTTTGCTCATATGGTTGTAGATAAAGCGCAAGAGGGAATTATCTATGCAATGGATATTCCCGACTATGTAGTAGAACTTACGAAAAGCAACGAATGAACGATTTTAAAGTGAAAGGATTGAGGATATGAATGTTAATACCTGCAATAGTAAAAAAAGATGAAATATTAAATGCGTTTAAAAGATATTGCTACACAGAAGATATGTTTCTCGAAACAGGCACTTTGTATAATTGGATACCGAATATTCAGGAAGAGCCAGACGAGGGGTGTTTTCAATATGCTATTGTTGACGGAAAAGAAAATCTCATTGGATATCTTGCATATAAGGTTAATTGGTATTCGTCGTGTGCTTCCTGTTTTGGACTTATTTCTTTCGACAGAGGTAATCCGATAGTTGGCAGAGATTTGTTTGCAGAAATGAAAAAACTTATACACGAATACAAACTTCACCGCATTGAGTGGAGAATGGTAGGTGGTAATCCTGTTGAAAGGCATTATGATAAGTTTTGTCAAAAATTCAATGGTACAAAACATATTTTAAGAGATGCAATCAAGGATAAATACGGGCTGTATCGTGATGATATTATCTACGAGATTATAAACACCCAATAAAATCGCAATTCAAAGGAGTGAAATAGATGGGAGATTTAGAACACGGAGTTTGTAGTGTGTGTGGTAAGCA
This sequence comes from Clostridia bacterium, assembly GCA_045646525.1. Lineage (GTDB taxonomy): Bacteria > Bacillota > Clostridia > UMGS1810 > UMGS1810 > RGIG8748. The sequence continues at coordinate 12,567 of JAZRKX010000050.1, read as the reverse complement.
ACCAGTTGAAACATTTTGCTCAAACAAGTGTCGCAAGAGGTTCAACAAGGCAAAGAAAAAACATGGCTGTTGGATATATAGATTATTAGATATATTCTACAAGCCGAATCAGGTTCGCTATTGTTGTGTCGGATGTAAAAGAACACGAAAGAATTGTATAAAACCGAGGTGATAACAGATGGATAAATTAAAGCCTTGCCCGTTTTGTGGCGGTGAAGCAATTAACTATAATACAGAGCAGATAAATTTTCACGAGAGGAAACACCGATTTAAATGTAAACAGTGTAATGGCATATTCTTTTTCTATGTTAAAGGTGATTGCAAAACTGCAAAACAAATCAAAAAAGAAGGAATTGAAACTTGGAACAGGAGGACGCAGAATGAAAAACAGAATAATTATTGATTTTGATATTCCCGAAGATTTAAGCGGCGAAGAAATACAAATATTAAACAACGATATAAAAGATTTTATAGAAAATAACGAATTCACATATTATGCAAAGAATATTTCTGTAAAATTCCAAGACGAATATTGTCTTAAACTCGAAAAGCAAAGGAGGCTTACAGAATGAAATACATAAAAAGACTTTTTTGCAAGCATGAGTATTCAAAACCAAAATTGAAACGTATGAGATATGACTATTATGGATACCGTGTACAAACATGGGAAAAGAAATGCATAAAATGCGGAAAAAGGAAGAGGTATAAGACATGGTGAACAGAGAAGCAGAGCGTAAGAGGTTGGTGGAGTTATTAGAAACTGCACCACTTGCAGACATAACACTTGGGGAATATTTCAATAAACCATATATTGAAAATTGCATTGTTCCTCACCTTCTTGACAACGGCATTGTTGTTCCGCCTGTTAAGGTTGGGGATATGTTATTTGCTTTGTGGAGTGTACCGACAGAAGCGAAATATGTAATTTATTCTGCGGAAGTTGTTGAAATCCGTATAGCTGGAAGGAATTGCAGACAAACAACTACTTTTCTGCTTGAGCCTTTAGCGTATAGAGGAAGAAGAAAAGAGTACAGAAAAGATGATTTTGGTAAGTTGCTTTTTACAAACAAAGAAGATGCAGAGCAGGCTTTGAAGGGCGGTGAAGATAAGTGGAATCAGTATTGATAAGTATACAGCCAAAATGGTGTGAACTTATTGCATCAGGCAAGAAAACTGTTGAGGTAAGGAAAACAAGACCGAAGATAGATGTGCCGTTTAAGTGTTATATCTATTGCACGAAATCAAATAAAGAGTTTTTGCAAAGCCGAAACAATGTATTGTTTTATTGCGAAGATAGGGATTTTATAGGCGGTCACGGCGTAGGGCTTTATAAAAGGCTAAACGGCAAAGTCATAGGCGAGTTTGTGTGTGATAGAGTACAACCTTTTGAGAGTGAATTTGTAGACGATGATTGCTATGAGTTTGTTGCAAGTCTTGACTATGACGAAGATGGAGATGCAACAGGCTTTATAGAATGGTCGAACGACAGCGATTTTTCGTATGAAAGCACCGATTTTTATAAAAAATGTTGTGTTAAATATGAAGAACTGAAAAAGTATATGGGACAGGGTATTAACGAGTTCTATGGTTGGCACATATCCGACCTTGTAATCTATGACAAGCCGAAAGAGTTGAGTGAATTTTATAAAAGGTGTTATTCGGGTTGTGAAACTTGCAAATTCGAAAGTTGGGATTATGATTTGGGCGGTGGCAAAGATATTATTTGCACGGTAAGCAATAAAAAACCAATCACAAGACCGCCACAGAGTTGGTGTTATGTGGAAGGCGGTGAACGGTGATGGCAAGGTATATTGATGCGGACAGACTGATAAATGAATTCACAGGCAATGGCGGTGTTTTTACATACGGACCAAAATTGGTAGCGGCTATTGCTTCAAGAATAAATTTACAACCCACCGCAGATGTTGTGGAAGTGAAGCATGGGGAGTGGCTCGCTGATATTCAAAAAATAACAACACCGGCAGGAATAGAATTTAATTCACAAGTAGGGTATAAATGTTCTCTTTGTGGTAGAACGGAAAAAAGAAAAGAGCCTTACTGTAATTGCGGTGCAAAAATGAATGGAGGCAATAAATAAAAAATGTTTTGCGATAATCTAAAACGGCTAACAAAACAAAACAGATTAAAACAAAAGGAGCTTGCTATTCGCAGCGGATATTCAGAGACGGTGATATCTCTATACATAAACGGCAAGCGAATGCCTCGCATAAAAGCATTACAGAGGTTTGCTATAATGTTCGGCTGCAGTATAGATGAGCTTTTAGCATGAAAGGAGAAAACCTATGAACAAGGCGATTTTGGTCGGGAGAATGACCCGAGATGCAGAATTAAAAACCACAGCAGGCGGTACAAGCGTATGCAGCTTCACCCTTGCCGTAAACAGACGCTTTAAAAACGCAGAGGGAAGCTACGATGCAGACTTTATAAACTGCGTAGCATGGAGAGCACAAGCAGAATTCATATCCAAGCAGTTTAAAAAAGGCGATATGTTCGGCATAGTAGGCAACCTGCAGACAAGGACATACGACAAGGATGACGGCACCAAGGTCTACATAACAGAGGTAGTGGTAGAGGAAGTAAGTTTCGTGGGCGGAAAGAAGTCGGACAAGGGTGCAGATACACCTGCAGACGATATTCTTCCTATGCCCGATGATGATGAACTTCCGTATTAAAAATTTTTTTAAAGGAGATAGATGTTATGGAAAACACAGGATTAGTTAAAGAGTATTTTTTAAGCGAGAGAGATTACGATTATGAGGTAATCTGTGGAAGCGTACAGGGAGGATATCCATCATACTATAAGCTTCCGGAAGAGTGCACGGGCACACAGAAGGACCAAAAGACAACAGGCTATTGTCTGGCTATGGTTATCTCTTCCATATCCGAGGCGTATTGGAACAAAACCCTTGGAATTAATGAAGAGCAGTCGGAGGCTTTCATATACGGAGCATTTCGTAGTGAAAATTCCCAAAGCTCAGGCTTAGTTGCAACCATAGCGATGCAGGCATGGTGTGATATTGGAACTATTTACAAAAAGGATTTCAATCCGGGGCTTTTGGAAATGCCCGAAGTTAAGAATTTTGTAGATGAACATCCTGAACTCAAGGAAATTGCCAAGCGTTTGAGATTGTCGGCATATACACGGCTTAAGACCAATGCTACAAGTACAAGAGATGAACAGATAAAGGACGCCATAACCAAATACAGATACGGCCTTGTTGCCGCAAATAACAATCACGCCGTGCAACTTGTGGGCTGGGATGATGCCAAAGACCAATACATAATAAAAGATAGTTATGGAGCTGATAAAGGCGATAACGGATATGTATACAAAAAGAAAGCCAATATAGATGCTGTTTATCTGCCCATATTTGAGCCTCTTCCCGATTTCCCCTTTGAAGATGTTAAAGAAAACCATTGGTGCTACGATACGGCTAAAAGCCTGTATTATGCAGGATATATTAAAGGCAGAAGCGACAATTACCTCGGTATAGATGCATATATCACAAAAGGCGAGGTGCTTGAACTTATACACAGAGTTCTCAAAGCCATGGACACCCGTGACAAGATAATGAATGATATTGCCAATGAGTGGCGGGAGATTAAGGGATAGATGTACAGGAGGATAATATACCATGCAAGAGGAAAAACCATGTAAACACTGCGGAGGTGTATTTATCAAGACTTCAAGGAATCAGCACTATTGCAGCAAAGAATGCAGAGAAGCCGCACGCAGAATAAGGCGAGGAAAACGGCAGACAGGAGAGCTCATATTAAAAACATGCCTTGAGTGCGGTAAATTGTTCAAAGAGGACAAACACCGCCATACATATTGCTCGGCTAAATGCCGAACTATTGCCAAAAGGAAAAGAGAGCGTAAGAGATACCGCGATAAATATCAGCATAAATGTTGGAGTTGTGGTAACTATGCTATCTGCCCATGGTCTCAAAGTAAAATCCCCGTCAAAGGCTGGAACGCGGAGCCTGTTCAAAGAAAGCACAAAGGAAAAGATAGCGGAATTAGTTATAAGGTCTTGAGTTGTCCTCAGTATATCCCCGATAAATCAAATAATTAAAGATTTGGTGCACTCACTATAGATGTGGGTGCACTGTCTTATTAAGCGGAAAAATTTGGGTTAAAACAACTGTATTTGGTACAATAAGAACAAATAGCAGCACAATGAGGTGGTGATAATGGCAAAAGCAATCGATTGGATTAAGCTAAAAAATGAATATATCCACTCTAAAATAAGCTATCGAAAATTAGCTGAAAAACATAAAATTTCCGAGTCATCTGTGAAAAAGCGCGGAAAGGCGGAAAACTGGGGACTTTTGAGAAAAGAGAAGTATACCAAAATTACCGCAAAAGTATCCCAAAAAACCGAGGAAAAAATCACGGAGGATAAAGTCAAACAAATAATAGATATAATTGATTTAAGCGACAAATTGGCACTTAAAATAGATAAGGCAATCGGACAACTGGAAATGGTAAGAGGTAAAGGGAAATTGCCAAAGGAAACAGGTATGGTGGATGTATACCGTCTTAGACAGCTTGTCCAATCAATTAAGGACTTAAACGATGTAAAAAACAGTAACAAGAATGACAATGAAGATAAATCACTTAATGTCACTTTGAAATGGGAGTGATAGCAATAGATGTCGAGATTAATCTTAAAGAAATTATAATCGAGAAATACAAAGAAGTTCTGGAGGATGTTTTAGAACACAACCATACACATTATATTCTTAAAGGCGGGCGAGGCAGCACGAAATCAAGTTTTATGGGTATAGCGATACCACTGCTTATAGTAAACAATCCCGAGTGTCATGCGGCATGCTTTAGAAAAGTAGGAAATACAATAAAAGACAGCATATGGTCACAGATAGTATGGGGGATTAATAAGCTCGGGCTTGAAGATTATTTTCATATACCGAAGACGCATTCGGCACCTATAGTATTTAAGCCAACAGGACAGACCATTATATTCAAAGGATTAGATGACCCGACAAAAGCAAAATCTCTTAAAATGAAGTTTGGGTACATTGGCATAACATGGTTTGAGGAATTAGACCAATTCGCCGGCGAGAATGAACTTAGAACGGCAACACAGTCTACAATGAGAGGCGGACATAAGTTTTGGGATTTCCGTACCTTCAATCCGCCCATAAGCACAAATAATTGGGCAAATGAATATACAGATGAGGCTTCAACAAGAGATGATACTTATGTAATACACAATACATATCTTGATGTGCCTGTCGATTGGCTTGGAGAGCAGTTTATAGCAGAAGCTGAATATCTAAAAGATGTCAACCCAAGGGCATATGAGCATGAGTACATGGGTAAAGCAATAGGTACCGGCGGAAATGTATTTGAAAATGTCAGCGATATGGATATGGAAAAGCTTATAGATGGTGAACCTCTGTGGAAAACATTTGACTATGTATATAGTGGTCTTGACTGGGGATTTGCAGCAGACCCAAATCATCTCGTCAAAGTTTATCTTGATTCGAAGAGGCATGATATATACATATTCGCAGAGTACAGAAGCCATAAAAAGAGAAATATAGAACTATATGAAGATTTATATGAGGGTGACAAACCACTCATGGGCAAGAATGAGCTGCTTTCCTATGATATAGCCGAAGAGAAATCCGGTGCTGACTTTAAAGCATATGGTGCATTTGTCAAAGGTGCAAAGAAAGGTCCCGAAAGTGTTCGCTATGGTATGCAATGGCTGCAGGGATTGGCGCATATATACATAGATAAACGCAGATGTCCCCATACATATAAAGAATTTATACGATATGAGTATGAACGGGATAAGGACGGAAATATTATAAGCTCATATCCCGATAAGGACAATCATGCTATAGATGCTGTGCGTTATGCACTCTGGCAATACTGCAGGCGGAAAGGAAATTAATATGTTTACTTCACTTATGAATTTTATAAAGGGGTTGTTTGGTATGAATAGAAAGACCATTGAAAAAGAACTTGATATTAAGCCTTTAATATCACAAGAAATGATTAATGCACAGCGTACATGGAGACTTTTGTATCAGAATGAACCTCCCTGGAAAAAGGTCCCCACCCACAAAGACCCGGAAAGAGTTGTCTCTCTCGGGCTTGCAAAGCGTATAGCATCAGAAAAAGCACGCCTTGTTTGTGTAGAGATGAAAACACAGATAACACCTCCGAAAAGTGAAATAACAAGCATTGATGAAGTTACGGGACTTTCATATACAGAGTATGAAAGTGATGGTCCTGTGAACAGAGCCGAATATTTAAACAAACAATACAATGATTGTGTTATATCTCAGCTCCGTAAGAATATGGAGTACGCCATTGCATTAGGCGGTTTGGTATTTAAGCCGTATTTAAGCAATGGGGAGTTCGCATGTGATTTTGTACAGGCGGATGAATTCATCCCCATTTCCTTTGATGCCCGCGGACAAATAACAGAGGCGGCATTTATAGAGCGCATAATGCACACGGATTATATCTATAGTCGTGTAGAGCATCACAAATGGCAAAATGGTATTGCCGCTGTGACCAATAAGGCATACAGAACAGCAAATACAAATTCGCCCACCGAAGAGCTGGGTGCACGAATATCCATTCAGTCAGTTCCAGAGTGGTCCATGCTTGCCGAAAAAGCTCAAATACCGTCCGACAAGCCGCTCTTTGCTTATTTCAAACTTCCTATTGCCAATAATACAGATACTCACAGCAAGCTTGGAATGAGTGTGTATGGCGGCGGTACGGAGGAACTTATAAGAGATGCAGATGAACAGTATAGCCGAACAATATGGGAATTTGAGGGCGGTGAAATGGCAATAGATATTGACCGTACCGCAATAAATGAGTATTTGGATGAAAACGGCAACTATAAATCCGAAGTGCCTGCCAAACAGAGACGCTTATATCGTAAAAACGATTTTGATGAAAATGTCGCATCAACATGGAATATATTCAATCCTACATACAGAGATGCAAGCTTAATAAACGGTCTTAATGACATACTGCGCAAAATCGAAGGTAACTGTGAGCTTGCACCCGGTACGATATCAGATCCCAATACTGTAGCTAAGACTGCAGAAGAAATACGCTCGGGCAAGCCCGCGAGTGTCACATCGGTAGCAGAAATACAAAAAGCTCTGCAGGACACTTTGGAGCATGTTGTGTACATAATGAATGTGTACGCGGATTTGTATAACTTATCCGAAAACGGTGACTATGAAATATCTTTTGAATGGGGTAACGGCATTAAAGAAGACCCCGAAAAAGAAGCAACACGGCGCATGGTCGAAATAGACAGAGGCCTTAGCACAGATGTGGATTATTTGGTGTGTGAGTATGGTCTTACCCGCAAGCAGGCCATTGAGCGTGTTAAGGAAATCAAAGCATACAATACGTGGAAGGCAAGAGGCGAGACAGAAAATTCTATTGGTGAATAAAGGTGTTTTCGATAATGGCACAGTTTTTGAATTTAAGGGAACGAATGTATGAAGGTGTAGGTCAATATGGTATACCTCAAATTATTGGTGTAAATACAATAGATGTTTGTGAATGGATTGGTTTCAATAATGTTATGTCATATAAACAGAAGCCTGAAAAGATTGGTGTAAATTTCTTTTTAGATGATTACCAATTTGAAAGGGTATGGAATGACCCGAGGCGTTATGTAGAGTATATAAAGAAATTCGGTGTTGTTTTATCACCCGATTTTAGTTTATATACAGATTTCCCTAAATCCATACAAATTTTCAATCATTATAGGAAACATTGGTGTGCGGCTTATTGGCAAGAGAATGGAGTGAATGTTATTCCAACAGTTGCTTGGAGTGACAAGCAAAGCTATGATTGGTGTTTTGACGGTGAACCCGAAGGTAGCACATTGGCTGTTTCCAACATCGGTTGCATGATGAATAAGGATACACGAAAAGCTTTTAAAGATGGATATAACGAAATGCTTACAAGGTTGCAACCTTCAAAAATACTAATGTTCACTTATACTCATGAAGATTATAAAGGGAATGTGGAATACATAATAAATCAGCGATTTAAAAAACCCGAGGGGAGATGATAACGTGGGAGGAAGAGGTTCTGCAAGCGGAATATCTGATAAAGGGAAAAAATACGGAACAGAGTTTAGTACTTTGTTAAAAATCAGTAATATAAAATTTGTGAAGTACAACGATAGCGAATCAGCTAAAACGCCCATGGAAACAAGAACAAAAGGCAGAATCTATGTGACTGTCAATTCGCAAAACGAATTAAAGACAATAACATACTATGATAATGACGGCAAGAGAAATAAAAGTATTGACTTAACACATGAGCATAACGGAAAGAGGCCTCATGTTCACAAGGGATATGAACATAGTGAAAGCGGTACATCGGGGTTATCGCCTAAAGAACGGGAAATGGTTGATTTTGTATACAAAGCGTGGTATAATAAGCGTGGCAAATAGTAGTGTAGGGTGAGCACGCGTTGGTAGACGAAGCTTCCGTTGAAATCGGAACATTTGCCATTATACCATAAGCCATTTTGGCTTGTGGTATTTTTTATAGGAGATTAAATATGCTTAATGAAAAAGCCATAGACAAATTAATACAACCTCTTATAGACCGCCAAACTCAGATTGAGATGGCGGTCATTGAGAAAATTGCCAAGCGTTTGGGAGAAATAAAAAACATGCTCCCTTCGGATGTGCATAAGCTTGAAACACTGTTAAAAAACGGTTCTGATGCCAAAGAGATTAACAAAATACTTGCTCGTTCAACACAGATGCAGGAAAAGGAAATAAAAAAGGTTATCAAAGCAGTAGCACAAAATACATATGAAGATGCTAAACCGTTTTATGATTATCGTAATTTGTCATTTGTTCCGTTTGAGGATAACGAACAGCTACAGAAAACTATAAAAGCCGTTGAGCGTGCAACTCTCGCTGAATTCGACAATCTCTCCAATGCTACAGCCTTTATGAAGAGAGACCCGCTAAGAGGAAATTTCCGCTTTCCTACACCTTTATCAAAGATATATCAAAAGGTCGTAGATACGGCAATACAATCTGTTGTTATGGGACCAGAGAGCTATAATGAAGCAATTCCAAAAGCTATAAAGGAGCTTGTGAAAAGCGGTATTAAAACAGTTGAATATACATCTGACAATGGAAAGAATCATTATGTACGGCTTGATACTGCTGTTAGACGCAATATACTTGACGGAATACGAAATATCAGTCATGAAGTAGACAGAATCACAGGGGAGCAGTTCGGCGCCGATGGTGTTGAGCTTAGTGTCCATAATTATTCTGCACCTGACCATGAACCAATACAGGGGCATCGTTTTACGAATGAAGAATTTGATAAGCTACAGACAAATCAGCCTTTTGAAGATGAAAACGGCAATAGCTTTGCCCCAATAGAAAGACCCATCGGTGTATGGAACTGTCACCACATTATTATAAGTGTGATATTGGAGGCAATGTCTCCTGCATATACAAAAGAACAGCTGGAACAAATCATCAAGCAAAATGCCAACGGATATACATATACTAATAAAAAAGGAGAAAAGGTAACAAAATCAAAGTATTGGTGTACGCAAAAAATGCGTGAATACGAGCTTGACATAAAGAAAGCAAGAGAAGGGAAGAAAGCTGCCGAGCTTGCAAAGGAATATGAATTACAAGCACAATATCAGGCGGAAATAAGCACGAAACAAAATGAATACAGACAGTTCTGTGAGGATTGCGGTCTTGAGCCGGAATTTAATAGAACAAGAATATATACTGCTCAGGATGAAGTTAAGGGCGTAGATGTGAAAAATGTTGACAAATCCCAAGGAAGTGGTATAATAAAATCACAGGGAGTCAAAATAATGAATATAAATAGTATTGACAGTCCAATCGAACAAAGAAATACAGGAAAAGGCAACCCAAATGCCATATTGACATTTGGCAGACCACTAAATAAACGACAGTCAAAATTAATTTCTTTGCTTACTGAATATAACAGTAGGGTTGTTGTTCCAAAGAAAACCGTAAATATGAGAGATTTATCAGCTTTAACAGCACATACGGGTGATGAATTTGCATTATTCACAAAAGGCAACAGTCGACTTGTTATTAGAGGAAACAGTAATTCTGTAAATGTAGATATTCAGCAAGCATTGGAATTAAGCAAACAAGGATTTAAGTGGAGTGGTCATACGCATCCTGGTGTTGGGCTGAATTGTTTGCAGGCTTCGACTGGTGACCGAGAGATATTAAGTTGTTTTAAACAAAAAGTGGCATATATTTATAATTCACAAGGTGAGTATCTTGAATTTTGGAGGGAGTGATAGTTATGTGCAAGAGATTTGAAGAATGGGCACCGCAAATAGAGAAATATTGTAATGATAATAATCTTAGCTTTGAAAAAGCAAGAGCCATGTCGCAATCGTCAAATAAGACCACCTTACTATTACAACACTTCGACCCGGAATGTGAAAGTGTTAAAAAAGGTTTAGGCTTGCTTGATGAAACACCAATGCCTGCAGTTTTGTGGGTTACAAAAAAAGGTGACGATTTGCATTTTGAACAAACCGAACACACATATAAATATTTGGCTTTATAATCACTAAGGCATTATCTCAAAATCGAGATAATGCCTTTATCATGCCCAAAATATAATAATCAGAGCACTTGCAAATGCAGGTGCTTATTTTTTATGTCTTATTAAGCGGAAAAATTTGGGTATTTGAATTAATGTCATATATAATCTAATTAAATAAGCCGAGCGTAACGGCATGAAACCAAACGCACATTTCGGCGCAGACAGAGGCTGCGGATTTATAAATTAAACTGATTTAAAAAATGTTAAAGGAGTATGCAGTATGGATTTTTTGAAAAAATTGTTTGAAAACGGAGCAATTACTTGGGAACAGTTCGTGCAGGGGGTAACTGCAAACGGTTTCAAGATTGCTGACCTTGCGAGTGGAAAGTATGTGGACAAGCTTAAGTATGACGAAGATATCGCCACAAAAGATACGGTGATAGATGGTCTTAACGACACTGTAGCAAAAAGAGATAAGGATTTAAGCGACCTTCAAACTAAACTTGCAGAAGCAGACGGCGACAAGAACAAAGTTGCAACTCTTACAAACCAACTCAACACTCTTCAGAACAAATATGAAGAAGATGGTAAAAAGTACAAAGCTGAGCTTGAAAAGCAGCAGTACATATCATTGGCAAAAGATGTTGCAAGCAGTCTCAAATTTTCAAGCAATGCAGCAAAAGAGATGTTTATTAATAAGCTTGTTGATAAGGGGCTTAAGGTTGAAGACGGTAAAATCCTCGGTGCAGATGATTTCACCAATTCATACAAGGAAGCCAATGCGGACAGCTTCGTTGTTGAGCAGTCGGCAAATCCACAGTTTACAGCATCCACAACCACGCAGGCACAAAACCCCGCTACATACGAAACCCGTCTTGCAGATGCAAGAAAGGCAGGCAATACTGCCGAAGCAATCTCTATCAAGAGAGAAGCCGCAGAGAACGGCGTAATACTTATGTAAATTATAATTTTTGAAAGGACGATGAACAATGCCAGCAGTAACAGGAACAGGTAATACTTACAATTTACCCAATTACGCAGGAGAGCTTTTTTCGGTATCTCCTACCAAAACACCGCTTTTATCTATGATTGGCGGACTTTCCGGAGGACTCAAGACCGAGAATGATGAATTCCCCACAGGAGTAACCTACGACCTCCCCGAAGCTTCACAGCCTTCGATATCGGAGACTGCATCGGAGAAAGCTCCCGAATCATCTCTTATTGCAAGAGAACAGGAAAAGAATGTAACACAGATTTTCCACGAGACAATAGCTATTACTTATGCTAAGCAGGCAAATAGGGGTAAGCTCTCCGGTATCAACACTGCCGGTCAGACAGCAAATCCTCCCAGTGAGCTTGATTTCCAGATTGCAAGAAAGCTTGAAAAAATCGCAACCGATGTTGAATATACATTCTTCAACGGCGTATACAGAAGAGCAACTTCGGCTGCCGAAGCCAATCAGACGAGAGGTCTCTTTGAGCTTTGCGCTACAGGAACTACTATAGCAGCAGGCGGAGCGGAACTTTCTCTCGACTTGCTCAAAGCACTTTACAAGGAAATGGCAGATGCCAATGCACTGTTTGATAACATGGTGCTTTTCTGTAATTCTTTCCAGAAGCAGAAGATTACCGCACTCTATGAAAAGCAGCTTGGATATAACAAAGCTGCAGAGAGAAATGTGGGCGGTATGAATATTACTGAAATTGAAAATGATTTCTTCAAATTCGGTATAGCATATGATCCTCATGTACCTGCAGACAGAGTCATTATATCCGATGTGGCACATGTTACTCCCGTATTCCAGGAAGTGCCCGGCAAAGGCCTTCTCTTTATTGAAGATTTGGCAAAAGAAGGTGCAGCTGATAAGAAACAGCTTTACGGACAGATTGGTCTTGCACATGGTCCATCGTTCTTGCATGGCTCCATTACAGGTCTTGCTATT
>JAZRKX010000049.1:0-8404 GCA_045646525.1 Clostridia bacterium | reverse complement strand
TTCTTCATTTTCGTTATACTTTAAATATGCAGGCATCAGAATGCGTCTTGCTTTATCTGTAAGGAGCGAAACACGATATATACCATTGTATTTTTCTTTTAAAACAGAAAGCATTGTATCAATTTCAAGTATTCCTGTTTTTACCTGAACATATTCCTTATCTGTGGCAGGGATAGCACTTTGTTGTTCCTTGTTCTGATAATACTGAGCCTTTGCCTCATACATTCTTACTTCAGCTTCTTTTACCAATTCTTCGGAGCCATTATTTTGTGCTCTGTAAGACATTCCGATTGCAACATGGTAACCTTTCGGTTTTAATTGACGGGTAAAAATCTCAATACTTTTTTTCACTTCATCCTGCGGGGCATTTTGGCAAAATACTAAAAATTCATCGCCGCCTATTCTGTAAATCTTGTGACCATAGAATGCTTCTTTCAAGCTATTGGCAATGTATAAAAGCATTTCATCACCGGCAGCGTGACCGTATTTGTTGTTGCAAAGATGGAGTTCATTAACGTCGATATAGATACAAGAAAAATTCAAAGATTTTTCCTCGTCAAAAATCAACATATCATTTTTGTATGCCACACGATTCAGTGCCCCGGTAAGAGAGTCTGTTGTTGCGGCAAGTGTAGTTTTAGTAAGATGATTTTTATTATAAAGTGCCATTGAAAAACAAGCCGAAACTTTTTCAGCGAGCAGTCTTACCTGATTACCTCGTTTAGAGTTAATAGCAGCCAAAATTGTAATATGATTGGCTTTATTTATTGTGGCTGAAAGAGAAACTTCTCTGATTTTGTGTTCTTTCAAAAAGCTATAAAAAGAAGAATTCGTTTTTAACATATGCTTATCCGGCTTTATACACAAAATATTAACTGCTCTGTTGTTAAGCTTATGGAACTCAGAAGCATAACGAAACAGTTCTGCACGGAAATGCTTGCTTTCGTTTTCCGAAAGCATAACTTCTTCATATTGAGGAGCAATATAGTGATAAAATTCTCCGTCTGTATCAAAGAATATAGCAGACCTTGAATTTGCGAATCTGCAAACTTCAGCCAAGGCATCTTGAATGTTATCTTGTTCGCCAGTAGTTTCCAAAAGTTCTTTTCTAACATTAGATGCACACTCAGTTACAGCACTAACTTTTCTTTCGTTTGCCATCAACACAAAGATATATATACTTATTATGCCAAGCATAATCAAAAATACTAAAAATAAAATGTGTGCCATAGTATATGTCCCGGCATGCACCTGTGAGTCATATCTTCCCAATGCTATCATCCATCCAAATTCATCAATGGAAGAATAATGCAAATGAAGATTTTCATTTCTGTACGCAGAAAGGAAAGATACAAAACCCTTGTCGGTTGATAGCAATTGCTCATAAGAAGAACCATTGTTATACTTACGGTCTTTTAAGAACGAGATATTACCAAGATTATCTTGAATTGTGTCGATAAGAATGTCACCTGAATTTTTCTCGTAAACAAAAAGCTGAGCATCAAGCTCTTCTACCATATTCTTATATCTCGCACCAAGTTTGTCAGGCTTTATAGCACCATATAATATACCAACAGTTTCACCGTTTACTTCAATAGGAACAGCACTTCTTATAAGTTCATAATCTTTTTTTGTAAGATCATTAATTCTGCCACTTATGTATATGCCTTTTTCCTTTTCTTCCTCAAAGGAAATAACGCCCTCCATATTAGTAGAGCCTGCTTTAGTCACAAAAGTATTATCAGCATTTAAAATACCTATGTTTTCAATCATACCAATGGATTTGAAAGAGTCAAACAAAAGACTGTAGTCATCTCCATCACTATAAAGTTTTGCAGCAAAGTTTGCCATTGTTGCAAGATTTTCTCTGTCAGATGTTAACTGCAGAATAATATCATCTTTTATCTGCTTAGTCTGAACATGAAGACTTTCATATTCTTCATCTTCGGTTTTATTGTATAAATAACTTACCATAGCAAGAAAAACCGCGCATAACAACATCGCGGTGACAATCGTGTATAGAATATTATGTTGTTTAGATCTTTTCTTTCCGTACTTTATTGCCATTTATATTCCTTCTTTATTTATACACTAACAAAGTTATAATACTAATGCATATTATATTTGTTATATTATACCATAATTCGCCAAACATTGCAATAGACAATACCCTTCACTCCAATTCAATTTTAAAATATAAAAAGCACATCTTGATTTCACTCTAAATGTGCTTACAATTCCTAGAGTTAAATTCTCAAACATCATAGTGATATTTTATTCATTAAATTTTCTTCATCAATTTAAATTTGACTTATCAATTCTACTAATTCAAAACCTCTTTTATGTTAATTTTGCATATAAAAAGAGACAAACATTACTATAACAATGTTATAGAAAATGTTTGTCTCATTTAAGTTCGTGTAAATCAGAACCGAAATTCAAACATTATTTTCATTGCTGTCATTTAATCCCTTAATGTACTTGTGCATAGTTTCTGCCACAATTTTACTGTGGGCTACAGCTTCAACAACTGTTCGTGCACCATTGACCACATCACCTGATACAAATATTCCCTGTCTGCTCGTGTTACCGAATTCATCTGCTTCCAAAAGTCCGCTTTTACCTACTTCAAGTCCTGTTGTAGTAGACACTATGACATTTCTCGGTCCTTGACTGATTGCTATAATAACAGAATCAGAATGATAAATTTTTTCGCTGCCCTTAACTTCCTCAACAGTCCCGTCTTCGTTTTCTATAACCTCTCTAAAAACTACTCCGTCATCAAGAATCTCTATTGGTTTGAGATTGTATCGGAATTTTACACCCTCAAGTTTTGCATAGTTATATTCGTAATCGCTTGCTGCAACCTTTTTTTCTAAAGAAAAACAAGTTACTTCCCTGCTTCCGCTGCGTACAGCTGTTCTGGCAACATCCATAGCCGCATTTCCGGCTCCAATGATATTGACCCTATTTCCAAGTTTGTATACACTTGGATTATTAAGATAATTTATCGCAAAATGGACATTTCCAAAGGTTTCGCCTTTAATATGTAATGTATTGGGGCGCCATACTCCTGTGCCTATAAATATAGCTTTATACCCATCCCTGAACAAATCATCAATTCCGATAGCATCGCCAATACGTATATTAGGACGGATTTTAATCCCTTTAAGCTCTATGTGACGATACTGAAGATCATCTATAACGCTTTTGGGCAACCTGAACTCCGGAATGCCATGACGCAAAATACCACCTATTTTATCTTTACTTTCAAAAATTGTTACCTGATAACCATAACGCGCAAGGATTATAGCAATTGTTAATCCGGCAGGCCCTGAACCTACAATCGCAACTTTTTTACCATTTGACTTTGCCGGTCCTTCAATCATTTTCGGCGCATACGCATTGGATATATAATTTTCAATCGCCGAAAAATGAACAGGAGTACCTTTTTTATTCAATATGCAATTTCCTTCACATTGTTTTTCGTGATTGCAAACAAGACTGCAAATAGTCGTAAGAGGATTATTTTCAAATAAAATCTTTCCTGCTTCGTCAAGACGATTATTCTTTAAAAGCTTGATAACTTCGGGAATAGGTGTATTTATCGGACAACCTTTCTGGCAAGATGGATTTTTACATTCGAGACAACGTTTTGCCTCGTCTAAGATGTGCAGTGCCATAATATTTATCCTCCTTTATTTGTGGTGCTTCACGCAAGAATATTTTACTCCAAGAGCAAGGACAATCGGGAACACAAGTGCACATATTATGCCCGCTTTGATGGCACTTCCGTGCAATGTGAAAAACGAAGCCCCCCATGCAACAACCTCAGGTCCTATAGTACATCCTATATCTCCGCCTACTGCAAGCATAGCAAACATTGCCGTGGATTTACCCGAAAGTGTCTTGGTGGCAAGAGAAAGTGTACCAGGCCACATGATTGCAACAGCCAAACCTGAAATACCGCAGCATATCAGAGCAAACACGGGGGATTTAATAAGCGATGCCCCAAGAAAAGCAAAGGCAACTACAAAAGAACATGCTATAAGATATTTTCTTAAATTTAACCTCTCGGCATTTTTGCCGTAGAACATTCTGCCTATTGCCATACACAGCGCAAACATACTCGCGCCTGCAAGGTCTCCGAAAGTTTTGGAAACACGCAGACCTTCCTCTGCAAAATAAGATACCCATTGAGCCATAGCCTGTTCGGCGGCGCCCGAACATATCATAATGATAAAAAACACTAAAAAACCTCTCTGCTTTATCAGAGAAATAAGCGATACCTTTTGTTGTTCCTCTCCGTTTAAGGTACACATGGGCACGGCTGTAAAAAGAAGAAGTGTAACAAACGGAAGAAGCGCCCACATTAAAATCAAAAACCGCCAGTTTTCTATTCCAAATATAACGAAAAAACCTGTTGATACGAGGATACATGCAAGGTGACCCCAGCAGTAAAAGGAATGTAGTATGCTCATGGCAGCATCTTTGTTCTCACTCGGCAGAGCCTCTGTGATGGGACTTACTACAACTTCTAAAAGTCCGCTCCCTACGGCATAAATGCAAACAGAACAAATAAGTCCTGTATACGCATCGATTATAAAAGGCAAAGTTGCCAAAGCACAGAAACCCAGTACCGACATAGAAAGTGCCGTTATTATTGTGGCTCTGTAGCCCCAGTTATCCGCATATTTTGCACCTATAAAATCAACTACCATCTGTACACCGAAGTTGAATCCCACAAGAATTCCGAGCTGAGCCACGGTAATTCCAAAACTCTTTTGGAGTGTGAGAAACAAAAGAGGGAGTGTGTTATTTATTACTGCGCTTGTCATATATGCAAGAAAGCATGATTTCATGGTGTGGTTGTATGTAAGCTTCATGGTAATCTCCTACGCACACGGGGTTCAATTCCCGTTATATCACAAAAGCCCGAAAATTCGGGCTTTAAAATCAATTTTTGTTGTTGTAATCCGCAAATCTTGCAGCTACATACAGAAAATCTGCAAGGCGGTTTATATACTTTTGCGCCATGGAATCCATATGATAGTTTCTTCCAGTGCGGCAAAACTGTCTTTCAGCCCTGCGGGCTACAGCTCTTGCTACATCGAGTCTTGCAGAAAGCTCGCAACCGCCGTAGAGAATAAACTCCTTTTGTCTCGGGAAAGAGCTTTCCATACAATCAATCTTTTCCTCCAGTGCGGTAACATCCTCTGCTGTAATTCTGTACTGACTTGACGCATTGGATGCTACACCCGCCATAAGAGTAATAAGTGTGGATTGTATTTTGTCAATAAACTCCTTTAGTGCGTTGCCCGACACAACTTTTGCAAGGCCTAAATGACTGCTTAATTCATCTATTACTCCGAGAAGCTCTATTCTTTCATCGGATTTTGATACACGGGAGTTATTAAGAAGCGAGGTATAGCCCCCGTCTCCTGTCATTGTATATATTTTCATAATTATTCCCCTTTTATTTTTCGTCCCCGCCAATTAGTTATTGAGCGGCATCTTTTTTATAATTCGGGCACTGTTTGAGCCAATCTTTCTGCACTCGGTAAGAGTGGGAATTTCGTAATATTCCACATTCCTGCCCTTGGGAATTCCTTTAATCTGCAAAGCTATGGAATTTCGGCAAATGCCTATTCCCGAGCCAAGCATGGAATCTGCTGCGGCCAGATGAGAGAGGGTGTCCAAATCGGCATAATCCTTACTAAAAACCTCAAAATATACGCCCTCTTCTTCTATACCTGCGCAAATCTGCTTTAAACAATCGCTATCGGGATTATATGCATATATAAATATGGAAGGTCTTTTTACAATCATCTCTTCTCTCCTGCATACGACAGCACCAAACCTGTAGCCACCGCATTTCTCGGACCTTCGCATCCGCGGATATTTCCTCTGCCGCAAACTATGCGGTAGTTGGCAAATTCCTCCATAAGCATTTCGGGAATTTCGAAATCCTCTGCCGAGCCGCCAACTAAAACAACATTTGATATATTCTTGAGATTGCGTTCGGGTGCAACACTCTTAAGCGCACGGAATGCATTAGTTACAAATACCTTTCTTTTAGCTTCACGGCGCACGGCTGCAATCTTTTCCATAGGGATATCCTTTTCCATACGGATGAGACCGTTTTCCGAAAGAAGCACAACCCTGCCGTAAAATCTGGGGTCTATGGAATCTGAAACGAATGTCATCTGTCCGTTTTCCATACGCATATGGAACAGACTCTCCACCTTGGCAAGAGGATATCTTTTTATCATTTCTGCCATGTGACGGTCTTCCAGACCGAGTTCTGTCTGTATAAGCATGGATACAAGCTCGCCCGCACCGGCTCTGTGAGTCATGGTTATGTTGCCGTTTTCATCTATTACGGCAGCATCTGTAGAGCCGCCGCCCATATCGAGAATTGCCAGAGGAAGCTTAGTACCCGGAGTGGTTATGGCTCCAAGTCCCGCCATTACGGCTTCTACTCCTGCAACTACTACATCTGTATGTAAATCTTCCTTTAATTTCTCTGCTATCTTCTGCATAGGAAGCTGCTGAGTCTTTACCATAGCAGCAATACCTACAGCCTTTTCAAGACAGGTTTCGCCCGCTAACGCACCCGAAATAGTAACAGGTGCCAGAGTATCCACAGCAAGGATATCTGTAATGCGGATTATATTCTGTCCGCCTCCGCTTAAATCGTTCATACCGTCTTTGATGCGCGAGAGCATATTGCCTACATTGGTATTCGGCTGACCCGATATATCTTGTATGTCGCCTGCATCGGCAACCGCTTTCATTATACGCTCTGCGCCTTCATCGAGATTTATTTCATATTCTCTGTCGGATTTTATATATATCTCCCCTGCGGGAAGTACATTCTCCTTAACATTGCCCGAGGGGGTCTTAATAACAACCGCACTACGCTTGCCTATAAGGCTCTTGGCAATGGGAGTGACGCTTTTTGTTTCATCTGCATCGAGGTTTAAAAGCGTGGCTATACCGTAAGGATTGGAGAGCATGCGTATTGACTGTCCCTCCAACGCTACCTCAATAGCTGCCTTTTCGCCGTCGGGAACTTTTTCTATATATTTTACTTCGTCTATTATTGGTATCTTCTTCTGGAGGCGATTATAAACCAAGACGGCCTCATCTGCCTGAAGAATAATACCTACTATATCAAGAATATCTCCAAGGCGGTTTACTGCCATTGCAACATCCTCGTAAGAATAGCTTGCAGAAACCACAAGTATATAGGGAGTATTCTCCTTTGCTCCTCCGAGACCTCCTATGCTTATAAGCTCACCTACTGCCTGACCTGCTCCTGCAGGTGTGGACGGGTTATGGCCTATCATAGAGGAATCTGTAATTACTGTTTCTGTAAGAGTTTCCATGGCGGTATCGCCTATAACAGGTGCGGCTTCGTTCAAACGGATAAGAGACAGGTCGGAAATATCCTTGCCCATCTTTGCCATAGCATCTTTAAGAGCGGCTTTTATTCCATGAACATTAACAACAGTACCCTTGGTTCCTGTTGTTGGGCATGAAGCACTTGCCGGAAAACTTATATTACCATTTACATCGAGTTCTCCGACACAGACTTCTGTTGTTGAATTGCCAATATCCACACCAGCAATTAATCTCAAAGCAATACTCCTCTTTTCTCATATACCTGTACAGCTTCCAAAACAAGCTTTGCACAGTTGTACGCACTGTATTTGTCCGCAAGCTCCTGAGCCATAGCCACAAGCTCGGCTTTGGTGGAGCGGTTGGGTCTTAATTTATCGTACATCTTTAATATTACATCATCGGGCACATCTACAAGCTCTGCTGCCCTTTCAAAATTAAGTTCCATGGGGTCATTGCCTGCTTCTTTGGCAATCTGACCCTGTGCTCTTAAGGTATCCTTGGATATCTTGATATCATCGGAACTTATATGGTTTTTCATAACTTCGCTAAGGGTTATATCCTCAAGGCGCTTGCCTGTCTTGGAAGATATCTTGTCCTTTTCGTATTCACCTAAGGGGTAACGCATTATCTTCCCTCCCATTCTATAATTCCGAGTGCGGGGTCAAGCTGCTCTGTTTCTGCTATGTGCATGATTGCGGCTTTTACCTGATATCTCGGTCTTGTCATAGGGTCATTTGTGCAAGGAATCGGCACAACCTGCTCGCCCTTTACATACTTGGCGGCATTCTGCCCTATCTTGCGGTAGGTATCAAGGTCCATAAGCGGAGCCTGAGGGAATAATTCCAGATTGGAAAGCGGATACAAATCCTTCTGATGTATAACGGTAGTTCCCTTGGACTGTATGCCAATTCCTATACCCGAGCCGGAAATCTTGGCAGCTTCGAGTGCCATAAAGCACACATCGGAAGTATCCAGGATTTTAACAACTCTTGGAACC
>JAZRKX010000048.1:0-33765 GCA_045646525.1 Clostridia bacterium | reverse complement strand
TCGTCAGACCGAGGTTTTGCCTCCGACTTCCTTCAGACTCCGCCTCACGACGGACGCCCTTGTCTTTGGCTAACAGTTCCTACTGCCAAGCCTGTAGCGGACTTTCACCGCCAAGTTATTACGCATGCCGAGCGCACTAGCTAAAACGCAATCCTTTAAGACAAAGGATTGCGTTTTATTCTTTAATCGTTCAATTCAATATCATCAAAAATAATTTTAAGGTAATCCCTGCGACCGTATAATATACGATAGATTGAAACATATTCATCATCAGTCTTATAGAATACAAGATAATTCCCGCTTACAATAAAACGGTAATCCGTATTAAAAGGTACTTTCGTCGATAATGACGGCCCCATATGCGGAGTGATTTCTAAAAGGCTGTAATCCTCGATTATTCGCTTAATGGTATTATTAGCCGCTATGGGATTTGATAAATCTTTTTCAATATATGATTTAATTTCTTTCAAATCATTGAGTGCCTCGGGAGTAACTCGTATTTTCATCGGCTATACCCCCAAAGCATTTCTCACATCATCATTAGATAACCAGCCGTTTTCTTTTGCAGATTTTTCACCATCGGAAAGTTTTCCCATAAGCTTGATAATTGCTCTTGTTTTTTCGTATTCATCCATATCTACAATGGCATAGCGTCCTCTTCCGTTCTTTGTAAGAAATACAGGCTCATCGAAAGCAATTTCTTTTAATACTTCTGCGTAATTCCTTAAATCTGAAACAGGTCTGATATTTGGCATATAAAAGCCTCCTTTTTAATCTGTTGTAATTATTGTACCATAATTTTAAGTAAAATACAACAACCAAATCCAAAAAACAATATATGATTTCGACATTTTTAAAGTAGACATATATAAATTTTTGTGCTAAAATAGTTAAAAGCCTGCCTTACGGCAGACTTTTAACCGAATTGTTTCGCGACACAGAGCCGTAGCTGACAATATTAAAAAATGCGCCGACAAGAATGCCGACGCATGAAAAACGCACAGCTCTTTTTGTTGCGACACAAACTTCACAATCCATTACAATAGTATGCGAATTGAGCATGCATTTTTACCAAAATAAAACACATACATTGTAATAGATATTATTTAGTTTATGTCGCAAAAGCATTGTAACACATATATTTTAAAGAGTCAAGAATTTTGGGAATCCCCAAAATTTATAAAGCATGTGCTACGGGATATCGTATGTTGCGGAGCGCACATCGGAGGTTATCCAATAAGTTGCGTCTTGCGTATTTCAAGATAAAACAGATGCCTTAAATCAAGCAAAAAACGGAGAAAAATTACCGAAAATCAATTTCCGCTGCGGTTCGGTAATTTTAGCGATGCCGAGCTCTGGGTGAGCGAGTCAGCGCGGCTCCGTTTTTGGCGCAGATTTAGGGTAGATGTTCTTGAAATACGCACCAAGCAACGATTGGATATCCTTCGATGAAGCGTATCATGAAATTAATCCTTTGTAGAATTATTCTTATCAAAAAGAAATATAAAAGTCAAACATATTATGTACGGAGGTAACTATTATGACAAAAATCGACATCTTCTCGGGCTTTCTCGGGGCAGGAAAAACAACACTTATCAAAAAACTCATTTCCGAGGCATACGCAGGCGAAAAGCTTGTGCTTATAGAAAACGAATTCGGCGAAATAGGTATAGACGGCGCCTTTATGCAGGATGCGGGCATAAATGTAACCGAGATGAACTCGGGATGCATATGCTGTTCTCTTGTAGGAGACTTCGGAGAGGCACTTAAGAAAGTCATAGCCGAGTACGCACCCGACAGAATACTCATAGAGCCATCGGGCGTGGGCAAGCTCAGCGATGTAATCCGTGCTGTGGAAAATGTTGGTATCCACGATGCAAAGCTTAATGTATATGCTACGGTTGCCGATGTAAACAAGTGCAAAATGTACCTTAAGAACTTTGGCGAGTTCTTCGGCGACCAGATAGAAAATGCGGGCATCATAATCCTTAGCCATACAGACAAGGCAAAGGAAGATAAAATGGAAGAATGTATATCCCTCTTAAGAGAGCACAACAAAAAGTGTGTGATAGTAACTACTCCCTGGGATATCATAGACGGAAAGACCCTCCTTGCCGAAATGGAAGATATGCATACCATAGATGAGGATATAAAAGAGCTTGAGCATTGCCATGAGCATCATCATGACCACGATTGCGATTGTCATGAACATCACCACCACGACCATGATTGTGATTGCCATGAGCACCATCACCACGACCATGACTGCGGTTGCCACGAGCACCACCACGACCATGATTGCGGTTGCCACGAGCATCATCACCACGACCATGACTGCGGTTGCCATGAGCATCATCACCACGACCATGACTGCGGTTGCCGTGAGCATCATCACCATGCCGACGAGGTGTTCACAAGCTGGGGCAGGGAAACAGGCAAAAAATTCACAAAGCAGCAGATACAAAATGCTCTGGATGCACTATCAAACGAAGAAAAATACGGCATAATTCTCCGTGCAAAAGGTGTGGTAGCATCGGCCGAGGGTGAATTCATACACTTTGACTATGTACCCGCCGAGCCCGATGTACGCACAGGCACCCCCGCCGTTACCGGCAGAATATGCGTAATCGGCTCCAAGATAAATGAAGAAGCTCTCGCAGAGCTTTTCAATGTGTGAGGTCAGCTATGAAACCACAGATACCCTTATATATTTTCACAGGCTTTCTCGAAGCGGGAAAGACCAAGGCAATACAGGAAACCATGGAAGACCGCCGTTTTCACGATGGCGAAAGGACTCTGCTCCTCCTCTGCGAAGAGGGTATAGAGGAGTATGATACATCGCGCTTTGCAGGCGGAAATGTGTTCATTCAGGAGGTTGAGGACGAAAGCGAAATTACCGAGGAATTTCTGCTGTCACTCGAAAAGAAGTTCAATATAGAAAGAGTCATAGTAGAGTACAACGGAATGTGGCTTCTGGACTCCCTTATAAACAATCTGCCTCCCAAGTGGTTTGTGTATCAGGAGATTACCTTTGCAGACGCCGCAACCTTTGTAAATTACAATTCAAATATGCGCTCGCTTGTGGTGGACAAGCTTACCACCACCCAGCTTATTGTGTTCAACCGCGCAAATGAGAGCACCGCTAAGGACGAATTCCACAAAATAGTCCGTTCTGTGAGCCGTCAGTGTGCCATAGCATACGAAAATCCCGACGGTACCATGGAATACGATGATGCCGAAGACCCGCTCCCCTTTGATACAGATGCCCCCGTAATAGAAATAGCCGACAAGGACTATGCGCTCTGGTTCAGAGACATGGCAGAGGATATGAAAAAATATGTGGGCAAGACAGTTAAATTCAAGGGCATTGTAGCCGTAAACGAAAAATTCGGAGACGGCATTGTGGTATGCGGAAGACATGTAATGACCTGTTGCGCAGATGATATAGAATTCAAAGGCTTAATAACAAAGCTCCCCAAGGGTGTAAGCTTAAAAAACCGCGACTGGATTATAGTAGAAGCCAAATTTACCCGCGAATTTCATAAGCTGTACAAATCCAAGGGACCCATACTCACAGCTTCCGAAGTAATAATGACAAGCGCACCCGAGCAGGAAGTAGCAACCTTTTATTAATGGAGGTATACAAATGAAAATAAGTAAGATATTGGAAAGTGACAGACTATCGCTTTCCTTTGAGGTGTTTCCGCCCAAGACGGATTCCTCGTTTGATACCGTGCGCCATGCCACAGAGGAGATAGCCAAGCTGAAGCCGTCATTTATGAGTGTGACATACGGTGCAGGCGGAGGCACAAGCAGATACACTCTGGATATAGCAAAGAATATAAAAAAGAATTACGGTGTACCCACCCTTGCGCACCTTACCTGCGTATCCTCAAATAAGGATACTGTCCGCAGTAAGATAAATCAGCTCAAAGAAGCAGGCATAGAGAACATAATGGCTCTTAGAGGCGATATACCTCAGGGCATGGAAAATGCAGACCGCAGCAAGTGGGATTACAACTACGCGGTAGAGCTTATAAATGACATAAAGGAAATAAGCGGGGACTTTTGCATAGGATGTGCGTGCTATCCCGAAATACATCCCGAAAGCGAGAATCAGCATGAGGATATAAAGCACCTTAAGGAAAAGGTTGATGCCGGTTGTTCCTTTATAACCACGCAGATGTTCTTCGACAACAATCTTCTCTACAATTTCCTCTACAAAATCCGCGAGGCAGGAATTACCGTGCCCGTTATCCCCGGTATAATGCCCATAACCAATGCCAATCAGGTAGACAGAGCCATCAAGCTTTCGGGCTCATTTATGCCCCAGAGATTTAAAAGTCTTGTAGACAAATTCGGCTCCAGTCCCGATGCCATGAAGCAGGCGGGCATTGTGTATGCCACAGACCAGATAATAGACCTGTTTGCAAACGGAATAAAGAATGTACATGTGTATTCCATGAACAAACCCGAGGTGGCGGAAAGGATTATGCAGAGTCTTTCCGATATATTGGGATAATTTTTCAAAAAATTACACAAAATAGCTTGACAACAAAATAAAAATATACTATAATGATTAGGTCGCTTAAAGTTGCGACCTAATTAAATACGGCGGCATAGCTCAGTTGGCTAGAGCATGCGGTTCATACCCGCAGTGTCGATGGTTCAAATCCGTCTGCCGCTACCAAAAGGGACTGTAAAAAACATTTTTCGTTTTTTACAGTCCCTTTTAAATTTACATATTAATCACAGCAAGGGTCGGATTTTTTAACGGGCTTTAGTGCTTCCTTTGCAGGCTCTGTGCTGTCTCCCAGACCGCTTGTTTCAGAGAATATTATATTGCCCTTTGCCATATCCACAACATCTGTGGGCACAATAATTTTGGCTGCTTTTCCATCGGACATAGCGATTAATGCTTCGTACTTTTTAAGTTCGAGCACTCCCGCATCTACACCCGCTTTTTTAAGCTCCGCAAGACCGTCCGCTTCAGCTTTTTTCTGCAGGTAAATAGCCTTTGACTCACCCTCTGCTCTGGCAATTCGGGCATCCCTTTCGCCCTCTGCGGCAAGAATCATAGCCTGCTTGTCACCCTCGGCGCGTGTTATTGCCGCCGCCTTGTGACCCTCTGCCTGAAGCATGGTTTCTCGTCTTTCGCGCTCGGCTTTCATCTGCTTTTCCATCGCGTTTTGTATTTCCTTGGGCGGAATTATATTTCTTAGCTCAACTCTGTTTACCTTTATACCCCACTTGTCTGTGGCTTCGTCAAGAATATTTGTCATCTTGGCATTTATCGTGTCTCTGGATGTTAAAGTACCGTCGAGTTCAAGTTCGCCTACAAGGTTTCTAAGGGTGGTTGCCGCAAGATTGGCAAGCGCAGATATGGGGTTTACCGCACCGTATGCAAAAAGCTTTGCGTCATATATCGCATAATATATTACGGTATCTATCTGCATGGTAACATTATCCTTGGTGATTACAGGCTGGGGCGGCGAATCGAGCACCTGTTCCTGAAGTGTAACCCTTTTTGAAATTTTTTCTATAAACGGGATTTTAAAGTGAATTCCCGCAGTCCAGGTTGTTCTGTATTTACCGAGAAGCTCAATTACAAACTCATGTGCCTGAGGAACAATCTTGATGTTGCAAATCAAAATGATAAAAATAATGAGTACAACTGTTAAAATACCTTCCATATACTGCATCTCCTTTACAAAAATGTAATTCAGTATTTATATTATAACACACAACCCTAAAAAAAACAACACCCTCCGAAAAGCGAAGGGTGTCAAAAATGAATTAATCGTAATCCTTGTCAAAGGAAAGTACGGTGCCGTCATCTGCCTTTATGTCCGCATCATACTCCCATCTTCCCTGTCTGAACTCAACCTCATACTGCCAGATTCCGTCGTCAAGGTCTAATTCTACCCTTTCGAACACGATATCATCGCCTGATATTCCTGCCCTTTCCAATGCTATTTCCTTGGCTTTGTTCTCCCCTATGAAATCGCCCTTATTCTCACTGTTCATATTTGACTGAGCGGAAGGAACGGTGTTTACGGATTTACCCAAATCCTGCGTATCATTTGCAGGCGCTTTATCATTTCTGGACGAGCAAGCTGTAAAAAGTGTCAAAACCATTATGCCCAAAAGCACAACTGATAAAATTTTCTTCATACAAAATCAACTCCTTATAAGTATTATTTTACTCATATAAATTCATAAAATACTTAACCGACGGAAGAATTTTTCGATAAAACAAACCCTGCCGTAATGACGGCAGAGTTTTAAAAACTATCTTATTTAAAATATCTGTTAAGAAGTCCTTCAAGACCCTTGCCGTGTCTGCCTCATCACAGATTCCCAATCAGAAATCCTTTATTTATGCGGGTTTGCAGTCTTTCGGTACTCAATTTGCCCACCGTTTGCCCACAAGAATTTTTTGCCCACAGATTGTCGTTGCATCTGCTTTATGGTCTTATTATAGCATATTTTGTAGAATTGTGCAAGTAGTTAAAGCAAATCGTTTATGTCTTGAATCCACCTTGCATCATCCGATTCAAATTTTTCTATAAATTCAATGAAATTTGTGCTTGCTGATACATCATCTCCATTATTAATATTTCGTATTCGTTCTTTCATCGGTTCATAAGTTCGTTTAAATATCTTACTGCAAAGTTCTGTTATCTGGTCTTCATGAGCATCATAATTATTTACTCCTGTCAATTCATATATTATATTGGCATTTGTCTTTTTACCTTGGTTTTTTAAAAACACATCACCAAAATGAGATAATATAATTTGCATTGTACATGGATTTGCGAATATAACTATTTTATCTGCAGCATCTGTATTTCCATGAAACTCATTGAGTTGATTTTTTAATGGCAAATACTCTCTATAAGGTTTTTTGTCAGTATCGCAAAAAATCAATACTAGTTCATATTTATCGTTAGAATACTTATCTTGATATACTGGAAAAATATTCGATGCACTTTTTGCGTTTATAGGTATGAATTCATATATATCATTCCAAACATTGAGCTCTAATAATCGTGAAATATAAGCATGGTCTTCAAACCCTTCACGGATTATACCGATCTTATGTTTCGTCGATAATGTCGGCACTGTTGACATTTGTATGCACCTCCATTAAAGATTGGAACAAATCAGGATCTGGCAAAGCCCCGAAAACACCACTTTTATATTTCTGTACTATATCACTTGTATCCCTTATTCCATCATTTTCGCTTGTAAATTCAGATAAAGAATACAAATATGCATTATCTCTATCCTTATGAGCAAACCAAATTTGTTCTTTTCTGAAGAGCTTTTTACAGTCTAATAACGAAACATCATGAACAGTACATATTAGTTGTGCTTTCTTATTTAATTCATTGTTAAATAAGGTAATTATTGCTCTTGTTAATTTGAAATGCAAACTATTATCTAATTCATCAACAATTAGAATTCTTCCGTTTTCTATTGCATCCATTACATAACTAGCAATAGCAATTATTTTTTTTGTGCCAGTAGAATCATAAACAAGACTTGGTACTTGCCTGCCTTTATATACAGATGTCAAATGTAACATTTCTACTATAGATTCAGACAAACGCAATACCTTTTCTTGTGGAACAGGATTTTCGCTCTCTATGTTTTCTAAATTAATTTTAACTTCATCATCATTAAGATATTTATAATCATCTAAGGAAACATCTGCATTTCTAATAAAATCCACTATCTTTTTTTGCATATCGCTAGGTTCTTTTAAAAATTTCATTGTCTTTCTAACATCAATATCGTTCATATCAACAATATCAATTTTAGATGCAAAAGAAGTTATAATTTTCTTAACATTTTCCAACACTTCAAACTGTTCTGTATCTAGCAAGTAAATAAGTATATTGTTTTTTGCCGCTATACGCATTGCTTGAACAACATCGTCTGCTTCACAAAAATATGATTGTGATATATTATCTCGAACTATTATATCGATTTCTTTTTTGTTTTTATATTGATCATAAGTGATATGCGCAAATCTTTCATAAAGGTATTCTCGTGTTTTTGTATCATATTTTACTTCAAAAACATATTCCTTATTGTTTTCTAAAAATGTAGCCGACAATTCACATACTGAACTATCTGAAAATAAATGTTTCAACAATATTGTTGATTTTGAATTCAGCATAATTCTCTTAAGTGCCTTAATACACTTAATTAAGTTTGTTTTTCCGGCATTATTAGGACCTATAACTATGGCTGTTTTTAGTATGTTGCTATTTTCATATGATGATACGTTGTTAGAAAATCTCTTGTAACGCATATCAGCACGCATCGAAAACATTACCTCTCTATTGTAAATAAAGCAATTGTTCATTTTTAACGCTATTAACATATCCATCTCCTCCTTGTAATATATATTATACCTCATTTTATGAAATATGCAATATTTTTTCAGAAAAAATATAATTTTCGTCGAATTGCACAACTAATCATGTAAAAATAAGCATTTTTCAAAAAGCGTTATTTTATCAATATATCGAATCAATTCTTTCATCAATCACCAACCTCGCCATATCTGCCATATGCCCGGTAGTGTGAGTATAATATTTCAATGTAAATTCAAGTTTTGAGTGTCCTAACATTTCCTGCACATATCTTGGACTTATACCGCTCTCAGCTAATATGGTTGCATATGTATGGCGAAGATTATGGAACTTAAACGGAATATGCAAATCGTCCCTTATTATTCTTGACAGGAACTTAATACTGTTATGTGTCAGCATTTCGCCGTTTTCTTTTACATTTATAAAGTCATTTACCTCAATATAGTTTTCCTTATTTTTATGCAATCGCTCGGTGACGAAGTTTCTTTTATATCCATCACCATAAAGTTTTTTATTCTTTGTTTGTTGTCCTTTTAACTCCTTTAAGAATTTCACAAAGTTATCAGATATATTTATTGTTCTGTATGAGTTTTTAGTTTTAAGTGGGCAGAAGCACCATTTTCTATCCTGATATAAAAGTTGCTTATTAACACTTATAGTTTTCTTTTCAAAATTTACATCATGCCATCTAAGTCCCATACATTCACTTTCTCTTAGTCCGGTATTGAGAGCAATGTAGAATGGTATTCTTACATTTGTACTTTCAAGCCGTTTATACATAAGGGACAATTCTTCAGGTGAATAAACTTTAATCTCGCCTACATGTCTCGGATCGGGCGGAGGCAGTACATCATCAAATATATTGTGCTTCATATATCTTTTTCTGTGGGCATAATCAAAAATACATTTTAATGTTTTAAACAATCCCTTCACAAATTCCTCGCTATACTTTTCTCCTTTTTCATTCACAAACCTTTCAAGCGCTTTAGGCGTGACCGCATACATATAAAAATCGCCAAAGGCAGGTTTAAAATGATTCCTATACATAGAATCATACTTTTTAAGTGTTGCATAAGCTCTTGTTAGTTTTCCCTCAAGTTCAATGAACTCCTCGTAAACCTCGTTAAATGTTATCTTCTTGTTTTCAGGATAAACACCTGTTTCCTCGTAGTCATTTACGAACTTTGTGAGTGCAAGTCCCGCATCTTTTTTAGTTTTGAAACCGCCTTTCTCAATTTGTTTGTTCTGACCGTCAACTGTACTTACATACACCCGATACGACCATGTTTTTCCCTTTTTTCTGATACTTCCTTTCATAATAAATCCTCCTGTAATGTATTAAGGTTTCCCTTATTTGTATTATACAGAAGGCTTGAAACCCTTGATATATCTGTGTTTGAAAACAAAATAAGGGAAGACACAAGAAAATTCATCGTAAAAATTCCTTTCCCTTGTCTATCCCTTATTTGCCCTTAAATTATCATTTTTCTATGTGAAATTTCGTCGTAGTTTCGTGACCAGGAAGTACACGAAACATTACTGCCCAAAAATCGCATAAAAACAGGGGCTGAGAAACCTCAACCCCTGTATCAAATCGTATCTAATTGTATCTATTTTTATTTAAAATAACGGTTTAAGAGACCCTCTAAACCTCTACCGTGCCTCGCCTCATCGCGCGCCATCTCATGCACGGTATCGTGAATAGCATCAAGACCGTTCTTCTTAGCACAGGAAGCCAAATCGAATTTGCCCTGTGTTGCGCCGTATTCACAATCTACTCTCCACTTTAAGTTATCCTTTGTTGTAGCCTTCATGTTGGGCACAAGGTCTTCGCCGAGAAGCTCAGCGAATTTTGCTGCGTGCTCTGCTTCTTCATAAGCTGCCTTTTCCCAGTAGAGACGTACTTCGGGATAACCCTCACGGTGTGCTATTCTTGCCATGCAAAGATACATACCAACCTCTGCACATTCACCGTTGAAGTTTGCCATGAGCTGTTCAAATATATATTTCTTATCCTCTTCCGAAATATCGGGGTTGTTCTTTACAGTCTTTCCGTATACGCCGTATTCATGCTCTGCAGCAAGCGCTGCGCCTTCCTGCATTACATTAAACTTTTCTGCGGGGACCTTACATACGGGGCACTTTTCGGGTGCGCTTTCTCCCTCGTGAACATAACCGCAAACTGAACAAACAAATTTTTTCATAATATTTTCCTCCTGAATTTTATTTATATTTAAAATCAATAATAATTACTGTTATTGTTATTATAACATATAATTTTAATTTGTCAAGACTTTTTTAAACAATTTTTGCAGACACCGAAAAATAATGTCGAATGGCGTTTTACTTTGGCTCCCAAAGCCTTATGGGCAATCTCGTCTATTCCGAAATCCACGGGTATAGGCACATCGTCTACCCTCCCGCAGTTCTCACATGAGAAATGATAATGCTCACCCACATTGCCGTCATATCTGTCGCAGCTGTCTCCCGAAGAAATCTTTATAACCTCGCCGAGTGATTCCAGAAGCGAAAGATTGCGGTACACAGTTCCCAGGCTAAGCTTGGGAAAATCTGTTTTGAGGTCTGTATAAAGCTGTTCTGCTGTAGGATGGTCGTACCTTGAACGAAGCATATTAAGTATTGCATCTCGCTGTCGGCTGTGTTTTAAAACAGTTGACATTGGGTCACCTCTTTTCAATAATAATAATTATTACTGTTATTATATCACCATCTTTTTAAAAATGCAATACCTTTTTTAAAATTTATGTAAAAAACTTGATATTTTGGCTTATTTGCGATATACTGTATATTGTATTATAATGTAGAAACTCAAAGGGCGGTAAAATATGATTTTAAAGCGTATATACATATTTATTCTTGAAATATGGAAAACATTAATTACATATTACGACAACAGCCTCATAGGCAGAACTATTGCGGGAATCTCTTCTTTTTTTGAGCACAGATGTATTCAAAGCAGAATTCTCTCCCGTTTCAAATCACGCTTTATGAGTACGGACTATGTTAAGTCAAGTGCGGCATTTAAGCTTATTTCACTTCCGTTTACAATCCTCAAAGCTGTATATTTCAGATTTGAAAATTCAATAGAAACAATCAAACAAAAGAGTATTCTTCTGGACTTTTTAAGCAATCTTCCCAGTCTCCGTATACGGGACATCGGAAAAGCGCTTTCCGCATTTTGCATAGGCGGTCTTGCTGCTCTTTTGTATAAGGGCTTTGCATTTTCTCTCGGAGGGCTTTTGGTTGCGGTTATGCTTTTTGCATGTCTTGTTATGCTCTTGGTCTCTTCTACTGTAAGAAACACCCTCTCGTCGAGTGTTACAGTTAAATTTATATGTTCGCTTTTGTTTATAGATGACATCGCCTCCTCCGATAAGGTGTATGAAATAAAATACACAAAGCTTTTGTACATCATCCCCGCGCTTACGGGCGCCGTATGCTGTTATATAAGCCTGCCTCTTATGCTTTTTGCACTTCTGACAGCTGTGTTTATAATACTTGTACTGTGGAAAACGATACTGGGTGTATATGTATTTGTAGCGTTTTCCGCGATTTTGCCCACCATGGCGCTTGTAGGGGTAATTGCGCTTACCCTTGTATCCTACGGTCTTCACCTTGCATTTGACAAAAAGGCAACATACACCGTAACTCCCTTTACCGTGCTTATTGCACTGTTTCTGTTTCTGGCGGCATTTTCGGCATTTACCAGTGTCTCGGGATTGGGCAGCGTCAAGGTATTTCTGGTATACTTCGTATTTACTCTTGCATTTACGCTTATTGTAAATACCGTTAAAACCAAAGCACAGTTTAAATCGCTTCTGTCCGTCTTTGCCCTTACGGCATTTTGTGTTGCCGCATACGGTGTGGTGCAGAACTTTACTCTTGTGCAGACTACTCAAAGCTGGGTGGACACCGAAATGTTCGAAGATATAAAAACCCGCGTGTTCTCCACTTTGGACAACCCCAATATTTTAGGACAGTTTCTCATACTTTCGCTGCCGCTTACCCTCTCGTGCATGATGGCGGCAAAGAAACCTCTTGCAAAGCTTTGCTATATGGGTATGCTCGCGGCAGGCGCTCTGTGTCTTATTTTTACATGGTCGAGAGCGGCATGGGTAGGCGTGGTGCTTGCTGTAGGAATAATGCTTCTTAAAAAAGACAAACGCTTTTTGGGTGTGTGCGTAGCGGCTCTTGTGCTGGCGCCCTTTATACTGCCCGAAAGTATTCTCCAGAGAATCACGAGCATAGGAAACACGGGCGACAGTTCTACCTCTTACAGAATATCTGTATGGATAGCCTCTGTATACATGGTAAGGGACTTTTTCTTTACAGGTGTGGGATTAGGTCCTAATGCTTTTTCCGTTATGTACAGAAACTATGCCCTTGGCGGTGCGTCATTTGCGCTTCATGCCCACAACTTCTATCTGCAATGGGTTGCAGACATGGGCATAGGCGGTCTTATAGTTTTTGCGCTTATAATACTTACCGCATATAAATGCATATCAAATATAAAAACAGAAAATAAGCTTATAAAATATACAGGCTTTGCCATAGCAGGCTCGCTTATCGGATATCTGTTTCAGGGCATGGCGGAAACAATGTGGTACAACTACCATATGATTCTGATATTCTGGATATTTATATCCTTTGTACAGCTTGCCGCAAGAACTCCGAAAGGAGAAGATGCAGATGCTTAAAATAATGCAGGTTTTAACAGATACAAACATAGGCGGAGCGGGAATATGGCTTCTTAACTATTTAAAAAGCTATAGCAGACAAGAGCTGGATGTATTTGTGGCTCTTCCCCCGAATGCAGCGCTTGCGGACAAAATAAAAGAGCTTAACACAGAAATTACGGAAATAGACGGAATTTCGGATAAATCCTTTTCGGTATCTGCCGTAAAAAATTTTATCAGGGTTATAAAGGACAAAAAACCCGATGTTATCCACACACATGCAAGCCTCTCGGCAAGGATAGCGGCAAAGCTCTGCGGTGTGCCCGTTGTTCACACAAGGCATTGCTTGGAGGACAAAAAGAGCTTTCCCAAGAACATAATATACAGATTTATAAATAACGCATTAAGTGCTCATGTAATAGGCGTTTCCCGCGCCGTTACCGAAAACCTTAAAGAAGACGGTATAAAAAAGGAAAAACTCTCATTGGTATACAACGGCATAACCCCTTTAAGATGCTACACCCCCGAAGAGAAGCTTGAAGCAAGACAAAGCTTCGGCATTGGGAAAGACAATATCTCAATAGGCATCGTGGCAAGGCTCGAAGAGGTAAAAAACCCTCTCCTCTTTACCGAGGCGGCAAAAACCGTTGCCGAAAAAGTGCCCGAGGCATTTTTCCTCATCGTAGGCGAGGGCAGTCTCAGGCATGAAGTGGAAAAGGCAATAAGTCCCATAGCGGACAGAGCGTGCATTACAGGATACCTCTCCGATGTGGAAAAGGCATACAATGCCATGGATATACTTACCCTTACCTCTTCAAAAGAAGCACTTAGTATATCGCTGATTGAGGGACAAAGCATCGGAATTCCCGTAATATCTACCGATTCGGGCGGTCCGTCGGAAGTAATAAACCACGGCGAAAACGGATTAATCACTCCAAACGGCGATGCAGCTGCACTCTCCGATGCTATAATACAGCTTATAAACAGCCCCGAAACGAGAGATAAATTCGGAAAATGCGCAGCTCAGACAGTAAGGCAAAAATTCACATCCGACAAGATGGCACAAAGCATAGAGCAAATATACAAAAAACTCGCAGGAGGACAAATAAGGTGAAAAAGAAATTCAACATAATAGACCTTGTAATCGTACTTGTTGTAATAGCCGTTACATCGGCAGTTATAATGATAATGGGCATAAAGGAAGAGCCCTTATACACAGAGCCTGTAACCGTAGTTGTAGAGGTTCGCCAAAGGACCGAAAGCTTCTGCGATATTCCCCAAGAGGGCGATGTTATAATAAATGCCACTACAAAGCAGGAAATAGGCTCACTTGTTAAAAAAGAAGTTCTTCCCGCCACGGCCATCAATACCTCCGCAGAAGAGGGCAAATTTGTAAATGCCGAGATACCGGGGTATTGCGACCTCTACCTTACCGTAAAGCTTCACTCGGGAACGGACGTTGCAAAAATCGGAAAGAGCCTGTATGTGCAAAGCAGAGACTATGCGTGTACGGGATTTGTGGTAGATGTAGTGGACAGTGAGGAGGCGGTAAAATGAGATTAATAGACGAAAAAGGTCGTATCTTCGGCAAAATAAACATAATAGATATATGTCTTGTTCTTGTGATAGTGCTTGCAATAGGAGGAATTTTCTTAAAGAAAGCTTCCATAAGCGAAACCCAAACCGTATACAAGGACATAACCTACACCGTTCAAATTCGTGCAATCCGTCAGCCAACCGTAGAACAGTTTCAGGGCAAATTGGGACAGAGCCTTTATGTAACCAAAACAGGCGAATATCTGGGCACGGTATCCGATGTATTATGCACCGAGGCAGAGGGACTTGCAATAGACAAAAACGGAAGCTATATAAAAACCACCCAGCCCGACAGATATGATATAACAATTACCGTGCAAACCGAGGGCACCGAGACCGCAAAGGGCATATTTACCCAAGGGGGTAAACAGCTCTTTATAGGCGAAACCCTAAACATAACCTCGGAAACCGCAGAGACCTCGGGCGAAATACTAAGCATAGAAGTAGAGGAATAATCATGGAAGAAAGTAAAGTCTTAAGAATAAACGAACTCTCCGCCAAGGAAAGAAGCGGTGAAACACTCACCAAGGAAGAAAAGGAAGAACAAACCGCTCTGCGCCGTGAGTATATAGATGCCGTAAAGAATAATCTGCGCGCACAGCTCGGAGGCATCAAAAAGCAGTAAAATGCGCTGTTTTTCTTGACGAACAGCTCGTTTTATAATATAATGTAAGAATAATTTTTGCACAAACCATACATTTATCATATAGGAGGAAATCATGAACGAACAGATATCTGCCATGAGACAAAAGCTTGAAAGCGAGCTTGCAAGTGCAACCGACTTAAAACAGCTTGAAGATATGCGAATCACATATCTTGGCAAAAAAGGCTCGATAACAGACCTTTTGAAGAACATGAAAAGTCTTTCCAACGAGGAAAAGAAAACCTTCGGTCAGGAGGTAAACCTCTTAAAAGACGAAGCTACAGCAAAAATCGCACAGAAAATAAAAGAGTTTCAGGATGCCCAGATAAGAAAAGAGCTTGAGGCAATGCCCGAGTTCGACCTTTCCATACCTGCAAATATGGACAGAGGCTCTTATCATCCCATTACTCTTGTACAGAGAGAGTGCGAAAGAATATTTAAGTCCATGGGCTTTGCCGTAGAAGACTACAGCGAAATTGTAACAGACTACGAATGCTTTGAAGCACTTAACATACCCAAGCATCACCCCGCAAGAGACATGCAGGATACATACTATCTTGACAACGGTCAGCTCTTAAAGACTCATACCTCTGCGGCACAGAATGCCATATACAAAAAGTACAGGGACGCTCTTATAAATGACGGTGTTCCGATTAAGGCCATCTTCCCCGGAAGATGCTTCCGCAATGAGTCCACCGATGCCTGCCACGAAAACACCTTCTTCCAGATGGAAGGTGTAATGGTAGATAAGAATATATCCATATCCAACCTTATATACTTTATGAAAACCATGCTTTCCGAGGTGTTTAAAAAGGATATAAAGGTAAGACTCCGCCCCGGATTCTTCCCCTTTGTGGAGCCCGGATTTGAGCTTGATATAAGCTGTCTTATCTGCGACGGCGAAGGCTGTCCCTCATGTAAGCACAGCGGTTGGCTTGAGCTTTGCCCCTGCGGTATGATTCATCCCGAAGTGCTTAAAGCGGGCTGTATAGACCCCGAAGAGTACACAGGCTTTGCCTTTGGACTTGGTCTTACAAGACTTGCCATGATGAAATACGGAATAAAAGATATACGCGACTTAAACAGCGGAAGCCTTAAGGTTCTTTCGCAGTTTACAGATGACGAATAAGGAAAGGAGGAGCAAATATGTTTTTATCTATGAATTGGATTTCGGATTTTGTAGACCTTACAGGTCTTGACAAAACCAAGCTTATAAGCCAGTTTTCTCTTTCCGCAGCCGAAGTGGAAAATGAGATTTTCTACAAAGGAAGCGACATATCGGGCATAGTGGTAGCAGAGATTAAATCTGTAGAGGACCACCCCGACTCCAAGAAGCTCCACCTCCTTAAGGTAGATGCAGGCGACGGTGCCCTTACCGATGTAGTGTGCGGTGCGCCCAATGTAAGAGTAGGTCTTAAGACCGCCTTTGCAAAGGTAGGCGCAAAGATTGGGGAAATAACCATATCGCCCCGCCCCGTTGCAGGCTATGAGTCCTTTGGTATGTGCTGTTCCGAAAAGGAAATCGGCATAAGCGACGACAACTCGGGCATTATGGAAATAACCGAGGATGTTGCACTCGGCACAGACATAAAAGATGTATATGAAATAGACGATATAATATTTGAGGTAGACAACAAATCTCTAACAAACCGTCCTGACCTTTGGGGACACTACGGCATAGCAAGAGAATTTGCAACCCTTGCAAAAAGACCTCTTAAGCCCCTCGAATGTGTGGATCTTAAAGCATATTCAAATCTTCCCAAGGTGGATATGAAGATAGAAGATACCCTCTGTCAGAGATACTCCTGCCTGCAGGTAGGTAACATCACCAAAACAGTAAGCCCTGTAAATATGAGAATCCGTCTTTTCTACTGCGGTATGAGAGGCATAAATCTTCTTGCCGACCTTACAAATTACCTCATGCTTGAAATGGGTCAGCCCATGCACGCATTCGACTCGCGCAAGGTGGAAAATATAAGAATAAAAAGATTTGATAAGCCCTTTACATTCTGTACATTAGACGGTATAGACCGCGAAATAGACGAAAACACCCTCATGATTTGCAACGGCAACACACCTGTGGCAATAGCAGGTATTATGGGCGGTCTTGACTCCGAAATCGTAGAGGATACCACCACGCTTACATTGGAAAGCGCTACATTTGATGCGGTATCCATAAGAAAGTCCACCGTGCGCCTTTCGCACAGAACAGATGCGTCCATGCGTTACGAAAAATGTCTCGACCCCGAGATGACCGTACCTGCAATAGCAAGATTCGTTAAGCTTCTTTCGGATATAGACCCCGACATGAAGGTTGTATCCTCGCTTACAGACGAATATGCATATAAGTACGATACCATAAGCTTAAGCTTCGA
Source organism: Clostridia bacterium (assembly GCA_045646525.1). Classification (GTDB taxonomy): domain Bacteria; phylum Bacillota; class Clostridia; order UMGS1810; family UMGS1810; genus RGIG8748. Next base: position 16,067 of record JAZRKX010000048.1, on the reverse strand, counting down.
CAAGAAGTTTGTAGACCGCTACACAGGTATAGATATATCCTCTTCTGCTATAGAAGAGACCCTTACTGCGCTTGGCTTCGGAATCAAAACCGACGGCGATAAATTCAGCGTTACCGTTCCGAGCTGGAGAGCCACCAAGGATGTAACAATGAAAGCGGATATTATTGAGGAAATAACCAGAATATACGGCTACGACAACTTTGATATTCACACGGTTGATGCCCCTCTTTATCCTGTAAGACCCGATATGGAAAAGACCGTTGAGGACAGAATTAAGGATATCCTTGTAAAGAGATACTCCCTCCACGAGCTTCACTCATATATATGGGCTTACCATGATGAGTACAAAGAGCTTGGCATAGAAATCGAAGACAATGTAAAGCTTGCAAACTCCGCAAACCCCAACATTGAGACAATCCGTAAATCCATAATACCCACACAGCTTTGTCAGGTTAAATACAACAGCTCATACATGCCCGATTTTGGCGTATTTGAGGTAGGCAGAACTGTAAACGGTCTTAAGGAAGACGGTCTGTGCGATGAACACAAGAAGCTTGCCATAACTCTCTTTAGCAAGACCAAATCTGCAGAAGTCCTCTACAGAGAGCTCTACACCATGCTCTGCGTAATGGCAGACGATATAAAACACGAAAGTCTTTCCTTTGAAGCCATGGAAGCGGTGTCATCCTATCAGCACATAAAGAACTTAAATGCTCTTACCTGCGCAGGAATGAAAATCGGTGAAATAGGTATGGTTCACCCCGTAGTTTCCAAGAAGATAGACAAGAAGGCATCCATAGTATATGCCGAGATAGATGTAAGAGAATTTTCTGCAGTAGCAAACAAAAGCATATCCTACAAGGAACCGTCCAGATTCCCCGAAATGGAAATAGACCTTTCCTTTGTATCGGACAGATTCACTCCTATCGCAGATGCTATAAGTGCGCAGAACTGCGAGCTTATAAAGAGTGTAAGCGTAACAGATATTTACGAGGACGAAACAGGAAAATCCATAACCACAAGAATTGTATTCTCTCACCCCGACAGAACTCTTACAAGGGAAGAGGTTACAGCTGTTACAGACAAAATAATAGCCGATTTGGCAGAAAGTAACATCGAACTTAAGATGTAAAAAATTATAGGGGAGTTGGACACATCTCCCCTATTAAATTTTATTTTTCAAAAGGAGGAACACACATATGCCCAACATCTGGCACGAAATCAGCCCCAAGAGAATATCCAAAGAAAAATTTATGGCAGTAATCGAAATCCCCAAGGGATGTAAAAACAAGTATGAAATGGATAAGGATACAGGACTGTTGCGACTTGACCGCGTACTTTACACATCCACACACTATCCTGCAAACTACGGCTTTATCCCCCGTACCTATGCCGAGGACAATGACCCTCTCGATGTGCTTGTTCTCTGTCAGGAGACCATAGTTCCCATGACACTTGTGGAGTGCTTCCCCATAGGCGCACTCAAAATGACAGACAACGATGAGGTAGACGAAAAGATAATTGCAGTTCCGGTAAATGACCCTGCATACTGCTCGTATACCGATATATCTCAGCTTCCTACACATATATTCGATGAAATATCGCACTTCTTCAAGGTGTATAAATCCTTAGAAAACAAAGAAACCGTCGTAAGCGAGACGGTTTCGGCAGAGGAGTCTAAGGATATAATAGAAAAAAGTATAGACCGTTATAAAGAATGTTTCTGCTGACGGGATGTAAAAAAAGCGCAGAGCGCTTATAGGCCTCTCTATTCACCTCTCATAATGTTAAATATCTGCAAAACATCAAATTTATGTAGAAATCTGCAAATTCTGCAGATTTCTTCTTTTTTCAGCCTATAAGCTCTAAGCAAACTTCACCTCTCGCGGTATCTAAATACCGCTTCGGGTTGCCCTGCGGTTCAGTTTGCTTATCCTGCATCTTTTTTCCTATCCCTCAAAAATGATGTAAAAAAAGCGCAGAACACAAAAAGCTGAACGATTGTTTTCGTTCAGCTTTTTGTGTTATTTATACAAGTAAAATCCATTACCCATAATCTTTTGCGATTCGGAAAATACTACAAATGCATTTTCGTCTATGTCAAGGATGCGTTTTTGGAATTTGTCCATTTCGCTGTCCTTTAATGCGCAAAAGAGCATCTTTTTATCATCGTTGGTATAACCGCCCTTTACATCTATAAGGGTAACACCTCTCGAGGATTTTGTAACAAGCTTTTGGGTTATTTCCTCACCTTTTTCGGTTATTACAAAGGCAATCCTCGAAGCATTAAGGCGGGCAATGAGCCAGTCTATAGCCGTGGTGGATACAAAAAGTGCTATAATACCGTAACAGGTAAGATTGATTTCCTTAAATATTACAAGCGATGCCGCAATTATAATTCCGTCCACGGCAAGAAGTATCTTGCCTATTGCAAGATTGGGGAAGAATGCCTGAAGAATTCTGCCCACTATATCCGTACCGCCGCTTGAAGCTCCCGTAGCAAATGCAATACCGAGCCCCACCCCGTATATTACTGCACCGAAAAGTGCGGCAAGCAAAAGGTCAATTTCTATAGGCGGCAAAAACGCTGTAAATACCTCGACAAGTGCCGAAAGCACCAGTGATATGTATACGGTAGTAATTACGAACTCCTTGCCAAGAATCTTGATTCCTGCCCAAAGGAGCGCGCAGTTTATAACCGCAAAGCTCACACCCGTAGGAAAGCCAAAGGTGTAGTGAAGTATGGTCGCAATACCCGATACTCCGCCGTTTACTATCTTGTTTGGAGTAAAGAACATACTTACCGCAAAAGCTATTATTACCGCGCTGAGTGTCCTTAGCGACCATATGATAAACGGGTTTCTTCTTACTATATCTTTTTTCATATTATTAATCATCTATGGAGTTGTCTGTAGCTCTTTCGTATATAGCCTTAACCTCATCGGAGGGCTCTTTGTCAATAAGAGTTACGATAACTGCCGCTATAGCACCTATTATAAAGCCGGGTATGATTTCGTATATACCTGTAAGAGCGGTAAGAGCCATGCCGTCTGCAACGGGTGCCCAGAGCCATACCATATCCACAACAGCACCTACTATAATACCTGCAACTGCACCCTTGTATGTAAATCTCTTCCAGAAGAGTGAGAAGAGTACCGCAGGTCCGAATGCCGCACCGAATATACCCCATGCATTAGAAACAAGATTCATAATAGCCTGAGCTGCTTCGCCCTCGCTGCTTGCTATAAAGAAAGCAACAACAGAAATTGCCACAACTACAAGGCGGCTTACCCAGAGGATTTCCTTGTTGGAAGCGTTCTTGCGGACAAGAGGCTTGTAGAGGTCGCTTGTAAACGAGGATGCCGCTACAAGAAGCTGAGAATCCGCAGTAGACATGGAAGCCGCAATTATAGCCGCAAGAAGAAGTCCTGCAATAAATGAGGGGAATACATATCTTGCAAGCTTAACAAACACAAGAGACTGCTGACCGTTTGCAAGAAGCTCTTTGGAGAGGTCAACCCCGTTGTCATATACAAACATTCTTCCAAAGTATGCAATAAGTATTGTAGCGCCAAGAGAGAGTATAACCCAGATTATTGCAACTGTTGCGGATTTCTTAACCATAGAAGGCTTTTCTATAGCCATAAATCTTACTATGATGTGGGGCATACCGAAGTAGCCGAGTCCCCAACCGAGTCCCGAAATAATATCCTGAGGTGTAGCATTTAAGAAGTTTGCCACGAAAGCGAACTTTTCGCCGTTGGGTCCGTCATATACGGTATCGAGTGCCGTAACATCGAGGTTGTTTCCAAGACCTACAACTATAGGTACTATAAGAAGCGCCGCAATCATAAGAAGTCCCTGGAAAAAGTCTGTCCAGCAAACAGCATTGAAGCCGCCGAGGAAAGTATAAACAATTACAATAGCCGCAAATATAAGCATTGCACTGCCTCTGGAAAGTGAGGGAACAAGTGTTGTAAATACATCTGTACCTGCAACAAAGGCGGATGCTACATATATTGTAAAGCATACGAGGAACACTACAGCACATATTATGCTAAGTGTGTGGCTCTTCGATACAAATCTGTTGGAAAGGTACTGAGGAAGTGTAATGGAATCTCCCGCTGCCTTGGAAAACTTACGGAGTCTCTTGGCAACCAAAATCCAGTTTGCCGCTGTACCGATAGCAAGACCTATACCAATCCATGCCTGACCGAAGCCAAAAGCAAGAATGCTTCCGGGAAGACCCATAAGAAGCCATGCGCTCATATCGGAAGCCTGAGCACTCATAGCAGTAACCCACGGTCCCATAGCTCTGCCGCCTAAGAAGTAGTCCTTTTCTGTAGCTGCCTTAGACTTAAAGAAAAAGTAGATACCTATGGCAACCATTGCCACAAAGTAAAGTGCAAATGCAAAAATGTCCATTTTCTTATCTCCTATCTTTTGCAAAAATAATCTATTGTATATTTTACCATATATTAGTTCAAATTGCAATACAAAAGCCTATAGCTTTATTTTCTGTGGAATAATTTTTTTGTTGAGATTACAACGAGAAATGCAAAAAAGGATTGGTATCACCTAGTAATTATCTAGGCAACACCAATCCATATTTCATTTATTTTTTATTTCTGTTAACAATTTAATTATTTCAGCAAATCCCAAATATACAGTGCCTATAATAAAAGCAGCTACCCAATATACTAACATTAGAATAGTTGGGTCTCCCCACCTATCAACACCATAAACACAACCAACTATAAGCCCTGATATATAAACAACCCAAGCAATTACAGTTAAAATTGCCGCAATAGGATTGTTCTTTCTGAAATGATTTTTTAGTGCATCCATAGCATCATCGCTTTGGGATAGATATTTCTTGATTTCCTCATATTCTTCGTCTGTAACCTCAAAAGGAACTCCTTTAAAATATTTTCCGCTTTCAGTTTCTTGATAAGGATATTCCTCACTTTTTTTATTGTCAGGGGAATATATTTTTTCATATAACCCCGAGGCAATAAGGGATTTTCTTTTGGTCTCTTGATATTTTTTGTATTCATTTTCTTTTTTCTGTTTTAAGAACTCCTGTACCTTTTCATTCATTTTTAATTCCTCCTATGTAAAATAATAAAAAAAGTGTGCCCCAATCTTTGGAACACACCAAAAAAGTGCAGTCCCTCGATTGTTGCTACACAATGCTCTACCTATTTTTCACAGGAATGAGTAAGAGAGAAAACACCTTTTTACAAAGGTTATTTTCCCTATGAAAAATAGTCTTATGCATTTGTGTAGCATACATAGTATATCATAATTAACACAATTTGACAAGCCTTTTTCGACATTTTCAGCAATGTGCCCTGTTGTGGTAATCTCCTTCTGGTGGATATCCCCGAAGAAGGAAAAATCAACACTTTTATATATTTGCCTATTAATTTTTCTTAATAAACAATGCTTTTCAGATAATAAATCAACAAAAAAGTGCGGTTGAAAAATCTTTCGGTAAAAACCGACACTTTTCAACCAACACTTTCAAATATATATTTATAAAGGTTTCCAAAAGTAGTTGACAAAACATAGCTTATTATATTATAATAATTATAGAAAAAGGCAAGACCTCAAACGGTTATGCCAAAAGAATGTATTTATAAAAATAACGCTTCATTTGACGGTGGGCGTTATTTTTTTATGGAAATTACTAAAAGCAACAGAATAATCATAAATGAAATTATGTATTCATTATCCATAGCAATCACCCCCTTCCAAGGAGATGATAGCATAACCGCCCAGCTTTTACACTGTTTTCAGTCTTACCTTTTGTCGGATTTCTCCAACAAAAAATATTATACAACATATTTTGTATTTTTTCAATATCTTTTTACAAAACTCTAATGTATTATAGAGATAGACATGTTTACCCATAAACAAAAAGAATCAAGTTTAGAAATAAGCTTGGTTCTTTTTGCTTTGTAATATTTAAAAAAGTACTTGACAAATTGCACATTTTGTGCGGACTGTAAAAAAAGTCAAAATTACGGTTCGTCGGAAACCGCCGAACCCTACAAATGATATAGCTCGAAATAAATTATGCCAACACATTGTAGGGAATGGCGCTTGTCGACATTCCGAAACCAACTTTTTTTACAGCCCGGGTCTTTTATAATGTTTTCAATTCTTCATTTCTCTTAATCTTGTTTGTGGTAGTCTTTATGAGAGGCTCGGTTGTAATAGTAAGCCCCTTTATATACTTATACATGGGTAAAGTACCGTTTATCGCCTTTATACTCTGCCATATGCTCTCGTATATTTCCTCTTCGGTTTTTCCGCCAAAGGCAGATGCATCGTATACAGCCTTACAGAGAATCTTGTCAAAGCTTATACCGCCGTCCTCCGAGTAACCGTACACAAAACTCTCATTAACCCCGTCTATGCGGTTTACAAGAGTTTCCACTTCCTCGGGGAATATCTTTTTGCCGTTCTTTAAGACTATCATGTCTTTCTTTCTGCCTGTTATAAAGAGAAAACCGTCATCATCAAGACAGCCGAGGTCTCCCGTATTGAACCAGCCGTCATCTGCGAGGACCGCTTTTGTAGCCTCGTCGTTTTTGTAGTAGCCAAGCATTACTGTAGGACCCTTTACCTTGATTTCGCCTATGCCGTCTGCGTCCTTGTTGTCTATGCGCACATCAATGCTCTTCATGGGTATACCTACAGAGCCTTTTCTTCTGAATTTTTCGTTTTCGGCAGATATAACGGGGCTTGTTTCGGTAAGACCGTAGCCCTGTACTATGTCTATGCCTATATAGTCAAACAACACGCATGTGTCCGGCTCGAGCGGTGCCGCACCCGATATTATAAGCCTCATACCTCCGCCAAGTGCAGAAAGGATGCTCTTAAATACTGTTCTTCTAAGGTCTATACCTACCTTGCGAAGTCCTCTTGTAAGAGAACGCATCATACTTACAAGCTTTTCCTTGCCCTGCTTTTTGACCTCTTTTTCTATGGTGGCGCGCATACCCTCTATGAGAACGGGCACACCTACAAATACCGAAACCTTGTATTCTGCAAGGTTTTTCTTAATGTATCTTAAGCCGTCGGGAAAAACTGTGGTAACACCGCAGGCAAGCATTACAAGCATTGCAATAGAGCCGAATATGTGGTGGAACGGCAAAAATGCTATATTTGTATCGCCATGGCGGATATCCTCAACAAGCTGCATATCATATACATTGGTAACAATACCTGTCTGGCGGAGCATAACAGCCTTTGACTTGTCTGTAGTACCTGATGTAAAGAGAAGTATTGACATAGTGTCAGGGTCGGCATCCACACTTGTGAAACCCGTGTCGCCCGCCTGAATTAACTCCTTGCCCTTTTTTAGCATATCCCAAAAGCTTAAGTCTGTACCCTCGGTAGACACATACTCTGTAATTGATGTTCTGCCGTTTGACTTAACCTGATTTATTTTATCCTCATACTTGGAGTCGTACACAATAAGTGAGGCTTCGCTTCGGATTAACGAATCCTCAAGCTCGCCTGTGCCAAGCTCTTTGTCTATGGGCACTACCACTCCCCCGCCAATCATTGTTGCAAAATAGGTTACAGCCCATTCGTAGCTGTTTCTGCCTGTTACGGCTATTCTCTTGTCCTTATAACCCATCTCAAAAAGGGCTGTTCCGAAACAGTTTATATCATACATAAATTCCTTGTAGCTTTTGCGGATGTAGGTTGTGCTTTTGGGACCTCCGTCCTTTATGATGAAAGCCGCATCATCACCGTATAGCTTTGCAGAATTTTCTAAAAGTCTCTTTACATTTGAAAAAAATGTAGCTTTTTTGAAGTTGTTTTTTTCTATTTTTCCCATTTTTTCACTCCTTAAGCAAAATATGTGTTAATCTAATGTACGACATTAGATTAACACATATTACACATTTTGTCAACTCATAACTTAGATTTTTCTTTTTTGTGAGAAATTGCTGTAAGAATACCAAGCATTGCAAAGCTTACAATCATCGAGCTTCCGCCCGCGCTTACAAAGGGCATTGTTATGCCTGTAAGCGGTATCATCTTGGTAACTCCGCCTATTATTATAAAAGCCTGACACGCAAGAGATGCCACTATACAAAGTGCAAGCGCTCTGTCAAATGAATCTGTAACCTCCATGGCAATCTTGCATCCTCTGTAGGAGAGCATAAAGTACATCATTATGATGGCAAATCCCATAAAAAGTCCCATCTCATAGCAGATTGCCGAGAACACAAGGTCGGATTCTATAACCCATATATTGTGCGCACCGCTAAGTCCCAGGCCCGTACCGAAATACCCTCCCGAGCATATTGCCTTAAGAGATTCATATATTTGCTGAGTGCCCTGAGGTTTTCCCAGCTCTGGCTGAAAGTTGTACACAGCGGGGTCAAGCCATATGCGTACCCTTTCCATTGCCCTTGCAAATGCACCCACATAGTTTTCAAGATAAATTACCGCGATTACGCCAACCGAGGCAATGGCTGTATTTATAAGAGGTACGATAAGCGGTACATCGTACACAAGCATCATGGCAATGTAGACCATAAAGAAAAGTACTGCCGTACCAAGCTCGCCTTGAATAAGGAACAGAAGCAGACAACTGTATACAAAAACTGCTATATACACATCCTGTCTTTTTATCTGTATAACCCTCTCTTTAAAGCCCCGTAATTTTGTCTTGGTACAAAAGAACGACGCCATGGCAAAGCAGAAGCAAAGTTTTATTATTTCCGACGGCTGAATACCTATACCGCATATTTCTATCCAGTTGCGCGCACCGCCCAACGCCTTTGCAAATACGAGCGTTACGACAAAGAGCACAAGGGTAAGCCCTATGTAGAGGAAATTAAGCTTTTTCCATCTGTTAAAGCTCCTGTACACAGCATAGCTTATATAAAATATACCTATGCCCACAAGAAACCACTTGAGCTGATTCTGAGCAATGGTAATTAAGGATTTTGAGGGATTCTCATATGCGGCGCTCTGCTGAATACCCAGACTGTATAGTATTATGATACTCATTGAGGACAGCATAGATACAATAAGAAACGGATACGGGTCGCCCAAACCAAACGCATATATGGCAATATATGTTATAAGTATAATACCGCAGCAAATTGCCATGGCTGTGAAAAGAGCCTTGTAATCCACATGAGGATAAAGGCATAAAAGCGCAAAACAGATAACATCAAATGAGAGAACCATGGCTACTGCACCGAATCGGAATTTCATACAGCACCACCCCTATTCATCGCTGTTTTCCACAAAGGTAAACTTAAGGCTTCCAAAGGATATCTTATCTCCGCTTTTTATAGTAAGCGTGTAGTTGCCCACATGCTTGCCGTTTAAGAGGGTGCCGTTTGTACTGCCGAGGTCTTCAAGGTAGAATTCGCCGTCGGCAAAGAATATCCTTGCATGCTGTGAGGACATAAAGGGTGCAGGTATGCAGATGTCATTTTTGCGTGTTCTTCCTATGGATGTCTCTTCCTTTACGGCATAGGTATCATATATTTTGTATTCGAGGTCCTTTTTTCTGCCCGAATATTTAAGATACGCCATGCCCTCGGTTATCTGCCTGCGTGCCCTCTTAGTGTCTGATATATCAAGGTACACCATCTTTACAACCTTTAGTATAAAAAGGTAGACAATGCCTATAAGTATGAACTTTACAACACCCGAAAAGAGTTCAAATATACCCATGAGTTCACCTCGAAACCAACTTTTTAAGATACCTGCCCGTATGGGATGATGCGCACTCTGCCACCTCTTCGGGAGTGCCCGCGCATACCAGAGTGCCGCCCTTGTCGCCGCCCTCGGGGCCTAAGTCTATGATATGGTCTGCTATCTTTATAACATCAAGATTGTGTTCTATAACAACAACCGTATTGCCGCTGTCTGCAAGGATACTCAGTACCTCTATGAGCTTGTGCACATCCGCCGTGTGCAGTCCCGTTGTAGGCTCGTCGAGTATATACAGGGTTCTGCCCGTAGACTTACGACTTAACTCTGTGGCAAGCTTTACCCTCTGCGCCTCACCGCCCGAAAGCTGTGTGGAGGGCTGACCTATCTTTATATATCCGAGTCCCACATCGTAGAGTGTCTGGAGCTTACGGCGGATTTTGGGTATGTTTTCAAAGAATGACAACCCCTCTTCCACCGTCATATCAAGAACATCGCTTATATTCCTGCCCTTGAATTTAACCTCGAGAGTTTCTCTGTTGTAACGCTTGCCCTTGCACACCTCACAGGGTACATACACATCGGAGAGGAAGTGCATCTCTATCTTTATTATGCCGTCTCCCTGACAAGCCTCGCACCGTCCTCCCGCCACATTGAAGCTGAATCTGCCCGGCTGATAGCCACGGAGCTTTGCTTCGTTTGTCTGCGAGAATACAGTTCGTATATCGCCGAATACACCTGTGTAGGTAGCAGGATTTGAGCGCGGTGTTCTGCCTATTGGCGACTGGTCTATGCTTATGACCTTGTCTAAGTTTTCTACACCCTTTATGCTCTTGTGCCTGCCTGCCTTTTTCCTTGCGCGGTTGAGCTTTGCGGAAAGGCTCTTGTTTAATATCTCGTTTACAAGAGACGATTTGCCCGAGCCCGAAACGCCCGTAACGCATATGAATTTACCCAAGGGGAAGTCAACATCTATATTCTTTAGGTTATTTTCAGTCGCACCCTTGATTGAAACCGATTTGCCGTTTCCTTTTCGGCGCTCGGAGGGTACTTCTATCCTCTTTCTACCGCTAAGATAAGCGCCTGTGATACTGCCCTCGCAGTTTTCTATATCCTCTACGCTTCCCTCGGCAACCACATAACCGCCGTGGATACCTGCACCGGGTCCTATATCGACAATATGGTCTGCCGCCCTCATGGTGTCCTCGTCGTGTTCTACTACTATGAGAGTGTTGCCAAGGTCACGGAGCTTCTTCAAGGTTGCAAGAAGCTTATCATTGTCCCTCTGATGAAGACCTATTGACGGCTCGTCGAGTATATAGAGTACGCCCATAAGGCTTGAGCCAATCTGTGTGGCAAGACGTATTCTCTGTGCCTCACCTCCCGAAAGGCTTCCTGCACTTCTTGATAGGGTAAGGTAGTCAAGTCCCACATCTATAAGGAACTGCAGGCGGGAATTTATCTCCTTTAAAATCTGCTTTGCAATTATCATTTCCGTATCGGTAAATGTAAGCGAGTCGAAAAAAGCCTTTGTATCGCGGATACTCATCTCGCAGACCTCGGCTATATTCTTATCGCCCACGGTAACTGCAAGGATTTCATCGCGCAGTCTCCTGCCCTTACATGAGGGACAGGGATTACTGCTCATAAGTGACTCTATCTCCGCTTTCATAAATGACGAATACGAATCCTTGTATCGTCTTTTCAGGGTATTTATTATGCCCTCGAATGCGCGCGTCTTTCTCTCGCCCATGTACACTATGGTAAGAGGCTCGTCGCTTCCGTACATTATGAGATTGTATTGCTCATCTGTCAAATCTTCTATTGCTTTGTTCGGATTAAAGCCGTGTTTAGTGCCGAGAGCTTCTATCCAAAGACGCGAATATGAGCCGTCGTCACCTATATTTTTAAATCCGCACACATCTATACCGCCGTCGAATACGGATTTTGAAGCATCGGCAATAACAAGCTCGGGGTCTATCTCCATGAGCATACCAAGTCCGAGACACTCCTTACACGCACCTATGGGGCTATTGAACGAGAACGAACGGGGTGTCATCTCCTCCATGCTTATACCGCAGTCACGGCATGCAAAATTCTGATTGTACACAAGCTCTGTACCGTCTGTAAGCACCGCAAGAGCAATACCGCCGCCGATTTCGAGTGCGGTCTGCATGGAATCGGCAATTCGGGACATTATTCCGTCTTTTACGGCAATTCTGTCTACTACTATTTCTATGGTATGGCGGTTGTTCTTTTCAAGCGATATATCTTCATAAAGGTCGTGTATCTCACCGTTTATGCGCACTCTCACAAAGCCGTTCTTTTTGGCATTTTCAAACACTTTCTGGTGTGTACCCTTTTTCTCCCTTACCACAGGGGCAAGTATCTGCAGTTTTGTGCCCTCGCTAAGTGACATGACGGAATCCACGATTTCGTCTATGGTCTGCGACTGAATGGTCTTTTTGCATTTCGGGCAATGCATAATGCCTATTCTGGCAAAAAGAAGTCGGAAATAGTCATAAATCTCCGTAACTGTACCCACAGTAGAGCGCGGATTGTGGCTTGTGGTCTTCTGGTCTATGCTTATGGCAGGCGAAAGTCCCTCGATATAGTCAATATCGGGTTTGTCCATCTGTCCCAGAAATTGTCTTGCATACGAGGAAAGCGACTCAACATATCTGCGCTGTCCCTCGGCATATATGGTATCAAAAGCAAGCGAAGACTTACCCGAGCCCGAAAGCCCCGTAAATACCACAAGCTTGTCTCTTGGGATGGATATATCTATATTTTTTAAATTGTGCTCTCTTGCACCGCGAATATATATTGTATCCTTTGGCATATTTTTCTCCTACATTTCGTTTTGCTTTGTGATTCTTGTAATTTCGTCTCTCAGGCGTGCCGCCTCTTCAAATTCGAGCTCCTGTGCCGCTTTGTGCATAAGAAGTGTAAGATTTGCAATTTTCTCCTCCATGCTCATTTCCTCGGCTGTGTCGGCACTCTTTTCGTCCTCTACATAGGTCTTTATGATTCCTCTTACATCCTTTGTAATGGTGGCGGGTACTATACCGTGCTCACGGTTGAACTCCTCCTGCAAAGCGCGTCTTCGGTTGGTTTCGTCTATGGCGCTTTTCATGGAACGGGTAATTTCGTCTGCATACATTATTACTCTGCCCTCGGCATTACGAGCGGCTCTGCCAATGGTCTGTATAAGCGAGGTTTCGCTTCTGAGGAACCCTTCTTTATCGGCATCGAGTATGGCTACAAGGCTCACCTCGGGTATGTCTAATCCCTCACGGAGCAGATTAATGCCCACAAGCACATCGAACACACCAAGGCGCAAGTCCCTTATTATCTCCATTCGCTCTATGGTTTCCACATCGCTGTGGAGATAGCGTACCTTTATGCCCACATCATGCAGATAATCGGTAAGCGATTCTGCCATCTTCTTTGTAAGGGTGGTTACAAGCACTCTCTGATTCTTTTCGGTAACCTCGTTTATGGCTCCTATGAGGTCATCCACCTGACCTTTTACAGGGCGCACAATCACTTCGGGGTCTACAAGTCCTGTAGGACGGATTACCTGCTCTACCACCTTGGAGGAATGCTCTTTTTCATAGTCGGCAGGAGTTGCGCTTACAAATACCACCTGATTTATCTTCTTTTCAAATTCCTCAAAGCACAAAGGTCTGTTGTCAAAAGCTGACGGCAGTCTGAAGCCGTAATCCACCAGTGCAGTCTTTCGCGAACGGTCGCCCGCATACATTGCCCTTACCTGAGGTATGGTAACATGCGATTCATCTATTACAAGCAGAAAATCATCGGGCATATAGTCTATGAGTGTAAAGGGAGCGCTTCCCGGCTCTCTTCCGCTTATATGGCGCGAGTAGTTTTCTATACCCTGACAGAAGCCTATTTCCTGCATCATTTCGAGGTCGTAATTAGTGCGTTGTTCAAGCCTTTGCATTTCCAAAAGCTTGTTTTGCGATTTTAGCTCGGCAAGGCGCTCTGTAAGTTCATCGGATATTGTGCCTATAGCTCTTCTCATCTTCTCTGCCGTTGTGGCATAGTGCGAAGCGGGAAAAAGCGCCGTATAGGTACGCATGGCGGTAACCTCACCTGTTACAATATCTATTTCGCATATTCTGTCTATCTCATCGCCGAAGAATTCTATTCTTACCGCCTTTTCACCCTGACCTACGGGAAGAACCTCCAGCACATCGCCTCTCACACGGAATGTGCCTCGCTCAAGGCTCAAATCATTTCGCCTGTACTGCATATCCACAAGCTTACGAAGAAGCATATCTCTGTCGTATTCATTTCCCACTCTGAGACTTAACATGAGGTTTTTGTAATCATCGGGGTCTCCCAGACCGTATATACACGAAACGCTGGCAACGATTATTACATCTCTGCGCTCAAAAAGTGCCGCAGTTGCGCTGTGACGCAAGCGGTCTATTTCGTCATTCATGGAGGAGTCCTTTTCTATAAAGGTATCGGTACTGGGAATGTATGCCTCGGGCTGATAGTAGTCGTAGTAGGACACAAAATACTCCACCGCGTTGTTTGGGAAAAATTCCTTAAATTCACTGCACAGCTGCGCCGCCAGCACCTTGTTGTGCGCAAGCACAAGGGTGGGTTTGTTTACTCTCTCTATGGTTTTGGCTATTGTGTAGGTTTTTCCCGAGCCTGTAACACCAAGAAGCGTCTGACCGCGCATACCATCTGTAATTCCCTTGGAAAGCTCGTCTATAGCTTTAATCTGGTCGCCCTTTGGCTCATATGGAGATACTACCTTAAAATCCTGCACCGCTTATCCTCCTTTCGCAGATTTCATATATTTATTCTATCACTTTTTTTGAAAAATAACAAGTATATTGTACTGCAAAATCCTTGACGGTTTAAAATATATGTGTTAAAATAAATGTACCACACAAATCTTAATATTTTCAAGTCTCTATGATTGCGTTTTTATATCATGGCAAAAACGCATGCATATTTGCAATCATTTTGACTTGTAATTTTGGTTTGTGTGGTAACAATCAGAGTCATGCGTTTTTCGGTGCATCGGCTTTGCCGGTGCACCTTTTTTAATCCATGACATCTGAAGCAGTCGCCAAACAAAATATCAAAAGCCTGCCAATCGGCAGGCTTTTGGTGTTATAAAGTTTTATTGAAATCGGGTGCGATTTTGGAAATTTTCTTTACAAGAGAATCGAATTCAGTCGGAGTTATGGACTGTGCACCGTCGCACTTGGCATTTTTGGGGTCGTTGTGCACCTCTATTATAAGACCGTCTGCACCCACGGCAACAGAGGCTATGGCAAGAGGCTCTACCATCCAGTTGATACCTGTTGCATGCGACGGATCTATAACAACAGGAAGATGCGAAAGTCTCTTTATGGCAGGTACGGCACTCAAATCGAGGGTGTTTCTTGTATAGGTTTCAAATGTCCTTATGCCTCTTTCACAAAGAATTACATTGGGATTTCCGCCTGCAAGAATGTACTCGGCACTCATGAGCCACTCTTCTATAGTTGCAGAAAGTCCTCTCTTTAAAAGTATGGGCTTTCTTGTTTTGGAAAGCTCTTTTAAGAGGTCGAAGTTCTGCATATTTCTTGCGCCTACCTGAATTACATCCACACACTCGTCAAATTTCTCTACAAGGTGGGGAGACATAATCTCGGTAACAATGGGAAGTCCCGTCTGCTCTTTGGCATGAATAAGCATTTCGAGTCCCTCAAGCTCAAGTCCCTGGAAAGAGTACGGTGAGGAACGGGGTTTGTATGCACCGCCTCTGAGCATGGATGCGCCCGAAGCCTTTACTTCTCTTGCAATGGTCTCTATCTGCTCCTTGCTTTCCACAGAGCAGGGGCCTGCTATGATGTTTAGCTTGTTTCCGCCCATCTTCACACCGCTGCAATCGACTATGCTGTCATCGGGGTGAAATTTACGGCTTGCTTTCTTATATGGCTCACTTACGGGCATAACCTTTTCTACATTGTCAAGAAGCATTACCTTGTCAATGTCGATTATGTGGGTGTTGCCTATTACACCGAGTACGGTGCAGTCCACACCCTTGTTTACCTGAATGCTCACGCCGTAGCTTTCCTTGAGCTTTTGAGCAACGGCATTTACATCGCTGTCGGTGGTACGGGGTTTCATAATGATAATCATAAAAATTCCTCCTCGGGAGCCTGCGAAAACTGCATATTTATATAAAAAAAGGCTCTATAATAAATGTTGGGGTGTCCAACAAATAGAGCTCAAGAAAAATTAAAGAAATAAATAAAAAGAGAGCATATTTGTTCAAAATCCGTTATAATGGAATTGTCAAGAAACCATAGCGGAGGAACAAAATATGCTCT
>JAZRKX010000047.1:0-54147 GCA_045646525.1 Clostridia bacterium | reverse complement strand
TCCGACTTGTAAGCTCCTGGAGAGCTCGCGCAGACTTTCGGACTATCCCGAGCTGGAGCCGTGCCCGTCACTGAAAGAGCATTTTGAAGCCCTTTGGCAGGACAGGGAATTTGAAAAGAAAATATTTGTAAGCATAACTGCCGATAAGACATTATCCGACGATGCATCGCCTCTTCTTGGCGATATCCGCCGTAAGATAAGAGGCGCCCACAACAAAATCCGCGATGTGCTAAAGGGTATAATATCCTCTCCTGCATATGCAAAGTGCCTGCAGGAGCAGATTATAACCATGAGAGACAACCGCTATGTTGTGCCTGTAAAGTCAGAGCACAAGGGCGATATAAAGGGTATCGTGCACGATACCTCAGCTACGGGAGCAACCCTATTTATAGAGCCTATGAGCGTTGTAGAGGCAAACAACGAAATCCGTTCGCTCATGGACGCCGAGAGAGATGAAACCGCAAGGATTCTCTCGGAGTTTTCAGATGAAATCGCATCCCGCGGTGAGCTTATAGATATGTGCTACGGTGTTATAGAGGAGCTTGACTTTATATTTGCAAGAGGTCATTTTTCACTTAGATACGATTGCTACAGACCCGTACTCAACGATAAAGGCATTATAAACCTTAAAAGAGCAAGACATCTTTTAATAGATGCCAAAAAGGTAGTCCCCGTGGATTTGTACCTTGGCGAAAAATTCGACACGCTTGTGGTTACAGGTCCCAACACGGGCGGTAAGACTGTGGTTTTAAAGACGGCAGGTCTTATAACTCTTATGGCACAGGCAGGTCTTCACATACCTGCCGAGGAAGGCTCTCTTGTGGCGGTGTTTGATAACATCTTTGCCGATATCGGCGACGAGCAGAGTATAGAGCAGTCGCTTTCTACCTTTTCATCGCACATGGTAAACATTGTGGATATATTGGCGGGGGCAGACGAAAAATCACTTTACCTATTCGATGAGCTTGGCGCAGGCACAGACCCCGTTGAGGGTGCTTCGCTTGCCATGAGCATATTGGAGGAAGTCCGCATAAAGGGTGCCAAAACCATGGCAACCACCCACTACAGCGAGCTAAAATCCTATGCGCTCACCACCGACAGGGTGGAAAACGGCTCATGCGAGTTCGATGTGGACACCTTAAGACCCACCTATAAGCTTCTTATAGGTATCCCCGGTAAGAGTAACGCCTACGCCATATCGCAAAGGCTCGGTCTCGGTTGTGATATCATAGAGAGAGCCAAAGGCTTTGTGGCAAGCGAAAACATAAAGTTCGAAGATGTGCTTTCCGAATTGGAAAAGACCAGAAAGCAGGCTATGGAAGACAGAGAGCGGGCTGAACGCTACCGCGAGGAAGCGCGCAAATTTAAGGCAGATACCAAGGATAAGAAAAAATCCCTCGAGGAAAAATCGGACAAAATCATACAGCGTGCCATGGCTCAGGCGGAGGAAATACTGGAGGACGCAAGACGCGTGGCAGACGAGGCAAATGCCTCTCTTACCAGAGCGCGCATGATGCAGGATTCCAAAAAGGCTCAGGCCGAGATAGCCAAGGTAAGAAAGAATATAACAGGCAAAATAGACGAGAGCGCAAAGCGCAAACCGCCCAAACCGAAATCCGACCACAAACCGCCCAAGACAGTTAAGCTCGGAGACGATGTGGAGATAGTGTCCATGAAACAGCAGGGCACTGTAACCACCCTGCCCGATGAGAACGGAAACCTCTTTGTAAAGGTGGGCATAATGAAGCTTAAGACGAATTTAAACGATATAAAGCTTGTTGGTGCACCCAAGGAGAAAAAGAACACCTCGGTTAAAGGCTCTGTGCCGTCAAAGACCATGAATCTTTCCCCCGAGATAGATGTAAGGGGCGAGACGGTGGATTCTGCCGAGATTCTCATAGATAAGTTTCTTGACGATGCAGTTCTTTCGTCCGTGGGAGTGGTGCGGATTATTCACGGCAAGGGCACAGGACTTTTGCGCAAGGGAATACACGCATTTTTAAAAACCAGACCTTATGTAAAGAGTTACCGCCTGGGAGTATTCGGCGAAGGCGATGCGGGGGTAACTGTTGTGGAACTGAAATAACTCAGTAAAAACCGAAGCAAGCCCGCTTCGGTTTTTCTGATATATATGAATATTTTGTAAAATAACCATTTTGATATTGAATTCCCTCATATATATGTGGTACAATACAAAATGGTATTTTATTATGAAGAGGTCAACAGGATGAAATTATGTTCTATATGTAAGAAAAATCCCGCTGTGGTATTTGTATCCCGCAGCGACGGTACAAAAATGATAAATGAAGGCTACTGTCTGCCTTGCGCTATAAAGAACAACATCACCCCCGTAACCCAGCTTGCAGACCAGTTCGGACTTGCGCCCGAAGAGGTGGAGAGCATGGTATCGGGCTTTAACGAATTTATGGAAAGCGGAGATTTCAACGAAGCTTTCGCTGACATCATGGGCGGAGGCAATCTTATGATGCCCGTAAATTCCGATGACGGTGAAAAAATCCCGATTAAAGATGCAGGCGCCAGACAGAACATCAAAAATCAGCAAAAGAAGAAAAAATGCTTAAACAACTTCGGTATAAACCTTACCGAAAAGGCAAAGCAGTCGCTTCTTGACCGTGTAATCGGCAGGGAAAAGGAGATAGACAGAGCCATACAGATATTAAACCGCCGTCAGAAGAATAACCCCGTACTTCTCGGTGCACCGGGCGTTGGTAAAACAGCCGTTGCGGAGGGAATTGCACAGCGCATTGCAGACGGCGATGTTCCCGAGAGACTTCAAAGCGCAGAGGTGTATCTTTTAGATATGTCGGGCATAGTGGCAGGTACGCAGTACAGAGGTCAGTTCGAAAGCAGACTCAAAAACATCATAGAGGAAGCCAAGACGGACAACACCATTCTTGTAATAGATGAAATCCACTCCATAGTCAGCGCAGGCGATGCCGACGGTGCCATGAACGCCGCCAATATTTTGAAACCTGCACTTGCCAAGGGCGAGATACAGGTTATAGGAGCTACAACGCTTGATGAATACCGCAAGCATATAGAAAAGGATGCCGCATTAGAGCGTCGCTTCCAGCCTGTAATGCTTGATGAGCCGTCATGCGGGGAAACCATAGAGATTTTAAAGGGCACCAAGGACTACTACGAGGACTTCCACAATGTCACCATAGAGGACTCTGTCATAAGGGAAGCGGTAGTGCTTGCAGATAAATATATAAATGACAGATTCTTTCCCGATAAGGCTATAGATGTAATAGACGAAGCCGCATCGAGACTCAATATGGACAGCCCGTATACCAAAAACATCATTAAGACAAATGCCGAGCTTCAGCTTGTGGATATGGAGCTTACAAAGCTTGAAGAGGATACCGAAAATCCTCAGTACGAGCGCATAGCACAGCTTAAGAGCGATAAGTGCCGTCTGGAGGGCGAGCGCTCGGGCCTTCGAACAAGACAGCGCGAAACCCCGATAACAGTGCACGATGTTGCAAAGGTCATAGAACTGTGGACGGGAATTCCCGTGCGCAGCATTACCGAAACCGACAAGGAAAAGCTTTTAAACCTTGAAGGCAGACTTAAAAACAGGGTAGTAGGTCAGGACAAGGCGGTAAGTGCGGTAGCCCGTGCAGTACGCCGAAACCGCGCATTAAAGCTTACCAAAAAGCGCCCTGTATCATTTATATTTGTAGGTCCCACAGGCGTAGGAAAGACAGAGCTTGTAAAGGCACTTTCCGAGAGCTTGTTTGACGATGAGCGCTCACTTATAAGACTCGACATGAGCGAATATATGGAGAAGCACTCCGTTGCCAAAATCACAGGCTCACCCCCGGGATATGTAGGCTATGACGAGGGCGGACAGCTTACCGAAAAGGTACGCAGAAAGCCGTATTCTGTAATTCTTTTAGACGAGATAGAAAAAGCGCATGCCGATGTGTTCAACATTCTTCTGCAGATATTGGATGACGGCAGAATTACAGATTCCCATGGCAAAACCGTAAATTTCGAAAACACTATCATCATAATGACAAGTAACGCAGGCACAAGCGTAGGCTCGGCATCTGCGGCAGGCTTTATCGGCGGAAACGGCGGTATAAGCGATAAAATTATGTCTTCGTTAAAAGAGATATTCCGCCCCGAGTTCTTAAACAGAGTAGACGAAATCATAGAGTTTAATTCGCTCGGAAAAGAAGAGCTTGTAGAGATATGCACACTCATGCTTTCGGACATGGTAAAAGAACTCTCTGCAATGGGCATAGACTTTGTAATATCCGATGAAGCCAAGGAGCTTCTGGTAGACAAGGGCTACACCGCACGCTACGGCGCAAGACCCATACGACGAGAGATACAAAACCGCATCGAAGACCCCGTATCGTCACTCATATTAAAGGGCGATGTAACCTCGGGAGGCACAATAGAGGTATCTTCGGAAAACGGTGAGATTTGTGTATGCTTAGGGAAAGGAAAAAAATAATGAAAAAGTTTTTATTAATAACAGCCCTTGTGCTTTGCATTGCACTCTATTTGTGTTCATGCGGGAGCGATGCCGACACCCAAAAGGGAAACAAGGTGCTCTTTGAAATAGACGGCATAGGCGAGTTTGTAATAGAGCTTATGCCCGACTGCGCGCCCGAAACAGTTGCAAACTTTAAGTCGCTTGTAGGCAAAAAGTTCTACGACGGTCTTATATTCCACAGGGTAATCCCCGGCTTTATGGCGCAGGGCGGCGACCCCGAGGGAACAGGCATGGGCGGTTCGGATAAGACCATAAAGGGCGAATTTACATCAAACGGCTTTAAGGACAATACCTTAAAGCATGAGAGAGGAACGGTGTCCATGGCAAGAAGACAGGACCCCGACAGCGCATCGAGTCAGTTTTTTATATGCTTCGACAGCGCAAGCTATCTGGACGGCGACTACGCAGCATTCGGAAAAGTCATCTACGGCATGGAAACCGTTGACAAGATAGGCGAAGCCGTAACAGACGAAAACGACAAGCCCCTTTCGGATGTGGTCATAAAAAGTGCCCGCATCATAACCGACAAGGAATACGAAAAATACGAATAAAAGGAGGATATTAAAATGAACGAAATGATTAAGGTAGTTATGGAAAACGGCGGCGAATTTACAATCGAGCTTATGGAAGAATACGCCCCCGCAACCGTGGAGAACTTTGTAAATCTTGTGGAAGAGGGATTTTATGACGGACTCATATTCCACAGAGTTATAGCAGGCTTCATGGCTCAGGGCGGAGACCCCACAGGCACGGGTATGGGCGGCTCGGGTGTGAACATCCCCGGCGAATTCTTATCAAACGGCTTTGGTGCAAACACCTTAAAGCATGAGCGCGGAGTTATATCTATGGCAAGGTCTATGGATAAGGATAGTGCATCCAGCCAGTTCTTCATCTGCTTTGAGGATGCCCCCCACTTAGACGGCGAATATGCAGCTTTTGGCAGAGTAGTAGAGGGCATGGAGGTTGTGGACGGCTTTGCCGATGTACCCACAGATTACATGGACAAGCCCACCGAGCCTATAGTAATAAAATCCATGACAAAAATAACTAACTAAAAACAATAGAAAAATTAAAAAATTATTGAGAATGGATATTGCATAATTTATGGTTTTATAGTAAAATATATCCATAGTAAAATTATTATTTTCTTTTAAGGAGGAATTTAAAATGGCAGTTAAAGTTGCTATTAACGGTTTCGGCCGTATCGGCCGTCTTGCTTTCAGACAGATGTTCGGAGCAGAAGGCTACGAGGTTGTTGCTATAAACGACCTTACAGATCCCAAAATGCTTGCACACTTACTTAAGTATGACTCTTCACAGGGTAGATACGACGGTCACACAGTAGAAGCAGGCGAAGGTTGCATCGTAGTAGATGGCAAGACCATCACAATCTACAGCGAGCCCAAGGCAGCAGATCTCCCCTGGGGTAAGATTGGTGTAGATGTTGTACTCGAATGTACAGGTTTCTACTGCTCTAAGGAAAAGAGCCAGGCTCACATCGATGCAGGTGCTAAGAAGGTTGTTATATCTGCTCCCGCAGGTAATGACTTAAAGACAATCGTTTTCGGTGTTAATGAAGGCACACTTTCCAAGGACGATGCTATCATATCCGCAGCTTCCTGCACCACAAACTGCTTAGCTCCCATGGCTAAAGCGTTAAATGATTATGCTCCCATCCAGTCCGGTATCATGGCTACAATCCATGCTTACACAGGCGACCAGATGATTCTTGACGGTCCTCACAGAAAGGGCGATTTAAGAAGAGCAAGAGCAGGTGCTGTAAACATAGTTCCTAACTCCACAGGTGCTGCTAAGGCTATCGGTCTTGTTATCCCCGAATTAAACGGCAAGCTCATCGGTGCTGCACAGAGAATTCCTGTTCCCACAGGCTCTACCACAATCCTCACCGCTGTTGTTAAGGGTAAGGATATTACTAAGGACGGCATCAACGCTGCTATGAAGGCTGCTGCTTCCGCTTCCTTTGGTTACAATGAGGACGAAATCGTATCTTCCGATATCGTTGGTATCACATACGGTTCTCTCTTCGATGCTACACAGACAATGGTAGCTCCTATCGCAGATGACCTCTACGAAGTACAGGTTGTTTCCTGGTATGATAACGAAAACTCTTACACAAGCCAGATGGTAAGAACAATTAAGTATTTTGCAGAACTTGCATAATTTAACTTAAATAATTAAAAACAAGCCATTTGAGGACGCTTGCCGTCCTCAAATGGCTTGTTTATTTGACTCTTTATAAAAAGATGTTGAAATGATATAAAATATGTTGTACAATGTGTTTGGGCAAGACTAAAAACAGTGTAAAAACTGGGCGGTTATGCCATCATCTCTTTGATAAGGAGGTGATAGCTTATGGAATATGTGTACATAATGATATATATTATCACTCTTATTGTGCTAATCATAACCATAAAAAAGTAACGCCCACCCTGCTATAAGTTGGCGTTACTCTTTTTGTAACAAAATCTTGTGGCATAACCGTTTGAGGTCTTGCCTTTTTCTATTTTTATTATATACAATAAAAATTGTTTTGTCAACTACTTTTCTAGGCGTTCGATATAAGCAGATACCCCAATATAATGGGAAGTATAAAGTCATCACAGCTCTCGCTTGCTATAAGAAAGAGCACTGCTATAAGTATAAGGTCATCGGCATCCATATTAAAAGGAAGCTTCGGAAGAAAGGATGCCACCTCGGTTTTGGGTACATTTTCATCGGAATCTGCGATTTCGCAAGGGATATTTTCTTCACTTGGAATCTCTTTAATCTGAGGTTTGGTATCTGTATAGCCGTCGTAGTAACGCGTGTACATCATTCACCCTCATTTCTCATAATCTGCGATAGTTTGGTAAGCCTTAGTATTTTTATGGCTCTGTCCACACCGCTTGCTCTTTGCGGGCTTAAGTAGGGTCTTAAGGCATTCAATAGCGTTATTCTGCGGTCATCGGCTTGGTTTAGTACGCTCATCATGTTTTTTATACCTATTTCAAGGCTGTCATCCTGCGGTATCGGCTCTGGCTCACTCTTTTCGCTTCCGCCAAGGGCACCCGCAAGCGATTTCAATGCGTCGGGGTTTTGAAGCATATTTCCGAGCATTTTTACTATGTCATCGTTCATTCATTTTTCCTCCTTTCATGATGTCCGATGCTTTTTTTAGTATGGAGGGGTTGGAACGAATCATGTTTTCTATTTGTTTTTCGGATAGTGCATCAAGCTTTTGAGCTACATCCTGCATGCCTATTTCTCTGAGCTTGCGCTGGATTAGCGGCTTGTCGAAGCCTTTCATAAAATCGTTTGGAATTTCTGTCATAAAAACACCGTCCTCGACTAATTCTTATGCCGAAGACGGTGTTTTTATTACAATACTAGCGCATCTGCTTTATGAGTTCATATATTTTGAATTTAATCTGAACCTTTCCGCCATTTACCATGGAATAGGTGTCGCTTCCTAAGTTTTCAATAAGCATCTCCTCGGATGAGGAGTCTGGCGCGGCAACGGTCTCCTTGGTGAAGCAAAGAGGAGGAAACATAACACACCACCAGTTTTCGCCCTCGCCCGTGCCTATGTTTACGGTAAGCGCCTTGTATGTGCCTGCAGGCAGGGTAATACCGCCGTATGTCCTTATGGGGAATTCGCTCTTTCCGAATTCTATGCTCACGGGGTAGTCATAGCCGTTTAGCTTTATTTCGCTTATGGCGGCATCTCTGAGATGTTCAAGGTTTTCTTCTATAAGCCTTTGCGCACCCTCGGTGTCGGATACATCCTTTGCCATGGCTTTGGTTTCTGCAAGTATTCTGTCGCGCACCTTTAGCTTCAACTGCTGGTCTTCTTTGAGATTGCTGTTTGCACGTACATGGAGCCGTATTACTCCGCTTTCGAGCGACTCCTGCGTGCTCTTGGCAAACGAGACCACAGATATCGCGGCAAACACGCCTATACACACAGCCAGTACCAGTTTCTTCATTATATATAGTGCACCTCTTTTACAAAAAAATCCCTGACAACATAATTGTTGCCAGGGATGGTTACTTTTATACAGTATGTGCTATAAACACATCTGCGTATTCTTTTTTAAATATTCCGTATGCTTCCGACAGCTTTTCTTCATTTTCAAAAATCCCAAACACAGCCGAGCCGCTTCCGCTCATAAGCGAGGCGTCTGCGCCAAGTTCAAGCATTTTTGATTTTATGCTTGCAATTTTGGGATACTTTCTGAATATACTGTATTCGAAGGAGTTGCCCATTTCACGATAGAGTAAGCTCATATCGCCGTTTTCTATGGCGCAGATGGCTTTTTCTATATCGGGGTGGTCCATGTTTTCAAAATCAAGACCCGCATAAGCCTCGGGGGTGGATACCGCCACAGGCGGTTTAACTACGAGGATGTTTTTTCGGGGCAGGGGAGATATCTCTGTGAGCTTATCGCCTATACCGCATGCTCTTGCGGTTTTCCCCAGTATGCAAAAGGGTACATCAGCGCCAAGTCTTGCACCTATTTTGGTAAGAACGCTCAAGCTGAGCGGCTTCCCGTACAGGAGATTTAGTCCCTTAAGAACTGCTGCGGCATCTGCGCTTCCGCCTGCCATACCCGCACACATGGGTATGCGCTTTTGTATGTGAATTCTTGCACCGCCTTTTATACCGCTTGCATCAAAGAAAAGCTCTGCCGCTCTGTATGCAAGGTTGGTTTTGTCGTAGGCAAGATGTCCTGTGCCGCTAAGTTCAATACCCGAAAAGGTTTTTTCTATAGCTATGCTGTCGCAAAGGCTTACAGACTGCATTATCATATCCACATCGTGATAACCGTCGGGGCGCTTTCCTACTACATCCAGACAAATATTTATTTTTGCATACGCGTCTATATTCATGGTTTTATCTGCCTTTCTGCCGAGAATATACATATATTATAATATACGCTTTTGTAGGTGTCAAATCAAAAAATGACAAAAAACAAAAAATAACTTGACATTTCGCTTATAAAATTATAAAATATATTGGTGTTTCAATGCGCATATGCAATTTTATGTGCCTTTAAAACACGCAGTTGGCAGGATTGTAACATAAATTACTCTATTTTTACAGTTTTGTTACAACCATTATTACGGCATTGACTATATTCGTCATGCGGTGATATAATCATGCCAAGGTCAGAGTCTTCTCTGGCATAAGTGTTAAGCAGTATATGAAAGAGATGCGGCTTACACACGAAAAAGTCGATCTCTTTCAAAAAAATTTTATTAAGGAGGATTTGAGAATATGAGAAATCTCAAAAAGGTACTCGCACTTGTTATCGCATTCTCCATGATGCTTTCCGCAGTAGCTTTCGCAGGCTACCAGGATGTAGCTGTAGATGCTGATTACGCAGGTGCAGTAGAACTCTTGTCTGCACTCGGTATATTCGAGGGAGACGAAAATGGTAACTTCAACCCTGACAAGACAGTTTCCAGAGCAGAAATGGCTGCTATAATCTGTCGTGCTACAGGCGTTGACGCAGCAGCTCAGACTGCTACAGACTACAGTGATGTTCCTGCAAGCCACTGGGCTTCCGGTTACATCGCACACGCTAGCGATGCTGGCATCTTAAACGGTGTTGGCGGCGGCTTATTCAACCCCGCAGGTACACTCACATACCAGCAGGCTCTTAAGATCGTTGTTTATGCTTTAGGCTTCGAGCCCATGGCAGAAGACAATGGCGGTTGGTCTGCAGGTTCTATCTATGTAGCTAACAGATACAAGATCACCGAAGGTGCTGATTCTACAGCTACAAGAGGTAACCTCGCTGTTATCTTAGCAAACGCTATGAAGACTCCTATGATGGATAAGACATCCTATGGTAGTGATTCTAAGTCCGAAGTTCTCAACGGTAAGAACGACAAGGAATACAGAACACTCCTCACAGATATGGATATCTATATCGCTACAGGTGTTGTAGGTGCTAAGGATGTAGACGAAATCGATTTCGATGTAACAGAAGATTCCGATGACGGTGAATTCGTTGCAAAGAAAGATGATACAAACGAAGAAACCTTCAAAATTGCTGATTCTGACATCGCTTTATATCAGAACCAGAATGTAGACGCTTATGTTAAGAAGGTTGGCAAGAAGTATGAAGTTGTTGCTGTAGTTGCTAACGCAATCGGCGAAACATTTGAACTTCTTTCTGACGATATCGAAGCTGTAACAGTTGATGGAACTACAGGTGTTACAACTATCGAATACTATGTTGATGCTGCAAACAGCAACAAGACAAAGGAAATTGAAGTTGCTAAGGTGCACACAGTAGAGTACAATAAGGGTGCTGCTTCCAAGACTCTTAAAGATTTCGATGGTGCGAAAGATGTTGAACTCCAGTTCATAGAAAACAATGGCGATGGCGAATACGATTATGTAGTTGCTACTGCTTATATCTCCGACAGAGTTGACTATGTTGATGCTGACAGAGATAGACTTTCTATCAAGAACGAAGGTAGAACAATCAACTTCGATTTCGAAGATGAAGAAGCTACAATCATCCTCGTTGACGAGGCTGGCAATGCTCTTACACTTGCAGATTTTGCAAAGGATGATGTTGTTGCTATCGTAGCAAGCAACGCCAACCCTGCAAACTACAACAATTCCAAGAATGCAGCCAAGTATATCAAGGTTGTTAAGCTTTCTAATGCTGCTGTAACCGGTACTGTTGAATCAACATACACATCTAATGGTGTTTACTATGCTGTTATCAATGGCGAAGAATATGCTACTACATCTGTAACAAGCGGTCTTGCTGCAGGTGACGAAGGCACATTCTATGTTGGTCTCACAGGCAAGTTAATCGATTTCGATGGTAGCCTTGTTGGTGACAACTATGCATACATCCTCGAAGGTGCTATAGCTCAGGGTTCATTCACAAGTGACCAGTGGCAGCTCAAGCTCCTCACAAAGGACGGCGTAGTAACATACGATATCAAGAAGGAATATCATGCTACAGTTGTTAAGTATCTTGCTGACAATGCAGCAGCATTTGGCCTTACACAGGTAAAGGGCGACAATCCTGAAACAAAAGATACAGTAGAAACAGATTTTGTTCTTGATGTTAAAGAAACCAAGTTCATCTTTGATACAAAAGCTGGTACAACATCAGCTCAGCTTAACAATAAAGCAAGACTTATCACATTCGAAGCAAACTCCAAGGGAGAAATCAAGGAGATTGCAATGGCATCAGCTACTATCGACACATTCGACAAAGCTTCTGATGAATTCGATGCTGGCAAGCAGGATATCAAGGGTGCTTCTCTCGAAGACGATGTTGTAATCTTCAATGTTGCTGGTTCCTATGCAAGTGATGCTTATGCTACAGATATCAGCTATCTCGTAGACGAAGCTAAGTACACTGGTTTCACTTTCGAAGATGCAGATGGTGAATATTCTGTAATGGTTGTTACCGACCTCGAAAGCGCATTTAATGCTGCTAACGGTCTTGCTATAGCTACCAGAATTTCCTTAACAACTAAGGGAGATGAAGAAGTTACTGAAATAGATTATGTTCAGGGCGAAACAGAAGGCACACTTATCTTAAATGATGATTCTGAAGCAAAAGGTAAGGATTCTAAGATAGAGGTAGGTACAGCTTTCGTATTCACAGCTGACGCTGAAGGCGTTGTAGGTGAATACCTCGTAGTTGCAAGCATAAAGGACAACAAGATTGCTCTTGCTTCCGATGGCGAAGCTGCTCTTGAAGCTGCTCTTACAAAGGGTAACGACAAAGCAGACATCAAGGTTGGCTATATCATGAACACAAAGAGAGATGTTAGACCTAAGGGCGAACTCATCAATCTTGGTGGTTCTGAAGTAGTTGTTCCTTCTTCTGCTAACAAGTACACCTACAATACATTTGGAAGAAATGTAGGCGATATCGAACTTTCCGACTTTATGTATGATGGTGATTACGCAGCTGATGATAAACTCGATAATGATACAGAAGAGATATTCGCTTGTCCTATCCTCGTATTCGAATTTGACAAGGATGTAATTGATGTTTACTCCACAAATGCAAGAATCGATGTAACACCTGCAGAATAATTGCTTCTCAAGTCTTTGACTTAATAATAAAAAGAGAGCCCACGGCTTAATGCCGTGGCTCTTTTTTTACGCCTTAATATGGTACACAAAACCACCGCATATGGCTTTGCGCCGTATGCGGTGGTTTGCTTAATATGCGTATTTGGTTTAAATTTCCTCTTGGAGAGACTTTTTCTTTAGCATAGCTCCTTCTTGGAGAAGCTTGTGCAGAGTGTCTGCATCGCCGTTTTTGATGGCGTGGCTGTATTTTTTGAGCTCATCTGCCATGCGGTCTATCTCCCATGAGAGATGCTCTGCGTTTTCGAGAAAAAGCTCTGTCCACATATCCTCATTAAGCGCGGCAACGCGCGTAAGGTCTTTAAAGCTTCCTGCGGAAAATCCGCCATGTATAAGAGCATTGGGACTCTTTACATATGCCGATGATACCACATGGGCAAGCTGTGAGGTGTATGCTATTATTTTGTCATGGGTTTTAGCGTCCGATAGCGTAACGCATCCAAAACCTATATCCGTAAATATCTTCTTTAAAAATTCCGTCTCAATGCTGTCGGCATTCGGGGGAGGTACTATTACCATAGAGGCACCGTCAAACATATTACCCCTCGAGTTTTCAAATCCCGAAAACTGCGTGCCTGCCATGGGATGCCCTCCGTAAAAACGGAAGCTGCACTTTTGGCTGAGGGTAAAGAGAGGTGTGCATATGTGTTCCTTTACGCCGCAGCAGTCTATAACTATAGCTCCGTCCTTAAATAAGTCCTTGTGACTCTTAATATATTCTATTGCGGCATCGGGGTAGAGCGCGGCTATCACAAGCTCACACTTGCAAAGCTCGGCATCCGTAAGCTCACAGTCTATTACATCTTGTTTAAGAGCGGCTTTTACCGAGCTTTCATTTATATCGTAACCGTAAACCGTAAAATCGGTATGGTTTTTAAACGCCTTTGCCATAGACCCGCCTATAAGACCGAGCCCTATTATAGCTATTTTCATAACATTACCTCCAATGGATATATTTTATCACTCATGTCTCAGATAGTCAACAAAATAGTAATGTTAATTATTGACATGATTCAACGGATGATGTATAATAATGTGTAACATTAGATACATAAAATATAATTGTTTCAGGAGGACATTATGAATCCAAACAAATTAAAGCCGTATCCCGTAAAGGATTTTAAAAACATCCGTCATATGCTCGACCTTGCCGTAGAAGAGGCGGGGGATAAGATTGCATATAAGTATATCGAGAAAAAGGAAATAAAAGAGGTTACTTTCAGCCAGTTTAAGCTTCTTACAGAGTACCTCGGTACTGCATTATGCGACCTTGGGTTTGAAAAGGCGCACATAGCCAACATAGGTGTAAACAGCTTTAAGTGGATCTGCATATATGTTACCGTGTTAAAGAGCTCGGGAGTGTATCTCCCCATAGATAAGGAGCTTCCCGAAACGGACATTGTAAATGTTGCAAACAACGGCGAAGCAGAGATTCTTTTCTACGCCAAGAAGTTTGAAACATTCTTTAAAGAAAACAGAGATAAATTCCCCAACATCAAGTACTTTATAGGTCTGGACCGCGAGGAAGACGAGGGCGAATTCCTTTCCTACGATAAATTCCTTGCAAAAGGTAAGGCGCTCTATGAAGCAGGCGACCGCCGTTTTGAGCAGACAGGAAGCGCCCCTCACGATTTAAAGATGCTTGTTTATACCTCGGGTACCACAGGCAACTCCAAGGGCGTAATGCTTACCGAACACAATTTAAAGAGCGGTATATATTATGGCTTGCAGACTGCAAATATATTTGATTCATGCCTTAGCGTGCTTCCGTATCACCACACATATGAGGCAGTTCCGGGCATACTCGTAGCCATACACTATCATGCTACACTCTGCATAAACGATAAGCTTACAAATGTTTTAAAAAATCTGCAGACCTTTAAACCCGAATACATCTACCTTGTACCTGCCTTTGCAGAGCTTTTCTACAAGAAGATATGGGCAACCCTTAGTGAAAAGAAGATTGCAGGTCTCTTTAAGGTATTAATAGCCGTAAGCAACGGTCTGCGTAAGGTAGGCATCGATGTACGCCGCAAGCTCTTTAAATCTGTTATAGACAATTTCGGCGGAAACTTAAGAGAAATCGTGTGCGGCGGCGCACCGATAAGAGCCGAGGTTGGCAAGTTCTTCGACAGTATAGGCATTATCCTCTTAAACGGCTACGGTATTACCGAGTGTTCTCCGCTTGTAAGTGTAAACAGAGTGGAGTGTAATGACCCCTCAACCGTGGGTATGCTTCTTCCCTGTGTACAGGTAAAGATAGAAAATCCCGACTCCGACGGAATAGGCGAAATCTGCGTTAAGGGCGATATAGTCATGAAAGGCTATTACAAAGAGCCTGAATTAACGGCGGAGGTGCTTTCTGAGGACGGCTGGTTTAACACAGGCGACTATGGTTATATAAACAAAGTGGGTCTTCTTGTAATCACAGGCAGAAAGAAGAACATCATAGTCCTCTCCAACGGCAAGAACATATATCCCGAGGAGATAGAGGATTATATACAGGGCATAGACTATGTAAAGGAAGTTGTGGTTTACTCCGTAAAGGACGAAAACGGCGCAGAGGATGCACTCTGTGCAGAGGTGTTTGCCGACAGCGAGCACGCACTCGTAAAGGATAACCCCGACTTTGAGGAGACACTGCGCAAGGATATAACAGAAGCTACCAAGGTACTTCCCACATACAAAAAGATATCTAAAATAAAGATAAGACAGGAAGCTTTTGTAAAGAATTCCTCAAATAAGATTAAGAGAAATCTTATAAATAAAGATTAATAAATAATGCGCAGAAGCTTTGGCTTCTGCGCATTTTAACATTCACATATATTCTTTCATTACTTCCATCTCTGCCTTGGCTTCCTCAAGTGCTTCCTTAAGCTGACGCACAGAGCACCCCTCGGGCGCCGTGGCAATAGTAGCCGCAGCGTTGTACAGCGTGGGGTAGAGGATTTCGTCATCGCAGTTTTCCGCCCTGTCCTGCATTTCGGCTACGAGGGCATGTACATCTTCAAATATGCCGTCCGTATTTGCAAGCGGCTTAAGAGCGGCTATAAGTCCGTCTGCCTTTTCGATATATAAATCAAGTATTTCTTTCATAATGGTCACTCCTTTTAAAAGATATTATAAGCATTTACTCGGCAAAAATCAATAGTTTTGCAAAAAACATTGACAAATCTGCAATATTATGTTATTATTTATAGGAATTTGAATATATTAAAGACTTTGAAGGAGAGTGCTCTTGCTGATGCCTTTCAGAGAGGTGGCGGTTGGTGCAAGCCATTAAGGACAGGCAGGTAGCTGTAGCTCCCGAGTCGGAAGGAAGAAAGCCCTCTGGCAAGTAGAACCTTTCCGAGAATGCTGCGTAAGTGCATAGGGCTTGATAGAGCCTGAAGTGGTATCGGATTTGCCGATGCAATTTGAGTGGTACCGCGGGTATTTAATAGACTCGTCTCAAAGACTTTTAGTTATCTTTGGGGCGACTTTTTGTTTTCTCAAAGAATTTTGAAGGGAGAAACACACAATGGACGAAATTATGACAGGGCTTGATTTTAAAATCAACGAAGTTGCTGCCAGAATCAAGGAGATGCGTCAGATAGAGGGCATATCCGTAGAAACCATGGCAAAGCTTACAGGCGTAACGCGCGAGGAGTATATAGATTGCGAGGAAGGGCGTCATGACCTCAGCTTTGCATTCATATACAGATGTGCGCTTGCCTTTAAGGTGGGTGTTACCGATATCATAGAGGGTGAGAGCGCCAACCTTAAATCCTTTACCGTTACAAGACGCGGCGAGGGGCAGAAGATAGACCAGGCACACGGCATGGTGTATCATTCTCTTGCATCCAACTTCAAGAACAGAGTATCCGAGCCTTTGTATGTAAACTGCATATATGACGAAAATGAGGAGCGCAAGGACATAGACCTTACCACCCACGCAGGTCAGGAGCTTGATATCGTGCTCACAGGCAGCTTAAAGGTGCAGATAGGCTCGCACAGCGTTGTATTAAACGCGGGCGACTCGGTATATTTCGATAGCTCCACACCCCACGGTATGATAGCCGTAGGCGGTACAGACTGTGAGTTCTATGCCATAGTTCTTCATGGCGAGGAAAAGATTGTCCACGATGAAGAAAAAGAGGTTATAAAAAACAGCAAATTCAAACCCCATCAGCCTTACAGAAGAGTATATCACGACTTTATCGATACAGTTGAAGACGAAAACGGCTCACTTGTATCCATAAGCTTTAAAAATGAGGACAAGTTCAACTTTGCATACGATGTTATAGACGCCATTGCAGACCGCAAGCCCGATAAGCTTGCTATGCTTCATCTTTCCAAGGACAAGTCGGAAAGAAGATTTACTTTCCTCGATTTCAAGAGAGAGTCTGCAAGATGTGCAAACTATTTTGAATCCATAGGCATCACCCGTGGAAGCAAGGTTATGCTTGTACTAAAGCGCCACTATCAGTTCTGGATTGCCATACTTGCACTCCACAAAATCGGTGCGGTTGCAATACCTGCATCCAATCTTCTTCAGGAGCATGACTATGAGTACCGTTATGAAGCGGCAGAGGTAGATGCTATCCTTTGCAGCGCGGACGGTGACATAGCCAATCAGGCAGAACTCGGCAGTAAAAATGCACCCTGCCTTAAAGAAAAAATCATCGTGGGCGCAAGCCGTGAGGGATGGAGAAACTTTGACGAGGAGTACAAGAACTTCCCCGATACCTATGAGCGCAAGGACGATGCACCCTGCGGCGAGGACGATATGCTCATGTACTTTACCTCAGGTACAACAGGCAATCCCAAGATGGCTCTCCATAGCTACAAGTATCCTCTGGGACACTTCCATACTGCAAACTACTGGCACTGTGTAGACCCCGAGGGACTACACCTTACAATATCCGACACAGGCTGGGCAAAAGCCGCATGGGGCAAGATATACGGACAATGGCTCTGCGAGGCACCGCTCTTTGTATATGATTTTGACAAGTTCGATGCTGCAGACATTCTCCCGCTCTTTGCCGAGTACAAGATTACCACTTTCTGCGCACCGCCCACCATGTACAGAATGCTCATAAAAGAGGATATATCCAAATACGACATGAGCTCGGTACAGCATGCAAATACTGCGGGCGAAGCGCTCAATCTTGAGGTGTTCAAGCAAATCAAGAAGCTTACGGGACTTAAAATCATGGAGGGGTTCGGGCAGACAGAAACCACCTGTCTTATAGGAAATCTCCACGGCAGAGAGTACAAGCTCGGCGCAATGGGTAAGCCCGTACCGCTTTATGATGTAGACATAGTAGACCCCGACGGCAACAGCGTGGATGTTGGTGAAAACGGCGAAATCGTTATAAGAACAAGCGAAAAAGTGCCCTGCGGTCTCTTCAAGGGATATTATAAAGACGAGGAAAAGACAGCTGAGGTATGGCATGACGGCCTTTATCATACAGGCGATGTTGCCTATAAGGACGAGGACGGCTTCTACTTCTATGTGGGAAGAATAGACGATGTTATTAAGTCCTCGGGCTACCGCATAGGACCCTTTGAGATAGAAAGCGTTATCATGGAGCTTCCCTATGTGCTTGAGTGCGGTGTATCTGCCGCTCCCGACGAAATAAGGGGACAGGTAGTTAAGGCAAGCATAGTTCTTACCAAGGGTACAGAGCCGAGCGAAGAGCTCAAAAAGGAAATCCAGACCTATGTTAAGGAACACACAGCGCCGTATAAATACCCCAGAATTGTAGAATTCCGTGAAAGTCTTCCCAAGACAACAAGCGGTAAGATAATAAGAAACAAACTGTAAAAGCAACCCTCTCAAATCGGCATTGCGCCCTTTTGAGAGGTTTTTGTTTGACAACAGATGTTGCAGAGAGTATAATGTAGGTAACACAAGGAGGGTTAATGAAATGATACTAAACCTTAAAAAAGAATTTTTTACAGACAGGGAATATGTTCTTGCAGAAAACAAGGATATGAAAGCAACCGCCTTTAAGTATTCTACAGGTGTTGCCGCACTCAAGGTAGAAAACAAAAACGGTTACTTTATAATCCTGCCGTTCCAGGGACAGCAGATATGGAGAGCGTGTTTCTGCGGCAGAGAGCTTACCATGAAGACCATGAAAGCCGAGCCTGTACCTAATGTGGCTTTCCTTAAGACATACGGCGGATTTCTGCTTCACTGCGGTATCACATCTGTAGGCGCACCCGATGCAGACCATCTCCAGCACGGTGAAATACCAAATATAGAATATGACAGCGCCTACATGGAAATAGGCGAAGACTACATGGCAGTAGGCGGAAGCGTGGACTACAATGTGTCTTATGTAAAGAGATACATATTCTCTCCCAAGTGCACCCTTACAAGCGATGCTACTACCATGAAGATAGATGTAGAGCTTAAGAACATGAGAGAAGATCCGCTCGAATATGCATATCTTTGCCATATTAACTTTGCACCCATATACGGTGCTAAGCTTCACTACAATGCAAAGTGCAAGACCGTACACAGAATAATACCCGAGGACATGAATCCCGAAAAGAAGCAGAAGCTTATTGCACAGCTCGATGCTCTCGAAAAGGATATTCACAGCGCCGATACAGTAGGCGAGGACGGACAGTTCTATCAGCCCGAAATCTGCTGCACAATGATATACGAGGGCGACAAGGGATATACACTTCAGTACAAAGAGGGCGAGGGTGCATGCTATGTATGCCATCCCACAGATGCTCTGCCTTGCTCGATTCGCTGGATATCGCGCTACGAAACAGAAGACTCTATGGGTATGGTGCTTCCCTCTACCTGTGAACACAGAGGCTATCAGTATATTAAGGAAAACGGTCAGCTTAAGTATCTGGACGGCTACGGCACACTTAAGTTCACAGTGGAAGCAGGCT
Source organism: Clostridia bacterium (assembly GCA_045646525.1). Classification (GTDB taxonomy): domain Bacteria; phylum Bacillota; class Clostridia; order UMGS1810; family UMGS1810; genus RGIG8748. The sequence continues at coordinate 34,576 of JAZRKX010000047.1, read as the reverse complement.
GGATAAGCGATTCAAAAGCAAAAGAAGTAATAGAGAAAATTAATAATTGACAAAAAGGCAAAGGGACGGCAATGCCGTCCTTTTGATGGATACGATATCGTAACACAGGTATTCCTACATATAATCTTACAAACGAAAAATAGATTCAAGAATTTTTGAACACTTTTTTGTAAAAAACTATTGACAACCGAGTTAATCTTTGGTATCATATCTAAGTGTTCAAAATATTGGGCTATCGCCAAGTTGGTAAGGCACCGGATTCTGATTCCGGCATTCGGAGGTTCGAGTCCTTCTAGCCCAGCCATAAAAAAATAATCGTACGAGAGTACGATTATTTTTTTATGCTATAATTGAAAAGGACTCGAACCTTGAGAAGGTGTGAGCGTAAAGAAAACAGTCCGGTGGACTGTTTTTAGCGAGCAGCCGTGAAGTCCGGTACCGAAGCCGAAGGCTTGGGTGGACGAGCGAGGCAGATTGCGAAGCAATATGCGGTCCTTCTAGCCCAGCCATAAAAAAATAATCGTACGAGAGTACGATTATTTTTTTATGCTATAATTGAAAAGGACTCGAACCTTGAGAAGGTGTGAGCGTGAAGAAGGGCGTTGCCTCAATTCAGTGAAAAATCACTTATTGAGACACGCCCTTTTTGTTATTTATTATCGCTGTTTTCAAACATAGATACCTGCTCTTTGAGCTCGGCTTTGTGTCTTTCCATAAGAGCTTTTATTCTGTTCACGGGAACAAGAAGCTGGCTTATGGTTTCGTCATGGTTTATTGTGTCTATAAGAAGCGATATGTACTTGGACATATCAACTTCGCAATACCATTCTTTATCTTTAAGTTCAGGTATGCGGTAAACAAGATTTGTTGTAAACACCTTGTTTATATGGCCCTTTTTGAAAGCTTCGTCAAAGGCATCGAGTCCGTTGCAGAAAAGACCGAAAGCGGTGAAGATAAATATTCTTCTTGCACCCTGTGCCTTAAGCTTGGCACCGATATCGAGTACCGATTCGCCCGAGGATATCATGTCGTCTACAATCATTACATCCTTACCCTCTACGCTGTTGCCTAAGTATTCGTGAGCTTCTATGGGGTTCTTGCCGTTTACTATTACGGAGTAGTTTCTCCTCTTATAATACATACCGAGGTCAAGGCCGAGTACGGAGGAATAGTACATACATCTTTGCATACCGCCCTCGTCGGGAGATATAACTATGGTGGATTCCTTGTCGTAGTTTATATCGGGAACTGCTCTTGTGAGCGCCTTTAACATCTGATATGTGGTCTGTACATCGTCAAAGCCCGAAATCGGAATGGCGTTCTGTACTCTTGCATCGTGAGCATCAAAGGTTAAGATGTTTGTAACACCCATATTAACAAGCTCCTGAAGTGCCAGAGCGCAGTCGAGAGATTCTCTTGCAGTTCTTCTGTGCTGTCTTCCCTCGTAAAGCATGGGCATAACTACGGTGATTCTTCTTGCCTTACCGCTTATTGCGGCGATTATTCTCTTAAGGTCCTGATAGTGGTCATCGGGACTCATGTGGTTTTCCACACCGTACATTTTGTATGTAACACCGTGGTTGAACACATCGCATATTATAAATATATCGTTTCCTCTTACGGTTTCGTTTATTACGCACTTGGCTTCGCCCGAACCGAAACGGGGACATTTAACCTTTGCAATATAGGTTTCCTCGTCTTCGAATTCGCTGCGGAATCTTTTAAGATAGAAGTCTATCTTATCTGCCAGTTCCTCACAGCCTTTCATGCAAATAACGGTAAGCTTTCCGTAAATCGGCTTTCTCTCGCTTGTAGACACAATAATTTCCTCCTATGTATTGGGCGTTTTATTCATTCCGATACAATATTACCATATTTTAAAAAGCATTTCAATATTAACAGGTCAAATTTCCAAAAAAAATTACACTATTTGATAAAAAATAAGAGTCAATATACCCGAAAGCTCTTGCTATTTTGTCTGCAGTTGGTTATAATTAGTATATGATTTGCAAACACAAACAATTTCAGGAGAATTATCATGGAAAATAAAAAGACAATATTCAGCGGAATCCAGCCTACAGGCTGCATTACACTGGGAAACTATGTGGGAGCGCTCAAAAACTGGGTAAATCTTCAAAAGGATTACAACTGTATTTTCTCGGTTGTTGACCTGCATTCCATTACGGTAAGGCAGGACAGTTCAGAGCTTCGCAAGAGATGTATGGACTTTTTGTGTCAGTATCTTGCTGCGGGTATTGACGGCGAGGAGAACATAGTGTTCTTCCAGTCGCATTCGTCTACCCACGCCGAGCTTTCGTGGATATTAAACTGCTTTACATACATGGGCGAGCTTTCGCGTATGACACAGTTTAAGGACAAGAGCGCCAAGCATGAGGACAATATAAACGCAGGACTTTTTACCTACCCCGTACTTATGGCGGCTGATATCCTGCTCTATAAGACAGACCTTGTGCCCGTGGGTGTGGACCAGAAGCAGCACCTTGAGCTTGCAAGGGATATTGCCGTAAGATTCAACAACATCTACGGCGATGTATTTACAGTTCCCGAGCCCTTTATTCCCAAGGAGGGAGCTAGGGTTATGAGTCTTCAGGACCCCACAAGCAAGATGAGTAAATCCGACCCCAATGTAAACGGCTTTGTATCCATACTGGACGACAAAGATACCATAATGCGTAAGTTCAAAAAGGCAGTTACCGACTCCGAGGGCGAAATTGCATACCGCGAGGGTAAGGCGGGAATAAATAATTTAATAGATATATACTCTGCCGTAACAGGCAAGACAATAGACGAAACCGTGGCAGAATTTGCAGGCAAAGGCTATGGTGAATTTAAATTGGCTGTAGGCGAGGTTGTGGCAGATGAGCTCGCACCCATCCGTGAAAAATATGAGGACCTGCGCAAAAACAAGGATTATCTTGAAGCCATATACAAATCGGGTGCCGAGAGAGCATATAAGCTTTCAAACAGAACTTTAAGCAAGGTAAAGAGAAAAGTCGGCTTTGTAGACAGACCTTTTTAATTTGAGGAACGATAAATGGATATTATAAAACTTATTCTGTGTTTCAGCCTTGCCTTTGGTGTGTCGCTTGCTACAACACCTTTTGTAAGGATAATTGCATACAAAATCGGGGCGGTGGATATTCCCGAAGAGAGAAAGGTGCACGACCATCCCATACCGCGTATGGGCGGGCTTGCTATCTTTTACGGCTTCCTTATAGCTGTGCTGAGCTGTATACCTGTAGATACACAGCTTAAAGGCATACTCATAGGCTCTCTTATAATAGTATCGCTCGGCATAGTGGACGATGTTAAGCAACTTGGCGCAAAGGTCAAGCTTGCGGTACAGATAGTTACGGCAATAATCGTGGTTTGCCACGGAGTAGTAATAGAGTATATAAGTGTACCTGAATTTATAAACGAAAGCGGAATTTTATCGCTCGGTGTATTTGCCGCACCCATAACAATACTGTGGATAGTTGCGGTAACAAATGCAGTTAATCTCATAGACGGACTCGACGGTCTGGCTGTAGGGGTATCGTCCATAGCAACATTTTCACTCTTTTTTATAGCCATACTTGCAGGCGAAATGCAGGTGGCGCTTATAGCGGCGGCTCTTGCGGGCGGTTGCCTCGGATTTCTTCCGTATAACTTCAACCCCGCCAAAATCTTCATGGGCGATACGGGCTCCACTTTTTTGGGGTATATGCTTTCCATTGTGTGTATACAGGGATTGTTTAAGGGGTATGTGGTTATATCCTTTATCATTCCGTTTCTTATACTGGGGCTTCCCCTGTTTGATACGGCTTTTGCCATTGTGCGCCGTATATGGAACAAAAAGCCCATCATGTCTCCCGACAGAGGACATCTTCATCACAAGCTCATGGACATGGGATTTTCGCAGAAGCAGACTGTTGCCATACTTTATGTAATAACCTCTATACTTGCCTTAAGTGCGGTTGTTGTGCTCGAGGTGGGCGCATATACTGCGGCAGTATTTGTAATTACGGTCATAGCATTCGGCGGTTTTGCGTACAAGGTATATTCGCACAACCACAGAATTCACATGGAAAAACTAAATGAAGAGAAGAAAGAGGAGAAATAGTATGAAAAAGCTTGTTTCACTTATGCTTGTTCTGGCACTCTGCCTTTTTGCAGGCTGCACATCCGAGAATGTATCGGTGGAAAAAGAAGACATAAAAGAAAAGAAAGAAACAACCGCAGAGCTTACCAAAGGCTATTCAGACGAAGATGCCGAGCCCGAGGAAGACGAGGAAGAGCCCAAAGAAACTGAGAGAATAATGATAGACGAAAGCTGGCTTGCCCTTATAGGTAAAACAAGCAGCGAGATAGCTGATGTTAAGGGCGCAATGTCCGAAAACCTCTGGGCAGACGGACCTCTTTACAGATTCGGCCCCGAGAATGTATGGTACGCATTCGAAAATTATGATTTTTCTTCGGACAACAGCTATATACCTCTTGGCGCCTGCAACAGTATAGGCGTGCCTCTTTACATGCTTTTGGAGGATGCGGAGGTCTGCAATGCAGAAGCTCTTGAAAAAGCCGTAGGCAAGGTTCTCAGCGAGGGATTTGATGCCATGTACGAATGCAATACATATTCGGTAACATACAACGGATTCAGATTTGTAATATATGAAGCCTCAACAACGGGCATATCGCAGGAAAGCGTAGTAAATATAGAAAGGGAATAAAAAATGACATATACATACAACCCCATGGGTGTCTGCTCCATGCAGATAACCTTTGATATGGAAAACGATATAATTTCCAATGTTAATTTCTTTGGCGGATGTGCAGGCAATACCAAGGGTATTGCAAAGCTCTGCGAGGGCAGAGATGCACACGAAATAATTGAGCTTCTTGAGGGTATAAGTTGCGGCGGCAAGGGCACATCCTGTCCCGACCAGCTTGCCAGAGCAATTAAAAAAGCTATAAATGATTGATTTGCAATGACTAAAAGCCACATAAGTTCAATTATGTTGCAGGCATATTTTTATTGACACTTATGAAAAAACATCATTAAAAGAACGGTGGTATTAATTACACAAATGAATGACAACTACAGGGGATTTGACATAATATTATTTTTATCTGCAATTATTTTGTTTTTTATTATAATTGTGATTTGGATTAATAATGTTGTTCCGTTTTTAGAAAAACGCGAATACATAAAAATGGAAATTAAGCGATGTGAAGACGGAGACAAATATATTTACTGGAAAAAGGAATTAAAAAAATTGTATTTACATTCCATTCCGATAATCGGAAGATTTTTCAGATGATTATACTGAATATAAAAGACACACTTCCCTCCCAGAAGGCATATTATGACAATGTACTTTTTGGGAGGGATTTGTGTGGAAAGCATTTTTGTTTGCGGCGGAGATGTGCGTTCAGAATATATAAAAGAGTATTTTGCCTCTTGCGGCTACAGGGTGATAGGCTTCGGGCAGGGCAAAGAGGGCGAGAGTCTTAAGGATGCCAAAAGATGCGGTATCGTAGTTCTTGGACTTCCTGCGTTAAAGGACGGTATAGTATATATGCCCCGCAGTGATAAGACGCTGGACTTCCCCGAGCTTTTGTCGGCTATGAAAAGCGGCTCGTATCTTTTCGGCGGCAGGTTTACCTCTTCGGATATTGCCCTTGCGGCAAGCTTCGGCATAACTGCACTCGACTATTCCGAGGACGAAATATTTCAGACAGAAAATGCACTCTATACCGCCGAGGGTGCGATCTGCACCATAATAGAAAACACAGACATATCGCTTTGCGGTATGAAGATTCTTGTATTGGGAGGCGGCAGGATATCCAAGGCGCTTTGCGCGCTTCTTGCAAATGCGCCGTGCACTACAGATGTGTATGCACGAAGAGAGCTTCAGAGAACATTCTTCTCTATGCGCGGCCACAAGGTAACAGACACGCTTCCGAGCTTTGCAGGCTATGATGCGGTGGTGAATACAATCCCCGCGGATATATTTCCCGAGAGCATTGTTGCCACTGCGGGAGAGGGAACGCTTATTGTCGACCTTTCTGCAAGACCGGGCTATGTGCCAAAGGATATGTGCAAAAAATACGGTCTTAATCTTTGTTATCTTCCGGGAATCCCCTTAAAAAGTGCACCGCGCTCCGCAGGCATTGCGGCGGCAAAGGCGCTGCAGCGAATGTACCGATGCCAAGGAGTGAAAAACACAGAGGGGATTTGAACATTATGACAATAGAGGGAAAGAAAATCGGCTTTGCCATATGCGGCTCTTTCTGCACCTTTTCCCGTGTTTTGCCACAGGTGACAAAACTATGTGAGCTTGGTGCAGAGGTTTTTCCCATAATGAGTGAGGCGGCATATGCAACGGATACCCGCTTTGGCAAAGCCAGTGAATTTATAGAATTTCTTGAAGACACCACAAAAAACAAGATTATAAACTCTATAAAGGCTGCCGAGCCTATAGGACCCAAGGCATATCTTGACGCTCTTGTAATAGCACCGTGTACAGGAAACACCCTGGCAAAGATTGCAAACGGAGTTACCGATTCTACAGTATCTATGGCAGCCAAGGCAAACCTAAGGAACCAAAGACCGCTTATAATCGCAGTATCTACAAATGACGGCCTTGGCGCCAACGCCAAAAACATCGGGTTGTTACTTCCGGCGCGGAATGTGTATTTTGTTCCTTTCGGTCAGGATGATTTTTCGGGCAAACCGCAGTCGCTTGTTGCGGATATGAGTCAAATCCCCGAAACACTACGGTATGCATTGGACGCCAAGCAGCTTCAACCGATACTTTTAAGGTAAGAATAAAAAAAGAGAGCCGCATCGTTGCGGCTCTTTTTGACTAATTTATTAAGCACTGATTTTGTTAAGCTTAACGGAAAGCTGTGCTTTCTTTCTGGAAGCTGTGTTCTTGTGAAGAATACCCTTAGCAACTGCCTGGTCTATCTTCTTGAATGCTAATTTGCATGCTTCTACAGCGCTTGCTGCATCATTATTAGCAACACACTCTTCGAACTTCTTTATGCAAGTTTTTAAGTTAGTCTTGATAATCTGGTTTCTTAAGGTCTTGGTCTTTATAACCGAAACTCTCTTCTTAGCGGATTTAATATTAGGCATAGTTTCACCTCCAATGGCATTATTTATCAACATAATGTGTATTCTACCATACAATTTTTTAAAAATCAAGTAAAAATTGAGATTTTTTTAAATTTTATCTATATTTTATGAAAATTACAGGTCTTGCAAAAGTCTTTTTGCCAGTTCTTCATCGGGGTCGGCATAAATTGTGTTGTAATTTACATATATTACCATACCGGGCTTTGCACCTGATGGTTTTTTTACATTCTTTACCTCGGTGTAGTCCACAGGCACACTCTTTGAGGCACGTGCCTTGCTGTAGTATGCCGCAATAGATGCCGCCTGAAGATACGTGCGGTCGGGCACCTGCATAGCATCGGGAGTACGGACTATGGCGTGCGAGCCATGTATATCCTTGGTATGAAACCATATGTCTGTGCTTCGGGAAAGCTTAAGGGTTACATAGTCATTTTGCAGATTGTTCTTGCCCACATATATGTCGTAGCCGTCATCGGATACAAAGTGCATAGGCTTTGGCGCATTTGGTTTTTTCATCTGTTTTTTGCCGCCGCGGTTTTTGAGGTAGCCGCCCTCTGTAAGCTCACGGCGTATCATGGCAATCTCGGCGCCGCTTTCTGCAAGCTCAATGGACTCATTTACCGATTCAAGATAGTCAATTTCCCTCAAATTGAGTTCCTTTTGTTTCAGGGTTTCTTCCTCTGCCGTTTTCTCTTTGTTGTACTTTTTGTAGTAGCTCTGGGCATTTTGCGAGGGTGTGAGGTCTGTCTTTAGCGGTATGCTTATGCTCTCACACTCTTCGGAGTAGAAATTCTCACAGGTGAGAGTCTTTTCGCCCTGATTTATTCTGTATATATTGGCGGTTATAAGGTCGCCGTACACCTTGTATTTATCTTTGTTTTTTGCTTTTTGCAGAGTTTCGTTTTGTATCTGCAGTTTGCGGCGGCATCTGTCAAGTGCACTCGATACAAACTTTATAAGGTCCATGCTTTTTTGTTTGAGGCTCTGCATGGATGATTTTTTTATATAAAAAGACTCTGCCGCTTCGTTTGCGCTGTCATACGATGTTACCTCTGCCATATCTTCGTACTGGGTTATTCCAAGGGCATTGAAGTCTATAAGCTTGCCCGATTGCGAATCCGACACCGTGCACGGAGAGAGCTTGCCGTCCTTTACATTTTGCAGCATTACAGAGAATATATAGGCAGTCTTGTCTATCTCTTCGGCTGTGGCATCCTCGCCCGATTTGTCGGTAAATCCGCAGGCGCGGAATACCGCCTCTCTTGCCATTATGGGACTTATGCCCGAATATGTGTCCATAAGCCGCCTGTAAAGAGGCACGCTGTCCTTTGTAAGACAAGCTTTTATATCTTCTTTGGATGCCGTAAGGGGATTTAGTTTATTCTGCGGCGGCGGGGGAGTGTATATAAGCCCCGGGAGTACCTGACGGACACCGCTTACCGAAAAATCCACATGATACACCGAGTCTATTATCTTACCCTCGGCATTTGTAAGTATTATGTTGGAGTGCTTACCCATAAGCTCGCATATGAGAACTTTTTGGGCGAGAAATCCCATTTCGTCATAGCTTTCTATGTGTATGCGGATTATTCTTTCAAAATCAGGTTGGTCTATAAGCGTTATTTTCCCGCTTCCTATGTGCTTGCGCATAAGCATGCAGAACATGGGCGGAGTCTGAGGATTTTCCATCGTTTCGGACATAAGGTGCACTCTCGGATATGACGGATTTGCACACAGAAGAAGTCTGTATGCGCCGTTTCGTGTGCGTATGCCTATAGTTACCGTATCCTTTTCGGGCTGATGTATTTTGTCTATTCTGCCGTCGGCAAGAAGAGAATTAAGCTCCTGCACAACAGAGTGCACAACTATACCGTCAAATGCCATGGGATATCACCTCGCTTATTGTAATATGTATGTAGTATAACACATTTTTTACAATATATCTACACAAAAAACACAAAAAAAAGATGAAATTAATATTGTATCCCAAACAAAATTATTCAATTCTAACAAAAATGCAAAAAAACATCGAAATTACTGCCCAATACAAAAAAATAGTTTGAATTCCCGGGGATGTTGTGCTATAATTAGTAAGGTTAATTATATTTTTATAATAAATTCAAATAGGAGGTCATTAAAACATGGCAAAGAAATTCAAAACCATGGATGGTAACAATGCTGCCGCATACGTATCCTATGCGTTTACGGAAGTTGCTGCTATTTATCCTATCACTCCGTCATCTACAATGGCAGAAGTTGTAGACGAAATGAGTGCCAGAGGCGAAAAGAACATCTTCGGTCAGACTGTAGACGTTGTAGAAATGCAGTCCGAAGCAGGTGCTGCAGGTGCAGTTCACGGTTCTCTTCAGGCAGGCGCTCTCACAACCACATTCACAGCATCTCAGGGTCTTCTCCTTATGATTCCCAATATGTACAAGATTGCAGGTGAATTACTCCCCACAGTTTTCCACGTAAGTGCAAGAGCTCTTGCTGCTCACGCTCTTAACATATTTGGTGACCATCAGGACGTTATGGCTTGCCGTCAGACAGGCTTTGCAATGCTTGCTTCAGGCTCCGTACAGGAAGTTATGGACCTTGGCGGTGTAGCTCACTTAGCTTCCATTAAGAGCAGAGTTCCTTTCCTCCACTTCTTCGACGGTTTCAGAACATCTCACGAAATCCAGAAGATTGAGGTTATGGATTACGAAGACTTAAAGGGTCTTATAGATTATGATGCATTAAAGGCATTCAAAGACAATGCATTAAACCCCGAGCACCCCGTACTCCGCGGTACAGCTCAGAACTCCGACATCTACTTCCAGGGCAGAGAAGCATCCAACAAGTTCTATGATGCAGTTCCCGATGTGGTTGCCGACTATATGAAAGAAATCTCCAAGATTACAGGCAGGCAGTATGCTCCCTTCACCTACTACGGTGCAAAGGACGCTACAAAGGTTATCGTAGCTATGGGCTCTGTTTGCGAAGCTATCGAAGAGACAATAGATTATCTTAACGCTGCAGGCGAAAAGGTCGGCGTAGTTAAGGTACACCTCTACAGACCTTTCTCTTCCAAGTACTTCTTCGATGTACTTCCCGAAACTGTAGAAAAGATTGCAGTTCTCGACAGAACAAAGGAACCCGGTTCACTTGGCGAACCCCTTTACCTCGATGTATGCAACCTCTTCTACGGCAAGGCAAGCGCTCCTGTTATCGTTGGCGGACGCTATGGTCTCGGCTCCAAGGATACTACACCTACACAGATTGTTGCAGTGTTCAATAACTTAGATGCTGCACAGCCCAAGAACGGCTTTACAATCGGTATCGTAGACGATGTTACAAACCTCTCCCTCGAATTACCTGCAAAGGTTAATGCAGCTCCCGAGGGCACCACAAGATGTAAGTTCTGGGGCTTCGGTTCCGACGGTACAGTTGGTGCAAACAAGGATGCTATAAAGATTATCGGTGACAACACAGACCTCTATGCTCAGGCTTACTTTGATTACGACTCCAAGAAGTCGGGCGGTGTTACAATGTCTCACTTAAGATTCGGTAAGAAGCCCATTAAGTCTACTTACCTCCTTGACGAAGCAGACTACATCGCATGTCACAAGCCCGCATACCTCCACCAGTATGATATACTCGAGGGATTAAAGAAGGGCGGCACATTCCTTCTTAACTGTGTATGGACTCCCGAAGAACTCGACGAAAAGCTGCCTGCAAATGTTAAGAGATACCTTGCAGAAAACGAAATAGAGTTCTACACAATAAATGCCGTTGATGTTGCAGTTAAGGTTGGTCTTGGACCCAACAGAATTAACATGGTAACACAGAGTGCATTCTTCAAGCTTGCAAATGTTATAGACTTTGAAGAAGCAGTTGTACTCATCAAGAATGCAATTAAGAAGACATACGGCAAGAAGGGTGACGAAATAGTAAACATGAACTGCGCAGCAGTTGATGGCGCTATAGAAGCTCTTAAGAAGATAGATGTTCCCGCTTCCTGGAAGGATGCTAAGGACGAAGCTAAGGACGACAGCGAAAGACCTGCATTTATAAAGAACATTGTAGACCCCGTAAATGCACAGAGAGGTAACAAACTCCCCGTAAGCACCTTCGTAGGTATAGAAGACGGTACATTTGAAACTGGTACCTCCGCTTATGAAAAGAGAGGCGTTGCAGTAAATGTTCCCACATGGATTGCAGACAAGTGTATCCAGTGTAACCAGTGTTCACTCGTTTGTCCTCACGCTGCTATAAGACCTGTACTTCTTACAGATGAAGAAGCAGCAGGTAAGCCCGCAGGCTTTGACACATTAAAGGCTACAGGCTTCGAAGGAAAGCAGTATCGTATGCAGGTATCTGTACTCGACTGTCTCGGTTGCGGCGTTTGTGCTCAGGTTTGTCCTAAGGCTGCTATCGAAATGAACCCCATCGACAGCCAGTACGAGCAGGTTCCCAACTGGGATTATGCTATGACTGTTCCCACCAAGCAGGACGAAATAGATATTTCCAAAAACATCAAGAATTCTCAGTTCGCACAGCCCATGCTCGAATTCTCCGGCGCATGCGCAGGCTGCGGTGGAACACCTTATATCAAGCTTATCACTCAGCTCTTTGGCGGCAGAATGATGGTTGCTAACGCTACAGGATGTACTTCCATCTGGGGCGGAAGCGCACCTTCTATGCCTTATACAAAGAACGCAGAGGGCAAGGGTCCCGCTTGGGCAAACTCTCTCTTCGAGGATAACGCTGAATTCGGTCTTGGTATGGTTAAGGCTAACCAGAAGATCAGAAACACTCTCAAAATGAGAATGGAAAGCGTAATGGATGCTGTTAAGAGTGAACTTGCAGAAGCATTCAAGGCTTGGATTGCAGGCATGGACGATGCAGCAGCTTCCAAGGCAGCAGCTAAGGATATAGCAGCTCTCATTGGCGCAGAAGATATGACTAACCCCGCTATCAAGGAAATCGCAGACAGAACCGACTTCCTCGTTAAGAGATCTCAGTGGGTATTCGGCGGCGACGGTTGGGCATACGATATCGGTTACGGCGGTCTTGACCATGTTATCGCTTCGGGCGAAGACATCAACATCTTCGTAGTAGATACCGAGGTTTACTCCAACACAGGCGGTCAGTCCTCCAAGGCTACACCTACAGGCGCAGTTGCTAAGTTTGCTGCTTCCGGTAAAAAGGTTAAGAAGAAAGACCTTGGTATGATTGGAACAACCTACGGTTATGTATATGTAGCTCAGATTGCTCTCGGTGCTAACCCCGCACAGGCACTTAAGGCTATAAGAGAAGCAGAAGCTTACAACGGTCCTTCACTCATCATCGCTTACGCTCCTTGTATCAACCATGGTATCAAGGCAAAGGGCAACATGGCAAACTCCATTGCCGAAGAGAAGAAGGCTGTAGAAACAGGCTACTGGCATCTCTGGAGATACGACCCCACTCTTGCAGAAGCAGGACAGAATCCGTTCCAGCTTGATTCCAAGGAGCCCACAGGCAAGGTTATCGACTTCCTCATGGGAGAAAACCGTTACCTCATGCTCCAGAAAGCATATCCCGATATCGCAGGCGAAATCTTTGCAAAAGCAGAAAAAGACTTGCTTGAAAGATACGAGAACTACAAGAGAATGGCAAAAGCTTACAATGATTAATCATTAAAAATTTTGGCGGACTTAAAATTTTAAGTCCGCCAAATTATTGTAGTATTGATTATAATATTTGCGCATATTATATATTTGAGGAAGGTAATGTAATGAAATCTTTTTTGTTTAAAAAATTGTGGAAGGCATTTACTGTAGCTGTTATAGCCATGTTGTGCCTTTTTGCCCTTGTCGGCTGCGGCAAAGACAAGGGACTTATTGTGGAGGGAGTAAGCGTGTCCGGCATAGATGTTGGCAATATGACCAAAGCCGAGGCAAAAGACGCTCTGTCTTCTCGTGCTGATTTTTCAAAGGATATCGTACTTAATTTTGAGTGTGAGGGGGTAAGCTTTACCATTCCCGCAGAGCAGCTTGAACTTAAGGCAGATATTGATGCGAGTGCACAGAGAGCATATGCCGTAGGCAGAGGCAAGGACTCCAAACAAAACAAAAAAGATATAAAAGCTGCTAAACAAAATGGCGTAAATCTCAATATGGCTCTATCCTACGATAAGGATAAGCTGATTCTTGTAGCAGGCGAAAACCTTGGCGACAAGATTACAGACCCGTCTCCCATGACGGTAGAAATAGGCGAGGACTGCCTTATAATTACAAATGCCCTTTCGGGTACAATAGTAGATACCGACAAAGCGATTTCGGATATGGAAGAAGAGCTTTCGGATTTTAAGCAAGACAAGACAATAACACTTGTACTTACAGAGTACACACCCAAAAACCTCACCTTTGAAGAGCTTAAAAGTAAGTATGTCAGAGAGGCAAAGGATGCGGTCTATACTATAGAAGACGGCAACCACCACATAGAGCCTGAGGTTGTGGGTGTGGAGATAGACGAAGATGAGGCAAAAAGAATTTTTGAAGAAAACAAAGATTCCAAAGAGCCTTACGAAATCCCTGCCAAAATAACACATCCCGAGATAACTGCAAGCTATCTTGAGGATAAATATGTAAACAAAATCATGGCAAAGTATTCCACATCATTTGCGGGAAGCTCGCAGGGCAGATGCACAAATATAGCCCTTGCCGCTTCAAAGATAAACGGCTATGTATTAAATCCCGGACAGAGATTTTCGTACAATGCGGTAGTAGGTCCCAGAACAGAGGCGGCAGGCTTTAAGAATGCCCATGTGTATGTGGGAACCAAAGTTGTAGACGGCATAGGCGGCGGTATATGTCAGGTATCGTCTGCACTTTATAATGCAGTTGTGCTTGCGGATTTAAAAACCGTTACAAGAGTAAATCACTCAATCCCTGTAAGCTATGTGCCTATGGGGCGCGATGCAACAGTATCGTATGGCAGCATAGACTATGTGTTCGAAAACAATAAATCCTATCCCGTAAGCATAAAGGCTACCATAGACGGCACAATGCTTACCATAGCAATAGTGGGTACATCCGAGATGGATTATACTGTGGAATTCCACACAAAGTATATATCATCGATACCCTATTCGCAGACTACCATAGAGGACGAAAGTCTTGCAGAGGGCGAAACAAAGATAATAACAAACGGCTCTGACGGCAGTATATACGAGAGCTACAGAGTATATAAGAGAAACGGCGTGGAATTCGACAGAAAGTTCGAATCCAGAAGCAGATATCTCCCCACTGCAAAGGAAGTGGCTGTGGGTACAAAAAAAGCGGACGAACCTCCGGCAGAAGAATCTACCGTCACGGAACCGCCCGTTGATATACCCTCAGAAATCATTCCCGAAGAGACACCCCCTGCAGAGATTGAGACTCCGCCTGTAATGGAGCCTGAAGTACCGGGTGATTTGGAGGACATTATAGTTCATCCTGAGCCTGAGGAAGAAATCACGGCGTCCGGAGAGGATACGGAATAGAATAATTAAAAGCTATCATTAAACTAAAAATGTTTAAAGGATAGCTTTTTTATTTGGCTTTCGCGTACAAAACATATACAAGGTATTACAGTGATATTCCATCTTCGATGGAGTGATATTTTTGCAAAGCAAAAGTGATATTGAATTCTCCGAATTTAGTTATATTATATTTGCAGAAAAACTGTGCAAAGCACAATATCACTCTGCGTAAGCCGAATATAACTGCGTAGCAATATAACTTGCCGTAGGCAAATATAACTGAAAAAGACATCTTCGGATGTCTTTTTTCTGGTGACCCCTACGAGTACTTCCTCGCGTCGCTCGGGGCGCCTATGTAAGCTTGCCGAGTTTCTGCTCTTTCGCACAGTCGTTTACATCCACCTTTAGCCAAGATGGTGCTTGCCATGGCTTCTCAACCCGTAGTGTCAAACAAAAAAGGCACCCTGTTCGGATGCCTTCTTTGTTTGGTGACCCCTACGGGAATCGAACCCATGATTGCGCCTTGAGAGGGCGCCGTCTTAACCGCTTGACCAAGGGGCCTTAATCAAGTACTTTAATATAATATCACATGTGTTATTAAAAATCAATACTTTTTTGAAAAAGTTTATTTGTTTTTTCAATACAACCAAATGGTCAACATCACAACAACATCTTGTGTTTATAATAAATACAAGGCGCATTTGAGTATTTGCCGAAAAACCACAAAAAAACCAAGTAATTTTGGGCAATTACAACTATTTACAATGTTTAAAAACAATGGTACAATCAAAAAGATATCAAAATAATAAGCGGGAGATGCTTAAATTGAGAGAAGAAACAACCTCGCTGCTTGTTGCAGCACTCGACGGTACGCATGTACATCTGGAGAACAAGCACCTTAGCAGAGGATTTTATTGGGTTTTATGGATTATGTATGCCTTTGTGTATATGACCAAGAGCTGTTTTACCGCTGCTATGGCATCCATGATTGCAGAGGGAATTATAACTAAAACACAGTCGGGCACAATAACAGCCGTGTTTTATCTGGTCTATGGGCCTTTGCAGATTTTGGGCGGCTTTATGGCGGATAAATACAATCCTTACCGTATGATAAAGTGGAGTCTTGTCGGAGGCGCCGTTTCAAATGCGCTTATATTTCTGCACCCCGAGTATTCTGTTATGCTTACCGCATGGACATTCAATGCCATTGCACAGTTTGCTCTGTGGCCATGTGCATTTAAAATCATATCCTCGCACCTTGTAAGAAGCGACAGAAAAATGAACACATTTTACATATCATTTGGGACTACCGCAGGAATGTTCCTTTCGTATCTTGTTGCGGCAGTTGTTCCAAACTGGAAATACAACTTTCTTATTTCGGCAGTTGTTCTGGCGGTGTTTGCTGTGATAATATATGTAATGTACAAAAAAGTCGTGCTCCCCAGGATGAAACCCGACTACGATGTACATGTGTCAGAAAACGGAAAGATTGAATTTGAAGAAACCCAAAAAGAAAAGACGCCTGCAATGGGACTTTTCATAAAAAGCGGTTTCTTTATAATGTGTGTTCTTGTGTTCTGCCGTGTTGTTATAGATAACGGTATAAAGACGCTCTCACCTGTAATGCTTATGGAATCGTACGAGATATCTCCGTCACTGAGCAATGCGCTCGGTCTTATAGTAATAGTTGCAGGGCTTTTGGGTATGCTTCTTGTAGGATTCATATACCCAAGGTTTGTACGCAATGAGCTTTGGGTACATGTGGGTATGCTTGCGTTTGCGCTTCCATTTACTGTGGCACTCAAAAACATGGTGCATATAGGCGCTCTCGGCACGGTGGTTTCCATGTGCATAATATCGGCGCTTTTTACCGCCATGAGAACTCTTGCATACAACTACAACTTAAGATTTGTAAAGTACGGAAAGAGCGGTACTGCCGCAGGTATAAGCAATGCCGCGGAATCTCTGGCAGTTATGGCACAGAGCTACGGATTTACATATATAGCAGACAAATCGGGCTGGAATCCCGTCATGTCAATATGTGTTATAACCGTAATTGCCGCCATTGTGCTTAATATCGGTGTAATATACTCATGGAGTATGTTCAAAAAAACAGAAAAAGCAAAGGAATAATATTAAAGCGGGAACTGTAAAAAGTTCCTGCTTTCGTTTTGTTGACAATAGTTGTTGCTTGTGTTACAATAATATTACATGTTTTAGTATTAATGTATACATAAGAGGTGCAAAATGAAAGAGGTTAAATTCTTAAGAAACAGGATGATTTTTCTCTTTGATATTCTTGCTGCGGCAATAATATACATGGCGAGCATACTTTTCGTTTGCGGACTCCATCAAGGTACGCTGAATGTATATAATTTTCTGCCCGTAGCATTTACTACCGCTTTGTCCATATGCGTTGTGTTTTACATGGGCGGTGTGTACAGGGTGCTCTGGCAGTATGCTGCCACAAGGGATTATGTAAGGATAAGCACCTGTGCTCTTATAGGCGTATCACTCTCGATGGTGCTCACTCTTGTAGTCCGTTACACCATGCCGCACAGATATTCAAGCGATGTGCGCGATGCATTCAGAATTACATTTCTTATGGGGGCCTCGATGTCTGTTGCGTCTGTGGGCATTCGTATGCTCATAAGAGTGTTTTCCAGAATGCCTGTTCACCATGAACACAGCTCGAATGATGAAAATAAAAAGAAAATTCTTATAGTTGGTGCAGGCGTTGCGGCATCTATGCTCATAAGAGATATGCATGTAAACGAAAACTTGAATTTCAACATCGTAGGTATAGTAGATGATAACACATCCAAGCATGGAAATGTTTTCTGCGGATATCCCGTAATGGGCGACAGAAATGATATTATAGAAATATGCAAGAGACTCCGTGTGGACGAAATCTTCCTTGCCATACCCTCGGCAAGCACTACAGACAAAAATGAAATAGTAGAAATCTGCACCAAGACCAAGGCGAAGATAAAGATAGTTCCCGCTCTCGACCAGGCTATATCATCGCAGGGCGTCTCTAAAAATATGCTCCGAAGCATACAGATAGAGGACCTTTTGGACAGACAGGCAATAGTTCTGGACAATAAGCTCATATCCGAGTATATAGAGGGCAAGGTAGTTGTTGTAACAGGCGGCGGAGGCTCTATAGGAAGCGAGCTTTGCAGACAGATAATGCGCTTTAATCCCAAGACGCTTGTTATAGTAGATATATACGAAAACAATGCCTACGATTTGCAGATAGACTTAAACAGACTCTATCCCGACAACAAACCCAAGGTGCTGATAGCATCTGTAAGAGATAAGGAAAGATTGGAGTCTATATTCGAAGAATACAGACCTTATATAGTATTCCATGCAGCAGCGCACAAGCATGTTCCGCTTATGGAGGACAGTCCCGGCGAAGCCATAAAGAACAATGTGTTCGGTACATACAATGTGGCTCTCTGTGCGGATAAATACAAGGTAAAGCGCTTTGTTATGATATCCACCGACAAGGCTGTTAATCCCACAAATATCATGGGTGCTACCAAGCGCATGTGCGAGCTTATAGTGCAGGCAATGCAAAAGATTAGCGACACCGAGTTTGTTGCCGTGCGTTTTGGCAATGTGCTCGGCTCAAACGGAAGTGTAATACCGCTGTTTAAGAGACAGATAGAGCTCGGCGGTCCCGTTACCGTAACGCACAAGGATATTACAAGATTCTTTATGACAATACCCGAGGCGGCACAGCTTGTGCTTCAGGCGGCAAGCTATGCCGAGGGCGGCGAGATATTTGTGCTCGATATGGGCAAGCCTGTAAGAATATATGACCTTGCAAAAAATATAATAAGACTTTCGGGTTACACCCCCGGCGTAGATATCAAAATAGAGGTTACGGGGCTCAGACCCGGTGAAAAGCTCTTCGAAGAACTTCTTATGAACGAAGAGGGTCTTACCAAGACAAGACATGAAAAGATATTTGTAGGTGCTCCGTGCGACATAACCATGGAGGAATTAAAGCCAAGCCTTGACCTTCTTAAAGAAGCCACAGACAATAATGATATAAACGCAGTAAAAGACGTTGTGGAAAAGGTAGTACCTACATACATAAAGAACCCCGATGTTGTAAATAAAACTCACGAAGTTCATACGGTATAATGGTCGGTACAGTAATATTTAAAGATTTTGAAACAGGCTCTTACGAGAATATGCGTGTTACCATGTACGGTGGAAACTCGTATGCTGATATAGACAGGGCACAGGAATTTTCTTCCTGCATCGTGTCCCTTGAGCGTAAAAGCGCAGTATATGATGTCTTAACCTCGGACAATGCGCCAAGGCTTAGTATGAAAGAGTTGTTTGAGCTTTGCCAAAGAGCGAGGGAGTATCTCTATACTCACGACTGGGTTACCATGGCGGACTTTGCGGTGAGCGGTACTGACATTTTATTCAGATGCCGTTCTTCAAAAAGCGGAATATATTCTCCGATAGATATACACACGATTTTCGATATCGGGAGCAGGCATGTGTACAAGCTGTGTTTCGAAGATGATTCCGCCTATCTTAATCTTTCGGTAAGATGTCATGCGGTAAACTACTGTCTTAAGGTGCTTTTGGGCATCGAGGATGATGTGTTTGGCATATCGGGCAGGGGAGTGTATATGGATGTTTCGCTTATAAAAGCAAAGAGGGCATATACTCCAAAACTAAAGAAGACAGATGGCTTGGATGCTTCCTTTAGTCCGTGCACTCATTCTCATATGGAGCTTATATCAAGCTTTCGTTCCCTTAAGCTTCGTGCTTTGGAGAGAGCGAAACGCTCTTTTTTCAAAAGCAAATCATTGGCAGAGATTTGCTTGCAGATTATGGAAGATGAGTATATAAAAAGAGCCTCGCGTGAATTTACAGACGAGCTTTTGGACTATCTCTATAACTATGATTTTTGTTTTGAGGCAAAATCGCACATTAAGTATATAAGCATCCATGATGCACTTTATCTCATAATGACTCCTGATGCTTCGGATGATATTGCAAAAAGAGCGGCATCTTTAAGTGCGAACATGAAGTTAAGACAAGAGCTGCCCTGTGCGGACTATTATGACGGCAGAGGCAGGGCATATAACATATAAGGTGGTATATAATAATGAAAGCAAAAAACGGATTCAGTATAAAAGAAGTTGCAGGAAGCTTTGTAATAGTTCCTGTAGGTGAGAGACTTGTGGATTTTTCCGCTATGATTACCGTAAACGAAACGGGAGCATTTTTGTGGGAAAAGCTTCAGGACGATATAAGTGCAGAGGCTCTTACAGAGGCTCTCTGCAAGGAATATGATGTAGATGAAGACACAGCCAAAGCGGATGTGGCTGAATTTATAGAGGTTCTTATTTCCAAGAAGGTAATAGAAGAATGATAATAAACGAAAATGCCAACTACAGCGAAAAAGATGTTATGCCGCTTGTTGAGGAGTGCATAGCAGGCGGAATGGATGTAAGGATGAGGGTTTCGGGCATAAGCATGACCCCCATACTTCATAACATAAAAGATTCTGTAGTCCTTTCCAAAGCAGACAAGGTAAAAAAGTATGATATTGTACTCTACAAAAGGGCAAACGGCAAGTACATACTTCACAGGATAATAGGCAGAAAAAAGGGAGCCTTTGTTATGGCGGGGGATTTTGAAACCGATAAGGAATACCCCGTGTATGAAAATATGATTATAGCAAAGGTCATTTCGTTTCGCAGAAACGGCAAGGACTACACACCCGAGGATTTTGTAATAAGGCTTTATTCTGTGCTTTGGGTTTTGGTATTTCCTGTAAGGCATTGGCTTTTATATACGCTTAATTGTATTAGGAGGATTTTCCATGGGAAAAGGTAGGATGCAAGCGGCAAAGTGGCTTTGCAAAAATGCAAGACTCATTTTGTGGCAGATGCTTTTGCTTTCGGCTTTGGGAATTTTAATATCTTACATATCGGTACGGTTTGCGCTTGCAAGCCGTGATTTGCTTGATTGCGCAACAGGTAATTTTGACGGCAGTTTTAAAGAATGCATAATTACCATAGCGGTACTTCTTGTGCTGGATATAAGTGTGCAGAGTATATACAATATACTTGCTGTGCGTCTTGGCGCCCTGTACAAGAACAGCATGCAGAAAAAGCTTTTTAAGGATGTGCTTTCAACTGATTTTGCCTCGCTCTCGGAGTATCATTCGGGTGAGGTTATAAACAGACTTACCAAGGATGTTTCCCTCGTAAGCTCAAACATAGTGGATTTCGTTCCGAATACAGTAATACTCATTTCGGGAGTTATAATGAGCTTTTGGGCGCTGTTTGTAATAGATGCGTCGCTCTCTGTAATCTGCATTGCGCTCGGTCCCGTGGTGCTTGTAAGCTCTGTTTTCTACGGAAGAAGGGTTAAAAGGCTTCATAAGGACTGCCTTGAAAGTGACGGAAAAATCCTGTCTTTTATGCACGAGGGCATACAGAATCTTCTTATTGTAAAGGCGTTTGGCAAGGAGAAGAAGTTTGGCACATTAGCCTCAAAGCTCCAGCGGGAGAATTACAAGCTCAACATGAAGGTCGGCTACATAAGTCTTCTTGTAAATGTTCTCTACTTTCTGGCGCTTACGGCGGCGTACTACTTTGCGGTAGCGTGGTGTGCCTATAAGATTCATAATGGTATCATGACGGTGGGCGCATTTGCCGCGATAATTCAGCTTGTGGGCTCGGTGCAGGCACCTTTCAGAGAAATATCGGGCATGTTTTCCAAGTTTTTTGCAACCTGCGCCTCGGCAGAGCGTATAATAGAGATGGAAAGCCTTAAGAAAGATTCATCCGAAACCTTGCATATATCCGACTTTCAGGGCATAGAAGTTAATGGAGTGGATTTCTCTTATGGTGAAGAGCAGGTGCTTAAAGACGCCTCGCTTACCATACGCAAAGGCGATATAGTTGCAGTAACGGGAGGCTCGGGAATAGGGAAGAGTACACTGTTTAAACTTCTTATGGGCATATATTCAGCCGATAAGGGAGATATGTGTATATATAGTAGGAATAAAAAGGAAAAAATAGGTACGCATACCCGAAGCGCCTTTTCGTATGTTCCGCAGGGCAATATGATAATATCGGGCACAATCGCGGAAAACATATCATTTTTCGATGACAATCCCGACATGGCAAGATTGGAAGAAGCGGCAAGAGAGGCATGCATATCTGATTACATATCCACTCTGCCCGAGGGCATGGACACCGTAATAGGCGAGGACGGTCTGGGACTTAGCGAGGGTCAGGCGCAGCGCCTTGCAATAGCAAGAGCCCTGTATGAAAATGCCCCCGTAATCCTCATGGATGAAGCCACAAGTGCGCTGGACGAGGACACGGAAACAAGGATACTCGAAAGCATAAAATCGCTTGGCGGCAGGACCTGTGTAATAATAACTCACAGACCCAAAGCACTCAGCATTGCGACTAAGCATTTGCATATAGAAAACAAGAGTATACAGATTGTCTAAAATGCACAACGAAAAAACAATTTAATTGTTACTAATTTAAGGATAAAAATTAAATATTTGTATTGACAAGCAAGTTTTACTTTGCTATAATTATTACAACAATCAGTATATTAAATGAAGGAGATGTGTGACAAAATGAAAATAAAGTTTTCAAAAACTTTAGCAATCGCTTGCATTTTATGCATGACTTTTGCAACTTTAACTGCTTTTGCTGACGTTACAGTAAAAACCACTACTACTTACGATTTCGAAGCCGCTGCTGATGCTAATATGACTGTTACAACTACAGTTGCAGGTCTCAGTGACAATGGTGAAATCACTTATTATGTAAGTAAAGTTGAAGAGGGTGCTGAAAAGATCGTTTACATCGATCAGGCTACAGCATCAGGCAATACAGCTACATTTGAATTTGTAGCAGCTACAAACGATGTTATTACTGCTACAGCTAAACATGGTTCAGATAAAAGCTATGTATTCCCTGTTTTCAATTTCAATGCTGGTAACAACTATTTAACACAGGGTTCCCCTACAGTTACAAAAGTTGTTGATAACTGGGCTAAACTTGACAGTTCATATGGTGACAATGCTTATGTATTCCAGGGTACAATTACTGGAACAGGTGCTGAATATGGTCTCATGCTTAACGGCGAATTCTTCAGAGCTAAGGGTTGCGATGAAGCAGGTAATTTCGCTATCGTTATTCAAGGCATTGACGCTGCTACCGCAGCTAAAGCTGAACCTTATCCGGTTCCGGCTGTAGAACAGTAAGAGAAGGAGGAGATCACAATGAAGAAGTATACAAAACCCGCAATTCAGATCGTTGAATTGACTGTAAGAGAATCTCTTTCTGCTCTTCCAAAGGGATTTACAAGAGGAACGATGGGAAAGCTTGGTATAAACCAATCGACTCTTAAGAATATCACTATTTACAAGAGTGCTTCTGCAGCTAGCCTTTAATAATTAGGTACATTAAATTAGTTTAAAATGAATTTTTCAAAGCAGTTAAATTCAATTTAATATCTGAGGTAAAAGAGATTGGCGACGGCCAGTCTCTTTTATTTTGCTGTAATAGTTGAAAAAGAATATAATTTGTGCTATACTTATACATAGTAATGTTATAATTAATGCATAGCGTTTTCATGCTCATGTAGGCGAGGTAGATATGTTATCTAATTTACACACACATACAAATTTTTGCGACGGCAAGAGTACTCCCGAGGAGATAGTATTGAGTGCTATAGATATGGGCTTTTGTTCCATAGGATTTTCGGGTCATGGATATACAGATTTCGACAAAAGCTACTGCATGACGGATACAGACGGCTACATAACCCAAATCAAAGCACTAAAGGAAAAGTACAAAAATAAAATACAGATTTATCTTGGCGCGGAGGAAGACATAGCGCAATATGTGGTAGGGGAGGATTTTGATTACATAATAGGCTCCTCGCACTACTTTAACATAGACGGAAAGCTCCATCCTATAGATTTGAGCTGTGAGTATTTTAAAGAATGTCTTAAGTTATTCGGCGGCGATGCTCTTAGGCTTTCCGAGAACTACTACAGTAATTTTTGTGAGTATATTCTAAATCGTAAGCCCGATATCATAGGTCACTTCGACCTTATAACAAAGTTCGATGAGCTCGAAGGTATGGGATATTTTCTCAACAATCCTGAATATGTAAAAATCGCAGAGAAATATCTCAAAACCGCTCTTAAGAGTGATTGCATATTTGAGGTAAACACAGGCGCTGTATCGCGCGGATACAGGACAAGCCCATATCCGCAGGAGAATCTTTTGTATATCCTTAAGGAAAATGACGCCAAAATCATGCTCACCTCGGACAGCCATAGCGCAGATACTCTGTGCTTTGGATTTGACGAAGCAAGGCGCTTATTAAAGGACATTGGCTTTTTGCATGTTTATGTGCTTTATGACGGCAAGTTTCAAAAACATTCAATTTGATTTTACATACGGCGGTATGTATCGTACCAAAAATAACGGAAAGAATCTAATATATACAAGTGTACGGAATCTGAGTTTCGCATACTTAAACATCAAAGAGGAAGTGTTACAAAAATGAGAAAGACAAAAATAATATGCACCTTAGGACCCGCCTGCAAAGACGAGGAGATATTAAAGAAAATGTGTCTTGCGGGTATGAATGTGGCAAGACTGAATTTTTCGCATGGCACACATGAGGACCACAAGCAAATGATAGAGCTTGTAAAAAAAGTCAGACAGTCTCTTAACATACCCGTGGCAATACTGCTCGATACCAAGGGCCCCGAGTACAGAATAAGGACCTTTAAGGACGGCAGGATAAAACTAAACGATGGTGATAAATTCACCTTTACCACCGAAGAGATAATAGGTGACGAGACCATAGTAAGCGTAAACTACAAGGGTCTTATAGACGATATAGAGCCCGGAGACATAATTCTTGTAAACAACGGTCTTGTGAGCTTTAAGGTGGACTCTCTTTCGGAAAACAAGGCAGAGTGCACGGTTATTACGGGTGGAGAGCTTTCCAACCAAAAGAGTATGAGCTTTCCGGGCAAGGTTTTAAAGCAGACATTCTTAAGCGAGCAGGATAAAAGCGACATACTGTTCGGTATAGAAAACGATGTGGACTATATTGCCGCATCCTTTGTTTCCTCGAAGCAGGATATATCCGACATAAAGAACTTCCTCGATGCCAACGGCGGTGAGGATATAGGCATAGTTGCAAAGATAGAAAACCGCTCGGGTGTGGATAACATCCGCGAAATCTGCGAAATATGTGAGGGAGTTATGATTGCCAGAGGCGACCTTGGCGTTGAAATACCCTTTAAGGAGCTTCCTGCAATTCAGAAAAAACTCACAACCACCTGCCGTATGCTCGGAAAACGAATCATAACAGCTACCGAGATGCTCGAATCCATGATATACAACCCCAGACCCACAAGAGCAGAAATATCCGATGTGGCAAATGCGGTATACGACGGCACAAGCGCGGTAATGCTCTCGGGCGAGACGGCAGCAGGTAAGTATCCTGTGGAAACTGTAAAGATAATGTCGGATATATGCGAAGAGACCGAGAACAACATCCATTACAACAAGCGTTTTAACAATACAGATTTTGAAATTAAAAATAATATAGACGCCATATCCCATTCGGCATGCAACATGGCAATCAAGGTAGATGCAAAGGCTATTGCGGTATGCTCTCTCTCGGGCAAAACAGCCAGACTTGTATCGAGATTCAGACCTATTGCCGATATTGTGGGTCTTACCACAAATCCCAAAGCATGGCGCAAGCTTGCTCTTTCTTGGGGTGTTATACCCGTACTTTGCGAGCAGTATCCATCATCCGAGGTGATGTTCTATGCGGCGTCCAAAAAAACGCAGGATATTCTTAAGCTTCAAAAAGGTGACAATATTATAATAGTAGGGGGAACAACAAGCGGTGCATCGGGTCAGACAAACACTCTGCGTTTGGAATGTGTATAAAACCCCGTATGCCTTAAATCAAAAGGAGATGCAAAAGATGAATTGCGAAAAATGCGAAACCTCATTGCCTTACGGCACAAAATACTGCAACACCTGCGGTGAAAAGGTACCCAAAGGTGCCTACGATGCCGAGTACAACGATACTGTATGGGCAAAGATAGACAAGGTAAAGGACGAATACGACAGCCTGATGCTTAAGAAGCTTACTGGCAATATCGTATTTAAGCTTGTAGTTCTTGCCATAGTTTTGGTTTACTTTTTCTTCACCATGTACGGACATCTTTCGGGCATTCGTCTCAAGGAGAACAGCGACTATACAATTTCGTACAATACCGAGCTTGACGAATACTATATTTCGCCAAAGAGTGCCAAGGCAAATCTTGAAATGTTTGCGCCCATGGGTACAGACAAGCTTGTATTCACCGCTATGATAGGAGAAGAAAAAGCTGACGAAAAGAAATTCACTCCCGCTCAGTACGAGAAAAAAGGTTATGAAATAGAAGAGGGCGAGTACGACTGTATAGTGGTTAAAGCTATGAGAAACGGTAAGAAAGCAGACAGCGTTAAAATACTTGTTGTAAAGTAGGTAAAATACCATGAATACTAAGCAAAATGAAGCTATACACTACTGCACCCATTGCGGTGCGGCAAATAAAAAGAGCGCAGTAGAGTGCTCGGAATGTGAAAAGAAGATAATTACAAAATACCGCCCGTTTTATGACTTTCTCATAAAGCATACAAAGGATGAAGCCTCGGGCGCGGCTGTGGATTCTGTGTTCAGCCTTATACAGAAATTCCTTTTGTCGCATGTGTACGGAATTGCACTTTCGGTATCTATAGTTGCGTCAGCCGTAGCGGCAGTGCAGGTGTCTCAGCCTCATATACAAAAGGTGAGCGTGCCCTCTGCAACACAAGCGGTGCAGGACAACGTTGGTGAGCAGGAAGAAGCTCCCGATGTACCTGCCGAGGAATTTACAGAGGACGATGAATACGCTCTTTTGTATCTTATGAGTAATTATGACGGACATGCAGATGACAGACGCACCTCGGAAAGATACTGGGAGGAAGGACACGAATATGTGAGCAGTCCAAATCAACTTTTCGCGCAGAACAATATAGAAGGGTATAATTTTGGCGGTGTACATGAGCTTATAGAAAATCCTGTGGATATTGACTTTGATGTAGCATTTATGGACACACCTCCGAATTTAACCCATACCAGATATGTGGACTACAACACTCTCATTACAAGCGGAAATTTTGCCACAGATATTGCGAGAAACTTAAAGGAAGCAGGTTACAGAGTTTGCGAATGTAACTATGTACTAAGGATTGCTGATAGCGATAATTATGACACTGAGACCAATACAGGCACAGTATTAAAGGAGCTTGTATACCGCGTGGTATTTGTAGAACATGAGGGTGAATGGTACATAGCAGACGACAGAATGATTTAATATGTAGACTTTTAGAAAATTATAGTGTATAATTAATATATGAAGGGGGGATTTATATGCAAAGAGAAAAATACACACTTGGTATTGCAGATATCATATTCAACATAGATACATACCCCGATGAATATACAAGGAAGATGTTTTCTCCGTATATTATAAATGATGCAGATATCACAGATGCTGTTAATATAAAGTGCACCCGTACAAAAGACTCCATACCCGAGCCAAGCGGAAAGCTTCTTACGGAGAGGGAAATTGCCAACTGGTATCATATGGGTGAGGGCGCATATACCGTGGTATTCAAAGACCCGTCGGAGGATTTTGTAAGTGCTTCGTTTACATATGACAATTCATCAAAAAGTGCAGAGGTACTTCTTATGGATGTGGCGCAGCTTCACGGCACAGACGATACGTTCTTTTTGTACAATATACTGGAATATGTGTTCAGGCTGGCGCTCATATTCAGCGGCGGATTTGCAGTCCATGCCTCCTCTATAGTTCACGACGGCTACGGAGTGGCATTTTCGGCAGAGTCGGGTACGGGAAAATCCACCCACACGGCACTGTGGCAAAAGGTGTATCCCGACACCGTTATACTGAATGACGATGCTCCTGCCATGAGGCAAAAAGACGGCATATGGTACATATACGGAACTCCATGGGCAGGTACAACGGGCATAAATAAGAATATGGCGGCACCGCTTAAGGCTCTTGTTTTCCTCGAGCGAAGCGATACGAATACCATACGTACCCTTTCCGCACTTGAGGGAATAAACAGAATCTTTGAAGCTATAACACATCCCGTGTCCGATGAGCTTATGGGGATTGTGCTAAATACACTATCGTCCTTTATATCAGCCTCCAGGATGTGCGTTCTCGGTTGCAATATGACAGATGACGCCCCAAAGACCGTTAAAGAATATTTATATAAATAAGGAGACTAAAGAAATGAAAAAAGTTTTATCAGTATTTGTAGCGGTGGCACTTCTTATAGGAGCGCTACCCATTATGGCAAGCGCGGCTTTCCCCGATTTGGCGCAGTCGCACTGGGCATATTCACAGGTTGAGCGCCTTGTGGCAGACGGCACCATAAACGGCATGCCTGACGGTACATTTAAGCCAAACGGCACAGTTACCCGTGCACAGTTTGTAAAGATGCTCGGAAAATCCGATGTTAAGTTCAGTAAGGACTTTTCCGATGTTCCCGAGGGCAACTGGGCATACGAGTATGTAATGTATTCTCAGCTCGACGGCGATGCAAACGGCAATTTCAGACCAAATGAGCCCATAACAAGAGACGATGTTGCAAAGCTTCTTTACAAGCGCTTTGCAAACGGAGCAGTTACCAGAGCACCGTATTCTGTTTCGGGTCAGGGCTCGGATTCCAAGGCTACTGCATGGGTATACAATACAGGTCTTATAATAGGCTCAGACGGACTTAACCTCCGCCTTACCGATACTCTCACAAGAGCCGAAGCGGCTGTTCTTATAGTAAGAGCCAAAGAATTAAATCCCACTGCATACAATAATTTTGCAGACAAATTCTCTTCCGAGGTGTATAAGAACATATACGAAAAGTCCAATATATTTGACAGCGCATATGAAGAAAACGGCAACATAACCTACGAAGAACTCGCCATTGCGGCTATGAGATATCAGTATGGCTACAGAACACCTGCCATACGCTATGAATATTCCCCAAAGTATGAGGGTGATTATGCAAAGCATTGGGATATAGCCTGCAGATACGCTCTTGATGAAAAGGAATACGGCTCCACCGAGACAAACGCTAAGAAATATGCAACTGTAGAAGACGCACTGGCTATACTTACACTCGGTGCCAAGAACAATATCTACAAAGACGGAAGTGTGGTAAAGGCAAACGGAAAGACATATTCCGATGTTACAGTAAAGGATGCTTCCTCCAACTTTGCAGATGTTATGAGCTATGCGTACAATTTCGGCATAAGCTTAAATACAACCGACAGCTTAAATGCCAAAAAGCTTGTAACCAAAAAGGAAGTTGCTGTGATACTTCTTCAGTATCAGCTTTACTTCGGCTCTGAGGTGGTATATCATTGCGGATATGATTCGGGTTATCTTACCCCGTATACAAGATTAAAAGCAGAGGAATATCCCTCAAACAGCAGTTTCTATGCTCATATATCAAACGATGTTCCAAACCTTGTGTACGAAACACCGTTCCCTGCAAAAGCAGATGTAAAAATTGCTCCCAAGGACTTTGTAACAACTGCTGCAATGCTCGGGTATACCTACGCAACAAGCTTCATGTATGTGGCAGAAGAAGCTTATGAAAAAGGCGGAGACATATATATAGACTTCTATCCCTCACTTACAATGAGACTAAGTGACAATACCGAGCTCTACAGAGTAAAGCTTACGGTTAAAAAAGCATTTTCAGGCATGAAGCTTTCGGATGTTATTGCACTCAAAGACGGTGTTGCCGACAGAGAATTAAAGAGCGGAGATTCTCTCTGGATAGATGTTAATTCAAACCAGTCTACAATAGGAAAACTCTATATAGATTATGAGATTATGACCATAGATAAAATAATAGGGGATATAAAATAAAGCGCAGAGAATGTAAAATAAACCGTGCCTTTGCGATATCGCGCAAATCTTGGCACTACCACCAAAAAAACAGGTTTTTTTCGTCGGTTTGGCGGGAAAAATTTGTACATAATAACTATTGCATAAAAATGAAAATTTTGCTATAATGATTACATACCAATTATACCTAGGAGGTAGTAAGTAAAATGAAAAAGAGTGAATTAGTTGCTGCTATTGCAGAAAAAGCAGAATTAAAGAAAGTTGATGCTGAAAAGGCATTAAACGCTTTTGTTGATGCTGTTACAGAAGCTTTAGCTAAGGGCGATAAGATTGCTTTAGTTGGTTTCGGTACTTTCGAAACAAAGAAGCGTGCTGCAAGAACAGGCAAGAATCCTCAGACAGGTGAGGTTATCAAAATCGCAGCTTCTACTGTTCCCGCATTTAAGGCAGGCAGAGGCTTAAAAGACGCTGTTAATAAGTAATAGCTATTTTGAATTTATGCCCCGCAGTTAAATGCGGGGCGTTTTTCATTGGAGGATGACTATGGATAGAGAAGACATTATCGCAAGACAACAGGGAATAAAGGTTAAGCCACAGGTCCGCCAAAGGACTCTTTTGGGTGAATATCTCCGCTATTGGTATATTTTGATATTGACGGTACTTATGTGCTACCCCGGATATGCCTGTGAGGTTCTGTTTTATAACATCATGATTATAAATAATCTTGCGCCCTTTGGTGCAGCGATTATATCTATATTTTTGGGCGGTCTTATAAGCACAATACCGTTTCTTGTATTAAACATTGTTTTGTGTGTTAAGAAAAAGAAGTATTATGCCATTGTATTTCAGGTAGCCGTTATGGAGATGATAGGACTGGCATTTTTCCTGTACAATCAGATTCAGCTTACGGGAGTTTGAGGTTTATGTTAAGAATATCAGGTATCAAGATACCCGTGGATTCCAAGCTTACGCTTGCCGATGCAGTATGCAAAATACTTTCGGTCAATCTTTCGGATATAGAAAAGCTTACTCTTATAAGACGTTCCGTAGATGCCAGAAAAAAAGGACAGATATTCTATGTGCATACCGCACTCGTATGTGTAAAAAATGAGAGTAAGATTTTAAAAAAGAATATAAAGGATGTGGAAGAGTATTTATATACTCCTTACACCTTTCCTTACAAAAACATAAGCTCGCAGCTCAGACCTGTTGTCATAGGTACAGGTCCTGCAGGGCTTTTTTGTGCTCTTATGCTTGCAAGGGCAAATCTTAAACCTCTGGTATTTGACAGAGGACAAAGCGTGGAAAAGCGCGTAGAAACCATAGAGAATTTTAAGAAAACAGGCAGACTCGATGTAAATTCGAATGTTCAGTTCGGCGAGGGCGGTGCAGGTACATTCTCCGACGGTAAGCTCACATGCGGACTTAATGATATGCGTATGCGCTTTGTGCTGGACGAATTTGTAAAGGCAGGTGCCCCCAAGGAGATATCCTACCTTGCAAAACCGCACATAGGCACCGACTACTTAAGAAAGGTAGTAAAAAATATGCGCCTTGAGGCAGAGAGCCTTGGCGCTGAATTTCATTTTGATTCACAGTTTACCGACTACATTCCCGAAGACTATGGCTACAGGGTAGAGATTACAAATACCCAAAACGGCGAAAAATCCTTTTACGATTGCGATAAGCTTGTGCTTGCACTCGGTCACTCCTCACGGGACACATATGAGCTTTTGCATACCAAAGGACTTAAGATGGAGAAAAAGCCTTTTTCCGTGGGTGTGAGAATAGAACACAAGAGAGAATATATAAACAAACTCATGTACAAGGACGAGCATTTTGCCGAAAGTCTGCCAGCGGCAGACTACAAGCTTAGCTGCCATCCCGACGGCAGAGGTGTGTACACCTTTTGTATGTGCCCGGGCGGTGAGGTTGTGTGCGGCTCATCCGAGGAAAATGCAGTTGTTACCAACGGCATGAGTTACTTTGCGCGTGATTTGGACAATTCAAACAGTGCGCTTTTAGTATCTGTTTATCCCGAGGATATTGAGGGACAATCGCCCCTTTTGGGTATAGAATTTCAAAGAAGCATGGAAAGGGCGGCTTTTTGTCTGGGAGGCGGTCTCTACTTTGCCCCTTGTCAAAGGGTAGAGGACTTTTTAAACAAGGTGCCCACAACATCCTTTGGCACAGTTGAGCCAAGCTATATGCCGGGTGTCAGGGCGTCAAATCTCTGGGATATTCTGCCTCGGTTTGTAGCCGAGGGCATATATAACGCCCTTAATGAAATGGATAAGAAAATGCACGGCTTTCTGTTTAATGATGCCGTTCTTACAGGGGTGGAAACCCGTTCAAGTGCGCCGCTTCGCATTGTACGCGATGAAACCATGCAGTCCTCGCAGCGCGGGATATATCCCATAGGCGAGGGTGCGGGCTATGCAGGAGGCATAATGTCTGCGGCAATAGACGGAATAAAGTGTGCCGAGAGCATTTGCAGTATTCTATAAACAAAAAAACTCACGAAAGTGAGTTTTTTTGTTTGAGTAAATCCGTAATCATATGTAATTTTTGCTCAAATTTAACGCCGTAGTCGTATATTCCAAGCTCATCCTGAGTGTTTAATATGCTCTCATATACAAAATCGGTAGCAATTTTAAGGGCATCGTACAGACTAAGGCCGTATGTCAGGGCAGAACACAGAACACTTGCAAATATATCGCCCGTTCCGTAGTAGCAACCCTCTATTTTATCGCGCAGATATATGTGCTTTTCCTCGGTTTGCGTGTCAAAGCACATCGACCCCACTTTGCCGTTTTCGGAAAGCCCTGTTATTATTATGCTTTTTGCGCCTATATCCTTTAGCGCATAAGCGAGACTTTCTACATATTGGGTATCGTGGTTTTCACAGTAATCTATGCCCGAGAGGAATGCCGCTTCTGTAACATTGGGGCAGATTATGTCCGCATATGCGCACAGAGAGCGCATCTTTTTGGCAAAATCTGTATTAAAGCCTGCATACAGCCTGCCCTCATCGCCCATTACGGGATCTACAAATATGAGGTTGTCGCGTGTGGAAAATTTCTTAAAGAAATCCTCTACAATATCGAGCTGATGTATGCTTGCCAGATATCCCGAATATATGGCATCAAACCTTGCGCCAAGCTTCTGCCAATGGGTGTAAATACCTACCATGTCGTCGGTTAAATCTCTGAAGGTGTATTCTGTAAAGTTGGCGCCTGTATGGGTTGAGAGCACCGCAGTAGGAAGCGGTACGGCTTCTATGCCAAATGCAGATATTATAGGAAGCGCCGCTGTAAGCGAGCACTTGCCTATGCAGGATATATCCTGAATTGTAACTAAGCGTTTCTGGTGCATATATTAACCGCCTTTTCATACAAAAAGGGGAGCATTAACTATACTCCCCCGCATTTGCTTTATTACTTTATGACTCTAATCCAGCCCTCTGGTGCTTCTATTCTGCCCATCTGGATGCCTGTTAAGGTATCGTAGAGCTTCTTTGTTACAGGGCCCATTTCGTTCATGCCGCTGGGCAGACAGATTTCTTTGCCGTGGTCTACTATCTTACCTACGGGGGAGATAACTGCCGCAGTACCGCAAAGACCGCATTCTGCCATTTCGCTTACTTCCGCAAGGGGAACAGGTCTTTCCTCTGCTTCAAGACCGAGGTAATCCTTGGCAACCTGTACAAGAGACCTTCTTGTTATAGAGGGAAGAATTGTGGGGGACTTGGGTGTTACAACCTTGTTGTCCTTTGTAACAAACAGGAAGTTTGCACCGCCTGTCTCTTCTACATATGTGCGGGTTTTGGAATCCAAGTACATATTTTCGTCATAGCCCTCATCGTGAGCGGTAACTATTGCATGAAGACTCATTGCATAGTTAAGACCTGCCTTTATGTGACCTGTACCGCAGGGAGCTGCACGGTCAAAGTCGCATACACGGAGTGTAAGAGGCTTTGCGCCGCCCTTGAAGTAGGGGCCAACGGGTGTAGCAAGAATTCTGAACTGATACTCTGTAGCAGGTTTAACACCTATTACTGCATTGGATGCAAACATATAGGGTCTAAGGTAAAGCGAAGCACCGCTTCCGTAGGGGGGTACCCAATCGGCATTTGCTTTTACAACCTTTTCTACAGCTTCTATAAATTTGTCTACGGGATATACAGGCATCTCAAGTCTTTCGCAGGAGTCTGCCATTCTCTGTGCGTTAAGGTCGGGGCGGAATACAACTATATCGCCCTTTTCGGTGGTGTATGCCTTAAGACCCTCAAAGCATGTCTGTGCATACTGGAGTACACCTGCACATTCGTTTATTACTATGTTGTTGTCTGTGGTGAGCTCGCCGTCGTCCCACTTGCCGTCCTTGTAGTTGGCAACGAAGCGGTAATCGGTCTTCATGTAGTTGAAGCCGAGTGAGCCCCAATCGATATCTTTCTTCTGCATATTTATCATCCTTTCGTGTGTATGTACTTAATATAACATATAGTATAGCATAAACTTAAGGCAATTTCAAATATTTTTTAAAAAAGCTTGCATTTCCAAAAAAACGGTGCTATAATACTTAGCAACGGAGATGATATAAGTGATACAATCCACAAGCAAAAATTATACAGCATATTATCGATTTAGCACTTTTAAGGGCTATGTCTTTTTTGCGTATGATTTTTGCAAGGATGAGTGTTAAATTTGTACCGTTTATAGTATTTTAATTTATATTACGGAGCTCATTTTTGCGAGGCTCCGTATTTTTTTAGGCTCTTTGTCAATAGTTGGGGTCAAAATTGAATAATGGAATTTTGAGGGCGGTTGCAGCTTTTATGCAGCCGCCTTTCCAATATTAGATTTTTTGTAGTTAAACATATGTAATATTCTTTTTCTGAATCTATTGAAAT
>JAZRKX010000046.1:0-3891 GCA_045646525.1 Clostridia bacterium | reverse complement strand
TCGCCCCAAATCATCTTGAGGTACGGCGCGGACATCTGAACATCCGCTACCGCATCGTTTGACACGCCCGATTTCTGCGCCGCAAGTATCGGGTGCATACCACTCGCAAGAAGGGTTTGGAAAGCCTGTGCCTTTGCCTGTATGTTGACTGTTTCGTTCTCCGCAAACTCAAGGGAAATGTCAGTTGCTTTAAGGTCAAGGATGTCTTTATCCCGAAGTATCTTGAGAACTATATCGTCAAAGGCTGTATTGCTCTCCCTAAACAGGTCTTGTGTATTGCGGGCGCTCGCATCAGCTTGATAATAGCCATTCATAATCAAAGCGGCTGTGCCTGTTGCGGCGTTGTGGTAGCCGTTCTGCCTTGCAAACGGCATCGAACATATAGCAAGTATCTGTTCACGAAGGTTGTCTATGAATATCTGCGTCTGCGACTGGTCGAGGTTTGTAACGATTTCCTTGAGGTCTGCCTTGTTCTCGCCAACTGACTTGAGGAACAACGCTCCTGCGTCCCTAACCATCCTCGGCGTGACTTCGTTTCCTTCCTCGTCATCCAGTTCGCAGTTGTAGAATACAAGTAGGCTCTGTACGGCTTGGTCAACAGCGTCAAGCCTGTCGCTCTGCAAGAACGATATGGCATCAAGAAGCGGAATAGCCGCCTCAAATGCGCTCATCATCATAGAGTTGTAGTAGTATTCTATGATTGGCACTTGTCCAAGCGGATTAGGCTGAACATCTACCACGGCGCTTACTGTGGTGGCGTAGTTGGGAACAGGCGTTGCGTACTTGCCCGTTGACACGCCTTCAAGCGTATAGACATTCGTATCGTCCCACAGGCTTACTATCTGTTTGTCCTTCTGCGTTACAACATAAAGCCCATACACAGGACGATGGCTCGGCGACAGGCTTCTCGCTACAAGAGCAGAGCGAGGGTCAAGGCTGTATGTGAGGAATGGTATCTCCTTGTCATCATTCGCCTTTACAAAGACATTAGCCTTGCCGACTGTGTGAAACCAATCAACTGTCTTGTTGTCTATGTTCTGCTTTCCGCTTCTGTAGACAAACTCGTTCAGCTTCTTCACTTTCTCGGAAAGCCCGCTGTCATCGCCCCTTGATATGTAGCTGTTCGGCTTGGTGAGGAAATAACCGTTCTTGAAGTCGCATATCTCCGAAGCCATGTTGACATTGACTTTGTTGTTTATTTCGGGGCGTATCTCCTTCGTCCTTCCAAGAACAGGGGTGATACCCCGCCTGTACCAGTAAAGCCAGTCCATAGCCTGTATGTTCGTGGCGTGTATCGAAAGCGCCTCGTTTGCCTCGGTTATGATTTCCGCTTCGTTGTTTGGGTCAAACCTCTCAATAGTCGTGTATATCGGAAGTCTGCCACACAGCATCGCATAAGCGACTTCTCTGTTGTTTGTGTTCTTTTCGTCTGCCATATCGTGACCGTAAATAAATAAAATGAGCCTGTAATAACTACGGCTCATTCCATCTGCCCTTACCTACCCCAATCGGGTAAGCGTATAGTATTATGCTTTCGGGGGATATATAAGGTTGCGCCTTATCTTTACTACCGCTATGGTCGGGTTGCCGTCACGACCACGCTCTTTCTTGACCTCTGCGATTTCACCCGAATTGATAAGGTCATTCAGTAGTTCTATGATTTCGGGGTGCTTCGCCAAATCGAGTTTGTTCAAAACGTACCTCTTTCCAGTTGTTGTCATTTTGTGCATAGCACAAAACGAAAACCCTGTCAACCGTTGTTTCGTTTAGAAGCCTAATCTCGACCTTGACATCACCGAAGAACGGGCAACATCGGGCGGGAACGCAAAGGTCAGCGCCATTTGTAAACTGTCGGGTGCGTCATCGTTTTTGTTCTTGCCGACTATCTTAAAAGAGAACACGTTTTGCATGAACATTTGGTACTCCTTGCTTCTTTTCCCTTCCGCAAGGAATACGAAGTGGCTCTTTATGTCGGGCGCTGACTGGTATATTCGCTCCGTCTTGTTTTTTCCTATAGCCGCCCCGCCCATAGCGTTCTTCATAGAGGTTTTTAGGTTTATCGGGTAGTTGCTCCGCTTTAGTATCTCAAGTACTCCTTCACCAAACGAGGCTGTCGTCTTTGTGCCTTCAATATACATTCGGGTACAGCCGCCGTCCATGGCTACCTTCGCTATTCGGGGCTGTGTCTTGGACTTGTCCCCATTATTAAAGACCGCATCCGCAACGTAAATCTCCTGTCCGTAGACATAGCATAACGGAGCGGCTACATAGTCGCCACCGCCCCACGCAGGGTCAACAGCCATGAATACCATATCGGGGTCGCCATCGGGCAACTGTCCGTTGTAATAGTTCATCTCTTCGGGTGAAAATACAGTCGCATCCCGTTCTATTGGAAGCCCTTGATATTGTGCGTTCCAACTGGCTAAATCTCCGTTCCGCTCAAATGAAGCTCGCCGCTGACGGTAATACCTCGTGTCAAAGCCAACACTATATTTATAATTAAAGTTGCTCATGTCCCGCTCGTTTAGAGCGGGTATGTTCATCGCCTTCCACCGATACCCCTTGAAGCTCTTGCTGTTCGTCAGTATGTCTTGTCTTATCCCTATAGGGTCATATAAGCTCCACCTTGTCCCTATCCACAGCCGCTTCGCGCCCTGCTTCGCCCTCGGTAAATAGTTGTTGTCTACCTTCGACCACGCTGATATAAGCCTGTCTTTGTTTAGCGCTTCTTCTATTCCACCTATCAAATCATCCGCTATCTGTATTCCGTTACAGTCTACCGCTCCATTGAGAGTCCCATACAAACTGCGAGCCGTGAAGGAGCAGTACCTCTTCGCCCGCCCTAAATCTATAAGCTCTTGCTTTGCGTCTGTCTTGACTATCGGCGCATCGGGAAACACCTGTGCGTAATTGTAGGTGTGGTCGTCTGTCATTACTTCAAGCACTCCGTTGTAAAACGCTGTCGTTATCGTGTCTGAAAACGAACAGTACAGGTTGCTCTTCTCCGTGTCACGACCCATCAGCCATACTAAATAAAACATAGCTGTGGTCGTTTTTCCAGTCCGAGGCGGCTGTGATAAGAACAGTTCGTCAAGCTTGCCGTCCGCTAAATCCTGTAGTGCGTTCACAAACGGTAATAATACCTCTCGCCGAGGTAAATAAAACCTGTCCTTCGCCCGCCTGTCTATCTCAAGATACTGCATGAACTGGTCAAACCTGTACGGCGCACTTATCAATAACCCAAGCCTGTAAAGCTCGAAGTATTCTTCTTTCTTGTACTTCTTTAACCCTGCCACACATCGCCGCCTTATGTATTCGAGCGGCTCTTCTGAATATTGCTCACGATACCACGCAAGCCCGTCCTTTATCGCACCTATGTCACATTCGTCCCCTATCGCACGCACTATCTTCTTCCCTATGTCCTCTGCCATTCTGCCCTCTCCTTTCAAACAAAAAACAGGAAGCGCTTCTCCTGCGCCCCCTGCCATCGGACTGCCTTTTCTTTCCTCTCTATTCACTTACATAAGCCGCTCTCCTGTCGCCTTGTCTGTGAACACTACCTCTACTTCACACCCAAGCGCCTCGGCGTATGCCTCAAGCTCCCCCTCTTTCCAGTTCCCTCGCTTCATCTTGAGGTATAGGTTTTGCTTCGTACACCCTATTCCCCGCGCAAGCTCGTCTATCGTTATCCCTCTATACCGCGCTATCCTCTTGATTTTCTCCGCTATGCTCGTCTTTATCATCCTCGCTCTCTCCTTTCTCCTTGTCCCCTAAACTATATCACGCTTTACCTTTGAAAACAAGCGCTTTTTTTAGTCAACCCTCTTTTTTCTACTGACCGCCCCTCTGCCCTGCCCCTTTTTGATTTTGAGGGTGGTTATGGGGGTAAGG
>JAZRKX010000045.1:0-23320 GCA_045646525.1 Clostridia bacterium | reverse complement strand
TATAGCTCATAC
Source organism: Clostridia bacterium (assembly GCA_045646525.1). Classification (GTDB taxonomy): domain Bacteria; phylum Bacillota; class Clostridia; order UMGS1810; family UMGS1810; genus RGIG8748. The sequence continues at coordinate 23,308 of JAZRKX010000045.1, read as the reverse complement.
CGCACTCACCGAATATATCGCCTATAAGCAGAATTTTCATAAACAACTACCTCCCTTGGGTTAAAAAAAGGCGGTGTAAAAAACACCGCCGTTTTTTAGCATTATTTTGCGTAATCTACCGAGCGTGTTTCCCTTATTACATTTACCTTAATCTGTCCGGGATATTCAAGCTCGCTTTCTATCTTCTTAACAATATCGCGTGCAAGCAATACTGTTTCTTCATCCTTAACTGCGTCGGGCTTAACCATAATACGGATTTCCCTACCTGCCTGGATAGCAAAGGACTTTTCAACTCCGGGGAAGGAATCTGCAAGCTCCTCAAGCTTTTCCAGTCTTTTGATGTATGTTTCGAGATTTTCTCTTCTTGCACCGGGTCTTGCCGCGCTTATGGCGTCGCAAGCCTGAACTATGCAAGCAATAACTGTGGTAGCTTCCACATCACCGTGGTGTGCCGCAATGGCGTGTATAACCTCGGGTGATTCCTGATACTTCTTGGCAATATCCACACCTATATCTACGTGTGAACCTTCTATTTCGTGGTCTACGGATTTACCCAAATCGTGGAGTAAACCTGCACGCTTGGCAAGCTTAACATCTACACCAAGCTCACCTGCCATAATACCTGCAAGGTTTGCCACCTCTGTAGAATGCTTAAGTACATTCTGACCGTAGCTTGTACGGTATTTCATCCTTCCCAAAAGCTTGATAAGCTCGGGATGGAGACCGTGAACACCGGTATCAAAGGTTGCCTGCTCACCCTCCTGTTTGATTATAGCGTCTATTTCCTTGCGCGCTTTTTCAACAGTTTCTTCTATTCTGGCAGGATGTATTCTGCCGTCTGCGATGAGCTTTTCGAGTGCCATTCTGGCAATCTCTCTTCTTACAGGGTCAAATCCCGAAAGAACTACTGCTTCGGGAGTATCATCGATAATTAAATCTATACCGGTAGCAGTTTCAAGAGCGCGGATGTTGCGTCCTTCTCTACCGATAATTCTTCCCTTCATTTCATCGTTGGGAAGAGCAACAACAGATACTGTAGCTTCTGCCACATGGTCTGCCGCACATTTCTGAATGGCAGTGCTTATGATGGCTCTTGCTTTTTTATCTGCTTCTTCCTTAGCCTGCGATTCGATATCTTTTATCATAATAGCGGCTTCGTGTCTTACTTCTGATTCTATGTTCTTAAGAAGGTAAGATTTTGCCTCTTCTACGGAAAGTCCGGATATTCTTTCCAGAATTTCGAGCTGGGCGTTCTTAACCTTTAATGTTTCTTCCTTAAGTACATCTACTTCTTTAATTTTTTTATTTAACTGTTCGTCTTTCTTTTCAAGGGTATCGGCTTTCTTATCGAGAGCTTCTTCCTTTTGCTGAACGCGTCTTTCCTGACGGTTCATCTCAGAACGTCTGTCTTTGATTGCTCTTTCAAATTCTGTTCTGCTCTTGTGGATTTCGTCCTTGGCTTCGAGCAGAGCTTCTTTCTTCTTGGTTTCTGCTGCTTTGTTGGCATCTGCAATTATCTGCTTTGCCTTATTTTCAGCTCCGCCAATTTTTCCTTCTGCAATCTGTCTTCTGAATACAAAGCCTATTCCAAAGCCAAGTATAAGAGCTACAGCTGCAGCGATTATTGTAGTTATCATAAAGAACCGTTTAACCTCCTTTTCTCAGTATTTTTTCATAGTATTTTCATTTCTTAAAACATACAGGGTGTATGTGAATGTGTATACAAACAATGAAAAAGTCGTAAAATTGAGTGCATACTACCTCAACATATTCCATCATCTATTTTATAATATTTTGGGTAGGATGTCAACCGAATTGGGCAGATTTTTTCATTTTAATTAAAAACGGCTGTGAAAATCATATCGATTTCACAGCCGATTTCTTATTCACTTTGTCTTACAGCAGCAGTTACAGCATTCTTCATAAGTGTTGCTATGGTCATGGGACCCACGCCGCCGGGAACGGGAGTGATGTAGCTTGCCTTGGTGCAGGCGGACTCAAAATCCACATCGCCGCAGAGCTTGCCGTTTTCGTCACGGTCCATACCCACATCTATTACGACTGCTCCGTCCTTGATGTAGCTTGCATCTACCATCTTGGCTCTGCCCACCGCTACCACGAGAACATCCGCCCTCTTGCAGACTTCCTTTAAATCCTTTGTGCGCGAGTGGCATATTGTAACTGTAGCGTTTTTATGAAGAAGAAGCATAGCCTGAGGCTTGCCTACTATGTTGCTTCTGCCTATTACTACACATTCCTTGCCGTTTAAATCTATACCCGCATCATCGAGAAGCTCCATTACGCCTGCGGGAGTACAGGGCAAAAAGTCAAAATTGCCTATCATAATCTTACCCACATTTACAGGATGGAAAGCGTCAACATCCTTTTCCACCGCAATAGAATTCAAGATGGTTTCCTCGTTTATGTGTTTTGGGAGCGGAAGCTGACAGAGTATGCCGTTTATATCTTTTCTGCCGTTAAGTTCGGATATAAGTTCCAATAGTTCCTCCTGTGTGGTTTCTTCGGCAAGTGCATACTCAACCGAGCGGATGCCGATATATTCGCAGGCTTTCTTTTTGTTGTTTACATACACTCTGGAAGCGCTGTCGTTACCTACTATTATAACTGCAAGGGACGGTTCAATTCCTTCTGCCTTTAGCTCTGCCACCTTGGTTTTTAGCTCGTCCTTTACCTTTTGCGACACTTTTTTTCCGTCTAAAATCTGATACATTGTTTCTTCCTCCTGCTAAATTGGATATAGGTCTTACAAGGCAGTCGGGGTCATAGCCTATGAGGTCGTCCCTGCCTGCTTTTTTGAGTGCTTTTATTACAAGCGGTATGTTGTCGGGCACAGAAAACTGCAGAAGTGCCCTTTGCATTCTCTTTTCCTCCATATCGCGGGGTACATAGACCTCCTCCATGGTAAAGGGGTCAAGCCCCGTGTAGAACATACATGTGGATATGGTAAACGGTGTGGGATAAAAATCCTGTACCTGTTCGGGATGCAACTTGTGTTTTTTGATATAGAGTGCAAGCTCTATTGCATCGTGAAGAGTGCTTCCCGGATGGCTCGACATAAGATACGGCACAAGAAACTGTTTTTTGCCGAGTTTCTCATTTATTGCATAAAACTTATCGGAAAATCTGCCATATACATTCTTCCCGGGCTTTCCCATGTACCTTAGTACATTGTCCGATATATGCTCGGGTGCCACCTTGAGCTGACCCGACACATGATGCTCCAGAAGTTCGTTGAAAAAGGTATCGTCCTTGTCTGCTACAAGGTAATCATAGCGTATTCCCGAGCGGACAAATACCTTTTTAACTCCCGGAAGTGCCCTTAATTTCCTTAAAAGCTCAAGATATTTTTTGTGGCTTATCTTAAGATTAGGACATGGTTTTGGGTATAGGCATCGTACATTCCTGCAGGTGCCTTTTTCCATCTGTTTATCACAACCGGGACCATAAAAGTTTGCCGTAGGTCCTCCCACATCGTGAATGTAACCCTTGAATTCGGGGTCCCATATCATCTTTTTAGCTTCGTTTATAACGGATTTTTCGCTTCTTGTCTGCACTATTCTGCCCTGATGAAAGGTTAGTGCGCAAAAGTTGCATTGTCCGTAACAGCCTCTTGTATTTGTAATGCTGAATTTAACCTCCTCTATGGCAGGCACACCGCCGTCCTTATCGTACATGGGATGCCATGTGCGCATATAGGGAAGTGCGTACACGCTGTCAAGCTCCTTTGTATTCAAAGGCATCATGGGTTTATTCTGCACAAGATACCTGTCGTAGTGCTTTTGTACAAGGGGCTTTGAACGAATGGGGTCCTGACCGTCGAACTGCATACGGGTGGCTATAGCATACTTTTCCTTACTCTCTGTAACATCCTCGCATGAAGGCACCTCTGTATAATCGCCTACAATATCTAAATTTTTGCGTATATAACAGCATCCGTCCACATTGGTTTCGGATAGCTGTTTGCCGTCTCTCATAGCATCGGCAAGCTCTACTATTGCCTTTTCGCCCATGCCGTATATGAGAACATTTGCCCTTGTGTCCAGAAGTATAGAGCGCCTTACCTTGTTGTCCCAGTAGTCATAGTGGGCAAAACGCCTCAGGCTCGCCTCTATACCGCCTATTATCATAGGCACACCGGGGTATGCCTCGCGGATTTTGTTGCAGTAAACTATCGTGGCTCTGTCGGGTCGCAGTCCGCCCTTACCGCCCGGCGAATAGGAATCGTCGGAACGAACCTTTTTATTTACTGTGTAGCGGTTTACCATGGAATCTATGTTTCCCGCCGAGACTAAAAAGGCATATCTTGGCTTACCCAGTTTTTTAAACTCCTCGGTATTCTTCCAGTCGGGCTGAGCTATAATACCCACGGTATAGCCGTGGTGCTCGAGTACCCTTGTTATTATAGCATGACCGAAGCTGGGATGGTCCACATAGGCATCGCCCGATACATACACAAAATCGAGCTGCTCAATATTCAGTTTTTGCATGTCTTCCCTGCATACAGGAAGGAAACCTTTGTTTGACATATTTTCCTCTTATTTCATAAGCATTTCGTTATATTGCTCTCTTGTAATGAGCGCCTGTCTGGGGCGGTTGCCGTCGAGACCCGATATGATTCCTCTTGCTTCCATCTGGTCTATTATGCTTCCTGCTCTGTTGTAGCCTATGCGGAATCTCCTCTGCAGAAGCGAGGTGGATATCTGACCGTTGTCTATAGCCATCTCTATAGCCTCGGGGAGAAGCTCGTCTGCATCGCCGGGGTCTTGGCCGTCGGGTCTGTATTCCTCTTCCTTTTCGAGCTGTTCTATAACAGTGGGGTCGTACACAGCCTCACAATTTTCCGTAACGGCATCTACAACCTTTTTTACATCGCTATCGGATACAAAGGCACACTGCATTCTGGCAGGCTTGGTTTCGCCAACGGGCATATATAGCATATCCCCCTTGCCCACAAGCTTTTCTGCACCGCCCATGTCGAGTATTGTCATGGAGTCCTTGGCGCTGGCAACCATAAATGATATACGGCTTGGAACATTCGCCTTGATATTACCTGTGATGAACTTAACAACAGGTCTTTGCGTAGCTATTACAAGGTGCATGCCTGCGGCTCTTGCAAGCTGTGCTATACGGCACACATAGTTTTCTACATCGCCCGGTGCTACCATCATAAGGTCGGCAAACTCGTCTATGATTATCACTATAGAAGCCATCTTGTTTTCGGGTGTTCCCTCTGCCTCCATAAGCTCGTTGTAGCCCTGAATATTACGGACATTGTGCTTTTCAAATATGGAATATCTTTCCGTCATCTCCTGTACAGCCCACGAAAGAGCGCCTGTTGCCTTTTTGGCGTCCTTAACTACAGGTATAAGAAGATGCGGTATGCCGTTGTACACACCAAGCTCAACCTGCTTGGGGTCTATCATAACAAGCTTTACTTCGTTGGGGTCTGCCTTGTACATAAGGCTTATAATGAGTGTATTTATGCACACACTCTTACCTGCACCCGTAGCACCTGCTATGAGAAGATGCGGCATCTTGGCAAGGTCCATTATTACGGGGGCGCCACTTATATCCTTACCGAGCGCTACTGCAAGCTTGGATTTGTGGTTTTTGAATTCCTCGGACTCTATAACCTCGCGAAGCGTTACCGTGCTTGGATTTGCATTGGCTATTTCTATACCGATTGTAGACTTGCCCGGTACGGGGGCTATCATTACACCGCCCTTTGCGGCAAGCTTTAACGCTATATCCTTGGAAAGATTTGTAATCTGACTTACCTTTACGCCTGCAGCGGGCTTAACCTCATAGCGTGTTACGGTAGGTCCGCAGCTTATTTCAACAACCTGCGCATCCACATGGAAGCTTCGGAGTGTTTCTACAAGCTTTGCGGCATTTTCTCTGAGTTCCTTACTCATATCTTCCGCTTTTTGTGAATCCTTGGGAGCATCCAAAAGCTCAATGGAGGGATAGATGTATTCCATAATTTCGCCTTCGCCGCCGTCGGCAATTTCGTTTGCTATTTCATCATGGAGGGATTTCTTTTCATCATCGGATATTTTTGTCTCTTCCCTCTCATTGTATATATTTATTTCGGGCTCTTCTATATCGGCAGGAAGCTCGGGCTCCCACGGTATGTTCTCGGGCGGTGGCTCGGGCAGGGGGACTTCGTCCTTGGAGGGCTTGCTGTTGTTTTTCTTATCTTCGGGTTTTATGCTCATTTTTGCAGTATCCTTAAATGCAGATGTTATCTTGACATACAGAGTCTTTACAAGAGAAGTAAAGGATACATCAAATATCACAACAAGCATTATGGCAAGAACTGCTATGAGCACAACATATGTGCACACATCCTCCATAAGTGCCTGAAGAGGTTTTGCAATAATAGCACCTATAATACCGCCTCCGAGGTGCTCCAAGTTATGTGCATAAATCCCCTCAAGAGCAACATCCCCTGCAAAAATCATATGGCACAAAGCCACAACATCTGCAAGTGTTATGCCCGCAAGAACATATTTTTTGGTTTTTTCCTGAGATGCAGAGGCAAAATAGTGTATGACTACAGCAAGTATAATTACAGGGATTATGTATGCGCCTATTCCAAAAAGTCCCCTTGCAGCCGCAGACACAAATTCTCCTAATTTACCTGCTCCCGAAGTGTATACACATACAAATATTATTACAGCAAGTGCCGCAAGACAGATAGATACTATCTCAGGCACATTTGCATTTTGTTTTTTGCTGGTTGTCCTCTTTGTTGATTTCTTTTTTGTTTTTGAATTTGCCATCTTTATCACCTTTATTTGAGTCTTTTAGACATATTACCGTTAGAAAGGCACAGTCAAGTATAGTATAACATATTTTTCTCAAATTTTATATGTGCAATTTGTACTATATTAAATGTTTTTTTTGTGAATTATAACAAAAGGCTTGCTATGGATTTTTTTTTGGCCGTGTATTATAATAATTATATAAAATTTTCACGGAGTTAATTATGAGTATAAAAAACAATAGTTTTATAAAGCTTCTTCGTATATACATCCGCAGATTCTACAAGCATGATATATTGGGGCTTTCTGCAGAGATGAGTTTTTATCTCTTTACAGCGCTGTTCCCTTTTGTAATACTGGTTTTTGTTATAGCTACTCTCATAAGCTCTTCCATGCAGGACATGCTTCTTTCGCTTATAACATATCTGCCCAGAGATATGGAGCTTCTCATTACGGAGCTTCTTATGAGCTTTAAAGGAAGTCTTCCCCTTATAACAACCTCTGCGGTGCTGGGACTTTGGTATATGTCCAATGTCATAAGTACGCTTACCAAAGCCATGAACCGCTTTTATGCGGTTAAGGAGACCCGTGGGTTCTTTAAACTGAGATTTATGTTTATGATTTTTGCTGTATTCATAATCGTAATCATATTCTTAAGCTTCGCACTTGTGATATTCGGCAATGGCACTCAGGCACTTCTTAAACGAATAGATTTCCTTGAAATCATAGATGCCAAAAAGATATGGAACTTCCTGCGATACTTCTCGTGTATTCTTGCAATATTTTTGTCTATGACTTTTATATTCAAGCAGCTTCCCAACAAAAAAATCCCTCTTAAGAATGTGGTGTTCGGCTCGGCTCTTACAACTGCGGCATGGTGTGTTACCTCGTACGGCTTTTCTTTCTATGTAAATTACTTTGCAAGCTACCATGTAATATACGGCTCGCTAGCAAGTATAGTTATACTGGTTGCATGGGTGTATCTGTCTGCAATGGTAATACTTCTGGGAGCATCGCTCAATGCTTTTTGGTACAGAATTCACATGGTCAAAAAGTATAAATTGCCGTCTTCCAACGAATAATGGAAAAAAATCGAAAAAATATTAAAATATTTTCAAAAAAAGCTTGCCAAAACAGTTTTTTTTTGATACAATATACCTTGTGTTTATAACCGCGTTCGATTTATAAGGTTGTAGGCATCGCATTACAACCGATGGAATATAGTTTTTGGTGATTATCAATAGGAGGTGCATATATATGGCAAAGTGTGAAATCTGCGGTAAGGGTGTTGCATTCGGCATTAAAGTCAGCCACTCCCACAGAAGATCCAACAGAACTTGGAAGGCAAATGTAAGACCTGTCAGAACTGTTGTCAACGGTACATCTAAGAAGATGCACATTTGCACAAGCTGCTTAAGAACATTAAAAGCAGGTAAAGCAATCTAATTTTACTTACAAAATGACGAAATCCGCAAAATCATATGATTTTGCGGATTTCTTTTTTTATTGGATTTTAAATATCTTTTTGAGAAAACTTTTTATAAATCCGGGGAAATTAAGTACAACTACCTTCACAAAGACCACTCCTTCTTCACTTTTTCAGAACAAGACAAAGAATTATTATAAGTACACACTCTATGACTGCTATAATCATAGGAGGAAGGAAGAACGCCATAAGAAGTCCCACCACAAAGCTCATAATTGCAACAACAAATGCTCCATTGCAGAATTTTTTAAAGCCCATTGCCTAACCTCCCGACGCATCTTATTACTACATAATATGCAAAGAAGGAGTTTGTTGTTACAACGACGATTGTAAAGAGTTTTCCCTGTGATTTCTTGTGATGTTTGTATTGTACAGCTCCGCAAGAGTATTTAAAAACTCACGGTCTATACTGGGATTTACATCCATTCCGCTTATAATCCGAATTTTCTCTACGGCATCCTGCGTTTTGGAATCGAAGTTTCCTGTGATTTCCACATCATCGAGATTTGAAAAATACTCCGAAAGTGCAAGAAGCATTGCCTGAATTACATAGAGGCTGAGCGAAGACTGCCCTACTGTTATGGGGACATCTGCTTCGTCTATTATCCTTACTACCACTTCGCGATTGTTCTCGTCCATAGTTTTCTCGTATACCTCTACGATTTTATCCCATGTGTCATTATCTACCTCACCTGTTTCGTAGAGGTTGTTCTTCCTCTGGAAGCTCCGCACGCTTGAAGCTGTGCTGTCGCCATAGATACCGTCGGGGATAATCCTCTCTATGTCCTCATCAAAAAAGGATATCTCCCTCAGCATAGTTTGAATTTGCCTTATTTCATCCTGCATAGTCTACCCCCTTATAGTTGTTCCAGGGAAACTCAGGGCATTTACATTGGGAATAAATACCGTGTCCTGAACGCCGTCATAGTATCTGTAAAGTTCATCCCATGTTCTTCTGCCTACTACGCCGTCTGCCACAAGACCTGCCGTACGCTGAAAGGCAATAACAGCTTGCTCGGTAAGCTCTCCGAAATAGCCCGTAATAGGCACAGAGGGAATAGTATCATAAAACTCGCTGAGTACAGACAGGAAGTACTGAAGTGTAGATACATAGTTGTTTTCGTCGCCAAGTCTTAATGCTTCGGGGTATTCTAAGGATGAGCCGAAAATGGTAACTCCGATACTGTCTAATTCCGCAAGACGCAAGATTCCCACATAGAGCATTACCAGTTTGTTCCATGTTCCCTGCCCCACTACGCCGTCGGGAGTAAGACCGAAAATCTGCTGAAATGTACGCACAGACCTCTCGGTACTCTCGCCAAAAACTCCGTCTACCGTAACTCTTGGTATAGCAGGATAGTTTCGGGATATTGTATTTAATTCTCTTTGAATGACCGTTACGGCATCTCCCGAGTCTCCCCGTCTTAAAGGATAGCCTGGGTAAAGAGTCTGTATATCGCTTATGGGAGTGTTTTCTACAAGCTCTATGTCGTCTCCGTAGTAATACTTAAGTATTCCAAGTGAGCTGTAGCCCTGCCTTGCAAGATATTCGCTGCCCCACTGCGACAGCCCCTCGCATGTTACGGTGGTGCCGTTGCAGTACTTGGCGGCAAGAGGCTCTATAGAGCCCAAACGGCGTATATAGGTGGTAAATATTTCGTCTACAATCTCGCTTATGTTTTCGTATATTGTTCTGCCGTTTATGAACTTCTGGTCGTATGCGGTAGAGCTTGTGATATCGAAATCATATCCGCGGCTTCTGTAGTAATTGGTATATACTCTGTTTAAAGCATAGGAAATCTGCGCATATATATTTGCATATATAGCCGCCTCGTTCCATGTGGGATAAATCTCACTTGAGGCGACATTTTTTATGTACTGCGGAAAAGACAATGTGACATTTTGTGCATTGGAATCGGGAGGACCCAGATGCACCGTTATATACTGCGGTATAGACGGTGTTACAACTACTGCCATATCCTACCTCCTCTATAGGTTTTGCGGAGTTTCCACAAATTCCTCTGCCTTGTCATCATAGGTCTGGTTATCGGGCAGGGGAATCATGGGGGTATCTGCTACGGTAGTCTGTGTGGCAAAAATCTGCACATTTTTTATATACACAGTATAGTAGCCCTCTTTGTCTACCCTTACATCCACCAATGTAAATACATCCTGAGCACCCGGCTCGAGCGAAAGTGATTCATCGGGAGTGCTTATTACTATGGGAACTATAAGACCGTTTTTGTCGGTTGTTCTTTTGCCTATTATATCGGTAGTGCCGCTGTCGTTTTTGATTACCGTTACTACCGCATCCTTGATGGGCAGCGACTCATTTGCAGTATAAACTCTTGCTGTAAGATATCCGTTTTGTGCCATTATATTCACCTCGTATAAAAGTATATTAAAAATAATAAGATGATATGTCAAAAAAAATAAAGACCTTTGAAAAGGTCTTTATTTTTTCACGGTAAGTCCTTTTACCGTAAGATTAATATAGTCAATATAAATCGAAGCATAATTTTCTATGGCATTTTTTACGGTGCTTATGATTTCCTGTGAGGTCTTTTTGATATCCGTGCCGTAGAACATGGTAACATCAATATTAAACATAAGCTTATTTTCATCCTTTAATAAGGATATTCTTAATATCTTATCCACGCCCTCACACCTCAGAGCTTCGTATGTTGCAATGGAATAGAGCACCGTATCGTTTATTACAAAATCCCCAAGATAGCTGTAGGTAGGTCGGACTATAGATTTATCCTCGCTTATATCGTTTTTTGCGGCTTTCCTGAAAACTCGGAGCGGGTCCAGAAAGTACCCTGAGAAAGTTTTGCGGATTTCCATAACGGGCACAGGTATTACATGCTTGCCCTGACTCTGTCTTGTAAGCTTTGCCTTGGATATCTCTTCCTCGGTACAGATTTCTTCTATCCGTATAATGCGTGAAAACTCAGGAAGACAGAGCCTTGTGCGGATTTTTTCTACCATTTTGACACTTGTGCCAAGTATGAGTATTCCCGATATTTCGCATCTCTCTATGGCTTTTTTCATAACGGTGCAATCATTATCGTTCTGAAAAATCGCCTTTTTTACAGCAGCAACAAGTGTGGGCTCTTTCTTGGCGGAGGTGCCCTCTATAATCTTGTTTTTGTGTATGAGAAGTCCATCGTCTATGATGTAGCTAAGCTTGTACTTTGCGGCAATCCGCACAGAATTATAGCTCTTGCCCGTGCCGCTGTCTCCTACCAATGCATATACTCTCATATCATAATTCTCCCCCATGTGCAAAAGCCGCCTGCAGACATATCATCTGCAAGCGGCCTTTTAAAGTTACAAATAAATTACTGTAATTCAACAGTTGCGCCAGCTTCTTCGAGCTCAGCCTTGAGCTTTTCAGCTTCTTCCTTGGGCATACCTTCTTTGATTGTGCTGGGAGCACCGTCAACTAAGTCCTTAGCTTCCTTAAGACCAAGACCTGCAGCATCCTTAACAACCTTAACAACCTTGAGCTTAGATGCACCTGCATCCTTAAGAACAACGTTGAAGTCTGTCTTTTCTTCAGCAGCAGCACCTGCAGCAGCTCCGCCTGCAACTACAGCAACGGGAGCAGCAGCGCTTACGCCAAATTCTTCTTCCATCTTCTTAACTAATTCTGCAACTTCTAATAACTTTAATTCTTTGATATCAGCAATGATCTGTTCGATACTAGCCATTTCTTTTTACCTCCTATAAGTAAATTATAATAAATTTTAAAATTAGGTTTGATACTCTTTAAGTACCGTGTAAATTATTCTGCTTCGGGAGCAGTTTCTTCTGCTGCAGGAGCTTCCTCAGCTACGGGAGCTTCTTCTGCTGCGGGTGCTTCTTCTGCTACGGGAGCAGCTTCCTCAGCGGGAGCGGCTTCTTCTGCAGGAGCAGCTTCTTCTTTAGCTATGTTGATTTCAGCGGGTTCTACGCCGTTATCAACGAGAGCCTGTAATGTTCTAACCAAATCAGAGATGGGAGCATTAAGACTTCCCATAATCTTAGCAATAAGAGTATCTCTGGAAGGTGTGTTTGCAAGAGTCTTAACTTCTTCTAAGGAAATTACGTTTCCATCGAGGAAACCAGCCTTAATCTGAAGACATTCGTTTTCTTTTGCAAAATCTGCAATAACCTTTGCAGGAGCAACGGGGTCCTCTGTGCTTATAGCAAGAGATGTGGGTCCGTTGAGCTGCTCGTCGAGTCCGTCGAGACCAACTTCCTTTGCAGCGAATCTTGTAAGGGTGTTTTTAACAACCTTGTATTCTACACCGGCTTCTCTTAATTTTCTTCTTAAGTTGGTGTCCTGTTCAACAGTAAGACCTCTGTAATCTACGAGTACACCTGCCTGAGCAGACTTTAATGTTTCAACAAGTTCAGCTACAATCTGCTTTTTCTGTTCCAATACATTTGCGCTTGGCATGTTTTCACCTCCTATAAACAGTAGAGTGTTATATAAACACAATAATCAATAAAAAAGGTTCCTCACAGACATGAGGAACCTAAAATAAACTATACTTTAGAATTATTCCTCGGCAGGATTTATGCTAAAAGCACCTGCTGTCTGCGGACACTAATTATATTAACACATCTAAAAGAATTTGTCAAGCTTTTTTATTAGTTGCCAAACTTAGAAGTGTTGAGCTTAACGCCGGGGCCCATTGTGGATGTAACGGCGATGCTCTTTAAATACTGACCCTTTGCAGCAGCAGGCTTAGCCTTAACTATAGCTGCAACAAGAGTTTCGAAGTTTTCGGTGAGCTTTTCTACACCGAAAGAGCTCTTGCCGATGGGGCAGTGAATGATGTTGGATTTATCAAGTCTGTACTCAATCTTACCGGCTTTGATATCCTCTACAGCCTTTGTAACATCGGGTGTTACAGTACCTGCCTTGGGGTTAGGCATTAAGCCCTTGGGACCTAATACTCTACCTATCTTACCAACAATACCCATCATGTCGGGTGTAGCTACAACTACATCGAATTCAAACCAGTTTTCGCTCTGAATCTTTGTAACGAGCTCGTCGCCGCCTGCATAATCTGCACCAGCATCGAGAGCCTTCTGTACATTGTCGCCCTTAGCGAAAACAAGTACTCTTACTTTCTTACCTGTGCCGTGAGGGAGTACAACCGCGCCTCTAACCTGCTGGTCAGCATGTCTTGAGTCAACACCGAGTCTGAAATGAGCTTCTACTGTTTCGTCAAACTTTGCCTTAGAGGTCTTTATAACGAGGTCAAATGCCTCCTGCACATCATATGCCTTGCCTGTTTCTATAAGCTTGGCACTTTCTAAATATTTTTTACCTTTACGCACTTTACTTTCCTCCTTATGTGGTCAATCGGAAACTTAATTCCTCCCACGTACTTAACAAATTAGTCCTCTACTACGATACCCATGCTTCTTGCGGTACCTGCTATCATGCTCATAGCTGCTTCAACGCTTGCTGCGTTAAGGTCGGGCATTTTCTGCTCGGCTATAGCTCTTAAAGCATCTTTGCCTATAGTAGCAACCTTTGTCTTGTTCGGAACACCCGAACCGCTGTTGATTTTGCAAGCCTTCTTTAAAAGAACTGCTGCAGGGGGAGTCTTGGTGATAAATGTAAAAGATCTGTCCTGGTATACTGTAATAACTACAGGGATTACAAGACCTGCATCCTTTGCGGTTTTTTCGTTAAACTCCTTACAGAACTGCATGATATTAACACCATGCTGACCTAATGCAGGACCTACCGGGGGAGCCGGATTAGCCTTGCCTGCTTCAATCTGAAGCTTGATGAAACCTGTTACTTTCTGTGCCATTTAGCACACCTCCTTAAAAACAATGTGGTAATAAATCGGAATGCGTTTTCGCATCCTCCCACTCCAACAAACCTGCGCTTGTCCACAGCGCAAAACGCACCGTGCGGATTTAAAAAATCCGGGATATAATATCGGCTTAGCCGCTATTAACAATTATAATGATTCTACACCCGATATATCGAGCTCAAGAGGAGTCTTTCTGCCAAACATAACTACGCTGACATTTACTTTCTTGGTCTTGGTATCGATAGAATCCACTATGCCAATCTGATTTGCAAAGGCACCTGAGATAATTCTTACATTGTCGCCTACTGCATAGTCGACATTTACCTCTCTTACCTCTACACCCAGAGACTCAACCTCCTGCTCTGTAAGCGGAACCGGCTTGGAAGCAGGTCCTACAAAGCCTGTAACTCCTGTGGTATTACGAACGATGTACCATGTATCATCTGTCATAACCATCTTTATAAGTACATAACCTGGGAAAATCTTTCTTGTAACGACTTTCTTTTCGTCGCCCTTGGTTTCCACTACATCCTCGGTGGGAACTCTTATATCTACTATAAGTTCTTCGAGGTTACGGTTTTCTATAGCTTTTTCGAGATTGGTCTTAACCTTGTTTTCATACCCGGAATAAGTATGAACAACATACCATTTGGCATTTCTGTTCGACTTGATTGTGCCCATATTCCGGCCTCCTTTTTAAGCATACAGATACACCGGCAAGCAAAATGATACCTGCCGATACAAATGCGGGCTCTATGTGCCCTTTAATTATCTGCCAAGCAATAACTTGAAGAATCCAAACTGGAATATTGTATCGAATATTGCAATTACGATACCTATAAGTATAACTACAGCAATAACAATTAAAGTGTTGTTAACCAGTTGCTTTCTGGACGGCCAAACTACCTTCTTCATTTCGGACTTAACCTCTTTGAAGAATTTGACTATTTTATTCTGTTTCTTTACATTTGCTTCTGCCACAACGCTTCACCTCTTTAAATAAAATAAACGAAAGTCCCGCATAGCGCGGGTACAGACACCAAAGGAATTATTTTGTTTCCTTGTGCATGGTGTGCTGTCTGCAGAAACGGCAGTACTTCTTCATTTCGAGTCTGTCAGGGTCGTACTTCTTGTTCTTTATTGTGTTGTAGTTTCTCTGCTTGCACTCGCTGCATGCTAAAGTGATTTTTACTCTCATCTTGGAGCACCTCCCAATGTAATTTCGTGCTTTGTCTAAGATTGCTTTATTATATGTATGAAAAATTAACGATAAATTTTTGCACACAAAAAAAAGACCTTTTTATCAGCACTCAATACTATAACATATACAAATTCAAAAGTCAAGCAAATTTTTCAAATTTGTTTAACATATCATACCTCTCCTGCTGCCAATTCAGGTATCTCATGGATGAAGATACACTTTCTGCCGTCCTCCATGAGTGTTTTTGCCATAATTACATCGTCTATAAAAGAAAAATAATACTTGTCTGCTATTTGGCCCCTGATGTACTTAATTCTTGATGGTATTTGAAAACACATCCGCAACTTCGCTTATGATGATATATGCTTTCGAGTCAATTTCATGAACAATGTCGCGCATCTGAACAACCTGATATCTGTTGACCACAAAATAAATCATGGACTTTTTCTGTTTGGAATAACCGCCTTTTGCTTCCAGAAATGTGAGACCGCTTGAAAATGTTTCGCTTAAAACTTTGCATATTTCATCCGCATGGTCTGTTATGATAATTGCACATTTAGCACGGTCAAAGCCCTCTACTATAAAGTCGATGGTTTTGAGTGCCGCCCCGTAGGTTACGATGGAATACAGAGGCAATATCCAGCTTTTTAAAACAATTCCGCAAATAACATATAATGTAACATTGTAAACCATTACAAATGTACCAACGGTGATGCCAAGCCTTTTTGAAAATATAACCGCCATAACCTCGATGCCGTCCATAGCACCGCCGAAGCGAATCGCAAGACCGCTGCCAATACCCGATATCACACCGCCAAACAGCGCACAAAGGAGCAAATCCGTACCCGCAAGAGGCGAAGCAATGCTGACATCAACGGGAAAAACATCGGTAATAAGCCACGCAAAAAGCGAATAAATTGCAACAGTATATGTTGCATATACCGTAAACAGCCACCCTTGCTTTTTCAGTCCGAATAAGAATAGCGGTATATTTAATACCAGAAGGAAAACAGACAGAGTAAGGTACTCGGGTGTTATCTGCTCTAAAAGCATTGATGTTCCCGATATGCCACTGTCGTATAGCTTGACAGGTGTTAAAAATATGGTTATACCGAAAGCATTTACCATTCCCGCAATGGTAAGCATGAATAATTTACAAACATTTATATTTTTTAGCTCTTTCACTTTAGTTCCTCCGCATTTTCTTACTATATTAATATTGTATCGTAAATTTATTGAAAAGTAAACAGTCACGGGCAATGTTTTCCGATTATTGACAAAAAGTATTGCTTTAACATTACGGAACAGTTTGGCGACGGGGCAGTTTTTGTTCTTCCCATTTTGTTCAAAGCAGAATGTGGACAAAAAAAGACTCCTAAACCGAAATTTAGAAGTCTTTAATGTTCTTAAAATCCTTGTATTCCTTACTTATTCATACATTCCTGAACAGCAACTGCAACTGCAACAGTCATACCAACCATGGGGTTGTTACCTGCTCCGATAAGTCCCATCATTTCAACATGAGCGGGAACGGAGGAGGAACCTGCAAACTGTGCATCGGAGTGCATTCTTCCTAATGTATCTGTCATACCATAGGAAGCGGGGCCTGCTGCCATGTTATCGGGGTGGAGAGTTCTTCCTGTGCCGCCGCCGGAAGCAACGGAGAAGTACTTCTTGCCCTGTGCTACACATTCCTTCTTGTATGTACCTGCAACGGGGTGCTGGAATCTTGTGGGGTTGGTGGAGTTACCTGTGATGGAAACATCTACGCCCTCTAAGTGCATTATAGCAACACCTTCTCTAACATCGTCGGAGCCGTAGCAACGAACCTTTGCTCTTTCGCCGTCGGAGTATGCCTTTTCCTTAACAACCTTAACTTCGCCTGTAGCGTAGTCAAACTGTGTCTGAACATATGTAAAGCCGTTGATTCTGGAGATAATCTGTGCAGCGTCCTTACCAAGACCGTTAAGAATAACTCTTAAGGGTTCTTTTCTTACCTTGTTGGCACTCTTTGCTATACCTATAGCACCCTCTGCAGCAGCAAAGGACTCGTGACCTGCAAGGAATGCGAAGCACTTTGTCTCTTCTCTGAGTAACATTGCGCCGAGGTTACCGTGACCTAATCCAACCTTTCTGTCGTCAGCAACAGAGCCGTCTATACAGAATGCCTGGAGGCCTTCGCCGATAACTTCTGCAGCATCTGCAGCAGTCTTGCAGCCCTTCTTGATAGCAAGAGCAGCGCCTACAACATATGCCCAAGCAGCGTTTTCGAAGCAGATGGGCTGAATGTCCTTAACGATTGTATAGGGGTCTATGCCCTTGTCATCGCAAATTTTCTTAGCTTCTTCTATGGAAGCAATGCCGTTTGCATTTAAAACAGCATTTATATTATTAATTCTTCTTTCATAACTTTCAAATAAAGCCATTGTACTAACCTCCTTAATGAATTATTCGTGTCTGGGGTCTATGAGCTTTGCCGCACTGTCTACTCTGCCGTACTGACCGCTTGCCTTTTCAAGTGCTTCGTTTGCATCCATACCCTTTTTGATCATATCCATCATCTTGCCGAGGTGTACAAACTTGTAGCCTATGATTTCGTCATCTTCGTCAAGAGCTACATTTGTTACATAGCCTTCTGCCATTTCTAAGTATCTGGGACCCTTTGCAAGTGTACCGAACATAGTACCAACCTGACTTCTTAATCCCTTACCGAGGTCTTCAAGACCTGCGCCTACGGGGAGACCGCCCTCGGAGAAAGCTGTCTGAGTTCTGCCGTATACAATCTGGAGGAAAAGTTCTCTCATAGCAGTATTGATAGCATCACATACAAGGTCTGTATTTAATGCTTCGAGAATTGTTTTGCCGGGGAGAATTTCCGATGCCATAGCAGCGGAATGAGTCATACCGGAGCAACCGAGAGTTTCTACAAGAGCCTCCTGGATGATACCATCTTTAACATTTAATGTAAGCTTGCAGGCACCCTGCTGAGGAGCACACCAGCCTACACCGTGTGTAAGACCCGAAATATCCTTGATTTCCTTGGATTTGGTCCAGAGACCTTCCTGCGGAATAGGAGCAGGACCGTGGTTTGCGCCCTGTCTAACTACACACATATTTTCTACTTCTGAACTGTAAATCATTAGAGTAAACCCCTTTCTTGCCATTATAATAGATTACCTACATTCTACCATAATATTTTTGAACTTACAAGCGAAAATTACATTTTTTTACATTTTATACATATTTATAGCTTTACAACATCTTTCATACTGTACATTCCTGCGGTTTTGCCCTTAATAAACTGTGCCGCCTTGATAGAGCCTACGGCAAATATCTCCTTACTCATTGCCTTGTGGTTTATCTCTATAATCTCGTCATTTCCCGCAAAGATTACATCGTGCTCGCCCACTATGGTGCCGCCGCGGATTGCGTGAATGCCGATTTCGTTTTTGCCTCTCTTCTTGCGTACGCTGTGTCTGTCGTACACATATTCTGGACTTTCCGAAAGGGTATCGGAAATTTCGTCTGCTATCATAAGTGCAGTTCCGCTGGGAGCGTCTATCTTCTGATTGTGGTGCTTTTCTATAATTTCAATATCGAAGCTGTCCTCAAGTATGGATGCCGCTTTCTTAACGAGGCTTACAAGAAGATTTACACCAAGCGACATATTTGCGCTGAAAAATACTGCAATCTCCTCTGAGAGCTTAGAAAGCTCTGCCCTCTGCTCGTCGGAAAGTCCTGTGGTAGCCATAACAAGCGGTGTTTTGGCAGCGCGGCAATAGCTCACTATACCGTCAAAACATGCAGGATGCGAAAAATCTATAACCGCATCTGCTCCGCAGGGTGCATCATCAAAGCTTGGATATACATCATACCCGAATCTAATTTCGGTATTTATATCTACACCAAAGATTATGTTTATATCATCTCTTTCGGAAACAAGGCGGGATATAACCTGTCCCATCTTGCCGTTGCATCCGCTTAAAATAATATTTGTCATATGATTTCCTCCGATATGTTTAAAAAAGCGGAGTGAAAACATTCGCTCCGCTTCTTAAATTTACTTTAATAAGCCGTAATTTACCATGGCTTTTCTCAATACTTCTTTATTTGCATCGCTTATTTCGCAAAGAGGCATTCTAAGACCGCCTGCATTGTAGCCAAGCATGTTCATAGCCGCCTTTACGGGTATGGGATTAACCTCTATAAAGAGTGCATCAACAAGCTCTATAGCCTCAAGCTGAAGCTTGCATGCTGTATTAACATCGCCTGCCAAATAGCTTTCTACCATGTCATGTGTCTGTTTTGGAGCAACATTGGAAAGAACGGATATTACACCCTTGCCTCCAAGTGACAAAAGAGGCACAATCTGGTCGTCATTTCCCGAATAAATGGTCATGTCATCTCCGCAGAGCTGCGCAATCTTTGCAACCTGAGATATATTTCCGCTTGCTTCCTTAACAGCTACAATATTCTCTACCTTGGAAAGCTCCTTTAAGGTTTCGGGAGCAATATTAAGTCCTGTTCTTGAGGGTACATTGTATAAAATTATGGGAAGCTTTACGGAATTTGCTATCTTGGTATAATGAGATATAAGACCTCTCTGTGTGGTCTTGTTGTAATAAGGTGTTACAAGAAGAAGTGCATCTGCACCGAGCTTTTCTGCGCTCTGGCTTAAGTTTATGCAATGCTGTGTATCGTTTGTGCCTGTACCTGCGATTACGGGAACTCTGCCATTTACTTTCTTTACGCAGTAATCTATTACACTAAGGTGTTCTTCGTCGGGCATTGCTGCCGATTCACCTGTAGTACCGCATACAACTATGGCATCTGTGCTTCCTGCAATCTGGTCTTCTATAATCTTGCCAAAGGTGTCAAAATCCACACCGCCGTCTTCTTTAAAAGGAGTTATGATAGCAACTGCCGCGCCTGTAAAAACGATTGGTTTCATAGTAATTTCCTCCGAAATCAGTTATTTTCCCAATAAGCAATGAGCTTCTCGGCAATCTGAACTGCGTTTGCAGCAGCGCCCTTTCTTATGTTGTCGGCAACAACCCAGAGGTTTACACCGCTTTCGACACTTTCGTCTCTGCGGATTCTTCCTACATAGGTTTCGTTTGTACCTGTAGCATTTGTTGCAAGAGGATATACATTGTTTTCGGGGTCATCCTGTACAACTATGCCGGGAGCATTTCTTAATACATCCTTGAGTTCTTCCAAATCAAACTGCTTTTCGAACTCTAAATTTATGGATTCGCTGTGGCTGTTGAATACAGGCACTCTTACTGTGGTAGCAGTAATCTTTAAGCTGTCGTCGCCTAAAATCTTGATGGTTTCATTAACCATCTTCATTTCCTCCTTGGTGTAGCCGTTGGGGAGGAATACATCTATATGGGGAAGACAGTTGTTTGCAATGGGATGGGGGAACTTCTTGGGTTCTTCGCCCTTTAAGCCGTTTTCGAGGTCCTGCCAGCCTGCGAGACCTGCGCCCGATACAGCCTGGTATGTAGAATATACTATTCTCTTAATTTTGTACTTATCGTGAAGCGGCTTTAATGCAACCATAGCCTGAATGGTGGAACAGTTGGGGTTGGCTATGATACCCTTGTTCTTTAGTATATCGTCGGGATTAACCTCGGGAACTACAAGCGGAACTTCGGGGTCCATACGCCATGCACTCGAGTTATCTATAACCACAACGCCCTTGGAAGCAGCTATGGGAGCAAACTTCTCACTTGTGGAGCCGCCTGCGGAGAAGAGTGCTATGTCGATATCCTTATCAAAGGAATTCTCGGTGAGTTCTTCTATAACATACTCTTTGCCCATGAAGGTAACCTTGCTTCCTGCGGAACGCTTGGATGCCATGAGATAATAATTTTCTACAGGGAGCTGAAGCTCTTCGAGAACCTTAAGGAAGGTTCTGCCTACCATACCGGTAGCACCTACAACTGCTACATTGTACTTTTTCATAATATATCATCCTTTCAATGCGCCACGGCGCAAATTTCACAATCAAAAAGCCGGCACAAAGAGCCGGCTGCACGCAACATATACGGTACAGATAGCCCTCCGCAAATGTCATACTGCAAGACCAAAGTAGCTCTCCGCAATATAACACATATATGCGACAGTCACACCGTTCTTAACGATGCAACCAGAACTCATGCAATCAGGTGCAAAAGAACTTCGGCACTTTTGCCTTTCCGTACAGTCTGCAGGTCCTGATACCCTAAACTGCAGTACTTATAAAAAGTGCGCCTCTATCTAATCACGAAGATTATATCACTTTTATTGCCCCAAGTCAATGCTTTATAATAAATTTTATCATTATTTAATATGCAAATTTCAGCAAAAATATAACGGGTTTGATAACTAAACCCGTTTATTTCTTTTCGAAATGCTGATAATCTTTTAAACTGTGCCAGTCTCCGCCCCACTCCCAGCCGTATTTTTTGAATATTCCAACACACGGACTGTCCTCTGTAATCATGCCCTTTTCGCCGAGAGTTCTGTCTAAGTATTCGCTGGCGGTTGTCGGGAGCACCTCCCCGTCAGAAAAACGGATATACGGATTTACAAGCGGATTTATGTCTATAGCTCTGCCAAGCTGATGAAAACTCATACCGCCCGTACCCTCTATGGGTCTGTCGTTAAAGGCGCTTGTGTTGTTGTCCCGCATGGAAAGCTCGTCTACTCCGTCATACTCGCAGGGCAGACGCATCTTTTCTATAGGAAAGCCTATGTTGTAAAGCTCTTTAAAAATGCTTATAACCTCATCTGCAAGTTCAGCCGATACAATCATGTTGCCCGTATGTGTTTTGCCGTCATAGCCTGCATAACTTAATGTAAGGTAGGACAAATCATCAAAGCCTACGGGAGATTTTTCGCTTATGGTAACTCCCTGCATCTTTTGGCGTACCTCCTCGGGAACGGGCGAAGAGGTAAATTGCAAAGGTACTATGGATTCTTTGGGCTCATCAGGTTTTGCGGTGTCCTTGTTGTCGGCAGGCGATGTCCTCATACAAAATATAAACCATATGCCAAGCAGTAAAAACACAATAACAAAAACTGCAAGCCATTTATTTATACGCGGGGTCACGGATGTAGTCTTCCACATAATAACCTCCGTCGGAATATGTAACCTTGTAAACCCAGTGGTACTCATAGCGCACCTTTTCCTTAAGGGTATCCTTAGAGTGCTCTTCTATTATTTCGTGAGTCCACACATAGTATGTACTGCCGTCCTGTCGTACATCATTTACTTCCATAAGGATGTATTCTTCGGTTATGTCCTTGTCCCCGTATGCTACAGCGTATTTATATGCCTGTGTGTCTTCTTTGAGATAACCAAACACTTTTCTGTCGCCGCTATTTACAAATTCTACCCATGAGTTATTAAAAGTCTTTACTGCATCGCTTAGCTTTTGAAAGGTTTTTCCATCAGCCTCCGAGGAAAAGTGAATACCCTCCATGCCCTTGTATGTATACTCCGAATCATATGTGGAAAAGCGGGAAATTTCGGGGGTTTCGGATTTTTCCTTTTCCTCAGCAGGAGTTTTAACGGGCTCCTGGGATTGTGTCGGTACTTCTAAATCGCTTTGATTGAAAGCGCGCATGGCAAAAAATGCACCCACGCATATAGCCAGAACTGCAATGGTCGAAACTATACATATTACAATGAATGTATTATTCGCTCTTTTAGGCGGTTTCCTGTTGGGAACATGTTTCGGTTCCGCCTTGGGATTATCTTCAATGGCGGGCACAGCCTGTCCGCACATAGGACAAAACTTCTTGCCTGTAACATCTCTTCCGCATGATAAGCAGTTCATAGACATCCTCCTTATTTGTAAAATTACCTTAAGCAGTTGCGTAAAAACACGCACCCAAAACGGGTTCGGATACTAACGCAACTGCTTAAGCACACGGGAGCCGAACCCCGTATGCCTTAAATTTTTAAAATTTGCACACTTTTTATTTGTCGTCCTCGCAAGGCGCCAGCCTTCCT
>JAZRKX010000044.1:0-16257 GCA_045646525.1 Clostridia bacterium | reverse complement strand
AGAAAGAACGGCTTTGTACTGCCCTTTGATATGTCAGACATCCCTGTGGACGAGATATACAAGGGGCTACCGAAGTTCACATATACGATACGCAAAGACAGGTGGAACGAGATACTTGCAGAAGGCGAGCCTACCTACAAGGACTGGATTAAACAGCCTGTCAAGATAAAAACTATCAAGCTCTATTATGACTTGCCGCTTGCCAAAGATATGCCTGTCGGGTCTGAACAGGTAGTTACAAGGACAAGAGCGGAGCTACTAAAGGAGCTTGGACTTGCAGAGGAAGTCGATGAAGCTGTTTCCGTTTGATGAACTGAATATTCTCAAGACCGAGATAGAGGCTTCGGAAGATGACCCCGAAGGGCGCAAACGAAGAAAGGGCTACTTCATAGACGAGGTAACAGACCTGTTCGTGATGGCTTATGTCTTTGGGACAGACGAGCTTAACGAAGAGCTTGGCACAAACATAAAGCCCAACACACAGGAAATGCGGGCGGTCATAGAGGAACGCTTTGACGGCAAGAACTACATAGACCGCCTAAACGA
The DNA here is from genome assembly GCA_045646525.1 of Clostridia bacterium. Classification (GTDB taxonomy): domain Bacteria; phylum Bacillota; class Clostridia; order UMGS1810; family UMGS1810; genus RGIG8748. Next base: position 15,711 of record JAZRKX010000044.1, on the reverse strand, counting down.
ATACTTTGAGAACGGCACAGCATACGACATCAACAGGGTACTGGACACAGACGCACACCGCATATACAACGCCGCCAAGTACACAGGAGCGAAAGCGGCGGGCGCAACGCAAAAAACGTGGCGCACAATGCTTGATGACAGGGTGCGTGATATGCACGACTACCTTGAGGGCGTGACTGTCGGGATAGACGAGGATTTTGTAACGTACAACGGCGATAGGGCGCAGTACCCAAGCCAATTCGGAATACCCGAAGAGGACATAAACTGTCGCTGTTGGGTAGAGTTCAGCAAATAGCTTTTACAGCTTACGCATATAGGCAGAGAAGCCTTAAATCGCACAGGGGAGTAAACCCCAAAAATCGTATCACAAGGTCGGAGATGACCCAAAAGCGCAAAGGAGAATAAGGAATGGCAGACGATGTAAAGAACGAAGCAGTAGCACAGGCAGAAGTACAGGCAGAAGCCCCGAAAGAGCCGACTCTTGAAGAGCTTAAAGCGATGGTAGCCAAACTGGAAGCGGAGAAAGCACAGGCAGAAGCAAACTCCGAGAAGCAGAAAAAGACCATCAACAATGTATCTTCGGATGCCGCCGAGTGGAAACGCAAATATCGGGAAACTCTCGATGAAACCACACGGAAAGAACAGGAACAGGCAGAAAGATTTGCCGAAATGGAAGCAAAGATAAGCGCTTATGAGGCTGAAAGGCGCACCAACACTTACTTTGCAAAGCTGATAGACGCAGGGTTTGACCCCGACACCGCAAAAGCGATGGCAAACAGCCTTCCCGAAGGTGTTTCGGACACGTTCTTTGAAGCGCACAAGGCATTTATTGACTCCAAAACCAAAGCAATAAAAGAGCAGACCATTAACGCACAGCCTAATCTTCCCACAGGCGCACCGATAACAGCGGTAGACGCGCAGAAGATGGAGCAAAACAAGATTAGAGGCTATATGGGTCTGCCCCCACTCAAGTAAAAGAAAGGACTAAACAAAAATGGCAACTACAGTTGTAATGCCGCCGAGCAATAGCTTTACGCTCGCACAGAAGTACATCCCTCTTCTTGATGAAATCTACAAGAGAGAGTCCCTGTCCGCTGTCCTCGATACCGCTAATGTCGAATGGACTGGCGTGGACACAATCAAAGTCTACAAGTACACCCCTGTGGCTATGGGCGACTATAGCCGTGATGGTGGCTACGTTATGGGTAACGCTACTGGAACTTGGGAGAGTTTTCAGATAGCGAAAGATAGAGGACGTAGCACACAGATAGATTTTCTCGATGACGAAGAAAGTATGTCTATGGCGCTCGCTTCCACCCTGTCCGAAACCGAGCGTGTAAGCGCTGTTCCCGAAATAGACGCATACACCTTCGCCAAGCTCGCAGGAACTTCCAACATCCTGTCGGGTACTCCCGCAAACATCACAGTTGGTACTACCGATGTACCCGCTCTGATAGATGTAGCGGAAGCCGAGATGGACGATGCCGAAGTCCCCTACGAAGGACGAATCCTGTTCGTTTCTCCGACCTGCTATATGGGACTGAAAGAAAAGATTGAGCGCAGAATCATCAACAGCGAGAACAACGTGAACACCAACGTAGAGTTCTATGACGATATGCGTATCATCCGTGTTCCCAAGACGAGATTCAACACCGCAATCACCCTTGCACAGCCCTCTTCCGCAAGCGGAGCAGGTGGCTATACCTGCACAGGATATGACATCAACTTTATGATAGTCCATCCGTCCGCAGTTCTCAAGGTAATGAAGCACAGAAGCGTCCGTGTATTCAGCCCCGAACAGAACATCGAAGCCGATGCCTACAGGGTGAACTACAGGTTTGCGTATGATGCTTTCGTTTATGCGAATAAGCTCAAGGGTATCTATCTCCACAGAAGCACCACTTCTGCCTAAAAACAAGTAACAAGTTGAGGTACACACGATGACCAATGCCGAAAAAATACAAAATGTGCAAACCCGTTTGGGAAACATCAAGGAAGCGACAAATGAGCTTATCGCTGTGTACCTTGACGATGCGAAAGACGCTATTTTCAAACAGCGCTACCCCTTCGGCGTTCCTTGCACAGTAACAGAAGTCCCCGAAAAATACGAAGTCATTCAATGCAAACTTGCCACAAGATATTTCTTGAGGCAGGGCATAGACGGACAGAGCGTGTCTGTCGAGAACGGAATACATAAGCACTTCCCGACAGTAGATGACGAGGACTTGTTAAAGCAGATTATACAGATTGCGAGGGTGGGCTAATGAGGCGGCTTAACGAGCGCAACAAAACCTATATCTATTATGCCTTATTAAAAGAACTTGAAACAGGCGTAGACGCTGATGGTCTTTACACAGGCGAGAACATCCCTGTGTATGACACCCCTGTTCAAGCAAGGATGGTGGTTGGACTGACCACAGGTGCGGCTACCCTTCAACAGTTTGGCATAGAAGATGGTTATGCGGTCAAAGTCGTAACTGACGAACTGGATTGCCCGATTGACACATCTTCCGTGGTGTGGCTGTGTTTGGGCGATGTAGAGCCTTATGACGCTGAAAAGACCTATAGCTCTAAAGACTACGCTATCAAGGACGGAAAGATAATGAGGTACGACCTTATCTCTGACACTTGGAGCGAAGTACCATACACTCATTGGGTACAGAGGGTGAGCAAGTCCTTTGGCTACATAACCTATCTGCTCAAAGAAGCCGAGGTTTCCAATGCAATCTAAAACGCTGTCGGTTTCCCTTACAAACAGAGGTATTAACACTCTTATCAAAGAGCTTGAAAAGGAGAAGCGAAAGCTGACCCTCAAGCTGTGGGAACTGATAGATGTAATGTGTATGGACGGCGAGGACTATGCCTGTGAGTACCTAACCCACGTTGATACAGGCGAAACGCTTGGCTCAATTATGGGCTATAGGGAAGGGAACAAAGGCATAATCACGGCGGGCGGGGCGGCTGTTTGGATAGAGTTCGGTACAGGAACTTTGAAGAACGGCGGCAAGAGCGGCGGCGACCCATTCCACCCCTACAGAGCGGAGCTTGGTGTTTCCGATTGGGGAACATACGGCAAAGGGCAGGGCGATGGCTCGCAGTACCCGAATGGGTGGTACTACTTTAAGGACGGCGCTTGGCATAGAACAACAGGTATTGCGGAAGAGCCGTTTATGGCGAACACAGCCGAAAGGCTTCGCGACGAGTTTATGGACAAGGTTAAGAAGGTATTCAAATGATAGACATAGAAACACAGGTCATAGACAGAATAATTCGTGCCGTCAAAGCCGAATACCCCAACGCCATTGTGCAGAACACCTTCACTCCCACGCCGAGCGGATTCCCCTATGTTGCGGTCTATGAGATGAATAACATAAATCCGACCCGACTTCAAGACAATACCCACAGGGAGCTTTACGCTAATGTGTCTTATGAGGCGCAGATTTACGCCAACGACCCGACAAAGAAAGCAACCGCAAAAGCTATCGCACAGATAGTTGACAACACAATGCAGGATATGGGCTTCCTTCGTACCTTTATGAATCCCATACCAAACATTGACAGAACGATTTATCGCATCGTCCTTCGCTATAGCGGGGTCGTACAAGACCCGACTTATGGCGGGCAGACTAACGTAACGTATATTTATCACAGATAGGAGAACAAACAATGGCGTATCTTCCTCTTCTTTCCGCAGGGACTACGGTAAAGTATTGCGTGGAAACTACGGCAGGGACAAGACCGACAAGCGGTTATACCATTCTCAAGGGCGTAAAGGAAATCGCTTCCTACAACGATGCACCTAACACCTTGCAGACCACAGACCTGCTCGCATACCCCAATCACACCTACATCCGTGCGCTTAACAGCGGGAACGGCGTTCTGTCCGTGACCGCCAACGACTACAAGACCTTCCGTGACAGTTGGGCTGACCTTATGTCTGACTACGAAACAGGCAAGCCGAGCGGGAAGGCACTTTGGATTGAGTACGCTTATCCTGCCGACAGCGGTATGGATAGCTACTACTACACCGCCGAGCCTGCCGAGCTTGGCTTCGGTGGCGCGACTGTTGATTCGGTACTGGAGAATACGGCGTACCTCATTCAGACGGGACAGCCGAGCTTCGCTACCCCTTCAACTGGAACAATATCGGCTTAACTAATCGTGGGGACAGGCGACTTTTCCCCCCATCGCTTTCCGCAAGGATTACCCACATTTTATGGGGGATAACAGAATGAAAACAGAAAGAACAAAAATACAGTTTGAGTGGGAAGGAAAGCCACTCACCCTTGAATACACAGCAGACTCGCTCCGTAAAATGGAAGATAGGGGCTTTGATGTCAGCGAGATAGACAAGCACCTTCTGACCATAGGCGAAACCCTTTTCTGCGGAGCGTTTATCGCACACCACGACAACATAAGCGAGAGCAAGCGCAGAGAACTGTTCAGAGAGATTTCAGCCTTTGCCGAGGACGGCGAGGGCAAAATCGAAGATACGCTTGCCAAGATGTTCCAAGAGGCGATAGAAGAAATACAGAGCCATCGGGGAAACCTAAAATGGAGGGTGACGAGGTAGGCACGGCGCTTTCCAACGAAGAGAAGATAACAAATCTCGGAGAATGGCTTGACAAGTTTTGCGACTATTATATGGCTATAGGCGTGTCGTTTGACGAGTTTTGGTACGGCGATTATTGCCGACTGAAATACTACGAAAGAGCCTACTTTAACAAGCTGAAAAAGCGGGACTACGATATGTGGCTATCGGGTGTGTATGTATATCGAGCTGTCAGCGTTGCCCTCGCAAGAGGGTTTGGCGGTGATAAGCGAGCAGAATACCCGAAGCAACCCCTTGGGTATGAAAAGCCCGAAGAGCAGATGTCCCAAAAAGAACTTCTTGCGTATATCCAACAGCAACTTGAAGAAGAGGCAAGGAACTACGCAAGGACGCACAGGAGCAAATAATGGCTGACCTTGAACAACTTAACATAATAATAAATGGCGAGTCGGAAAAGGCTGTTTCAGCTTTAGACAAGCTAATCTTGAAGCTCTATGAAGTTAAAAATTCAATGCAAGCGTTAGGGTTTAGCAACCCTATAAGCAACGCCTTGAATACAGGGGGCATTGGAGAGGGATTAGCAGATGTAACGGCTAACGCTAAAGATGTGCAGGATGCGTTGAACGGCACAACAAAGGTTAGCGAGCATACCGCCTCGGCAACAGAAGCAGTTGCAAGAGCGGAAACCAATGTATCAGAAGCAACAGAGGACGCTTCTGAAAAACTCAAGCGACAGACAGGTAATTTTAGAGAAGCTAAAGACGCTATCGCAAGATACTATGACATTCTCACCAAAATAAGCTCCCTAAAGTCCGATGTCGTTAATGTTGGCGGTACGTTTGTTAGCGAAAGCGGCAAATGGGATGCGTTAGCGTCTGCGGCGAATGAAGCCGCTCGTCACTATGAAAATGTAGTAAACCTCAAGGACGATATGTCGGACACCCACGCTCAAGAAGTTTTACAAAGAGAAGTGCGGGCGGCAGAAAACTATGGTATCAGCCTTGAGAGAATAAACAACAAGACCAAAGATGTTAGCGTTAGCACTAAAAACCTTGCGTCCTCTGTCAGCTTGCTCGGTAGAAGGTCTAACAAGCTAATTTCAACCATCAAGCGAGTCGCTACTATGCGCCTTATTAGGTGGGCGTTGAGAGAGCTTGTCAAGGCTATAAAGGAAGGTCTTGAAATCCTCACCGAATGGGACAGGACATACGGCAATAACACTTCCAATGCGGCTAAAACTGTTGACGAACTATCCTCTAAATGGAGAGAGGTAAAGAAGTCTGTTGGGGCGGCGATAATGCCCCTCATTCAGATACTACAGCCTGTGCTTAACTCCATAATGGATGGCGTTATACAGGTGGCAAATGCGTTTAACCAAATCCTACGTTCAGTACAGGGCTTTGGAACGTATATGAAAGCCACTTACACCAATGTTAAAAAGACCACATCAGCGGCTAAAGAACTGCACAGGGTACTGTTTGGTTTTGACCAACTGAATGTCTTAAATGGTAGTGGCGGCACAGGCGCTTCGATTTCAGTATCGCCCATAGAGTTCAAAGAAGTAGACATTGAAAGCAAGCTCCAAAAGATAGGCGAAAATATCAAAAAGTATTGGGACAAAATCAAGGGCTACTTCTCCGACTTCTCCGATGATGTAAAAAAGATTTTCGGTGGGCTGATTGACATTATCGAGGGCTTGTTCACAGGCGACCTCGGTAAAGTGTGGGAAGGCGTAAAGAAAACCTTTAAGGGTCTTTTGGATGGTCTTGCACATCTCTTTGAAGGCTTCCTTGCGTGGGGCAGAGATTTCTTCGCACCAATTATAGAGTTTATTGCCGAGAAGATAATACGACCTATAAGCGAAGCGATTTCCGATGCTATCAACTGGATTTCCGAAGCAATCAGCACCGCATATAATTGGGTAAAAGACAACATCATTCAGCCCATAGTTGATTTCTTTGACGGGATATTCAGTTGGATAGACGAACATATCGTTCAGCCGATAAAGAAAGTCATCAAGAAGATAAACGACTGGTTTAGGGAACACCCCGCACTTGCAAAGTTTTTTGGTATTGAGCCGCTTGAAGATGTTGACCTCGATGTTGACGTCAACATCGACACTCACACAAATATGTCGGGAGATACCAAGAAGCTATACGAAATTGTAAGTATAGCGAAGGGCGGTGGCGCTGTAAATATTGGAGCAAGCTCTATGAACATAGGGCTGTCCAATAGTGCTAAAAACCGAATGAGTACCATGTTAGCTTCGGGTGGCGACCCCGACATGGGAAGTTTGTTTTGGGCGGGGGAGAGCGGCGCAGAGATAGTTGCGAACACTCCGAGCGGAACAGGCGTAATGAACATGAAGCAAATGCAAGACGCTGTATCGAATGGTAACGTGCAGGTAGTCAACGCTATAGGCGCTATGACGAATGTTATAGCAAGGGCTATAGCGGACAAGGACACCAACGCATACCTTGACGGTCAGAAGATAACCGACACAGTAATCCGCAGGGCGAATGGTATGGCGAAAGCTACAGGAAAAGCGGTTTTATCTTATTAGCGAGGTAATCAAATGCCCCAACCAACAATCCAAGTACAAGTAGCGCCGAAGGGGTCAAACAACTTTGTGGATTTGACCCCATACATCGCCGCACAGGGTCTTAAATGGTCACGAAACGATATTGACGCACAGAACAGCGGACGTGATGTTCAGAGCGACACTATGATACGCAAGAGGGTAGCGCAAAAGGCAAGGCTTGATATAACTTGCCGCCCCCTTACAAGCGCCGAACTGCACACGGTACTTGACGCAATTCAGCCACAATGGATGTCGGTAAAGTTTTACGACCCTATAACAAACGCAACCGTAACAAAGGTTATGTATACCAGTACCGTACCTGCGGCGTTCTACTACGATGACGGCGAAAGGCAGTTGTGGACAGGGGTGGAGTTCCCCTTAATAGAGCAATAATGAGCAGAGTATCAAACGGCGGCTCTTACGAGTGGCAAATAATCAATAACGGCACGACATACAGCGTGGACAACCTTTCGGGTGGCAAGCTGATAGAGCGGCTTTACGAAAAGCTGTCTGTCGGCAACGTAATGTCCCGACAGCTTGAGCTTACGCTTTATGATGTTACGATAGACCCGACCAAAAGTATCACGCTCAAAATCAACGCCCTTACATCAAGCGGAGCTTCAACGATATATAACAGGGGCGTTTACTTTATCGACACGATAGAGAAATCCCCTTACTCCGACTTCACACAGATAACCGCCTATGACGCTATGTTAAAGGCTAATGTCGCCTATATGAAAACAGGAACGTGGACGAGCCGAACAGACAAGTCCATAGTGCAAGACATAGCGGCAAACATCCTCGGTGTCAGCATAGAGAGCAACACTTTGACCTTGCTGAACACGACCAAGACGATAGACCAAGCGCCGTCAATAGGCGACAACGGAACGAGCGCAAGGGATATGTTGTCGGTGATTGCCATAATGAGGGGCGGCAACTGGATAATCAATGACGCAAACGAGCTTGAGTTTGTACCGCTTACAGGGCGGCTCAATCCTCACGCAACCGTGGCGGTGGGTGATGATGTTGTTCGTTTTGATGTATCTCCGAGCGAGTCCGTAACAAGGGTAGAGCTTTGGGGAAACAGCACCACATCATACAGGAGTCCTTCGGGTCTTACAGAAGCGGCGTGGGACGCATTAGGCGGTATAGTCCTGTCTGCGAATATGCCCCTCATGGCTTCGCAGACTTTAGCGGATAGCCTTTACACAAGCTACAATGGGTTTTCCTATGTGCCTTATACAGCGGATTCTGCCTATGTAGACGCTGAAATACAGCTTGGCACAGTTCTCACAATCAAGGACGATACTGTTGTAATGTCCGACAGGACTGTAACGATTGACACGCTTTCGCCGTCCGACCTTGAAGCAGACTCTTTGATAGAGCAGAAAAGCCAATACCCCTTTATGAGCAATAGCGAAAGGGCGTTGCAGAAGGAAGTCAGCGAGAACACCGCCGCCATTACTGTAATGGACGGCTCTATCGAGTCGGTTGTATCAGCCACGGAAAACATCTCAAGCGATGTCAACAACCTGTCGGGTACTGTCAGCGGCATACAGGGTAACGTAGGAACGCTGTCGGGACAGATTAGTGCGCTTGAAGGTAGTTTAAGCACTACATCTACAACTGTTTCGCAACTGTCGGATAGCTTAACAACGACTATTACTAAAGTTGACGCAGTACCACAGCAGATAGCAGATGGAGTGGGCGAACTTGCGAACAACATCAGCGTGTATATGCGCTACTATCTGTTGAACAACAAGGGCGTACTTGAACTTGGAGATGCCAACAACGACTTCACGGCTCGCCTTGACAATACGCAACTTGCTTTCTTACAGAACGGAACGGCGGTAGCGTACCTGTCCAATAATAAATTATATATAACCGAGGCAGAGATTTTAACCAATCTGAAAATCGGCAACTACCAATGGATAACTGGAACTAATGGGCGAATGTCCTTGAGATGGGTGGAGTAAATGGCTTATACATACCTTTCGTCAGTCAACAGCACAGGAAACAGCGCCATACAATTCCGTATGGGCTACGAAGTGGTCAGCCAAGACATAGTTGGTGGCGTACCACAGTCGGTAGTAAATGTGGTGTTGCAGACCCGCAGGACTAATACATCAACAACCAATAAAGATAATGCGTCCACGACAGTATCTATTGACAGCGTTTCTTCGACTGTCAAGATTGACTACAATGTTAGTGGGTATACACAGGGAACGTGGTATACCATTAGGACGCTTTCAAACAACGTAATAAATCACAACACGACAGGTGAAAAGACCCTGCCGCTTTCGTTTAGCATTAACCTTTCGGGGACATCTGCTTCAAGCGCTTCGGGGTCTTGGTCTGTCAATCTACCCACAATTCCTACCGCTTCAAAGGTATCTCTTAACGCCGCAAGCTACACGATAAGTTCTACAAATCCTGTTGCAACGGCAACAATCACGATAAACAACCTTGCGTACTATCACAAGATAACGTGGAGTATCGGGAGTTATTCAACCTCGACCAATCTTGGTAAATACACATCCTCGCCCAAGACCACCACACAGACCTTAACGGCGGCTAATTGGCTACCGCAGATGACAAGCTCTGCAACAGGCACAGGAACTTGTACTCTCCAAACATTTTCCGACAGTTCATACCAAACACAGGTAGGGCTTGATAGCGTTGTCACATTTACAGTTGTATGCGCCAAAACGCCGACAATCGGTAGCGTGTCAACGGCTCTTGCGGGGAGCTATGTGTCAAGTACCTATGTAGGGGGCTTTTCCAAGTGCAAGGTAACAGCTTCTACAGTAGCGGGTGTAAATAGTTCGACCATAGCCAAGTATGAGTTCTTGCAGAATGGTATCGTTATGGCAACGTATAACTCTTCTGCGGCGACTTACAACTGGACGAGCGGTACGCTTGCGGCGGGTACATACACATTTGCCGTGAGGGTGACAGACAGCCGAGGATTGACCGCAACAAAGACAGCCACGGCTATAACTGTTGCGACCTACGCAACCCCAAAAATTACAAACGTGTCTGTATTTAGATGCGATAGCACAGGGGCGGCAGATAATGAGGGTACTTGGATTTCCGTAAAAGCAACATCCACCGCAACACCAAATGCCAATAGTATATCCTCATTCAAGGTATATACAAAGCAAACTACCGAAAGCTCCTATACCGACAAGGGAACGCTCCAACAGAACACCGCAACTAAATATAGTGGCTATGACAACACCAAGTCTTACAACGTCAAAATAACGGCAGTTGACGCACTTGGACAGAGCGTTGACTATCTTGCAACAGTCAACACCGCCTCATACACAATGGACTTCAAGGTGGGCGGTTTAGGTATCGGCATAGGGAAGGTAGCCGAGGAAGATAACCTACTGGATAGCGCATGGGTGATAAGGTCAGCGACTAACATCGAGGCAGACGGATATTTCAGAGGGAAGAGCGGTGGACAGAGCGTTGGAAAGATAATCCTGCCGCCGAGATATAACTACACCGACCTTGGAGTATCTTCGGGAATTAACCTTGCATTTTTTACAGCATGGATGAAGCGCATCATATCGGAATACAGTAGTGTTGGCGCACTCACTCATCCTGTCTTTATCACTGCGGCTACCCCTGCATCTTCGGGAACAATTATATGGGAAGTATATAGCACAGCCACATCCGCAATAACTGATGGCTTGCCTGCAAGTTCGGCGGGTATCTATATCCCATACGGCAACAGCACGACCAAGCTTTATCGCTTCGGCACAGCATCTGCCACGGCGTGGTTTTCATCGCAGGACTTAGTTGATAGCGGAGAGCAGGCGTTTGCGGGGAAAAAACTCATAGTAAACGAAAGCGGCATATATCACACTTCGGGCAATCCGATGGTGTACTTCTTGCGCTCGGCGGCAACAACTGCAACAGAGAGGCTTGGTAGTATATTTACGACTGTTCAAACAGTCAACAGCAAGAACGTAGCGGGTAGAATGTACTTCCGCACTTATTCTTACGACAGCACCACAGGCGATGGCAACGGTTTTTGGGAACAATACCGATTGCCAACTGTTACAGCAAACCGAACATCATCCCCTAACTATGAAATACTGACTTCCAAAAGCCCTGTTACGATAGCGCAGGGTGGCACAGGACAGGGCGCACCATCAACAGTAACGACAGGCGTTGTGTCAAGCGTGAGCGGAGCAACGCTCTCCGTTCAGAACGCAAGAAAGTGGGGCAAGTGTTGCGACCTCTACTTGGAGTTTAACGCAGGAACAGTAGCGGGAAACGGCAACATCACCGCAACAGTCGCAAGCGGATATATCCCTGCACTTGCGGCAAGCGGATGCGGCTACTGGTCGCAAAGTCCATTCATCGCACAGCTTGACAGTAGCGGCAATTTAAGCATCAGAAACGCAAGCGGAACGAGCCGAACCTTCTCGACAACATCTCCGCTTCGTATAGCACTTTCGTACCAAATAGCTTAAAGGAGAATGAAGATGTATATCGTAATCGAAGCGCAGACCAACGGCGAACAGACCGCCGTACTCACCAACACCTACGCAGACCTAAAGGTAGCCTACCAAAAGTATTATACCATCCTTGCGGCGGCTTCCGTGTCCAACGTGGAGATACACTCTGCCATGATTATCTCCCCGAAAGCAGACCTTATCGTTACGCAACACTTCGACCACAGAGAGGCGGCGATTGAGGCATGACGGACGCTATCATTGTGGCAATCATTACGGGCGCTTGTGCAATAATCGCACAGCTAATCATCTCAAAGCAATCGGCGAAAGACCTCTACGCAAAACTTGACAAACAATCCGAGCTTGCCGACAAGGAGCTTGACGGCAAATTGCAGAAGTGGCAAGCGGTAACGGACACTAAAATCGAGGCGCTGACGAGGGAAGTCCGCTCTCATAACCAGTTCGCACAGAGGATGCCTGTCCTTGAAGAAAAGGTGGCATCGTTGGAAAGAAAGGTGGGCTAAATGATTAACTACACGACACCAACAATAAGCAGAACACTTGAAGGCGTTGACCTCACCGATAAAAAGGTCTATGTAACAATAGCGCAGAACAGCACTAAACTCACGAAGTCCGACACAGATATAAGCGTGTCTGTGGCAGAGGGGAAATCAACAGTTGAGTTTACGCTTACCCAAGAGGAAAGTGCTATGTTCGCTCATTCGCACCCCGCACAGCTACAGATAAACTGGATAGACGAAGAGGGCGTAAGAGATGCGAGCAGTATAACCGCAATCAAGGTGTTCCAAAACCTTCTCAACGAAGTTATATCTTATAATGACGAAATCTAAAAAGGAGATTAAAAAATGATTCGGACAGCTAATGAAAAAATTGTATTCACTTCGGGCGGTGACTATAAGCTGATGGTCGAACTTTTCTGCAACGCCGCAGACACCAAGCCGACCACAGGTATCACCAATGGCTCTTCGTGCATCGAGGTCGATACTGGCAAAGTGTTCCTCTTCGATGAAGTAGCTTCGGAATGGGTGGAGGTACAGTAATGGACATAACAGACATCATAATAGCAAAGGCACTCGCAGGCGGCGGCGGTGGTGGAGCAGATAATATTATTATCATCGACCTTGATAATGATATAAGTATTACTCCCAGAGAAGCAATACAAGCCATAATAGATGGCAAAATTATAGTGTGGAATACGGCAGCTTTTGAAGAAACAATAACAAATTCCACTGCATTTACTGGTCTTGCCTCTGTTATTGATTATAACGACGGTTTCTGGCATATGAGATTTACAGATGGCAGCGAATTGGTCAGCACTGATATAGACGAAGATTTCTATGTTGATTGAGCTATGGACATTACTCAAATAACTAACATAATAAGCACGCTCTCACAATAATATCTGAAAGGAAAAAAAATGAAGAACAAAGTCTTTGACACTCTCCGCTTTTTAGCGGAAACGGGCATCACGGCTATCGGGGCTTGCTACCTCGGACTGGCTCTAATATGGCATCTGCCTTTCGGTGAACAGATAAGAGATACTTGCCTTGTGGTATCGACCCTTCTCGGCGTTTTCGTTGGCGTGAGCAGAGTGAACTACAACAAACAGTTCTCGCCACAGGAAGAACAGCTTGAAGGCATGAGCGAAGAAGCCGAGGACGAAGGCGTAGCAGAGGACGAATAGCCATGAAGATGCGTACTACTGCGCCCGCCTCGACCAACAAATACTACCTAAAGAAGCCCTACGGCTACAACCCTTGCATACTCGGCAACAAGGAACACAGACAGTACCCTCACTCCGTCCTCGTCAACTGCACAGGCTATGTTACAGGACGGCTCGGTGAAACGAGCGGAGAAAAGAAGTGCGAATATCTCGGCAACACCAACGCTGAAAACTATATCGCACTCGCCAAAAAACAGGGGCTTGAAGTGGGAACAGAGCCGAAAGAGGGCGCTGTCCTCGTTTGGAAAGGAGTAGGGGAGAAGGCAGGACACGCCGCTTTCGTGGAGAAAGTAGTATCGTCCACCGAGATTATCACTTCCGAGAGCGGATGGTCGTACAAAAACTCCTACGTTCTAAAGAAAACGAGGAAGAAGGGCAACGGAAATTGGGGGCTGTCAGCAAGCTACGCAGACCCGCAGTTTATCTACAACCCGAACATAGACCCGTACCCCGCAACGACCAAGCCTGTACTCAAGTTGGGCGCAAAGGGCGAGGATGTGAAGTGGCTTCAATGGGCGATTTGCAGAGCGGGCTATAAAATTGCCATAGATGGGAGCTTCGGGTACAAGACCGAAAAGGCGCTCAAGAAGGCGCAGAAGTCTTGGAAGCTGACCGCAGATGGTATGTGCGGAACTAAAACTCAGACAAAAATTAAGAGCCTCTACAGTATCGAAGGTTAGTTGCAGACAGGCTTACCACGCATAGCAAGTACCAATATAAGTAATTATATTGGTACTTCTATTTTTAGGAAATAGTAACGGGAAAAATTGAAAATAATAATAATTTCCCGTTGACAGGGTGGTGGTAATGTGCTATCATAAGCGTAGGTCGCAATTATTCCTTAAATATCAAATATCGGTTTCTTCACAAAATCTCCACAAATAGGGGATTGGAAAAGTAAATAGCGCCTTTCCGTAGGAAAGGTGATAGAGTAGCGACCTATAACGAAAGAGAGGGGGTCGCTATTTTTAATGGTCTACAAGAAATGCACGAAACACAAAACCATCGTGGCTGATAACGGATTCGACTTCGATTTAAGGCTGAACTCATTTACGGAGAGCCTTGACGAGAAGCGTATTGAGTACGAGGTTAAGACCAATCCGCTTGCAGGGTTTATAGCTTTTGTGACCTACACCGAAACAAAAACAATACCCGAAAACATCAAGGACGAACACGAGCTTGTTGGTGACAAGTTCTACTGTGGTAGCTGTCCGATGTTGACGCAATCAACTGATGGTCGCTTTAAGAACTTGAGGTGCAAGAGGAACGGACACCTGCGTGGCATAGACACATCTCCTTGCTGTAACGCTTTTTACGAATGGGCTGAAAGCGGAGTATGGTCAGAGTACAAGGAAGGAGAAGAGTGATGACAGGCAGAGAAATCAGACAGTACAGGAAAGACAATCACCTGTCGCAGAGTGCGTTTGCCACAGAGCTTACGAGTGCGCTTGGAGTAGGGTACACAACATCACTAATCAGCTACATAGAGAGCGGTATAGTAGATGCACCGCAAAATGTAAAGGTGTATGTGGCTCGTAAAATCGCCGAGAAGGTATTTAGAAATCCCTCTAACGCACGTTTACAGCCAATGTGGACAACTATGCCACCCTGCGAAAAAAAATCGCTTAAATCGGCGATTTCAAAAAATTGGTATGACAAGGGGCTGACCCAAAACGAGCGGGTCATAGCCTATATAGACGAGTTCGGAAGCATAACCTCTAAAGAGGCGTTTGACATGATAGGTGTGACGAGGCTCGCTTCAAGGATATGTGACCTCACGAAGCAGGGCTACAGGTTTGAGCGCAAGTTCGAGAGCGCCGACAACCGTTATGGCGATAAGGTGAGGTTTACAAGGTACAGTTTTGCGGGGGACGGCGATGGGTCGGAGAACATGGCTTGATTCAGATATATGGTACGACACGAGAAGCCTCACAAAGTCGGAGCTTGACCTGTACCTGCACCTTCTTATCAACGAAGGGGGAAACATAGCAGGGTATTACAAACTCAATCTCCGTTATCTGTCTGCCGATATACAGATAGGCATAGACGAGATAATACCTATGCTGAATAAGCCCACGAAGTATTGGGTGTTTGACGAACAGACCGAGCAGGTCTTGATACCGAGATACACCAAGTACAATATCGTGAAAGGCTCTCCGCAGATAAAGAAGCTAAACGCTGAAATATCGAAGCTGACCCCTTGCAGACTGGACAGACTTTTTATGAAGGCTTGGGTAGAGTGCAACGGGATTGGAGCAGAATCCTTGCTTGACCCGAAGTTCAGAGCAAGGTGTGACAGGATAGATAAAGAGTTACTCTTTCTCTAATCAGCATATATATTACCTATACCTCTTACCGTATCTAT
>JAZRKX010000043.1:0-46721 GCA_045646525.1 Clostridia bacterium | reverse complement strand
ATGGCTACGATCCGACTTACCTTCGTGTCAAGCACATCGGGAACAAATCCCGCTCCGATTCCTTGCAACTTGTGAGCGCCCGACTCACCCTTTGACAAGACAGGGGAATCGGCAGGTTCGATTGCGACAACTTTTACGTTGGGGTTTTGGGATTTCAGATATCTTCCCGTACCGCTTATCGTTCCGCCCGTGCCGACACCTGCAACGAAGATATCAACCTTGCCGTCGGTATCCTCCCAAATTTCAGGGCCTGTGGTCTTTTCGTGGGCTTTGGGGTTTGCGGGGTTTGTAAACTGTCCCGCAACGACACTGCCCTCTATCTCTTTTGAAAGTTCTTCTGCCTTTTGTATTGCACCCGCCATACCGAGCTTGCCATCGGTCAAAACGACCTTAGCACCGTATGCCTTCATAAGCGCAATTCTCTCCTTTGACATGGTATCGGGCATTACTATTACAACCTCATACCCTCTTGCCGCACCCACGCAGGCAAGACCGATTCCCGTATTTCCGCTTGTAGGCTCTATTATTACAGAGCCTTTTTTTAATATTCCTCTTTTTTCAAAATCCTCTATCATAGCCTTTGCAACTCTGTCCTTTACAGAGCCTGCGGGGTTGAAAAATTCTATTTTTGCAAATACCTTTGCCTTGTCCTCCATGCTTGTAATTTCGAGCATGGGGGTTTTTCCTATAAGCTCTTCCACAGATTTATATATCATAATATTTCCTCCGCAAATATATTTTGCCAATTATATAAAAGTTCGTCGGCGTTGTCAATAGTATTTTATGTTTTTTAAAGTATTTTTAATCGTGTCATTGCATAACATAAAAATAAAAAAGCAAACGGAGATACAATATGAAATCGGACAAGATAAATTCATTCAAAGACGGCACCTGCAAAAACGCATATGAATTTCTCGGTTGCCATCCCATGAAAAACGGATATATATTCAGATGTTGGGCGCCCCATGCGCAAAATGTAAGCGTTGCAGGCGATTTCAACGGCTGGGACGCGTCACGCGGGGGCATGAATAAAATAAATGACAGCATATGGGAGCTTTTTGTACCCGAGGCAAAGATATTCGACAACTACAAATTTGCTATAGATACCCATGACGGACGGCGTCTTTTAAAAAGCGACCCCTATGCTTTCTACAGCTGTGTGCGCCCCGACAACGCAAGCAAAATTTACCCAACGGGTGCATATATATGGACAGACAGTGAATATATAAGTAAAAGGGACAAAACTCCCCCCTACAAAAAACCCATGAACATATATGAGGTGCACCCCGGCTCGTGGAAAACACACGAAGACGGAAGCTTTTTAAGCTACAGAGAGCTTGCCGATGAGCTTTCGCGCTATGTATCGGACATGGGCTATACCCATGTTGAAATCATGCCCGTAAGCGAGTATCCGTACGACCCGTCGTGGGGATATCAGGTTACGGGGTACTTTGCCCCCACATCGCGCTACGGAAATCCCGAAGATTTTGCGTATTTTGTAGACACGATGCACTCGCGCGGAATCGGGGTAATTCTGGACTGGGTGGGAGCGCATTTTCCCAAAGACGAAAACGGTCTTTACGAATTTGACGGAGAAAGCCTTTATGAATATTCCGACCCGTTAAAAAGAGAGCACCCCGAATGGAGCACCATGATTTTCGACTACGGCAAGGGAGAGGTGATGAGCTTTCTTATATCCAATGTGCATTTCTGGAAGGATGTCTATCACATTGACGGAATCAGAGTAGACGCCGTATCATCCATGCTCTACCTCGACTACGGAAGAGCAAGCGGTTCATGGCGTGCCAATGTGTTTGGAGGAAATTACAATCTGGAAGCCATAGACTTTTTAAAAAAGCTGAACTCCTCGGTGTTCTATGAAAACCCCAACTTCCTTATGATAGCCGAGGAATCCACCGCATTTCCCATGATAACAAAGCCTGTGCACGAGGGCGGTCTTGGCTTTAACTTCAAGTGGAATATGGGGTGGATGAATGATGTATTAAGCTATCTGTCGCTGGACCCGCTCTTTAGAAAGGGGTCTCACAGAAACCTCACATTTTCGCTCACATATGCCTTTTCGGAAAACTTTATCCTGCCCGTATCGCACGACGAGGTGGTACACGGCAAAAAATCGCTCATAGACAAAATTCCCGGAAGCTACGAGGAAAAGTTTGCCACAGTACGCACCTTTATGGGTTATCTCATGGCGCACCCCGGCAAGAAACTGAGCTTTATGGGAAACGAGTTTTCCCAATTTTCCGAATGGGACTTTGCCAAAGAGCTTGACTGGTTTCTCATGGATTTCGATATGCACAGAAAAATGCAAAGATATATAAAGGACTTAAACCGATTTTATCTCGATACCCCTGCGCTTTGGGAAAATGACGACAGCTGGGACGGGTTTAAATGGATTTGCCACGATGATAATTCTCAGTCGGTTATAAGCTTTGTGCGTATGGATACCAAGGGGAATGAGCTTATAGCGGTGTTTAACTTCTGTCCCGTTACAAGAAAGAACTACCGTATAGGCGTGCCGAGAGACGGTGTATTAAAATGCGTGTTCTCCTCATGCCGTAAGAAGTACGGCGCATCGGGCGAAAGAACTCCCTCTGCCAAAACCAAACCCAACGCCATGCACGGCTTCAGCCAGAGCGCAAGCCTTACTGTGCCTGCACTGTCAGTATCTTACTATATAATAACATAAGGAGCTGTAACCATGTACAAAAATCCCGTAAACAAAGAATGTATTGCCATGCTTCTTGCAGGAGGTCAGGGCTCGCGTCTTATGAGCCTTACCGAAAAAAATGCCAAGCCCGCCGTTCCGTTCGGGGGCAAGTACCGCATTATAGACTTTCCCCTGTCAAACTGCGTGAACTCGGGCATAGATACCGTGGGCATCATGACACAGTATCAACCTCTTGAGCTTAATGAATATATAGGAAACGGCTCACCATGGGGTCTTAATTTGAGCTATGGCGGTGTTCACATTCTGCCCCCGTATTCAAAGAGCAAAAAGAGCGAGTGGTACAAGGGTACTGCAAATGCAATATATCAGAACATCCGCTTTATAGACCGCTACAACCCCACATATGTACTGGTGCTCTCGGGCGACCATATATACAAAATGGATTACTCCAGGATGCTGTCGTTCCACAGGCAAAATAATGCCGAGTGCACCATAGCCGTAATAGATGTACCTCTGTCGGAGGCTTCGCGCTTCGGAATTATGAACACAAATAATGACGGCAGTATTTATGAATTCGAAGAAAAACCCAAAAAGCCCAAAAGCACAAAGGCATCTATGGGTGTATATCTTTTTAATTGGAGCATACTAAGACAGTACCTTATAGACGATGAGCACACCGAGGGTTCATCAAATGACTTCGGAAAGGATGTAATCCCCAAGCTCCTCACCGACAAAAGACGGCTCTTTGCCTATGATTTTGACGGATACTGGAAAGATGTGGGCACCATAGAGAGTCTGTGGGAGGCAAACATGGACCTTATAAATAAGAATGTACCCATAGAGCTTAAGGACCCCGATTTTAAAATCTATGCACGCAACTATGCGCTTCCCTCCAGCTATATAGAGGACAGCGCAAGCATGTCGGACTGCCTTGTTTCCGAGGGCTGTACCATAAGGGGAAATGCGGTAAATTCCGTAATTTCCACAGGATGCATCATAGAAGAGGGCGCAACGGTGGAAAACTCATTCCTCATGCCCGGATGCACGGTAAAGGAAGGCGCGCGCGTGTGCTATTCCATAATAAGCGAGGGCGCGGTAGTAGGCAAAGATGCGATAGTGGGCGCGTGCAACGAAGACGGCAAAAAGAAGAAAATCATAGTCGTAGCCAAGGATATTACAGTAGCCGACGGCGAGTCAGTAACACAATAAGGATGTGACCAAAATGAAAATGGCAGGAATAATATTTTCTAACATATACGATACCCCCATGGGCTCTCTTACCAAAAAGAGAACTGTAGCCTCCATGCCCTTTGGCGGAAGATACCGATTTATAGATTTCGCTCTTTCTAACATGGTGAATTCGGGCGTAAATTCCATAGGAGTAATTACAAAATACAACTATCAGTCGCTTATGGACCATCTGGGCGGAGGGGGCGAATGGGATTTAAACCGCAAGGACACTACACTGCGTATTCTGCCTCCCTTTGTAACGGGCATGACTACGGTATACCGCGGAAATCTTGAGGCACTCTCCAACGCGCTTTCGTTTTTGAGTGCAACCAAGGCAGACTATGTTGTAATATGCGATACCACGGTAATATGCAACATAGACCTTAAAAAAGCATTAAAATCCCACATAGATTCCGATGCCGATGTAACCGTGATTGCAAACAGAGTTATAGAGGATTTTGAAAGGGACGGCTCCGACCTCTACATTTCCCGCACAGACGGCACGGTAACAGATATAGCCATAGGCTATGAGCCAAGCAAAAACTCCCTTGCGGGCATGGGTATGTTTATAATGGAACGAAAGCTTCTTACCGAGGTTATTAAAAAAGAGGTAAGCAGAGGAAGATACAGCTTTGAAAAGGATTTTCTGCTTACAAGCTTTTTAAATAGCTCCATCAAGATAAATACCTATGAATTCAAAGAAACCGTACTTAGAAACCACAATGTTTCCTCCTACTTTAAAAATAGCTTCAGAATAATGGAAAAGGACATAAAAAACGATATATTTAAGAGAAATTCCCCCATCCGCACAAAAGTGCGCGACGAGGCGCCTGCGCTGTATCGGGACGGGTGCAGTGTGAAAGGCTGTCTTGTGGCAGACGGATGCGACATCATGGGTACTGTGGAAAACTCCGTACTCTTCCGCGGTGTTGTGGTGGAAAAGGGCGCTGTGGTGCGAAACTGCGTAATTATGCAGGACTCCCGCATAGAAAAGGGAGCAAGCTTAAGCTATGCAATAATAGACAAAAATGCCTGTGTGTCCAAAAACACCATGCTGTCGGGAGCTCCGCTTTCACCTGTAGTAATAAACAAAAACCAAACTGTATAGAAAGGGACAATCATGAAAATACTCTATGCTGCAAGCGAAGCCGCACCCTATGCAAAATCGGGCGGTCTGGGCGATGTGATGGGGTCGCTTCCCATGGCATCATCCAAAATAAAAGGAAACGAAGTATGTGTGGTTTTGCCGTACTACAACTTTATAAAGCACTCCGATATCAATGCCGAGTATGTAGGTAGGATATATGTGCCTCTTGCGTGGCGCCACACCTATGCAGGTGTATTCAAAAAGGTGATTAAAAACAAGGGTGTAGGCATTAACAAAAGAAACGACCTCACCTATTACTTTATAGATAATGACTACTACTTTGACCGCTCATCCATGTACGGCGAAGCGGATGACGGAGAAAGATTTGCTTTCTTTTCCAAGGCTGTGCTTGAGTGTCTTAACCTTATAGACTTTTTTCCCGATATAATCCACGCAAATGACTGGCAGACAGGATTTATACCGCTGTTTTTAAAGGCACATTATTCCCATATAGAGCGCTATGCAAATATACGAACGGTGTTTACCATACACAACATAGAATATCAGGGCAAGGCAGACCCGCTATTTCTTACCGAAGTGCTGGGTGTAGATGAAAACTGGCGCAACACATGCACCTTTGACGGTCTTATAAACGCAATGAAGACAGCAATTACCCTTTGCGACAGACTCACCACCGTGTCGGAAACCTACTCGCACGAAGTTATGTTCCCCTACTTTGCACACTCTTTGCACGATATATTAAGAGAGAATTCCTACAAGATGCACGGCATTGTAAACGGCATAGACACCGCCGTGTACGACCCAAAGACAAATGCCCTGCATCCCTACAGTGCCTCGGATACCTCGGGTAAGGATATGTGTAAGCAGGCTCTTAAAGAGCGTCTGGGTCTTAACCCCGACTCCGATGCACCCATAGTTGCCTTGGTGTCGCGCCTTGTAAACCACAAGGGACTTGAGCTTATAAAAGGTGTAATACATGAGATAGCAAACCTTGACCTGCAGCTTGTAATACTCGGCACGGGCGATAAGGAGTATGAGGATATGTTTAAATTTATGGCATATTCGTATCCGGGCAAGGTATCGGCATCCATACTCTTTGACTCCGAACTCTCGAGGGATATATATGCAGGTGCGGATTTTCTTCTGATGCCGTCCAAGAGCGAGCCGTGCGGTCTTTCCCAGCTTATAGCCATGCGCTACGGCACTATACCTATAGTAAGGGAAACGGGCGGTCTTGTAGACACCGTGCCACCCATAAATCCCCAAGAGCTTACAGGCAGGGGCATAACCTTTAAGGTGTTCAATGCACACGATATGCTCCATGCCGTAATGCGTGCATGCGAGCTGTACCGCGACAAAGACAAATTTACCAAAATCCGCTCTTCTGTAATGCGCTGCGACTTCGGATGGAAAATCTCGGCGCAAAAATACATGGATGTATATAATTTATTGAAGGATTGATATTTATGAACAAAAAAATTGCTTTCGGCATCCTGAACACAAAATGCAAAAACATCTTTGGCTGCGAAATAGAAGACGCTACATCAAAACAGCTATACGAGGCTCTGTGCCTGTGCGTGCGCGACATACTTTCCAAAAAGAATTCCGATTTTTCCAAAAAAAGCTCGGATAGCAAAAAGGTGTACTATATGTCCATGGAATTTCTTGTGGGTACATCGCTAAGAAACAATCTGTTTAACCTCGGAATTGAGGATACTTTCAGGGATGTAATAAATTCGCTTGGAAAAAGCATAGACGATATCTACGCTCTGGAGCCCGATGCAGGACTTGGCAACGGGGGTCTGGGAAGACTGGCTTCATGCTATATGGACTCCATGACAACCCTGTCCGTACCTGCCACAGGATACTCTATCCGCTATGAATTCGGTATATTCCGACAGAAGATTATAGACGGCTGGCAGATGGAATTTCCCGATGACTGGCTCACCATGGGAGATGTATGGCTCAAATGCCGAAGCGACGAAGCGGTTGAAGTACACTTCGGCGGCAGGATAAACGAATACTCCGACGGCGGCAAATACCGTGCGGAGCATGTGGACTACACTACGGTTATTGCCCTGCCCTACGATATGCTCATATCGGGCTACAATACCGACGCGGTAAATAAGCTTGTACTCTGGAGCGCCAAGTCGCCAAGCCGTTTTGACATGAATGCATTCTCACGCGGCGACTATGCCAAAGCCATAGAGGAGAGCACCAAAGCCGAGGTAATATCCAAGGTGCTCTATCCTGCCGATGACCACGAAAAAGGCAAGATATTGAGATTAAGACAGCAATACTTTTTTGTAAGTGCATCACTGCAGAGCATTACACAAAAGCACTTTAATAAGTACGGCACCATGGATAACCTTTCAGACAAGGTGAGTATCCACATAAACGATACACACCCTGCCCTTTGCGTGCCCGAATTAATGCGAATCCTACTTGATAGATATGAATTGGATTGGGATACAGCGTGGGATATAACCCAAAAGACCCTCT
Source organism: Clostridia bacterium (assembly GCA_045646525.1). Taxonomy (GTDB): domain Bacteria; phylum Bacillota; class Clostridia; order UMGS1810; family UMGS1810; genus RGIG8748. Next base: position 39,192 of record JAZRKX010000043.1, on the reverse strand, counting down.
CCTATACAAACCACACCGTAATGAGCGAAGCTCTGGAAAAGTGGCGTGAGGATATGTATAGAAGAGAGCTTCCGAGAATTTATCAGATAACCGCCGAGATAAACCGCCGTCTTATGCAGGATTTGAAGAATATATATCCATCCGACAGAGCCAAGCTGGACTACATGGCAGTAATATCGGGCGGTCAGGTGCGCATGGCAAATCTGTGCCTTGCCGCTTGCCATAAGATAAACGGCGTTTCCTCGCTTCATACACAGATTTTAAAGGAAAGTATATTCAGAGACTACAACACCATAGCCCCCGAAAAGTTCACAAATGTAACAAACGGCATAGCGTACAGACGGTGGCTGTGTCAGGCAAATCCGACCCTTTCGGACTATATAGAGAGCCTCATAGGAGACGGTTTCAAAAACGATGCCTCCGCACTCTCGGCACTTATGCAGTTTAAGGGAAACAAAGAGGTTTTATCCAAACTATCCGATATAAAAAGGCAGAACAAGGAGCGCCTCGCATCATATATGCTGAGCGCCAACGGCATAAAGACAGACCCGTCTTCGATATTCGATGTTCAGGTAAAAAGACTTCACGAATACAAAAGACAGCTTCTTAATGTACTTGGAATCCTAAGTATGTACAGAGAGCTTAAGGATAATCCCAACATGGACTTTACCCCGCGCACATTCATATTTGCCGCCAAGGCTTCGGCAGGATATTTTATGGCAAAGGAAATAATACGCCTTATCTGTGCAGTATGCAATGTAATAAATTCCGACCCTGCCATGCAGGATAAGCTGAAAGTGGTATTTCTGGAGGATTACAAGGTGTCTCTTGCCGAAATCATAATCCCCGCCGCCGATATATCCGAGCAGATATCCATAGCGGGCAAGGAAGCTTCGGGCACAGGAAATATGAAGCTTATGATAAACGGCGCAGTAACACTCGGAACACTCGACGGCGCTAACGTGGAGATAAGAGAATGTGCAGGCGAGGAAAATATGTTCCTCTTCGGTCTTACTGCCGACGAGGTAAACAATCTGTGGCGCAGCGGCTACTACCCCACCTCGTATGTAAATGCAAATCCCCATCTTAAAGCCGTACTGGATATGCTCACCTCGGGAGTTCTGGGCGCAAGATTTGACACTATTGCTAATTCGCTTCTTACAAGCTCTCAGGGGGCGGCAGATGCCTACATGGCTCTTGCAGACTTCGACTCCTATACTAAGGTGCAGAAAAAGGCGGGCGCAACCTACCGCGACAAATACAAATTCACAGATATGTCTCTTGCAAACATTGCAAACGCAGGCTTTTTCTCATCGGACAGAGCTATAAGAGAATACGCAAAGGATATATGGAATATAAAAATATGAGAATACTCTATGACAGCAAGGACCGAAAGCACAAAAGTGTTTTCGGCCCTCTTTCACAAAACCAAAATTGCACCATAAGTATATGGATACCATCATCGTGCGGTGCGCATAAGGCGGTATTTGAGACCGACAACGGAATTAAATTCGATTTGCACAAAACCGACACGAAAGAGTCTTATGACATCTTCTGCGGTGATATATGCTTTGAAAGCACAGGTCTGTACTTCTGCTTTTTCCGCATAGAAGACAAAAGCGGAAGCTACGCCCTGTACAAGGAGGGATACAACAGTACCAATATAGGATACGGCGATATGTGGCAGATAAGCTGTATTCCCGAGAATTTCAAAACGCCCAAGGATTTCAAGGGGGCGGTGTATTATCAAATATTCCCCGACAGGTTTTATAAATCGGGTGAGTGCAGTTTAGCGGGCAAGCTTACACCGTACACTATCCATGCCGATACGGGAGACACTCCGAATTTCGCTCCAAACGAAAACGGCGAAATATTAAATAATGACTTTTTCGGAGGCAACCTCAGGGGAATAGAGGAAAAACTGCCGTATATAAAAGAGCTTGGCGCAAGAGTTATATATCTTAACCCCATATTCAAGGCATTTTCCAACCACCGATATGATACCTGCGACTACAAAAGGACAGACGAAATGCTCGGCACAAACGAGGATTTCAAATCCCTTTGCAACAAGGCACATTCGATGGGTATAAAGGTGATATTAGACGGTGTGTTTTCGCACACAGGGTCGGACAGCATATACTTCGATGCGAAAAAACGCTTCGGCACGGGAGTTATGTCATGTCCCGACTCGCCGTACAAAGACTGGTACAATATAAAAGATGGCGGAAGCTACGATAGCTGGTGGGGGATTGACACTCTGCCATGCGTAAACGAGCTTTGTCGAAGCTATCTTGACTATATCATCCTTTCCGAAGACAGCGTTGTAAACTACTGGCTTTCCATGGGATGCGACGGCTTCCGCCTTGATGTGGCAGATGAGCTTCCCGATGAGTTTATATCGCTTCTCCGCACACAGGTAAAGAAGATAAACCCCGATGCCATAGTAATAGGCGAGGTGTGGGAGGATGCATCGAACAAAATATCCTACGGAATTCGTAGGAAATACTTCACCGATGCACAGCTCGATTCCGTAATGAACTACCCGTTTAGAAGCTCCATAATAGATTTCTGCAAAGAAAATATATCTGCCGATGTTTTCTGCCAAAATATAATGACTATACTTGAAAACTACCCCAAGGAAGCAGTAGATTGCCTTATGACAAGCCTTTCCACCCACGATACCCCGAGGATTATGACCGTGCTCTCGGACGCCCCCGCAGATATTCCCAGACATGAGGCATACTCCTACAAGCTAAACTCTGCGCAGTTGGAAAAAGCATATTTAAGGATATACCCTGCGGTGTTTCTTATGTTCTTCCTGCCTGGCTCTTCCTGCGTTTACTACGGCGACGAGGCGGGTGCCTTTGCCTTTGGCGACCCTTTCAACAGAGGATTTTTTCCATGGGATAAGGCTTACTGTCCCTTGCATGATTTCTACAAAAACATGGCAGAGATAAAAAACAGCTTTGCCGTATTTAAACAAGGCAAGCTGTATATAAAAGCGAGCGAAAATACGCTCTATATGGAAAGGTACGATGAAAACCAAAAACTTTGCGCCGTTTTGAACATGGGCACCTCTCCAATAAAGCTTATGGCAAAGGATATGCTGATAAGCCACAATGCGACCATATCCGAAAATGAAATGTATATTAATAAATACGGCTTTGCAGTATACAGATAATAAAAAAGGATGTATAACAACGAACGATTTGTTATACATCCTCTTTTTATATCCATTTGTCAATATGTGCCTTTGGTATCTGCAACAACCTGTCTTTCCTCTTTGACAACGGTGGAGTTCCTTATTTTGTCCTGAAGAATATCATAGAATTTATCGTGGGGGAAGTCCTTAAGGGTCACGGTATCTCCCGTCCACGCACTGAGATGAATGGCATTGGATATCGTAAGTCCGTTTATACCCTCTTCGCCTCTTGCAAGAAGCTCTCCGCCGTTTAAAATTGCATTTGCAAAGCTCTTTAATATGCCGACATGCTGCTCCCCGCTCGAGAAATCAAGAGGTATTTCGCAGTTCCATACATCAGGGCTTGCAAAGGGCGAGGTATTTGTGCGGTTGTGCTCTCTTTCGGATATTTCATTGCGGACAAAGAGCATTTTGCTGTTTTCGATAACCACCTTACCCATATCGCATGCAACCTCAAGACGGTTCGTGCCGGGGGCCTCGCCCGTGGAGGTGATGTACTCACCCGTTGTGCCGTTATCGTATTCAAAAAACGCCATTACATCGTCTTCTACCTCTATGTTGTAGTATTTGCCAAAGGACACCCTGGCATAAATCCTGTCGGGCATACCGAACATCCATTGCCAGAGGTCGAGCTGATGCGGATTCTGATTTATAAGAGCACCTCCGCCCTCGTCTTTCCATGTGGAACGCCATGTACTGCTGTCATGGTATGCCTGAGGTCTGTACCAGTCGGTTATTATCCAGGTAATTCTCTTAATGTGTCCGAGAACACCCGATTTTACCATATTGCGAAGCTTCTGATATACGGGGTTTGTTCTCTGATTATACACAATACCAAACACCTTGCCCGACTTTTCTGCCGCCTCATTCATTTCCATAACCTGCTTTGTGTATACGCCTGCAGGCTTTTCTACAAGCACATGGAGTCCAAGCTCAAAGGCTCTTATGGCAAGAGGGCAATGGCTGTAGTGAGGCACTGCTATAAGCACAGCGGTGCAAAGTTCGCTTGCCATAAGCTCTTCTGCCGATTCAAATACGGGTATATCGGGGCAAGACTGTTTAAATGCATTTCTTCTCGCCTCAGCTATGTCGCAAACGGCGGCAAGCTCCACGCTTGGCGCTTTTCCGTTCAAGATATTTCTGACATGAGCCGTGCCCATATTACCATAGCCTATTATACCTATTTTTACCTTATCCATTTTTATTCCTCCGCGCCATCTAAAATATCCTTGAAATATCTGTATGCAAGGGTAAATGTACCCTCTCCGCCTTTGGGCAGGTTTGCCATCTTATCGTCATTTTCAAGTGCGGCAAGTCCCTCGAAGCTTCCAAGGTGAGGCTCCATGCTGAAAAATCCGTTGTAACCGCTCTTTATAAGGGATTCGGTTATATATTTAACATTTCCGTCGCCAATGCCCGCGGGTACAACCTTGCCGTCCGAAATATTTGCATCTTTTATGTGCATATATTCTATGTAATCCTTAAGCTCATCATAGCAAAGGCGGGTATCCTGTCCGCACTGCACGAAATTGGCAGGGTCAAACACCGCTTTGAAGTTATCGCAAAAGAGATTTTCCATAAGGTCAACGCATCTGTCTTTTACATCGCCGTAGATGTCCTTTTCATTTTCGTGAAGAAGGATTACATCATTTTGCTTTGCGTAGTCTATAAATGCGCGAAGTCTTCTTATAACCTCGTCTCTCTTTGCACTATCCCACTCTCCGTCGGCAAAGAAGCTGAACATTCTTATGTTTCTGGTGCCGAGTATTTTTGCAATCTTTACCACATTTTTAAAAAGTTCAAAATGCGGCTCAAACTCATCTGTAATCTTGATTTTGCCTATGGGCGAGCCTATGGACGATGCCTTGATACCGCAGACGTCCATCGTTTCCTTAAGCTTATACGCTTCGTCTTCTGTAAGAAGCGAAATATTCTTACCGTCAATACCGCGCGGTTCGAAATACTCTATGCCGAGTCTCTTTAACGCCGCGAACTGCTCAGTAACCGAGGACGATATTTCGTCCGAAAAACCGCTGATTTTGTAATTTGCCATGAGAACCCCTCACTTTCATATATTAGTAGATATATTATCACAAAAAAATCAATTTTACCACTCAATAATTGCTCAAATTCTTGCAGATATTGCGCAAGAGAACTTGTATGATGCCTTTTACCGCCGAATTTTCATATGATAAACTATTATGATTTAAAGGGTGATTCAGTATGAATTCTATTATTTTTGGAAAACCTTACGCCGCCGCATATATACGGGGCGGTAAGGGATACACATCTATAACGGGTACTGCCTCTTTTTATAAAACAAATAGAGGCGTTGTGGCAGTTACCGAGGTATCGGGCCTCGGCGATTTCGGGCGGGATATACTTGCCTGCCATATCCATAGCGGCGGAAGCTGCAGCGGAACGGCTCAGGACCCCTTTGCCAATGCGGGTGCGCACTACAGCCCCGACAATCTGCCCCACCCTTATCACGCGGGCGATATGCCGCCTCTGTTTTGCGCAGGCGGATATGCATTTTGCGCCTTTCTTACAGACAGATTTACAATAGACGAAATAATAGGCAAGACCGTCATAATACATTCGAATCCCGATGACTTTACCACACAGCCCTCGGGAAATGCGGGCAGTAAAATAGCGTGCGGGGTAATACGGAAATTATAGGGCGATACAAAAAGGACAATGGATTAGATTCCATCGTCCTTTTAAAATCCATTACGTATCTTTTCTCAAAATCCCAAGATAATTTTCATAAGCAAATACACGATTTCGATTTGCATTATTTGTCTGGACAAGTATTCCGCTTTCTTCAAGTCGTTTTACACCGGCGGAAACGGTACTGAAAGCAAGAGAGAGTTCTTCTGATGTTTTCCTGATGTCTATTATAGGATTTTTTTCAAGATAATCAAAAATTTCCTTTGCGGTTTTTGAGGCTCTGCCCATTTGTTCTATAATTTCAATATTCTTATCATGCAATTCAGATAATTTATTAATTGTTTCAACTGCATCTTCTGAGGATTCTTTGATTGCACGAAGAAAGAATTTAATCCATTGTTCGTAATTGTTTTTGTTTCTCACTTCGCTCATACGGTCATAATATTCAATTCGGTTGTTTTTAAGGTAATAAGAAATATAAAGAGCAGGTGTATTTAATCTTTTTTTCTCCATCAAGAACAAAGTGATTAGCAATCTTCCCACACGACCATTACCATCCAAAAACGGATGTATTGTTTCAAATTGATAGTGAATTAATGCTGCCTGAATCAACAAATCCAATTCATCATCTGAATTTATATATTCTTCTAAATCAGACATCGCCTGTTTCATATCTTCGGGATTGGGCGGAATATATCTTGCATTTTTTAGTGTACTTCCTGTGCTGCCTATCCAGTTTTGGGAATATCTGAATTCTCCCGGATTTTTTTCCTGTCCTCTTACATCCTTCATTAAAACCTCGTGAGTTTCCTTTATAAGTCGGTTGCAGAGTGGGAGTGCGTTTAGCCTTTCGAGAGCATACTCGGTTGCTTTTATATAATTAATTACATCAGCTACTTGCCTGTTTGCATTTTTTTCAATCAAAGGATCTAATACATCTTCCAAGGTTGCCTGTGTTCCTTCAATCTGTGATGACAACAATGCTTCTTTACGCACATACATAGATACAAATAAATTCATATTTGGAATATAACTTGACAATGTATCTAATGTTGCTAAAGCTTTTGTTGCATCTGTAAGCAGCGAAATCAGTTCTGCATCCATATTTATTTCTATGGGTAGCGGTGTAGGACGAAAGGATTTGTATTCGGCCTCTCCGCTTAAATTTGTGATATATTCTCCGGCTCTTTGCATATTAACACCTTCTTATCTCAAAATTACAATTACATTTTAATATATTTATTTCGATTTGTCAATACATCTCAAAATAAAGTGTTTTTATATTTTGAATAATCAAATAAATCGATAATTATGTGTTACATTTTTTAATATTACTGTGCACATTTTTGACAAGGTGTATAACCGGCATTTTTTGCACCTTTCAAACTAGTTCCATAACTGTTTTTACCGCCACAATCAGGGTCGAAATGATATCTGATTCCGCTTGGTGTAATGTATACCGAGCCGCCTCCGCTTGATGAATCTTTTTTTAAAGGCAACTCATCTGCTTCCCCGCTACACATTACTTTACAAAAAGCTTTTTCAAATATAATGTCGACATTTCCGCTTTTTGATGATGCTTTTTTTATTTTCCATGATGGTATTATAATTTCCGCCAAATTATCTTTGTTATATAATTTATTATATACATACACCGTTCCTTTGTACAATGTATAAGAATCATCGTAGATTTTAATATGCATATTTCCTGTGGGCTTAACTGTTTCACCGGATTTGTCTGTAAATTTAATGAGCAGTGTATATCCATCAGTAAACATATCTGTCGAAACAAGTTCCATATTCAGTATTGCTTCCAAAGGCACTTGTGCATCAATAATTTTGTTTGGATAAGGATTGTTTACGACAGTGGAATCACCTAAGGAGCCATTATTGTTTTTACCAAAAGTCCAGACACTGCCATCTTTTAAAATAACAACGTATGTCCCCGACTCCAAATATTTTGCACATTCCACATCTTCCATATAAGGATACTTAGAGCCTATATTCATTGAATTTATATATAATCCCGAATCTTCTGAATTTATCCACATTTCCCCATCATCAGTCAGACGCCAATTTGTATAAGGTATGTCTTTTCCAAACTTATTTACAGAAACGCTGTGTTTTCGATTATAATATATTGTTTCTTGCTCTTTTGTTTTTGCTCTGATAAATTCCCCATCTACATCAATATCTGCGATGTTTTTATTTACAAGGTTTAATGATACATGCAACTTTTGTTCATTGACATAAATAATTTCTTTTTTTTCGTTATGCATAAGGTCCCTGGTTGATTTTTGTGTCTTCACCTTATATAAACTCATGTCATCTCCTGTTGCATATAAGGTTCCGTCCTCAAGAACATACATACAGAAATTATGGATAGTGCTTATTTTTTTAACCTTCTTAAGCAAAGCTACCGGTGTGCTGATTGTTTCTTCTTGAGTATTTATGCCAAATTGATTCTCACCCCAACAAAACACAGTACCGTTTTTGTCTAATGCAATACAATGATTGTTGGATGAGGATATATCAATAATATCCTCTAGTATTGCTTTTCCGTCTTTTTGTCCCCCGTGCTGTGAATAGGTGTTATCACCATAACAATAAACCTTCCCGTCAACTGTCAGAACCAAAGTGTGCTTTAAACCGCATTGTACCTTCTTTATATCGGAAGCTATTTTAGTTGGAACATCATACATAGCTTCGCCAAGTATTAACTGACCTTTATCGTTATTTCCCCAACCGTACAAATTATTATTGCAATCTAACAAAGTAATAAAATCATATCCAATGTTTAACTTTTCTTCTTTATTGTGGATGATGTTTGCCGGCTCCGTTTCTTGCTTTGTATTTATTAAAACGCTTTTTGTACTCTGTTCCCACAAAACATCATACGAAAAGCTCTCTGAAATTGCTCTTACAGGCACCATAGTTCTTCCACCCAAAAGCTGTGCCGCAACATCTAAGTCTATTGTGTTTCCATTAATTTTCATTTTTTTATTATTAATAGTTATTTTCACAACGGTATTATTCTTTTCCCCTGTAGCAGTTTGTGTGGCTTTATCCCAATCCACTGTTGCCCCCAGTTTCTCAAAAATTTTCCTCATAGGGACCATTGTTCTTCCGTCTATAATTTGTGGATTGACATCAAACTCTATTTTCTGTCCGTCTATATAAACTGACACGTCTTCTTGTGCTGACACATTTGCAAACATGCCACACAATAGTGCCACTATGAGTATTGAAACTAAAAACTTTTTCATAAAATTTCCTCCATTTGTAATTTATTGCCTATAATTATATCATGTTATATTGGCATTTTCAATGTTGAATAGTCTTTTATATATCTTCAATACCTCTGTTGTAAAAGATGAAAAAAGGACAATGGATTAGATTCCATTGTCCTTTTAAAACGCAATGCACTTTTTTCTATATGTTTTTTCACAAAAAGGTGCACACTTTGGCGTAGTAAACTCTGTAAAGTCCTTATTTTGCGCTATTACTTATCCAAACTTTTCATAGTAGGGAACAAAAGTACATCCCTTATAGCCTGAGAATCTGTAAGAAGCATGCACATACGGTCTATACCAAAGCCGATACCGCCTGTGGGTGCCATACCGATTTCTAAGGCATTCATAAAGTCCTCATCGGTGGTGTTAGCTTCGTCATCGCCCTGTGCGAGCTGTTCTTCCTGAGCCTTGAAACGCTCTCTCTGGTCTATGGGGTCATTTAATTCGGAATATGCGTTTGCCATTTCCCAGCCGTTCATAAAGAACTCAAAGCGTTCTACATAGTCGGGATTTTCGGGCTTCTTTTTGGTAAGGGGCGAAATCTCGACGGGGTGGTCCATAACAAATGTAGGCTGAATGAGGTGGTCTTCTACAAACTCTTCGAAGAAGAGATTTAAGATATCGCCTCTCTTGTGGCGTTCCTCATACTCTACATGATGCTCCTTGGCAAGAGCACGCGCCTCTTCAAGTGTTTCCACCTTGGAGAAATCAACTCCCGAATATTTCTTAACTGCATCTACCATTGTGATTCTTTCGAAAGGCTTACCAAGGTCCATTTCAATTCCGTTGTACACAATCTTGGTCGTGCCAAGCACTTCCATAGCTACATGGCGGTAGAGATTTTCTGTTAAATCCATCATGCCGTGGTAATCGGTGTATGCCTGATAAAGCTCCATGAGAGTAAATTCAGGGTTATGACGGGTGTCAAGACCTTCGTTACGGAATACTCTGCCTATTTCGTACACTCTTTCGAGTCCGCCTACAATAAGACGCTTTAAGTAAAGTTCAAGAGATATTCTGAGCTTTAAGTCTTCGTCCAATGCATTGAAATGTGTTTCGAACGGACGGGCTGCAGCACCGCCTGCGTTGGAAACGAGCATGGGTGTTTCCACCTCCAAAAAGCCCTGACCGTCAAGGTAACGGCGTATGGAAGAAAGGATTTTGGAACGCTTGATAAATGTATCCTTAACACCCTCATTCATGATGAGGTCTACATATCTCTGACGGTATCTTAAGTCGGGGTCGGAAAGACCATGGAACTTTTCGGGGAGAGGGCGGAGCGACTTGGAAAGAAGAGTGATTTCATCTGCTCTTACGGATATTTCGCCCGTCTGTGTAGTAAACACCTCGCCTGTAGCGCCTACTATATCGCCGATGTCGAGCTTTTTGAAGCGGTTGTACTCGTCCTCGCCGAGTATATCCTTTTTAACAAAAAGCTGAATTCTTCCCTCAAGGTCAGCTATGTGCACAAAGCCTACCTTACCCATACCTCTTTTGGACATGATTCTGCCTGCAACGGTAACAACCTTGCCGTCGAGTGCAGAAATCTTTGCCATTATGGTTTCGGCCTCTTCGCTTCCTCTTTTGGTAATCTGTCTTTCTTCCTCTGTGTAGTCACAGGTAATCTGCGCTGAGGTATGAGTTCTGTTGAACTTGGTTATTTCAAACGGGTCTCTTCCCTCCGCCTGAAGCTCTTTGAGCTTATCTCTGCGGACCTTTAAGAGTTCGTTTAAATTTTCTTCTGTTTCGATGATGGGATTTTGTGTGTTTTCCATAGAAACTATCCTTTCTATCTGTTTATCTCGAGCACCTTAAACTGTATTGTCTCTCCGTTTGGCAAAACTACATCCACAACCTCGTCTGCCTTATGGCCGAGAATTGCGCTTCCTATGGGCGACTCATCGGATATTCTGCCGTCGTCGGGATTTGCCTCGGTGGAGCCTACTATTGTATACTCTACCTCCTCCTCAAACTCAACATCAAAGAGCTTGACCTTGGAGCCTATTGTTATTACATCTGTGCTCACATCGCTCTCGGAAACTATCTGAGCGTTTTTGAGCATGTTTTCTATAGTTGTGATTCTCTGTTCCATAGCTGCCTGAGCGTCCTTGGCTGCATCGTATTCTGCATTTTCGCTAAGGTCGCCGTAGCTTCTGGCTTCCTTAATTTTTTCGGCAATCTCCGTTCTTCCCTCAACCTTGAGAGTTCTTAATTCTTCTTCTAATTTCTTGTATCCCTCAGGTGTCAAAATGATTGGTTTTACTGCCATTTTACTAATTCTCCTTTAAAATTACACTGTCTGCTTTAAGTATATAAATATACCGCCAACATAATTACAATATTATACCCAAATTATAAACAAAAGTCAAGTATTTTCTATATAATAGTAGAAAAGTGTTCTGGATTGAAAAAAAAGATACAGAATAAGCAAGCGTGAGTGCGACGGCATGTCGAGCGGTGAAGTTTTCTCAGAGCTTTTAGGCTAAAAAATGAGAAATCTGCCCAAAGGGCAGATTTCTACATAAATTTTGTTCACTGTTATTTAACACTGCAGAAAATTAAATCTGTAGCCTATAAGCGCTCTGCGCTTTGTTTTACAATCCCCGTCTTACGCCTTGTTTACTGAACCAAAGAGCTCCATCTTCTCCTTAACGGTTTCCTTGATAGCTTCGAAACCGGGTGCAAGCACCTTACGGGGGTCAAAGCCCTTGCCTACAAGGTCCTTACCCTCTTCGATATACTGTCTTGTTGCCTTGGAGAAAGCTATCTGACATTCGGTATTTACATTTATCTTGCTTACGCCGAGGGAAATAGCCTTTTTAATCATATCTGCGGGGATACCTGTACCGCCGTGGAGTACAAGAGGCATGGGATTTGTAGCCTTGCTTATTTCCTCGAGCACATCGAAGCGGAGACCTGCCCAGTTCTCAGGATATTTGCCGTGGATATTGCCTATACCTGCGGCAAGCATGTCTACACCGAGGTCTGCTATCATCTTGCACTCTGCGACATCTGCAACCTCGCCGCCGCCTACAACGCCGTCTTCCTCACCGCCGATAGAGCCTACCTCTGCTTCTACGGATATGCCCTTTTCGTTTGCGATTCTTATGATTTCCTTGGTCTTTTCTATATTTTCGGATATTTCGTAGTGAGATCCGTCAAACATTACCGAGGAGAATCCGGCCTCAATAACCTTGAGCGCGTGTTCGTAGCTGCCGTGGTCGAGATGGATAGCAACGGGAACTGTGATGTTAAGCTCCTCTATCATACCCTTAACCATGCCGACTACTGTCTTGTAGCCGCACATATACTTGCCTGCGCCCTCGGATACACCGAGAATAACAGGTGAATTAAGCTCCTGTGCAGTAAGAAGAATGGCCTTTGCCCATTCGAGATTGTTTATATTAAACTGACCTACTGCGTATTTACCTTCTTTTGCTTTTAAAAGCATTTCTCTTGCCGAAACTAACATGATTTATGTCCTCCTCTGTATTGCTTTATACAATATATTATACAATTTATAGTATATTATGTCAAGGTTATATGTCCAAAAGCTTCATGGCGTTTTTAAAGAGGATTTTATCTCTGTCCTCCTGTGACAAATCGAGGGTATCTATGAGTCTCAATTCCCACGAGGGTCTGTGCCACGGCATGTCCGAACCAAAGAGAAGTCTGTCGGGTGTGTGCTTTTGCACAATGGCTTTTGCCGTCTCTCTTGCCATGGTGCCGTAACCGAAGGATAAGTCAAACCACACATCGCGTCCGCAGAGCTTTTCCACAACCTCCTCACCGCATCCGAGCCCGCCCCAATGTGCAAGGACAACGGGCGAGTCGAAATATGACAGCGCCCTTAGTGCGTTGTCGGGCATACAATGGTACGGCGGTGCGAAGCCGAAATCGCGCCCCGCGTGGAACACGGTTATAAGACCGAGTGACGAAATCTTTTTGTATATGGGTATGAGCTTTGCATCGTCTGCATAAAAGCCCTGATACTCGGGATGAAGCTTTACACCCTTTAGCCCTGCCTCTTTAATCCTTTCGAGTTCACACAGAGCGTCGGGAGAGTCGGGATGCACAGAGCCGAAAGCATAGAGGCAGTCCTCTTTGTTAAGCTCTATGGCAAAGTTGTTTACATTTGTCTGCTGACTCGGATTTGTAGCAATGGAATGTACTACCGATATATCAATTCCGTCCTTTTTCATTTCTTCTTTCAGCGAGAGCACCGTGCCGTCCGTCTGGGGTTTTAGACCGCCCGATGTGTAGGAAAGCACTTTCATTGCCCTATTTGCAAGAGTGTCGGGGAACGCGTGCGTGTGGAAGTCTGTTATCATGAAAAACACCTCTGTGAAATTCTAACACAAATTACTTAAGTTTTCAACTCACAATTACATTTTGTATTCGGCGCTTTCCTCAAGCTCATTTGCTATACGCAGAAGCCTGTTGTACTTTGCCGTTCTGTCGCTTCTGGAGGGTGCACCTGTCTTTATCTGACCTGCGTTTACCGCAACGGCAAGGTCGGCAATGGTTGTATCCTCTGTCTCACCGCTTCGGTGCGATATTACGGTGGTATAACCCGCCCTCTTGGCAGTTTCTATGGCTTCCAGAGTTTCGGTAAGGGTTCCTATCTGGTTTACCTTGATTAAGATAGAGTTTGCAATTTTCTTTTCTATACCCATCTTAAGTCTCTTGGTATTGGTAACAAAAAGGTCATCGCCCACAAGCTGAACTCTATTACCTAGTTCTTTGGTAAGAATTTGCCATGCGTCAAAATCATCCTCTGCCACGGCATCCTCTATGGACGCTATGGGGAACTTGTCGCAAAGGCTCTTCCAGTAGTTTATAAGCTCACCTGCACTCATGCGGAGTCCGCTCTTTGGCATGAGGTAGTCGCCCGATTCGGTAATCCATTCGGACGATGCCGCATCTATCGCAAGCATAAAGTCTTCGCCCGCCTTGTACCCTGCTTCCTGTATTGCCTCGCATACAAGAGCTAAGGCATCCTCGTCCTTTTCGAGCGACGGCGCAAATCCTCCCTCGTCGCCTACATTGGTGGAAAGTCCTCTCTTAGTTAATATACTCTTGAGGCTGTGGAATACCTCTGCCGCCGCACACAGTCCGTCTGCAAAGGTAGAAAATCCCACAGGCATAATCATAAATTCCTGTATATCTATATTATTGCCCGCGTGAGCACCGCCGTTTAATATGTTCATCATAGGCACGGGCATAGTGTGTGCAAAACATCCGCCCACATACTGATACAAGCCTATGCCCAGAGCATTTGCCGCCGCCTTGGCGCAGGCAAGCGATACCGCAAGGATAGCGTTTGCACCGAGACGGGATTTGTTCTCCGTGCCGTCAAGCTCTATAAGCACTCTGTCTATTGCCATCTGGTCGAGCACATTCATGCCGACCACCTTGTCCGATATTACGGTATTTACATTTTCTACAGCTTTTTTAACTCCGAGTCCTTTTATGCGGCTTCCGCCGTCGCGAAGCTCCACAGCCTCATACGCACCTGTGGATGCACCCGAGGGTACGGCGGCTCTTCCCACATAGCCGTCCTCGGTTATGACGGTAGCTTCTACCGTGGGATTGCCTCTGGAATCCAATATCTCCATGGCACATACATCGGTAATCTCAATAAACTGTCTCAAAAAATCATCTCCCAAAAAAGAAATACACCGCCATTGGCGATGTATTTATTCTATCCTTTTTCAGGAATTTGTATTCTTTATTATATCGCAAGAATCGAGCATTACGGTAACAGGTCCGTCATTTAAAAGCTCCACCTTCATATCTGCGCCGAAAATACCCGTCTGTATCTTCCTGCCCGTGATTTCTCCGAGGGTTTGTACAAAGGTGTTGTAATACCCCTTTGCGATATCCGGCTTAAGCGCTCCCGTAAATGAGGGGCGTCTGCCGTGCGAACAGTCTGCATACAGCGTGAACTGACTTATTGCGAGAATATCTCCGTCAACATCCCCTACACAGAGGTTCATCTTTTCGTTTTCATCTTCAAATATACGAAGTCCTGCCATCTTCTGCGCCATGGGAAGAATGTACTCCTCCCTGTCGCCCTCGCAAAAACCCACAAATGCCAAAAGACCATGCTCTATACTTCCGTTTATTTTTCCGTCTATTGTAACAGAAGCTTTCTTTACCCTTTGCAAAAGAATTCTCATTTTTTCCTGCTCTTTCTGGGGGTAGCCAAAATTACATGCCATGCTATGCTCACAAATGAATACACCACAAGCATAACAGATATCACCTTGAACACTCCGCCTGCCCAGTTGCCGTCAAAATATGTGCCCTCTGCAAGCGTGCGCAAAAATGCGGGTCTTGTGTACATGAAAAAGAGTCCGAATCCCAGAACAACAGTATATACCACATATTCTGCAAGATACTTCTTTTTCTTCTTTACGGCGTTTACCGCAATCAGTGCCGCGCCAATCCAGAATATAAGACCGCACACCTTGGAGGCATTTCTCACAAGAAGCCAGTTGGCAGGATTGCGCTCGCCCATATACACAAACATAAGCACCACAAAACCAACCATTGCCATTACTGTAGTAAACAGCGCAAGATTGGAATGCTGTTCGTATTTTTCGTGTCTTACATATTTATCGGAAGATTTCTTTATCATGCCTATTCTCCTTGTCTTATCACCAGTCGAGCTCGTACATAACTGCCGATACCATTGCGACGGGTGCTGTTTCGCATCTTAAAATTCTGTTGCCGAGGGTTACAACCTTTGCGCCTTTTTCCTGCGCTTTTATAACCTCGTCCTCTTCAAAACCGCCCTCGGGACCTATTATGATATTTATTTTATCACAATCTGCCTTGGAAAGCACATCCTTAAGCGAGGTTTGCTTTTCGTTTTCGTAAGCCAGTATGGTAAGCGATTCGCCTAAACGGGTAAGCATATCTTCAAATGAAATACACTCTCTCACAACAGGCACTATGCCTCTTGCGGACTGCTTTGCCGCTTCTTCGGCAATCCTCTGCCATCTCTGGTTTTTGGACGAGCCGTCCCTCACCTTTACCACAGTGCGCTTCATAACCACAGGCACAATCTCACACACGCCAAGCTCCACGCACTTTTGTATGATATAATCCATTTTGTCTCCCTTTGGAAGACCCTGGTAAAGAGTAATTTTTATTTTGCTTTCGTTTCCGTTCGGATTTTCTTCAAGGATATTTGCAAGTACAAAATCCTTTGCCGTCTCCTCTATTGAGCAGAGGTAGTCCGTGCCCTCTCCGTCGCAAATGCTTATACGGTCGCCTTTTGCAAGTCTTAAGACCCTTGTTATATGCTTAACATCGTCGCCCGTGAGCCTTATACAAGAGCCTTCTATGAGGGACCTGGAAGCAAAAAACCTGTGCATATACGCATCTCCTCGTATTACTTACTATATATTAGTATAACATATGAACATTACCATATGCAAGTGCTTTTTTTATTTTGAAAAATCGCTTGTTATACAGCACCATCCGTCCTCGGTAACAACCGAGCTTACGGGTACTCCCTCCTGCTCCATGGCGGTCTTTACATCATCGAGACGCTCGGCTATTATGCCCGAACATATGAACACGCCGTTATCGGCGATGAGCTTCTTTACCGTGGGGAGAAGTGCTATTATAACATCGGCAACAATGTTTGCCACGATTACATTATACTTTGTCTTGGAAAGCTTGTCAAAAAGTGCCTTGTCGCTTGTGACATCGCCTGCATAAACCTCATATTTTGCACGGTCCACGCCGTTTCGGTCTGCGTTTTCGTATGCCACATGTATACAGTTTTCGTCTATGTCCACCGCTTTTGCCTCTTTGGCTCCCAGCATTAGCGCGATTACGGAGAGTATACCGCTTCCGCACCCCGCATCGAGAATGGCGGTGTCCTCATTCACATACTTTTCGAGCTCACATATGCAAAGCTTTGTGCTTGCGTGCGTGCCTGTACCAAAGGTCATGCCCGGGTTTACAGTAAACACCACCCTGTCCGTTTCCCCATCAAGCGGTGCCCACTCGGGCTGAATGAGTATCTTCTCGCCCACCTCTATGGGTTTGAAGTATGCTTTCCAGTTGTTTGCCCAGTCCTCCTCGTTGAGCCCTGCGGTCTCAATTTCGAGCGTGCCAAGCTCATTTTCGCTGTCCGAAGCTTTTAGGGCAGAAAGCGCCTCACGGACAGAGAGAAGTGTGTCCTTGGCGTCGGCATTGTTTTCCACATAGAATTTCACCTTGGTTTCGCCCTTTTTGGATTCTATGAGTTCGTCATCCACATAGTCCCAGTATTTTTTATTCTGTTCCAGAAACTCGGTGAATTCGTTTTCGTCCTCTATTTCAAAGCCCGATATACCCGCATCGCTAAGCGCAGAGCATACCGCATCTATACCAAAGCTTGTTGTGTATACACTTACACATATCCATTCCATATATATCACCTCTACAAAATGATATTACTTATTTTAGGATTTGTCAATCAAAAAAGTCTTGATATCTTACCAATTACATAATATAATTGAAATATCAAATTGAGGTGATATAATGAAAAACCTTGCAAACCCTGCCGTTATAAAGGAAATACTTGCAAAAAACGGCTTCAGCTTTTCAAAATCTCTGGGGCAGAACTTTCTTATAGACGAAAGAGCTCTAAATGAAATCGTGGCAAGCGCCGCCCCCGAGGGCGCCAACGTGCTTGAGATAGGCCCCGGCTTCGGCACCCTTACACAAAGACTCTGCGAGCGCAGCGCAAAGGTTGTGTGTGTGGAGATAGACTCCTCTGCCATACCCATTCTTACGGATAATCTTAAGGAATTTGACAATCTTAAGATAATCCATGCAGACATCATGAAAACCGACATAACCTCGCTTTGCAAAGAAGAGTTCGGAGCTTCGCCCGTAAAGGTGTGCGCAAATCTTCCCTACTATATTACAAGCCCCGTAATAATGAGCCTGCTTAATCCTGCACTTCCCATAGAGGATATAACCGTAATGATACAAAAGGAAGTGGCACAGCGCATAGGCGCAAAGGCGGGAAGCAAGGACTACGGTGTGCTCACGCTTGCGGTAGGCTATTATGCAACAGCAGAGATTGTGACCATAGTTCCGCCCTCATCGTTTATGCCTCCTCCCAAGGTGGAATCTGCGGTGATTAAGCTTACCATGCGAAAGACTCCCCCCGTGGAGATAAAAGATACGGATATGTATTTTAAGGTGATTAAAGCCGCCTTTGCCCTAAGGCGCAAAACCCTCTTAAATGCACTCTCGTCGGGACTTGGTCTTCCCAAAGACAAAGTTCTCGATATACTTAAGAATGCAGATATAGACGAAAAAAGGCGCGGCGAAACACTCTCAGATGAAGAATTCGCGCGCATATCCAACTCTCTGTAAAGGAATGATACATATGACAGGACTCATAGTAGAGGGCGGTGCAAGCCGCACTTATTTTGCCGTGGGTGTAATGGATGCCATGATGGAAGCCGATATCCCAATAGACTATCTGGGCGGAGCATCGGCGGGTATATCCAATGCCATGAACTACGCAACCCGTCAGATAGGAAGAGGTCTTAAAATAGGCACAACCGAGGTCCCCAAAAAAGAGTACAGCGGTATAAAGCACCTCTTTAATCCAAAAAACAGAAGCCTTTACAACATAGATTATGTGTTTAAAAAAGTGCCCGATGAGCTTGTACCATACGACTACGGCAAATTCTCCGAATTCAAAGGCTATGCCGAAGCGGCTGTTACCAATGTGGAAACAGGTGAGGCAGAGTATATAAAAATTCAAAACCCACAAAAAGGGTGGGATATACTTGTGGCAAGCTGTTCTCTGCCCATAATGTTCCCCGTAGCGGAGATTTACGGCAAAAGGTACATGGACGGAGGAATTGCAGATTCCGTTCCGTTCAGGCGCGCCCTTAAGGTAGGTTGCGACAAAATAATAGTGATACTTTCTCGGGAGAGGTCCTATGTAAAAGGCAAGAGCAAATCGGAGAAGATATCCTCTTTTATATTCCGAAAATATCCCCCCTTTGCCAAGGCGCTCAAAAACCGTTCTAAAATGTACAACGCCCAGCGCGAAGAGCTTTTTAGACTGGAAAGAGAGGGCAAGGCTTTTGTAATAGCGCCCAAGGACACATCCGACTGGAAGAGGACGGAAAACAGTGCCGAAAAAATAAAAATGATGTATGACGAGGGCTACAGTATGGGAAAAAGTCTTATACCCTCGATTAAAAAATATATGGAGACAAACTATGAAAACATTAATTGAGCTTTTTTGCACCTTTTTTAAAATAGGTGCATTTACCTTTGGCGGAGGCTACGCCATGATACCGCTTATACAAAGAGAAGCGGCAGAAAACAAAAAATGGGTTTCGGACGAGGATATACTCGACATCGTGGCAATAGCAGAATCCACCCCGGGTCCTATTGCCATAAATTCGGCAACCTTTGTAGGCTACAAAACAAAAGGGGTATGGGGCTCGTTTTTTGCCACACTCGGTGTGGTTCTCCCCTCTTTTATAATAATATCTGCCATTGCGTATCTGTTAAAGGAATTTGCAGATATACCTGTAGTTAAATATGCATTCTTCGGCATAAGGGCAGGTGTTCTCGCCCTTGTAACCAAGAGCCTTTTTACAATGTATAAGAAAGCGCCCAAGGGATATATAGCTACTGTAATATCCTCTCTGGCGCTTGTGCTTGTGGCATTCTTCCATGTGAATGCGCTTATTGTTATAATTCTTAGTGCTATAGTAGGACTTGCGGTTTCGGAAATAAAATTAAGGAGGAATAAGTAATGATTCTTTTAAAACTTTTCCTCACTTTCTTTAAAATAGGCGCATTTACCTTTGGCGGAGGCTACGCTATGCTCCCCCTCATACAAGAAGAGGTTATGAGAAACAACTGGGCAACCTTGGAAGAACTTATAAACTTTGTTGCCGTAAGCGAAAGCACACCCGGCCCTTTTGCCGTAAACATGGCAACCTATGTGGGTATTGTGATGGGCAATCTGCAAGGCGCACTATGTGCCACACTCGGTGTTGTGCTTCCGTCATTTATAATAATACTTATCGTTGCAAGATTTTACGAAAAGTTCAAGGAAAACCGCATAGTCGCAGGTTGTATGACGGGATTAAAAAGTGCCGTAATAGGTCTTATTGCCGCAGCGCTCATTTCCATGGCAAAGGCAGTATTTGTGCCCGACGGCTTTGGTGATATGAATATAACGGCTATTGCCGTATCGCTTGGCATATATGCGGCTATGACATTCCTGTCCTTTAAGGTGAAGCTTCATCCCATAGTGGTGATTGGGATTTCTGCACTTATGGGCATAGTGATTATGCTTGTAAATCCTTCTTTTTTATAAAAGAAGTAAAAACTTTTATTTTGATAAGTGCCTTAACGCGCACACAATTTTCCTTTTAAAAAAGAAAATAAAACCCTTCTTTGCGGTCAAAGAAGCAAACCCTAAGGGGCATTTGGGCATGCCCCTTAACCCTGCCCTCCGCTGTGAAATCTGCGGGAAATAGAAAGGAAAAAGAGAAAAGGCAAAGCTATCGCAAACGGCAAATGCAATAAATCAGTTCCATTATGCATTTGCCGTTTAGTGAGGACTTATTGCAAAAATTGCAATTTCCGCAACGGCGATAGAGCTTTGCCTTTTATATTTTTGCTTTCCCCGCAGATTTCACAGCGGACGGCGGGGAGTGCAGAGGGGCTCGCTGTTGAGCTCCTCTGCTATATTATCCCAAATAATTAGAATGTGAATTCTGATATAGGCGTTAAGGCACTTGTTAAAATATAAAATCAAAAATGTTGCATTAATATAAAATATGTCGTAAGAGCAATGTTATAAAGGGTAAATTTTACGATTGGCTCCACCGAAGGTTATCCAATCGTTGCCCGGTGCGTATTTCAAGAACATATGTCTTAAATCTACGAAAAAAACGGAGCCGCGATGACTCGCTCACTCAGAGCTCGGCATCGCTAAAATTACCGAACCGCAGCGGAAATTGATTTTCGGTAATTTTGCTCCGTTTTTTGCTTGATTTAAGGCATCTGTTTTATCTTGAAATACGCAATGTGCAACTTATCGGATAACCTCCGCTGTGCGCTCGCACAATATGCGGTATCCCGTAGCACACGCCTTATGAATTTTGGGATAAAACATCCGGCACAAATCAAAGTAAAAATGCCGTAAAATCGACGGAAATCAATTTCTGCTGCTGTCCGTCGATTTTAGCGGAGTCGACATAAGTTGTCGAGTCGACGCGGCAGCATTTTTACAAAGATTTGGGTTGGATGTTCCCAAAATTCATACCAAGTGTGAGACGGGATATCGTATAGTGGGCGAAGCATCGGTATTGTTTTCGTCCTTTACAACATTGCTCTTATAATATGGATGTCAGAGAAATCTGGCATGGAGGCAAGACCTAAACAAGCGTACAGATAAGGCGGTTATGCCATCATCTCTTTTAAAGGAGGTGATAGCTTATGGAAAATGAATACATAATTTTCTTTATGATTATTCTTTTACTTTTAGTAATTACCATAAAAAAATAACACGCCCCGTCAAAGCCGTGTTATTTTAAAAAATAAACTGTCTTTGGCATAACCGTTTGAGGTCTTGCCTTTTCTATATTTATTATAGGAAATAAAATGTGTTTTGTCAACTACTTTTGAAGAACTAATTTTACCATAGGTAAAAATGCACTCTCTCTTTAAGCTATCGCAAACGGCACTTGTCAAAAGCTTTACAGTTTTGCTTCTTTGACCTCAAAGAAGATTCTGTATCAGCTCCTCAGAACTTTTCTCACTAAGATACTTTGGTGCAATATCAAATGCAGTCATGCATCCCGATTTGCCCTCGGCATTTAATTTATAAGCCGCTCTTGCATATGCGGTGATAACAGATGCAGTAAATTCAGGATTGGAATCAAGCTTCAGGCTGTACTCTATGATGTGGCTGTTTCCGTCGCCCGTTCTTCCGCTTCGTATTACAAAACCGCCATGGGGAATTCCGCTGTGGTCGCGCTTTAACTCTTCCGCGCTTATAAAGTGTACGGTGGTATCATAGTCTTGGAAATAGTTTGGCATATTTACAATTTCTGCTTCTATCTTTGCAAGGTCTGCGCCCTCTTTTGCCACTACAAAGCACTCCCTTGTGTGCTTCTGTCTGGTTGTAAGCTTGGGTGCATCGCCGCGTCTTACGCTCTCAAGAGCCTCGGGTACGGGTATGGTATACTGCTTGGCATCGGCAACACCGTCTATACGGCGTATGGCATCGGAGTGACCCTGACTTACACCTTTGCCCCAGAAAGTATAGTCCTCGCCGTCGGGGAGAATTGCTCCCGAATACATTCTTGCTATAGAGAACATTCCGGGGTCCCAGCCAACCGAAATTACTGCCACTTTTCCGCTCTGCAGAGCAGATTTATCCACATTTTTAAAATGTTCTGGGATTCTTGCGTGAGTATCGAAGCTGTCTACCACATTAAAAAGCTTTGCCATGTCAGGTGTCTGCTCGGGCAAGTCTGTAGCACTTCCGCCGCAAAGCACCATTACATCGAGTTTGTCTTTCCAAAGGGGTGCATCCTCGGCACTTACCACAGGAATACCCTCTGTTTTGATTTTTACGCTTTCGGGGTTTCTTCTTGTAAATACTGCTTTAAGCTCCATATCCTTAGAGCTGTTTACGGCACTTTCCACTCCTTTTGCAAGATTGCCGTAACCGAAAATTCCTATTCTTATGCTCATATTAATCATCTCCTACAGAAATTACATGAAAAGTATATCATAAATTTTGCCCGTATTCAATATTTATAAACAAAAAAAGCGGAATATAAATCCGCTTTTTTTGCCTGTATACTGTAATACAGCGTAAGTAAAATGAATGTGTTATTTGTTAGCTATGATTTTTTCTGCTATAATCTGAGGAGCTTCCTCGTAATTTGTGATTTCGTATTCAAAGCTTCCTCTGCCGTTGGTAAGCGCCCTTAAGTCAGTGGCATACTTATTCATCTCGGATGCAGGTACTATTGCTTCAACCTCGGTGGAAACCGCATCTAAAGGATTCATGCCGAGAATTCTTCCGCGTCGCTTGTTCAGGTCGCCCACCACATCGCCTGTGTATGCGTTGGGCACAACTACCTTGGCTGTACCTACAGGCTCCAATATTACGGGTTTTGCCTTTGGAATACCCTCTTTGTAGGCTATGGAAGCGGCTGTCTTAAATGCCATTTCCGAAGAGTCTACCGCATGGTATGAACCGTCTAAGAGTGTAGCCTTAAGGTTTACCATGGGATATCCTGCAAGAACGCCCTCGGTCATTGCTTCTTTTAATCCCTTTTCTACTGCGGGGAAAAAGTTCTTGGGAACTGCGCCGCCTCCTACCTTTTCTTCAAATACAAGCTCGTCGCTTACTGTAGGCTCAAACTCTATCCAAACATGGCCGTACTGACCGTGACCGCCCGACTGCTTCTTGTGTTTGCCCTCTACCTTTACCTTTGACTTTATTGCCTCGCGGTAAGGAGTTTTCGGCTCTGCGAGATTTACGGACACGCCGAATTTACCCTCGAGTTTGGAGCAGATTACATTTATGTGCTGTTCGCCAACGCCTGAAATTATGGTCTGATGTGTTTCGTGGTTGCGAACAAGGGAGAATGTTCTGTCTTCGCTTGCAAGCTTATTAAGACCTGCGCTTATCTTCTCCTCGTCGCCCTTTGCCTTGGGCTCTATAGCCATGGAAAGCACGGGTTTGGGGAAGCTTATGGCACCTATTGCCACTGGGAATGAACTGTCGCAGAGAGTATCGCCCGTCTCTGTAACGGAGAGCTTGGCAGTTGCGCCTATATCGCCTGCGCAAAGCTCCTTGACCTCGGTCTGCTTCTTACCGCATACAACATAAATCTTGCTTATCTTTTCTTCCTTGCCCTTGGCGGGGTTTACAAGGGTTGTATCGGGAGTGAGCTTGCCCGAGAGCACCTTAAAGTAGGATAGCTTACCCACATAGTTATCCACTACTGTCTTAAACACATGCACAACGGTGGATTTTGCGCTGTCGCAGAAGATTTCGGCGATTTCGCCTGTCTTCTTGTTTTCGCCCTCTATATGTATGAATTCATTGGGACTTGGCATATAGTCTGCTATGGTATTTAAAAGGTGTGTTATACCTATCTTTGCCGTTACGCTTCCGCAGATAACGGGAACAACCGTGCCGTCCTTTATGCCGACCTTTAATGCGGCTTTGATTTCGTCCTCGGTGAATTCCTCACCGCCGAAATACTTTTCCATATATTCTTCGCTTACCTCAGCCACAGCTTCAAGAAGAAGGTCGCGGCTTCGCATAGCTATATCCTTATGGGTATCGGGAATTTCTTCATAGCGGTGTGTGTCGCCCTCGGGCGAGAACATCTTGGCACGCATCTTGATAACATCTACAAAGCCTGTGAGCTTATCGCCCTCTTTTATGGGGAATGTAAAGGGAGCTATGGACTTGCCGAAAGCATCGTCGAGCTGTTCTACAACCTTGGCGTAGTCTGCCTTCATATCATCTAATTTGTTTACAAATACTATCTTGGATTTATTGGCTGCTATGTTCCATGCTCTTTCGGTACCTGCGCTTACGCCCGACTTACCGCTTACTACTATAAGAGCCGTACCGCATACCGATGCACCCTCAAGCTGTTCTCCGACAAAGTCGAAGGTTCCGGGGGTATCGAGAAAGTTTATCTTTGCGCCGTTCCATTCTATAGGAATAACTGATGTATTTATGGAAATATTTCTCTTTATTTCTTCAGGGTCGAAGTCGGATACTGTATTTCCTTCGAGTGTGCTGCCTATACGGTCTATAACACCTGCTTTATGAAGCATAGCTTCGCAAAGCGAGGTTTTACCTGCATTGGAATGTGCCAGTATGCACACATTTCTGATTTTTTCTGTAACAAACATTGTCTTACCCTCCTTAAATATTTAAAGTACTGCATACTACATATTTCGCTTTTTTTATGCTTGTTTCCTTTTTTTGCAGATACCAAAAATACAGGGCGTTTTATGTGCACATTGCACAAACACCCTGTATTTTATATGGTTTTTTTGGCACTTTTATCGAAAACATCTCTGCGCTTCCGTAAACTGCGACGGAGTTAAGCCCGTGTGCTTTTTAAACACGCTACTTAAGTAGTTGGGAGTTCTTCCGAGGTGCTCCGAAAACTCTGTTTCGGACTCCTTTATAAATTTTGCGATGATTTTTAAGATATACAAGTTTTTTCTTCATTATATATTAAACTTTTTAAAAAAACTCTTTACAAATCGTTTTCTTTATAGTATTGTAAATGATAGCAGCTTATTTTGGAGATGATAATTTGGAAAAAGAGCTTCTGTGGCTGTGGCTTCAAAGCCATAGTATTACCCGAACAAAACAACACAAGCTTCTTAACCGCTTCGGCGATATAGAGAGTATATACAAATCAAATCTTTCGGATTTACATGCTTTGGAGTTTCTCACAAGCGAGGACTTAAATAACTTATCCAAAAAGGATTTGTCCGATGCCCGTGATATGCAAAGAGAGCTAAACAAGCTTTCTGCCAGAGTCATACCCATAGACTCCCCTCTTTATCCCGAAATGCTGCGCAAAATCCATCAGAGCCCATCGGTACTCTATGCAAGAGGAAGTTATATGGATTTTAACTCTTCGCTGTCTGTTGCCATGGTAGGAACAAGAAAGGCAACAAACTACGGAAGATGCGCCGCATACAACATATCAAGGGAGCTTAGTGAGGGCGGCATAACCGTAGTGAGCGGTCTTGCAATGGGTATAGATGCCAAGTGCCATGAGGGTGCGCTCGCGGGCGGACACCCTACCGTAGCTGTGATAGGAAGCGGACTTGATAACATATATCCCCGAATAAATACTGCGCTTGCGGATAAAATCTTAAGAAACGGCGCTATTCTTACAGAGTATCCCTTAGGTTCCAAAGCGGAAAAATATCATTTCCCCGAGCGCAACCGCATAATAGCGGGAATGTGCAAGGCTACCATAGTGGTAGAAGCAGATTTAAAAAGCGGTTCGCTGATAACGGCAAAACATGCTACAGAGGAAAACCGCGATGTTTTTGCCGTACCGGGCAATATAAACACACCATCCTCCAAAGGGTCAAACTACCTCTTAAAAGACGGTGCGCATATGCTTACAAGCGCAAAGGATATAATGGATTTCTACAGCATAGCCTATGAAACAGAGTATCTCCCCTCCCCTGTAAATCCCGCATCCCCGCTCACGCCCGAGGAAAAAATCCTTTTGGCAATAAGCGAGCAGGCCGTACATAAGGATATGATATGCGAAAGAACCTCTCTTGACGCGGGAACAGTCAGCGCACATCTTCTTATGCTGGAAATAAAGGGCAAGGTAATAAAGCTTGCAGGCGGTTATTATAGTCAGAGTAAAAACATATAAAAAAGATAGGAATTGTGAACATGAAAAAGAAATTAGTCATAGTGGAGTCTCCCTCCAAAGCCAACACAATCAAAAAATACTTAGGCTCGGGCTACAGCGTTGTAGCCAGTATGGGTCATGTTATAGACCTTCCCAAAAGTGATTTGGGCATAGATGTGGAAAACGGTTTTGCACCAAGATACATTACCATAAGAGGTAAGGGCGAGCTTGTAAAGAGTCTTAAAAAAGAGGCAAAAAATGCTTCTAAAGTATTTCTCGCAACCGACCCTGACCGCGAGGGAGAAGCAATAAGCTGGCATCTTGCAAACCTGCTTAATATAGATAAAGACGACAAGTGCCGTGTAACATTTAACGAAATTACCAAAAAGGCGGTTTCACAGGGTATAAAAGAGCCCAGAGCCATAGACGAAAACCTTGTGGATGCCCAGCAGGCAAGAAGAATACTCGACAGAATAGTGGGCTATAAGATAAGCCCTCTCCTTTGGAAAAAGGTGCGCAAGGGTCTTAGTGCTGGCAGAGTTCAGTCTGTTGCCACAAAGCTCATATGCGACAGAGAGGAAGAGATAGAAAACTTCGATTCCAAGGAATACTGGACAATAGATGCCACTCTTATTTCTGGCAAGAAGAAGTTTACAGCAAGCTTCCACGGAAAAGGAAATCGCAAGATAGACCTGCATTCAAAGGAAGATGCAGATAAAATTCTTGAAATCACAAAAGACGATGTATTTACCGTAACCTCAATAAAGAAAGCAAACAAAAAGAAGGTAAGTGCTCCCCCGTTTATAACCTCCACACTTCAGCAGGAAGCGGGAAGAAAGCTTTCCTTTACATCCCAGCGTACAATGCAGGCGGCGCAGCAGCTCTACGAGGGTATCAATATAAAGGGCAAGGGACTTATAGGTCTTATCACCTACATGAGAACAGACTCCCTGCGTGTGTCCGACGATGCCGTTGCAGAGGCAAGAGCATATATAGAAAATACATTCGGCAAGGATTACCTGCCGTCTAAAGCAAAGGTTTATAAAACCAAAAAGAGCGCTCAGGATGCGCACGAAGCCATAAGACCCACATATCCCGACATAACACCCGAGAGCATCAAGGCTTCGCTTTCACCCGACCAGTACAAGATATACAAAATCATATGGGACAGATTCATAGCAAGCCAGATGACAGATGAAGTGCTCGATACAGTAAGTGTAGATTTAAATTTGGCAGGCTACACATTCAGAGCATCGGGACAGACGGTAATCTTCCCCGGTTTCTCTCTTGTTTACACCGAGAGCGAGGATATTGAGGAAAAGAAAATTTCCAAGCTTCCCGAATTAAAAGAGGGCGATACTCCCTCCTGCGAAAAGATAGAGAGTCAGCAGCACTTTACCCAGCCTCCCGCGCGCTATACCGAAGCCTCGCTCATAAAGGTACTGGAGGAAAAGGGAATAGGCAGACCGAGTACCTACGCTCCCATCATAACCACAATAACTGCAAGAGGATATGTGGTAAGAAACAAAAAATCTCTCATGCCCACAGAGCTTGGCAAGATAGTAAACACAATTATGTGCGAGCACTTTGAAAGCATTGTGGATATAGGCTTTACCGCCAATATGGAAGAAGACCTCGACAAGGTGGAAGAGGGAAAAATGGAATGGAAAAGCCTCATGGAGAGTTTTTACGCCCCGTTTGAAAAAATCTTAACGGAGGCTGAAGAAAAAATAGGCGATATTGAAATAAAGGATGAGGTTTCCGATATAGAATGTGACAAGTGCGGAAGACTTATGGTGTATAAGCACGGAAAATACGGTAAATTCTTAGCTTGCCCCGGTTTTCCCGAGTGCCGAAACACCAAAGCCATAGTAACAGGTCTGGGAATAGACTGTCCCAAGTGCGGAAAAGAGCTTATAGAAAAGAAGTCGCGCAGAGGAAAAGTATTTTTCGGATGCTCCTCGTATCCCGAATGTGACTTTACTTCGTGGGACAGACCTACCAAGGATAAGTGCGATAAATGCGGTTCTATGATTTTTATAAAAAGCACAAGGGACAAGAGAAAATTCTGTCCCGTATGTGAGGGTGAAAATAAATAATGGAAGTTAAAGTAATAGGAGCCGGCCTCGCAGGATGCGAGGCCGCTTGGCAATTAGCAAAAAGGGGCATAAAGGTTAAGCTTTATGAAATGAAACCCCAAAAATATTCTCCTGCGCACAATCTGCCCACATTCTGCGAGCTTGTGTGCTCAAATTCCCTGCGCGCAGACGGACTCGAAAATGCGGTAGGACTTTTGAAAGAGGAAATGAGAAGACTCGGTTCTGTGGTAATGGAGTGTGCAGACGCTACCCGTGTACCCGCAGGCGGAGCTCTTGCGGTGGACAGATTTGCCTTTTCAAAGCTTGTGACGGAAAAGGTAACAAACCACGAGAATATAGAAATAATAAATGAAGAAACCGATACCATAAATCCCGATGAATACACAATAGTAGCTTCGGGACCTCTTACCTCGGACAAGCTTTACGAAAATATCCGCTCTCTCTTAGGCGAGGGATATCTTCACTTTTTCGATGCGGCAGCGCCCATAGTTACAGCCGAAAGCATAGATATGTCAAAGGCTTACAGGGCATCACGCTACGGCAAGGGCACGGCAGATTATATAAACTGCCCCATGGAAAAGGACGAGTATGAAGCATTTTATGAGGCTCTTGTATCAGCTGAACTTGCCGAGCTTCACGGCGAAGATAACAAGACTGTGTTTGAGGGATGTATGCCCGTAGAAACCATGGCAAAACGAGGCAGGGAAACCTTGCTTTTCGGTCCTCTTAAACCCGTGGGACTTGAAAATCCGCTAAAAGACAATACTCTCCCCCATGCCGTTGTACAATTAAGGCAGGATAATAAGAAAGCTACATTATATAATATAGTAGGCTTCCAGACCCATCTTAAGTTCGGCGAGCAAAAGAGAGTTTTCTCCATGATACCGGGACTGGAAAACGCTCAGTTTGTGCGCTACGGTGTAATGCACAGAAACACATTTATAAATTCCCCATCTCTTTTAAACTGCCATTATCAGCTTAAAGAAAATCCGAAAATTTTCTTTGCAGGGCAGATAACAGGCGTAGAGGGTTATGTGGAATCCGCATCCTCGGGAATGGCGTCGGGTATAAACATGGCAGAATACATCATGGGAAAGCCTATGACAGATTTTACCGCTTATACCGCAACAGGCGCCCTCGCGCATTATATAAGCGAGGGCTCTGTGGGTAACTTTCAGCCGATGAATGTGACATACGGAATAATTGAATCTCTTACACAGAGAGTTAAAAAGAAAAAAGAGAAAAATGCCCTCATTTCCCAACGCGCGCTCGAAAAAACAGAGGAAATAAAGAGTCAAATTTTATAAAACATAAAATTTTAGATTGTAAACCGCGTATTTTAAAATACGCGGTTCCCTTATTTTTGAAAATTTTTTCTTTTTTAAAATGGCTTTTTTTTAATTTTTTCTTGAAATATAGCTTTTTTTTTGGTATAATCAATGTATATAACTGTATTTTTATTTGATAACTTTATCAACATTTTTTTGTATCAATGTGGATAAATTTTACTTAGGAGAATTTTAAAAAATGACTAACCTTGTAGAAACCTGGGAAGGCGTTGTGGAAATCCTCAAAAGAGATATGATGGAATCAAGCTTCAACACGTGGATAGACCCCATAATTCCTGTGGATATCTCTGTGGACAGTATTACTCTTCTTGTTCCGTACGACTACAGCAAGAGTATAATAGAAGCAAGGTACCTTTCCTCAATCAAAGAAGCCCTGTTTCTTATAAAGAAGCAGGAATTCAATGTGGAAATCATAGTTAAATCCCCTCTTACCACAATAGAAAGAAGAGGAAAAACCATAATATTAAAGCATGAGGCAAATATCGGTATGCACTTAAACCCTGCATATACCTTTAATACCTTTGTTACAGGTAAATCCAACGAGCTTGCTCATGCTATAGCAAAAAATATAAGCCAGTGCGTAATAGATGAAAAATTAAGCGATTACAACCCCTTGTTTCTTCACGGAGGCGTAGGTTTGGGTAAGACACATCTTATGAATGCAATATGCCATGACATCCTGCAGAAAAGACCCGAAGCAAAAATTCTCTATACCACAAGCGAACAGTTTACAAATGACCTTGTAAATTCCATTAAAGATGACAAAAATCAGCAGTTCCGCGACAAATACAGAACTGTAGATATACTTCTTATAGACGATATCCAGTTTATAGGCGGTAAGGAGAATACGCAGGAAGAATTCTTCCACACATTTAATGCTCTGTATCAGAACAATAAGCACATAGTAATCACAAGTGACCGTCCTCCAAAGGAACTATACACTCTCGAGGAGAGACTGCGCACAAGATTTGAGTGCAGCGGTATCCACGAAATAAGTCCTCCCGACTTTGAAACCCGTATTGCCATATTAAAGAAAAAGGCAGACAGAATAGGTGTGGAAATCGAGGAGCCGATATACAGATACATTGCAGAAAATATTACTTCCAATATCAGAGAATTAGAGGGCGCGGTAAAAATGCTCAAAAGCTACCACAACCTCATGAACAGAGAAGTAACAATAGACCTTGCAAAAGAAGTTTTAAGGGATTACGAAATAGAAACACAAAAGACCATAACACTCGAATATATAGCAAACAATGTGGAAAAGTACTGTAATCTTAAAGAAAACGAGCTTCTGTCGCAGACAAGGTCGCAAAAGGTGGCATATCCGAGACAGATAGCAATGTATATAATGAAAGAAATCACAAATTACTCTCTTATTCAGATAGGCGATTTCTTCGGAAAAGACCACTCAACCATAATCCACGGCATAAACAAAATCAAAAAGGATATGGAAGAAGACCGCACAAAGAAAAACCTTGTGGATAACATCATAAACAACATAAGAAATTAACATAGCTGAAAGTAAGCTATCACAAGGCTTTTAACAGGTTTTGCACATATAAATGTTTATTATTTTAAGTTAAAATGTGCACAAAAATTTTATGCACATTTTGTCCCTTTTTGAAAGGATAACTTTTTAAAATTATAAACAGCTTTAAACCCAGCAGTATTCTTACAAAAAAGGGTTTTCAACATATCAACACCCCCTACTGCTACTACTAAAATTATATATATATTTATTTTATATTTACTAGGCATTCATGAAAGGAATGAAAGTTTATGAAGTTTGTATGTGAAAAGAAAATTTTGCAGGATTCCATTTCTATTGTCTCCAAGGCTATAAACAGCGCATGTGCCATAGATATTTTAAAAGGCATAAGAATAGAAGCAAAAGATATGATTAAAATGAGCGGAAGCGATTTGGACCTTTCCATAGAAAGTATATTCGAAGCTGATATATTTGAAGAAGGAAGCCTTATTGTAGATGCAAGAATTTTTGCAGATATAGTAAGAAAGCTTCCCGACGGCCCTGTAGAAATAGAAACAGACGGCAAAAACGAGCTTAAGATAAACTGCTTAAATACCAAATTCAATATTCTTTATTTATCCAGCGAGGGATATCCCGAAATAAAGAAGCTTGAAACAGGCGACAGCTTCAAAATTTATTCTTCCGACCTTAAGAATGTAATAAAGAGCACAATATTTGCTATTTCCAATAACGAAAGTAGACCTATTCTTACAGGCTCAAAGTTTGAAATAGAAAAAAGCAATTTAAAGGTAGTATCCATAGACGGTTACAGACTTGCTTTGAGAAATCAGATAATACCCGAAACAGATTATGAAGACCTTTCCTTTGTAGTTCCGGGCAGAGCATTAAACGAGCTTCTTAAAATATTAAAAGACGATGCAACCATTGTGGATATAACCATATGCGAAAACAGTGTAATGTTTAAATTCGATACCTTTGTAGTTAATTCCAGACTTCTTGAGGGTGAATTTATGGATTACGGTAAATTTATACCTAAGAATTCCACAATTACCATGAAGACAAATGTAAAAAATCTTCTTGATATGGTAGAGAGAGCATCAATAATCATAAATTATGATGACCCGAAAATTCCGATTATCTTAAATATAGAAGAAAATAATTTGAGAATCGAATGCATTTCCAAAAAGGGTAACTTTGATGAAAATATGCCTATAGAGCATCACGGAGAAAACTTAAGAATAGGTGTTGCCTCCAAGCTTCTTACAGATACCTTAAAGAGCATTGATAACGAGCAGGCTGTATTTGAATTTAACACCGCGCAGAGTCCATGTGTGATTAAGCCTACAGAGGGCGAGGGCTTTGTATACATGGTGCTTCCTATAAGATTAAAGGGCTGATAATATGGAAATAATAAAGATAAACACAGAATTTATAAAGCTTGACCAGCTACTAAAATTTGCAAACATTACCGAAAACGGTGCCGATGCAAAATATCTTATTACAAACGGCTATGTTAAACTAAACAGCAATACTGAAATAAGACGCGGTAAGAAGATATATGACGGTGATATTATAGAAATAAATTATGAGGATTCTTCCTTTGTACTTAAGGTAGAAAAAGATGATAATTAAAAAGATATATCTTGAAAATTTCAGAAGCTATGAAAAAGAAGCCATAGAGCTTCATCCGAAAAAAAATGTATTTTACGGCTTTAACGGACAGGGCAAGACCAATATAATAGAAGCCTTGTATTATTTCTGCACCTGTAAATCATTCAGATGCACACACGATAAAGAAGTTATCAACTTCGGCAAGGACTATGCTCATATAAAGATAGATTTTGAAACAATGGGCAGAGACAATACGGCAGATATATATATCACCGAAAAAAAGTCGGTTAAGCTTAACGGAGTAAATTTAGAAAAACTTAGTGAATTAATAGGAATTGCCAATATGGTAATATTCACTCCCGAACACCTAAATCTTATAAAGGACGGTCCGGGTGTAAGAAGAAGTTTTCTCGATGTATTTATAAGTCAGATTAAACCGAATTATTTTAACTATCTTATAAATTACTACAAGGTATTAAAGCAAAGAAATAACATCATAAAAAATAAAAAGATGTTATCCACCATAGATGTATGGAACGAAAAGCTTGCTTCGTACGGAGTGGTAATAAGTAAGTACAGACAGGAAGCTTTAGAAAAGATAAACGAATACGCATCGCTCTATAAGACGGAAAATGAAGAGCTTTCTGTAATTTATTCGCCTTGCATAAGAGAAAATTTCACAGACAAGGATTATTTTATAAAAAAGCTCGAAGAATCTCTTGAAAGGGATTTGGAAAAGGGAATTACCATGACAGGACCGCACAGAGACGATTTCGATGTGCTTCTAAACGGGAAATCGCTTCGTAAATACGG
This sequence comes from Clostridia bacterium, assembly GCA_045646525.1. Lineage (GTDB taxonomy): Bacteria > Bacillota > Clostridia > UMGS1810 > UMGS1810 > RGIG8748. The sequence continues at coordinate 5,228 of JAZRKX010000043.1, read as the reverse complement.
CTCTCAGGGGCAGACACGCTCTGCGGTGCTTAAAATAAAGCTTGCCGAGTGCGAGATTATAAAAAATATCACGGGCGAAGAGCCTGTGCTCTTACTTGATGATGTGTTAAGCGAGCTTGACGAAAAACGCAGAGAATATTTTACCCACAATATAGAGGGCAGGCAGGTTATAATAACCTGCACTGACCGTAATCTGTCGGATGATGGCAAGGGAAGCTATTTCTGTGTAGAGAGCGGGAAAGCAGAGCAAATTTTTTAAAAAATTTGCGGGGAGGACAATATGTATCTTCATATAGGCGCAGACATATGTGTTAAAATTAAAGATATAGTGGCTGTAATGGATATGGAAACCTCGTCTACCTCGAGGATAACACAGGATTTTCTCCGTCAGAAGAAAAATGAGGTAATAAGTGTAAATGACGAGCTTCCAAAATCCTATGTGATAGTAAATTCTATGGGCAAAACCACCCTTTATATATCCCCCATTTCTTCACAAACACTTTTAAAAAGAGCAAACGATACAAAGGCATTTAATATTTTTTAGCATATTAAAGAAAGGATACATACTATGTTAAACAATACCGAATACAACGAAAACCAAATACAAGTCTTAGAGGGACTTGAAGCTGTAAGGAAAAGACCGGGTATGTATATAGGCTCTACCTCTGTAAGAGGACTTCATCACCTTGTTTACGAAATAGTAGACAACAGTATAGACGAAGCCCTTGCAGGATACTGCGACAAAATAGAGGTAAGTCTAAACAAAGACGGCTCTGTTACAGTAAAGGATAACGGAAGAGGTATGCCCCACGGCATACATCCAAAGATGGGTATTTCTACCATAGATGTAATCTTTACTGTGCTTCACGCGGGAGGTAAATTCGGCGGAGGCGGATACAAGGTATCGGGCGGTCTTCATGGCGTTGGTGCGTCGGTTGTAAATGCGCTCTCCACAAAGCTTTGTGTTAAGGTGCATGACGGCGAAAATGTGTGGGAGCAGAGCTACAAGGTGGGTGTTCCTCAGGGCGAGGTTACAAACACGGGCAAGACTGATAGAACAGGTACAGAGGTGACATTCTGGGCAGACCCCGAAATATTCGAAGAGACATGGTATGAGTACGATGTTCTTTTAAAGAGACTTCGCGAGCAGGCATTTCTTAATGCGGGCGTAAGGATAATATTTTCCGACTTAAGAGGCGAAGAACCCGTTTCCGAAGAGCTCATATATGAGGGCGGTATAAAGAATTTTGTATCCTATCTTTATAATGACAAAAAATCACGCAAGGAAACACTTGAAACAGTACATGAAAATGTAATATATGTTTCGGGAGAAAAGAACGGTTCCATGGCTGAGGTTGCACTTCAGTGGAACAACGGCTACGATGAAATAATAGAATCCTTTGCAAACAATATATCCACCACCGAGGGCGGTACTCACGAAACAGGCTTTAAGTCCGCTCTTACAAAGGTGCTTGTAGAGTATGCAAAAAAATATAAGCTTTTAAAGGACAACGAGGAATTAACGGGCGAGGACGCAAGAGAGGGTATGATAGCTGTTATATCCGTAAAGCTTGAAGAACCTCAGTTCGAAGGTCAGACCAAAACAAAGCTTGGTAATTCCGAAATGCGTACCCTTGTGGAAAACATGGTAAAGGAAAAGCTTGCAGACTTCCTTGAAGAAAATCCTAATGTTGGAAGAGCTGTTGTAGAAAAGGCGCTTCTTGCATCAAGAGCCCGTCTTGCAGCAAGAAAGGCAAGAGAAGCTACAAGAAAAACACCGCTCGGCTCGAGCACACTTCCCGGTAAGCTTACAGACTGCATAGTAAAAGACCCCACGAAGACAGAAATCTATATCGTAGAGGGTGACTCTGCGGGCGGAAGCGCAAAGAACGGAAGAGACAGTAAGTATCAGGCTATTCTTCCTCTTTGGGGTAAGATGTTAAATGTTGAGAAAGCGCGTGCCGACAAGGTGTACGGCAACGATAAGCTCACTCCCGTAATTCAGGCGCTCGGCACAGGTATTGCAGGAGAATTCAATATAGAAAGACTTCGTTATGACAAAGTTATAATAATGGCGGATGCCGATGTAGACGGAGCGCATATTCAGACACTTCTTCTTACATTCTTCTTCCGTTTTATGACTCCGCTTATAGAAGCAGGGCATATATATCTTGCAAAACCGCCTCTTTATAAGATATCCAGAGGAAAAAAGAGCCATGTGGCATTCAGCGACGAAGAAAGAGACCGCATAAGCGAGGAATTAAAAGACGGCGACCCCAACGCAAAGGTAGACATAAGCCGTTACAAAGGTCTTGGTGAGATGAATCCCGAAGAGCTTTGGGAGACAACCATGGACCCCAAGAACAGAGTTCTTCTGCGTGTTACCTTAGAGGATGCGCAAAGGGCAGACAATATATTCTCCGTTCTTATGGGCGATGAGGTAGAGCCGAGAAGAATATTCATAGAAGAAAATGCTCAGTATGTAACAAATCTTGATGTATAGGAGGCGGGCACTTTACAATGGCAAAGAATAAAAAATACGAAGATTCGCATTTTGAAGAATACTTCGATACACAGACAATAGTAGACATAGACATAGAAAAAAGAATGAAAGAGGCTTTTATAGACTATGCCATGAGCGTAATCGTAAGCCGTGCTCTGCCTGATGTAAGAGACGGTCTTAAGCCTGTACACAGAAGAATACTCTACTCCATGCACGAAGAGCATCTTACCTCGGATAAGCCGTTCTTTAAGTCGGCTACCACAGTAGGTAATGTTATCGGTAGATATCACCCCCACGGCGATGCATCAGTATACGATGCGATGGTAAGACTTGCACAGGATTTCTCCATGAGATATCCTCTCATAGACGGTCACGGTAACTTCGGCTCGGTGGACGGAGACCCCCCTGCTGCATACCGTTATACCGAAGCAAGAATGAGCAAGCTTTCCAATACACTTCTGGAAAATATAGAAAAGAACACAGTTGATTTTGCTCCCAACTTTGATGAAAAGAGAAAAGAACCCACAATTCTTCCTACAAGAATACCCACACTTCTTATAAACGGAAGCTCGGGTATAGCAGTAGGTATGGCTACAAATATTCCTCCGCACAACCTTACCGAAGTTTTGAACGGTGTTATGGCAAAGATAGATAACCCCGATATAACGGTAGAGGAGCTCATGGAACATATAAAGGGACCCGACTTTCCCACAAAAGCTTCCATAATGGGCAAAAGCGGAATAAGAAGTGCTTACCTCACAGGTAAGGGCAAGGTGATAGTGCGTGCAAAAGCGCAGATAGAAGAAAGAAAAGACGGAACATCTTCTATAATAGTAACCGAGCTTCCCTATCAGGTAAACAAAAAAATGCTCGTTGAGTCCATTGCAGAGCTTGTAAAGGACAAGAAGATAGAGGGTCTTTCCGACATAGACGACCACTCCTCCGACAGAGTGGGCATACGCCTTGAGATATTCTTAAAGAGAGACGCAAATCCTCAGGTTGTATTAAATCAGCTTTATAAATATACAAGACTTCAAGACAGCTTCTCTATAAACATGCTCGCTATCTGCGACGGCAAGCCTAAGACAATGGGTCTTAACGAAATTCTCTCCAAGTTCATAGAATTTCAGGAGGAAATCGTAACACGCCGTACAAGATATGATTTGGAAAAGGCAGAAGCAAGGATGCACATATTGGAAGGACTTCGCATTGCCCTCCAAAATATAGATGCAGTTATAGAAACAATCCGCAGTTCCTACGATGATGCCAAGGAAAGACTTATGGAAAGATTTGGTTTTTCCGATATTCAGGCACAGAGCGTACTTGATATGCGTCTTGCACAGCTCCAGAAATTAAACGGCGAGAAGATAGACGAAGAATTCAATATGCTTACATCTCTTTGCGAGGAGTACAGACTTCTTCTTTCCGACAGGGCAAAGCTCATGGAAAAGATTAAAGAAGAGCTTACCGAAATCCGCGATAAGTACGGCGATGAGAGACTTACAACCATCGAGCCTGCCATAGATATGATAGACGATGAGGACCTTATAGAAAGAGAAGACTGTGTTATCACCATGACACACTTCGGCTATGTAAAGAGACTCCCCACCTCTACATACAAGAGTCAGCACAGAGGCGGAAGAGGTATATCGGGACTCTCCACAAGAGACGAGGACTTTGTAGAAACAATATTTACTGCATCCTCGCACGATTACCTTATGTTCTTTACCAATAAGGGCAGAATGTACAAGCTCAAAGCGTACAGAATAGCCGAATCGGGCAGACAGGCAAAGGGTACTGCAATAGTAAACCTTATTCCGCTTGAAGCAGATGAAAAGGTAACTGCAACCATTCCGATAAGCGAATTTTCTGAAGATAAGTATCTTACCATGATAACAAAGAGAGGCTTTGTAAAGAAGACTTCTTTGGATGAGTACGATTCCAACCGTAAGGGCGGTATTATAGCTATAGGCCTGCGAGAAGACGACGAGCTTATAGAGGTTGCGCTCACCGAGGAAGAGGACAACATAATCCTCGGCACAAAGAACGGTATGTGCATTAAATTCAGCCAGACCGATGTTCGTGCTATGGGCAGAGGCGCAAGCGGTGTTATAGGTATCAAGCTTAAAGGCGATGACTATGTAATAGGCGGAAATGTTACCAAGGATGAGGGCATGCTTCTCTCCGTAACAGAAAACGGCTACGGCAAAAAGACCGATATCACAGAGTTCAAGTGCCAGTTCAGAGGCGGAAGAGGTGTAACAGGCTACAAGATAACCGATAAGACAGGTCTTATAGCAGGTTGCAGAATAGTAACCGACGATGATGATGTTCTTATGATTACCTCCGACGGTGTAATAATAAGAACAGGCGTGGATGAAATAAGCATGTTCGGCAGAGTAACTCAGGGTGTAAGGGTTATGAAGCTTGCAGAAGATGTGAATGTGGTGTCCATTGCAAAGGCAACAAAAGAAGAGGAAACAGAGGTTTCTTCTGAAGAAACTTCTAAAGAAGAATAAAGGAAATCTTAATTTTTGATAAGTGATTTACCACTTATATCAGATTATAATTTTCAATCATTTGGGAAAGACCGTAAGGGGAGCCAACAGCGGCTCCCCTTACCATCCCCCGCCGTCCGCTGTGAAATCTGCGGGGAAAGCAAAATAAAAAATCCGTTCTTAACCGAACGCTGCGAAGGCGGCAATTTTTGCCGCTTGTCCTCGCT
>JAZRKX010000042.1:0-43741 GCA_045646525.1 Clostridia bacterium | reverse complement strand
CCAAGGCCCTGAAGGCTGCCACTCCCGTTGGCCGCGGTCTGGGCGCTTCCCCGGGCGCTGCCTGCGGTCAGGTTGTATTCTCTGCTGAAGACGCAGAAGCTTGGAACAACGCAGGCAAGAAGGTAATTCTTGTTCGTCTTGAAACATCTCCTGAAGATATCACAGGTATGAAGGCAGCTCAGGGTATCCTCACAGTTCGTGGCGGTATGACATCTCACGCAGCAGTTGTTGCTCGTGGTATGGGTAAGTGCTGCGTATCCGGTTGTGGCGAGATCAAGATGGACGAAGAAAACAAGAAGTTCACTCTCGCTGGCAAGACATACGTTGAAGGCGACTTCATCTCCATCGACGGTTCCACAGGTAAGATCTACGACGGTATTATCCCCACAGTAGACGCTGAAATCTCCGGTAACTTTGGTATTATCATGGGCTGGGCTGACAAGTACAGAACACTCAAGGTAAGAACAAATGCTGATACACCTACAGACGCTAAGAAGGCTCGTGAGCTCGGCGCTGAAGGTATCGGTCTCTGCCGTACAGAGCACATGTTCTTCGGCGAAGGCAGAATCGACGCATTCCGCGAAATGATCTGCGCCGAAACTGTTGAAGAAAGAGAAGTTGCACTTGCAAAGATTCTCCCCATGCAGCAGGCTGACTACGAGGCTCTCTACGAAGCTCTTGAAGGTACACCCGTTTGCATCAGATTCCTTGACCCGCCGCTCCACGAATTCGTTCCCACAACTGAGGAAGACATCGCTGCTCTCGCTGCAGCTCAGGGCAAGTCCGTTGAGACTATCAAGTCCATCATCGTTTCCCTCCACGAATTCAACCCCATGATGGGTCACCGCGGATGCCGTCTCGCTGTAACATACCCCGAGATCGCAAAGATGCAGACTGCTGCTGTTATCCGCGCTGCTATCAACGTTAAGAAGGCTCACGCTGACTGGAACGTTAAGCCTGAAATCATGATTCCCTTAGTTGGTGATAACAAAGAGCTTAAGTATGTTAAGAACGATGTTGTAGCTACTGCTGATGCAGAAATCGCAGCTGCAGGTGTAGAACTCAAGTACGAAGTTGGTACTATGATTGAAATCCCCAGAGCAGCTCTTACTGCAGATGACATTGCTAAGGAAGCTGAATTCTTCTGCTTCGGTACAAATGACTTAACACAGATGACATACGGCTTCTCCAGAGATGACGCAGGTAAGTTCCTCGATGCTTACTATGATGCAAAGATTTTTGAAAAGGATCCCTTTGCTAAGCTCGACCAGACAGGTGTTGGTAAGCTTATGGAATTAGCTGTAGAACTCGGTAAGAAAGTTCGCCCCGAAATGCACTGCGGTATCTGCGGTGAGCACGGCGGTGACCCTGTATCTGTTGAGTTCTGCCACACAATAGGTCTTGACTATGTATCCTGCTCACCTTTCAGAGTTCCGATTGCAAGACTCGCTGCTGCTCAGGCTGCTATTAAGGACGCAAAATAATATAAGTCCTTTGCCTTTGAAAAGCAATATACTTTTAAAACAGACAAGCTTTGTGTACATTAATGTACGCAAGGCTTGTTTTTGCTGTATAGATTGACATTTTTCGCTTATTATGGTACAATTTTTATATCGCAATACCAGAGGTGAATTTTTTGGACTTAAGAATAAAAGACATTTTAAAAAATAAATTAAACAGAGAAATTATAGTATACATTCTTGCAGGTGCTGCAACCACACTTGTAAACTGGATTGTATATTTTATATTCAAAAACTTATTTTCTCCTACAGTAAGCAATATCATTGCGTGGGCGGTGTCTGTGGTGTTTGCGTATGCCGTAAACAGCCGTTTTGTATTTGTTGCCAAGGCAGACAGTCCAAAAAGCGAGGCAAAGATGTTTTTTGAGTTTGTTCTTGCCAGAGTAACCTCGGGTGTAATAGAGAGCCTCAGCATCTTTGTATTTGTAGAAAAGCTTATGCTGAATGATTTTATTATAAAGCTTGCAGTGAGCGTATTTGTCATAGTATTCAACTATGTTGTAAGTAAACTGTGGATATTCAAAAGAAAAGACGGGGAGGGCAAATAATGGATAAAATTTCTGTTATAGTGCCGTGTTTCAACGAGGAACAAATGATAGACATATTTTACTCTGAGATTAACAGAGTAATCTCGGATATGAATGATGCCGAGTTTGAAATACTTTTTGTAGACGACGGCTCAAAGGACTGCACTTATGATAAGCTTTGCATGCTTGCCGACAAGGATAGATGTGTCCGTTATATCAGCTTTTCCAAGAATTTTGGCAAGGAAGCGGCAATGCTTGCAGGTATAAATTATGCAACAGGTGATTATGTAGTGGTAATGGATGCAGATTTGCAGCATCCGCCCGCACTTATACCAAAGATGTATTCAATCATAAAATCCGGAAGCTGCGATTGCGTTGCAACACGCAGAACCACAAGGAAGAAAGAACCTGTTATAAGAAGTATTTTTGCCAGAACATTTTATAAGATTTTCAACAAGCTTTGCGGTTTGGATACAGTAGACGGAGCCATGGATTTCCGTATGATGACAAGGCAGATGATAGAAGCCATAAAATCCTTGCCCGAGCACGGCAGATTTTCCAAGGGTATATTCTCATGGGTAGGCTTTACTACCGAATGGCTCGAGTACGAAAATATAGAAAGAGCGGCAGGAGAGACCAAGTGGTCTTTTGGAAAGCTTTTGCTTTATGCAATAGAGGGCTTCACTTCATTTTCGCATCTTCCTCTTTATATACCCGCTCTGGCAGGAATTTTCCTTACAGCAGCAAGTATAATATCTGCAATCATCACTTTTATACTGCATAGTATAGATGTGGTTATGGTATCTGATTTATGGACAGTTATACTTGTTATGATGTTTATGTTTGGTTTGCAGTTTATGATAATAGGTGTTTTCGGAGGATATATAGCCAAGATATTTGTAGAATCAAAGAACAGACCGCATTATATAGTAAAAGATACAAACATCAGGAGTTAAAATATGAAAACACTAAAATCATCCAAGGGCAATATCGCATATGTTGCCCTTTTTTTAAGCACTTTCATACTTGCGTTTCTCGTTATGAGAAACATACCGCTTTTTGGCGATGATTACTACTATGTCACATTCAAGGACGGTAATTTCTGGCAAATGCATAAAGAGCATTATATGCTTGCAAACGGCAGAGCCATAGTTCACTTTCTTGTTACGGTGTTTATATCGATTCCGCCTGTGTTCTGGCAGATTTTGAATTCTGCATTTCTTGCGCTTATAGCCACTATGGCGGCAAAGCATTTTAACTTTGGCAGAGCAGGGTATATAGCCTCTGTATCCGCACTTGCGATGATACTTAGTCTGCAGGTTGATATAGTCCGTGAAAGTGTGTACTGGCTTACAGGCTCTTTTAACTATGTATATCCGTTTGCTCTTCTTATGGTTTTCTGGTATTTACTGTGCAAATCAAAACATATGGTTGTACTGTACATCCTGGCATTCTTTTCTGCCGCTACCACCGAGCAGAACGGTATGATGACATTGGGAATTGTTGTTTTGTACCTTATAGATGTTAAATTTATAAAGAAAGAAAAGATTTCCAAAAGATATATTTTCCTTTTAATACCTGCTGTTATAGGTTTTGTGAGTGTGTATTTTGCGCCTGCGACCTTTGTAAGATACGGTATCGAGACAGAAAAGGGCATGTTCGAGGTCATAAAGGAACAGTTACCGTTGTTGTACTACAATTTTATTGCCAAGAAATACATGCTTCCCTTTATCATATTTACTCTTGCAAGCATGGGCTTGTATCTTTTTAAATCCTCAGGTGTTTTTTCAAAAATCATTTCCGTTTTGAATGTATTTCAGGTAGCGCTTGTACTATATATTTCTAAAACACCGTATGTGTATGCAGGAAGAAAAGTTTTATTTGCATTAATTATTTTTTCTGTGATATTCCTTGTAAATATAATACTTATATTTACAAAGCTTATAAAAAACAGAGAAAGAGAATATTTTGTCATATGTACTGCATTTGTTCTGGCGGTCGGCTCGCAGCTTATGATGAGCGCATCGCCCGTTTCAGGAAGCAGAACCATGCTTTGCGGAATATTCAATCTTGTAATATTCGATATCGGGCTTATTTGTGCCGTATGCGAGGACAAAAGGTATTTTGCCCTGTCTCTTGGTCTGAGTGTTCTGTTTTTAATTGAAGGAGCAGGAATTTACGCAAATACCTATATCGGATATAAGACAAACTATCCCGTAACAGCCGAAAATGAGGCATTAATAGACGAGTATAAATCAAATCCCGAGGGTTCTCTTACGCAGTATACCTTACCATATCCCGACCACTGCTGGTCTATGCCGTATCAGAGCACATACCATCTGTATTACTACAAGCTGTATTATCTATTGCATCCCGATACGCAAATTGATTGGATAGAATTTAGATAGGAGGAACCAATATGTTAAAAAAGATACTTGTTTTGGCTTTTGTACTGATATTTTCTTCGGTACAGGTGTGCTGTGCGTACACTTTTCCAAAGGCTTTCTTTGATATACAGAAAGAGCTTGATGCCGCTATGGCATCAGGCGATAATGCCGCAATTATAGATGCTGCAGTAAGACAGTACAATATTTTCTCTTCTGCCCCAAAGGACAGAGATATTCACGAGGTAACCGCAACTAAAACATACACCATAGCGGAAGCCTACGAAAAGCTCGGCGACTATGAGAATGCTTCATTGTGGTTTGAACGCTCCATTGAGTCGAATGAATATCTCGGGTTTACCGATGCGGTAAGGATATCAAAGGAAAAATCAAAGCAGTTTAAAACACAGCTTAGCCTCTATAAAACCACCTACAACAAGCAGGCGTACTTTGGTGCAAAAAACGAGCACGAAATAGGCGTATTAAGCGGAATAGCATTTGATTCTCCTACAAGAGATACACTTTCCAATGAATCTATGATACTTATTTATCATAACCACGGTGACGATTTTAATCTGTTTTATGAGAACTTTTTAAAGGAAGCTCAAAGAGACGGAAAGGCAGTAGAAATTGCGTACAATATGGGCTCAAATCCTGCCGCAGATATAGGCATGATAAATATGTCGCAGACGGCAATTTCAAATTTTGCCGATATATTGGCAAAATATCCCGATGTACCCATGTACCTGCGCTTTGCAGGCGAGGTGAATGCATGGGAGATTAAACCCGGTGCGGAGGATTATAAAAATGCTTTCAGAAAAGTTGCAAACATAATCCGCTCCAAAGCTCCCAATGTTGCCATGGTATACGGCATAAACTTTGTTTCAACATGGGATACAGGATTTATGGATTACTATCCGGGTGATGAATATGTAGACTGGGTAGGTGTGTCCCTGTACTGCAAAAAGCAGTTTGCAAACACCCCTGCCGCAACATTTAGAGAAAAGCTTGACGAAATCATGTTCTACGCAGGTGATAGCGCACAGCCTGTACTCATAATGGACGAAATAGTAAAGACCTTTGGCGACAGAAAACCCATAATGATTTTTGAATCGGGTGCCACAGGACATACAGTAAGTACAGGCGAGTACTCTGAAAGTTGGGCAAATACAAGAATTTCCAAGATGCTTAATTACCTGCCCATGAGATACCCACAGATTAAGATGATAGGATATTTCGACTCTTTTGTGTACGGCGAAAACAACGATTATTCGCTTAAAAATCATTCTTCCATGAGAGATTTTTATAATACACAGGTTAAAAAACAACATATAATACAGAAAAATTATGCAAATGATAATGTAAGCGCGTTTGCAAACTGTGACAACGGCTTTTCGGTTTATCAGAATCAGGATACCCTAAGCGTATATGCACAGATTTACGGCTCGGAGTTTGAAAGAGTAGACTATTTTATAGATGATGTGTGGGTGGCAAATTCTTCTTCCATTCCGTATTCATGTACTATAGATTTTTCCAAATATTCTCCCGGCACTCATGTTCTGCGCTACAATGTAACGGCTCAAAACGGAAAAATATACTCAAAATCCGTGAACTTCACCGTTATGGAAAACATCAAAATCACAGTTGATGGTCAGCTTCTTACAGGTCTTGACCAGCCTCCTGTTATAGTAAACAGCAAAACACTGGTTCCTGTAAGAGCACTTTACGAAGCGCTCGATGCTGTTGTAGATTGGGATGGTCCATCAAAAACCGTTACCGCTACACGAGGCACAGAAATTGTAAAAATGCAGCTTGGTAACAAAGAGATATACAAAAACGGTAAGCTCTACGAAATCACCGATGTTTCACCAAAGACCATAAACGGCAGAACTATGATTCCTGCAAGAATTGCAGCTGAGCTCTTCGGCAAAAATGTAAGGTGGATAGGGGAAACCAAGACAGTAATTATTGAGTAGATACAAAGAAGGAATTTCACATGGCAATAAGATACAACAAAAAGCAAAAGCAGAATAATATATTATATACTCTTATAACAGCACTTTTACTTTGTGTTCTGTTTTTAACAATGGTACGGTATTTCTATATAAATACCGAAAGCGAAGCTTATGATGAGCTACATATACAGACAAAACAGATAAAGGATGATTTAACACTGCAGCTTCATTCCGACAGGGAAAATCTGCAGACTATGGCTAACTTTGCTGCCAAACTGTATACTGACGGCGATAGCTATGACATAATGTTCGATTCATTTCAGCCCATAGGTCTTCTTACTAATATCGGTATTTTAACTAAGGACAATATATTTATTACCCGTAGCGGGTCAATAGATTTACCCGACTCTATTTCCTTTGAGGAGGAGGCGGCGCTCGGTACATACATAAGCGGCAGAGTACAGGATATAACCAATAAAGACCTTGAAATCGTAAGGACCTCTGTACCCATCGAGGCAAACGGCGAGGTTGTGGGCATCTTGTATGGTGTTGTTAAGTTTGACGGTCTTGACAATAAATACAGAAAGATGGCAGAGGAACTTGATGCACAGCTTTTTGTATATGAAAACAAGAGCGGTGATTTTGTTATCGATACCGTAAGTGATAAGCAGATTAATGTATCGGACTTAAAAGCCAGAAAATATACAAAGGGTAATTCCTATGAAAAAATGATGGAAACTCAAAAGGGATATACATCGTTTATATCTGCCTATACAGGAGAAGAACTCTATATTCACTATTCGCCCATAGAGTCCTTGGGGTGGACCATTATGCTTGCAAGACCTGAATCGCAGGTGTTTGCCAAAGCGCACACTATTTTAAACTTTTTACTTTTGATATTTATGATTATGGTGTTTATCATCGCTTTCTATGTTTTATTTTTGTTAAGCACCGAAAAACGCAGAGGCCTTGCTACATCCTCTGCATCGGAAATCAGGAAACTTCTTTTGGAATTAAATCAGTATCACACAAATCTTACAGAAGCACTAAGGAAGATACTTGAGTTTTCAAAATCCCGTTCTGCTGTGTTTTTTGATGCGAACGGTGGAGATTATAATTATGTTCTTCCGTCGAGCCACAATGAGCTTCTTACAGGCGAGGACAGAAAGTATTTTGTAGGCGAGCTTCTAAGATATGCAGGCAGGCTGCACGAAGTAAATAAGTCTGCGTTAAGTCTTATTAGCATTACTCCTGGTAAGCACCTTTTAAAGACAAACGAAGAGTTTTATGATTTTCTTAAGAGAAACAAAATAAGAGAGGCTTTATTTGCCAGTGTAATTGATAAGAACAATCATATAGGGATTCTCGGTGTTGTAAATCCCAAAAGGAGCAAACTTGCAAGAATACTTCTTGAAGAAATTGCGGTTTGTTTCTCCATTGCCATATACAACAAAAACCATCTTAATAGAACAGAGATTGCTGCCAGTACGGATTCCCTTACAGGTGTTTCAAACAGGGTTACTTACAAAAGGGATATTCTGGAATTTGACAAACTTAAACCCGAAAACTTTTCGTGTATATACATAGATGTAAACGAACTTCATCTGCGCAACAATAAATACGGACATGCAGCAGGTGATGAAATGCTTCTGTACATTGCCAATACCCTTAAGGAGGTATTCTACGGGCATAATGTTTACCGCATGGGCGGAGACGAATTTTTGGTGTTTACAGAGAATATCGATAATGCTGCGGTTAAAGAGAGCATAGATTTATTTACCCGTCAGCTCAAAGCCATGGATTACCATGTTGCAATCGGCGTATCGTACAGAACACAAAACACCAATACAGAAGAAATGGTAAGAGAAGCCGAACTGAGAATGTATGAACAAAAGGCAAGCTATTATCAGAATAAGGATAAGAAAAACAGTGCCAAAGAGCAAAACAAAGATTATGTTCATACCAAGACAGGAATACCGGAAATAGATGCAATGCTTTCTATACTCGGAGAACACTACAACGGTATATACAGAGTGTATCTGGATACGGACAGGGCACAGCGTATTTTGATGCCATCTTATCTTGGTTACAGCGAAGAGGAGGAGCACTTTTCAAAGCTCTTTACAAAATACATAGATGAAATGGTCGCACCCGATTACTACAGGCAGGTGATGAGCTTCCTTAACTATGATGCACTCAAGCGTCAGTTTGCAGAGGGAAAGATTCCCCGAATCACCTACAAAAAAACCAATGGGCAAAATGTCATACTAAGTGTTTATAAATTAGGTGACCAAGAGCCTGCAAACAGTACCCTGTGGGTTTTCACAAAAGCTTAAAACTTATTTGACAAAGACATTTCATTGTGCTATAATTTATATTAGTTCAATATTTGGCAAAATCGGCGAAAGCCGATGACGCAAAGCAAAGAGGCTAAGGTTTTATACTATGCCAGTCCGGCTGCAATGATACAGGGTCTTTAGAGGACTTTATATTGTTGCAGCTTTTTGTATATATGTTCCAAACACGGAAAGGAGGATAACCATGCCATCTGTAAACCCTCTTTTAGTTATTGACAAGGAAAATAAATCATTTGAAATATGTGATATCGCATCTGACAGTATTCCCGATGAGTTAAACGGAGAAAATGGCTTTCATGTGTACCATGTAAGAATGCTTACAGAGCTTATCTTGCGTGAGCTTAGTAATATTACCGATAAATACAGTCTGTCCGATGAAGAAATAATTTCCATGTCCATAGCATCATCGTTTCACGATATAGGCAAGAGTAAAATTCCCAAAAGTATTCTTGACTTTCCGGGTAAGCTTTCACCCGTTGAGTATGACATAGTTAAAAAGCATTCTGTTTTGGGTTGTGAAATGATAGAAAGGATTTCCTCCGATGTGGACGGAAAAATCATAAAATACGCCAAGGATATAGCGAAGTATCATCATGAGAGAATAGACGGTACAGGATATCCCGAAGGCTTAAAGGGTGAGGAAATACCCCTTTGTGCGCGTGTTGTTTCCATAGCGGACTCATTTGATGCTCTTACAAGTTCAAGAAGCTATAAGGATGCGTTTTCGCAGGATGTAGCTATAGAAATGATTTCAAACGGAATGTGCGGTGTCTTCGATGAAGAACTTGTTCATTGCCTTTTGAATGTAGTAAACAATAACGAGCTTGTGGAGATAAGAGAGTCTCTGGAGGAAAAACTCCGCGTGGTAGTCGACCCCAATACAATTTCTGCCAAAAGGATTCTGCTTGTCGGCAATACAGCCTATGTTACAAAAAACTTTGTTTTGGATACCTTTGAAAATAACAGTGTCGTCCTTTGCGGAGAAACTCATCTTAAAAGTGCGGGCAGACTCAAGGTGTATACAGGCAGAGAGCTTGATTATGACAAAATATTTGAGACATATGATTTTGATGTAATAATATTTTTTGCAAGAGAGCTTACATACAAAACCAAGCAAGCGCCCGATGCAGAAAATTTAAGAAAGGTATTAAGCCTTACCGCCAAATACCAAAGCGAGGCTAAAGTAGTATATTTTTCGTCGCTTGACGGTGCATATTCCAACAAAAAGGATATAGGTGTACTGACTCTTTCGAAAGAAAACCTGTGTGAATTCTATACAAAGCATTACGATGTAGATGTAAAGATTGTAAGAACACCTTATTTTTACAGCGGAACAAAAAATGGCGATTTTCTAAACAATATATTTGAACAATTAGACGATACAGTTGTAAATCTCAGCGAAAAACCATCCTCCCGTGCTTTCTTTATATCTATGCACGATATTTCGCTTCTTACATCAAGATTTCTGGAAAACTGGCAGGAGGGTATAGGTACACTTAATGTAAATGAAGAGTTTAACATCACTTTTTCAGACATACTTGATAAATTGCGTACATATTGCCCCGACCTTACCGTTAATTATACGGGCGAGGAAGAGGGGGACACCCTAAATATAAAAAACACCGCACTTCGCAGTGAATACGGTTGGTTTTCGAGAATATCCATATTAGACGATTTGGAGGAGGAATACGAAAACTTCCTTGTCGTTAAAAAGGTAAAGGATACGGGACTTCTTGGCAGAATAAAAAAATGGATGAGTACCAATAAGCCTGTCGTAAAGACCATAGAAATTGCAATAATGTTTGTAATTACGGAACTTTTGAATTTACTTACAGGTTCATCTGTGGCTTTTTCTGTTGTAGATTTCAGAATGGCATTTATAGCTATAGTAGGTATGGTGCATGGATTGTACCCGGGTCTTGCCGCTTCGACACTTTCATCGGTTGCGTGGCTGGTGGCAAAGATTATTTCGGGCACAAACTTTCTTACCATATTCTATGAGCCTACAAACTGGTTTGCATTTGTGTATTACTTCCTTATAGGCGCGGTGGCGGGCTATGTCCGTCTTACCAAGGACGATAAGATAAAGTTTGGAAACGAGCAGATTAAACTTTTGGAAGAAAAGCTTGAGTTTACGCGAGGGCTCTATCAGGACACCTTCGACGAAAAACGAGACCTCAAAAAGCAGATAGTCGGCTCTAAGGACAGCTTCGGTAAAATTTTCGATGTTGCCAGAAATCTTGATACCGTAGAGGAACATAAACTTTATTTCAAAATTATAGAGACCTTTGAGCAAATACTGGAAAATAAAACCATAAGTGTCTACTCAATAAATGACAAGAGTGCTTTTGGCCGTCTTGAAGTTGCCTCAAGAGATATACTGGACGAGGTGTCGCGTTCTATTTCTCTCGATACCTACAAGCCTATTTTAGAAAAGATAAATAAGGATGAGATATGGAAAAACACAAATCTTATTCCAACTCTTCCAATGTATGCCGCAGGTGTATGGCGTGACAATGAACTTGAACTTATAATTTTTATATGGCATGTCAGACCCGAACAGAATTCACTTTATTATGTGAATTTGTTTAAGATTCTCCGCGATCTTGTAGAGATATCTATTTTAAGGGCGTACAATTATAATCGTGCCATATATGACAGTTGCTACATAGAAGATACCCGTATACTTCGCAAGGAAGAATTCCATAAGGTTTTTGAAAATTTCAAGACAATATCCGAGCGAAAAGTGTTTACTTATGAGTATATGGAAATAGACCTGAAAGGTCACTCTTACAGGGAGGCTGACGATATGCTCTCAGGGAAAATCCGTGCCAATGATATACTGGGAGAAACGGATGACGGCAAACTCGGTTTGCTGCTGTCGCAGGCTACCAAAAATGACCTTAATTTCATTTTGCCGAGATTTGAAAATCTTGATTTAACAGTTACCGTAATGTAATATAAGGAGGATATGTATGACTGTATTTGCAATAATTTTACTTATGATGCATATCCTCGTGTGCATTTTAACATTCATAGGTTTAAATCTTCGGATTTTAAAAGTACACAAATATATGTTTTTTGTTGTACTTTGTCTGCCTTTTTGGGGTGCTCTGGCTGTTTTGCTTCTGCATTTTGAAATTTTGTTCGAGCAGGATGAAACCTTAAATATTGATGTAGAAAAGATGAAGCTTGATTCCCTTTTATACAAAGGATTAGCGGTGGAAGAAAGCAAAAATGACGATACCATTGTTCCCATAGAAGAAGCGCTTATTATAAACTCACCCAGAGAACGGCGTGAGATTATAATGGATGTACTAAATGACAACCCCAAGGAATATGTAGAGTTTCTCAAAAAAGCCGGAAACAACGATGACTCAGAGGTTGTACACTACGCAGTTACCGCCATGGTAGAGATATCCAAGGAAAATGACCATAGGCTTCAAAAACTCGGGATGGAGTATTCCAAAAATCCCGACGATTTGGATTGCCTTACAAGATACAGCAATTTTCTGTGGGAAGTTTTAAGTCAGGACCTTCTGTCAGGTCAGGTTGAGATATTAAACAGAAATCTGTATTCCGAGCTTATATCCAAGAAGCTTTCTATATCAGAAAACCTCGAAGATTACATGAGATATTTTGAAAATGAATTTGTGCTTGGAAACTATACCAAAGCAGGCGAAATCATCAAAAAAGCAGATTGCCTTTATTCCGATTGCGAGGAGCTTATTCCGTTAAAGCTTAAGTATCATTCCAAGCTCGGACAAGGCGATAAAATCAAAGAGCTTATAAACGATATACAAAACAAAAAAATGTTTGTTTCCAGAAGAGTAAAGGAGGCAATAGCATTTTGGAAGGATTAAAAGAAAGATTTCTAAAATTCAGATACAACGGCATGCTTGTAATTATGCTTGTGTTCCTTATTATTGCGGTAATTCTTTTTGTAGAGCGCAGCGGCATAAGCTATAATTATGACAAAGCTGATATGGGTTTTTTACCCAAAGAAAATATTATTACCAAGCAAAAGTCAAATCTTCACCTAAAAAAGAACACAGTTGTTTTATGGGCAAGCGAGCAGCCCGACAGTAAAGATGTATTGGAAGAATTTAAAACAATGTTTTCGGACATGAAGATAGGGTATAAGGCAGTAGACCTTTCCAAAAAACCATTCCCCGATCTTTCGGATTATGATATAGCAGTAGTTCTGATTAGCGATTTGTCACCCATGGGCGAAGATGTGATTACCATGAATAGATGGGTAAAGTCGGGTGGGAATGTACAGTTTGCAGTAACATTGCAGAAGAATATATATACATCTGTAATTGAGCAGTCACTCGGCATTGAGGATTCCTCGTGGTACAATGCATTGGTTGACAGTGTATACATAGATGACGGGTTTATGGTTGGCGGCGGATGCAGTTTTAATATCGAAGACGGATACCATTCCGCGTGGGCGGTGCAGCTCAATCCCAAAAAAGTTAAGCTTCATGCATGGGTTGACAACGAGAACAAAACTCCTCTTATATGGGAGGTAAAATACGGCAAGGGTAAATATGTAGTAGATAATATAGGACTTAACGAAAAGGGTATGAGAGGTTTTTATGCCGCTTCGTACAGCCTTTTGGATGAGATTTGTGTTTACCCTGTTATAAACAGCTCAACCTTTTTCCTGGATGATTTTCCGTCTCAGGTTCCCGATGGTAACAGTGAGTATATTTTGAGAGATTACAAATCATCCATAAGGGATTTCTATGTAAATATATGGTGGCCCGATATGATGAACTTTGCCGATAAATACGGTATCAAGTATACAGGTCTTGCCATCGTGTGCTATGATGACAATGTAGACGGTACCACACCATCCAAGGCAGACAAGGGAACATTTTTAAACTTTGGCAATATGCTTCTTCGCCACGGCGGAGAGATAGGATATCACGGATATAACCATCAGCCGCTTTGTATGGATGAGTGTGATTATGACGGTGTATATGATTATAAAACATGGCAAAGCACAAAGGCCATGGAAAAGGCTTTTGACAGTCTCATTGACCTTTGCGATGAGCTTTTTGAGGGTGTAAATATATCTCTTTATGTACCGCCGTCAAACATCATGACATCTGTTGGAGAGGATTTTCTCAAACAAACCTATCCCCACATAAACTGTATTTCGGGCATATATTTTACCGACGGAGAATTTGAGCATAACTTTGTACAGGAATTTGAGGTACTGCCCGACGGCAGAGTGTATCAACCGCGTATTGTATCAGGCTGTAACCTTACAGACTTTATGAAGCTCGCTCTTGTATCGGAACTTAACCTACATTTTACAAACTCACACTTTACACATCCCGATGATGCATTGGACCCCGATAGAGGTGCAGAGCTGGGATGGGAAAAGCTATCGGATGAATTCAATGAATATCTCGATTATCTGTATACGGCGGCGCCTGACATAAGAAACCTTACAGGCTCGGAAACTACAGCCGCTATCCAGCGATATTGCGCACTTAATGTAAAAAAGAAGTTAAAAGGCGATACGCTTAAGCTTGATATTGGCAATTTCTATGATGAGGGATACTTTTTTATCCGCTTTAACGAAAGGGAATATAAAAGTATAGATGGCGGAAGCCTTACCCGTCTTACAGGCGATTTATATCTTTTGAGGGCCGACAAGAGTGAGGTAACAATTAAGCTAAAATAATTTTATTGGTGATAAAAATGAGAATTTGCATGGTGCTTGAGGGATGCTACCCCTATATTAACGGCGGTGTTTCCACATGGGCGCATCAGTACATTACAGAAATGCCCGAGCATGAATTTGTGCTGTGGGTTATAGCTGCCAAAGCAGAGGACAAGGATAAATTTGTATATACGCTTCCTCCAAATGTCGTGGAGGTTCATCAGGTGTTTCTGGATGATGCCTTAAAGGTAAAACCCAACAAGATTTTTAATCATAGCTTTTCACACGCGGAAACCGAAGCACTCAAAAAACTCCTGTTTTCCGACAGACCCGACTGGGAATTGCTTTTCAATATGTATCAGATACAAAAGATAAATCCCATGAGCTATCTTAAAAGCGAACACTTTTTAAAGGTGCTTACAGAGATATGCCGGAGTGAGTTTCCTTATACTGCATTTTCAGATGCTTTTCATTCGGTGCGTTCAAGGCTTCTTCCCGTACTGTACCTTATGGGAACAAGCGTGCCCGAAGCAGATTGCTATCATGCCATTTGTACAGGCTACGGAGGACTTTTGGCATGTCTTGGCGGATATGTTTCCAATAAACCTGTTCTTTTAACAGAGCACGGTATCTACACACGAGAAAGAGAAGAAGAGATTATCCGTGCTAAATGGGTTGAAAGAGCTTTTAAAAGCCATTGGATTAAGTTTTTCTATATGCTTTCCGACCTTATATATTCACGGGCATTTCGTGTTACATCGCTCTTTGAACGGGCTAGATTAACGCAGATTGACATGGGCTGCAGCCCCGAAAAATGCTCCGTGGTTGAAAACGGCATAAGCTATGACAGATTTTGCAATATTCCTCCCAAAAAAGAGGATGGATATGTGGATATCGGTGCTGTTGTGCGTTTTGCACCCATCAAGGATATCAAAACAATGATTTATTCATTTTTCGAATTAACCTCAAGAATCGATAAGGTAAGGCTTCACATAATGGGCGGTGTTGATGACGAGGAGTATGCCGAGGAATGCCGAAGTCTTATTAAGCAGCTTGGCATAGAGGATAAGGTTATAATGCCAGGAAGAGTAAATGTAGTGGAATATTTTGAAAAACTGGATTTTACTATCCTTACCTCCATTTCCGAGGGTCAGCCATTATCCGTTCTGGAGTCGTTTGCCGCAGGCAGACCGTGTGTTACTACAGATGTTGGCTGCTGCAGGGAACTACTTGAGGGAAGCTCCGAGGATACTTTCGGTATAGCAGGATACTATGTTCCCCCCATGCAGATAGAAAAGCTTGCGGACAAAATGGAGATTATGTGCGAATCCCATGAGCTTCGCAAGAAGATGGGCGAGATTGCAAAAAAACGTGCAGGAGAATTCTACAGATACGAAATAATGCTTACTAAATACAGAAATCTGTACAAGGAGGTAGAGCGGGATTGGCAGGCATAGGCTTTGAGCTTAAAAAGCTTTTTGACAAAAAAGGAATATTGCAGTCGATGAAGGCGTATGGATATGCCACCGTTATTTGTTCGGGACCAATGCTTCTTGGAGTAATACTGCTTCTGGGAATAATGTTTCTTTGCAGACGTGCAGGGCTTTCAAGCCAATCAAGAGAGCTTCTTATTTGCATGATAACCTACACACTTTTAGCATCTATCATGACAACCTCTTTTTTCTCTATGATTATAACAAGGTTTACGGCGGACATGCTGTATGAGGAGAAGAAAAGTGCAGTTCTCCCGTCGTTTTGGGGAAGCTCGTCTGTTATGATGACACTTGGAAGTGTCTTATGGGTTATATTCCTTTTGTTTTCGGGCGCAAATCTTATGTGCAAGATACTCATGTTTGTGTTCTTTAATGAAATGATAATTGTATGGAACGCTATGAGCTATCTTACCGCCATCAAAGACTACAAGGGCATATTTCTTTCTTATCTTGCTTCTATTGCAGTTGTGTTTGTGCTTGGGTTTATCCTCACTCTGATATTTAAGATGCGTGCTATAGAAGCACTTCTCTTTTCTGTAACTGTGGGATACGGTGTTATGGTTATATGGAATCTTATGCTTTTGCACCGATATTTTCCAAAATCGGATGTAAGTCCCTTTGTGTTTATGGAATGGATAGATGAGTATCTTTATCTTGCACTTACGGGAATGCTTATAAACTTAGGCATGTTTGCACATCTTGTTATAATGTGGTTTAGTGACATAGGTGTAAAGGTACACGGACTCTTTTACGGTGCTCCGCAGCATGATGTACCTGCGCTTTTGGCATTTATGACAACTCTTATTACTACTGTAAATTTTGTGGTATCGGTTGAAGTTAATTTCTACGGAAAATACAGAAATCACTACAGCCTTTACAATGATAAGGGCACCATAAACGATATATTGCAGGCAGAAAAGGAAATGCTCGACACACTAAAAACGGAGATGCTCTATACCGCCATAAAGCAGCTTTTGTGTACAGCAGCATTTATCGCGGTGGGCGGCTTCCTTTTGGATGTACTTCCTTTAGGTTTCAACGAAATGATGAGAGGGTATTTTAGAACATTGTGTGTAGGCTACGGAGCATACGCCGTAGGCAATATGACTATGCTCATACTTTTGTATTTTACCGACTATAAGGGTGCATTCTTTGCAACGGGTATTTTTGCGGCGGGTTCTGTATTTCTGTCAGTTATATCGATATTTTTGCCGCAGGTATATTATGGCTTTGGCTTTCTTCTTGCCTCAATAGTTTTTGCGGTGGCAGGAACATGCAGACTTGATTACTTTACCAAGCGTCTTCCTTACTACATACTTGCGGTTCAACCGCTTGTAAAGGAGGACAGGTCAAGCATATTTACAAGAATGAAAGTTTTTTTGGAGGATAAAATCAAATGAAAAAGACAGCTCTTATTATAAGCTTTATTATGATAGCCGCCGTTTTCCTTTCGGCGTGTGGGTATTCGGATAAAAATGACAATAAAGATACAGGATATGTACCCGATATGTCATATAACGAAAAGTATAAGCTGCGCGACAAAAAGGACCTTTACAAGAATGACAATCCCGAAGATGTCATTACCATGTATCTTACGGTTTCAACCGGAAATGCGGGTGAGAGAACAGACCACACATGGAGCGAAATAAATACATATTCGGTATATGACTACGAGGAAATGGGAGTAGACAGATACAAGGTTGAGGGACTATTGCAGATTGGCGATGAGTCAGGTCCTCTTCCGGGTGAACTTGGCTACAATCAGGTGTCTCCGAACTGTACCATACAGATAAGAGGACAGACCTCGAGTCGTCAGCCTATAAAAAACTATAAAATAAGCTTAAAGGAAAACAAAGGCACATGGATGGGCAACACTACAATTCCTCTTAACAAGCATGTCAATGAGGGTCTGAGATTTCGAAACAAAATGGCATATGACCTTATAACAGGTATCGACCAGATGGTAGGTTTAAGGACCAGATTTGTGCATCTCTATGTAAAGGATATCACAGAGGGCGGAAACAATAAATTCACCGATTACGGTATTTATACATATGTGGAACAACCGAATAAGAAGACATTAAAGGCACACGGCCTTGATGCAAATTCTCATTTCTACAAGATAAATTTGTTTGAATTTTTCAGATACGAAGATATAATAAAATTAAAGGATGACCCCGATTTTGACGAGGCTGCATTTGAAGAACTTATCGAAACCAAAGGTGACGATGACCACAGTAAGCTTATAAAAATGCTAGAAGACTTAAATGATTTTTCAAAACCGATAGACGATGTTCTGGATAAGCATTTTGATATAGAAAACCTAAGTTACTGGATGGCATTTCACATACTTGTCGGAAACGCCGATACACAGAACAGAAATGTGTATATATACAGTCCCTTAAATCTAAATAAGTGGTATTTTGTATCATGGGATAATGACGGAATTCTCAGTAAAACAGAGCATAAGATTCAGGACAACGTTCTCTACGGTGAGTGGGAGACGGGTGTAAGTAACTACTGGGGTAATGTTCTCTTCAACAGAGCGTTAAAGAGCGAAAAGTACCGAAAAGCTCTCGATAAAGCAGTAAAAGAATTAAAATCCTATCTTTCTAAAGACAGAATTGATAGAATGGCAAAGAGATACGCAGATATCGTAAAGCCTTATGTATACAGTTACCCCGATATACTGCATCTGCCTCTTACATCGTCGGAATATGACTATGTGATAAAAAATATTTCCTCGGAAATAGAACTTAATTATGATTTGTACAAAGAATCGTTTGAAAAACCTATGCCGTTTTATATAGATACCCCCCAAAAGAAAGGAGACAAGCTTGTTATATCGTGCGAAGGCTCGTATGATTTCAATAATGAAGATATAACCTACGACATTAAGATTTCAAGGGATTTAAACTTTAAGAGCGTAATTTTTGAAAAGACAAAAACAACTCTCCCCGTTGCAGAGATTGATATGCTTCCCAAGGGACAGTATTTCATAAAGGCAACTGCCACAAACGAAAGCGGATACACGCAGACAGCCTTTGACTATTACTATACAGACACAGGCAAAAAATACGGTGTCAAGTGCTTTTATGTTGATGCCAAAGGGAATATAACGGAGGATACAAATGAAGGCTGAAAGATACAGAAACGAATGGAAATATCTCATTGATACCGCTCAAAAGGAGTTAATCTGCACTCGCTTGAGTCCGTATCTTCAGCTCGATAAACACGCCAAGGACGGCGGCTATATGATACGAAGCCTGTACTTTGACGATTATTACAAGTCTGCCTATGAAGAAAAGGATGCGGGCGTGCTCAAAAGAAAGAAATACCGCATACGCATATACAACTGCTCGGACTCAAGCATAAAGCTTGAAAGAAAGAAAAAATACGGAAGCTATATTTACAAGGAAGCCGCAAGTCTAACCCGTGATGAAGTGTACAAAATACTAAACGGCGATTATGAATTTTTACTTCGGAGTAAAAACAATCTTCTCAGGGAATTCTATGTTGAATGTATATCAAATGTAATGCGCCCCAGAGTAATAGTGGACTACGACAGAGAGCCGTGGATATCCGATGAGGGTACGGTCAGAATAACATTTGATATGGATGTAAGGGCAGCTGTAGGAAGCTATGATATATTTGATTCCACGCTTCCCGTACTTCCTGTATTGGAAAGCGGTAAATGCGTTATGGAGGTAAAATTTACGGAATTTCTGCCTCAGGGTGTAAGGGAGATTCTTCCCGACAGGGCATCCGAATTTACTGCGGTATCAAAATATGTTTTGTGCTACGAAAAGACAGAATATATGAACTGTTTTACAAAATATTGGTATGAAAACTAAAGGAGAAAGCTATGAGTGTTCAAGACTTTATAAAAAAATCTGTGCTTGAGTCGGGAGCGTTTGACGGACTTAGTATAACAAATATATTTTTGGGACTTATAACCGCCATTATTATAGGCTCAGCAATCTATTTTACATATCAGAAATTTTATACAGGTGTTATTTATTCCAGAAGCTTTGCAATTACTCTTGTGGGAATGACACTTCTTACGGCAGTTATAACCCTTGCAATAAGTACCAACATCGTTATATCCTTAGGTATGGTCGGTGCGTTGTCTATTGTTCGTTTCAGAACTGCGGTAAAAGACCCGCTGGATTTACTTTATCTTTTCTGGGCTATAACATCGGGTATAGCAGCTGGTGCAAATATGTACCTTTTGGTTGTTATTGCGGCGATTGTGATGATTATTATAATAATCATATTCAGCAAGCATCAGCTAAGGGGAAGAATTTATATAGCCGTAATACATTATCTTACAGATGAGGCAGGCGACAATATTATCCGCACCTTTGGTAAGATGAAATACTTTATAAAATCCAAAACCGTCCGCAAGGAGGTTGTTGAGATGGCAGTTGAGGTATACTTAAAAAACAACGATACCTTCTTTGTTGAAAAAATAAGAGATATAGAAGGTGTAACAGATGTTACACTTATACAGTATAATGGTGAATATCACGGATAAGTTTAATGCTATAAAATTATTTGAGACATTTGCGGGGGATGTTTTAAATGCGAAGGTTTTATAAATAATAGAGGTGACAGAAATGAATGTTAAGGAAATAACAGCACAGGTCTTCGGATTAATAGGACTTGTAATCATAGTCATGTCCTTTCAGTGCAAAAAGAACAGAAATTTCTTTTTGCTTCAGGGTGTGGGAAGCTTTGCGTTTGTTATAAACTTTATTCTCATATATGCATATGCGGGAGCACTTTTTAATCTTACAAATCTTGTAAGAGGACTTCTTTTCTCAAAAGAGGACAAAAAGGTGTGGAAGTTGGTTTTGGTAGAGGGTCTCTATACCGCCTGCTTTGTATTTTCTGTTATACTCACATGGGGCGATTGGTTTATGATTTTTATTGCGTCGCTTCCTTATGTTACGCTCCTTATTATGAGTGTTCTTATGTGGAGAGCAAACGGAAAACATATACGCTATTTCCAGGTAACTCTTATGTCGCCTGCATGGATTGTACATAATATATTTAACTTCAGTCTCGGCGGTATCCTGTGCGAATCATTCAATATGATTTCTACAGTAATTTCTTTTATACGATACGGCAAAGACGGTTTTGAAAACAGGTGAGAATTTTGAAAAAAACATATATTATTTCTGCTGTAATCCTCATAGCCTGTATAATCATGGCTTTTATCGATGGTATTCTTCAGCCCGGATATTTTGTAAAATCGCTTTGTAAACTTATGCTCTTTTTGGCTATACCTATTATATACAGCCTTTTTGATAAAGAGCTTAATATCAAATCGTTGTTTCGTTTAAATAAAAGTGCAACCGCCTTTTCGCTGTGCCTTGGTGTCGTTATTTACGCTGTAATTCTCGGCGGATATTTACTTTTAAGAAATGTGTTTGATTTTTCAAAAATTGCAAATACTTTAGGTACTACAGTAGGCGTAACGGGGAAGAATTTTATATTCGTGTCGCTGTATATCTCCTTTGTAAATTCGCTTTTGGAGGAATTCTTCTTCAGGGGTTTTGCTTTTCTTTCCTTAAAGCGTGTTACATCAAGACATTACAGTTATATATTCAGCGCACTTTCCTTTGCCATTTATCATGTGGCTATGATGATAGGGTGGTTTTCGTGGGGAGTTTTTGCTCTTGTTATGGCAGGACTCTTTGCGGGCGGTTTAATCTTTAATTTTCTGAACGAAAAAACAGGCACGGTTTATCCCTCGTGGCTTGTACATATGTTTTCTAATTTTGCAATAAATACAGTAGGATTTATTCTCTTTGGAATTATATAAATTTATGGGGTGAATGTGTGGATACCGTAAAAATTGACTCAAGGCAGACAAAAATGATAGCACACAGAGGATTAAGCGGCTTGGAGCGCGAAAATACCTGTCCCGCATTTGTTGCTGCGGCCAATCGAAGCTACTTTGGCATAGAGACCGATGTGCACATCACCTCGGACGGACAGTTTGTTTTGATACATGATGAAACAACCAAAAAGGTTACAGACGGTGCTCATAATATCAATGTGGAAGAAAGTGATTATGCATCATTTAAGGACATGGTGCTTCCCGACCTTGACGGTTCTTGTGTAAGACAGGATATCAGAATTCCGCTTTTATCGGAGTATGTATCAATATGCAAAAAGTATGAAAAGGTGTGCGTGCTGGAAGTAAAAAATCACTTTAAAAAAGAGGATATAAAAAAGCTTGCAGGCATTATAAAAGATATGGATTATATAAAAAGTACCATCTTTATATCCTTTGACCTTGCAAATTGTATAAACTTAAGAGAGCTTTTGCCCCAAAATGAGATACAGTATATTACGGGCGATGAAAAAATAAATATGGATTTAATAAATCTGCTTTGTACAAATAAGCTTGACCTCGATATAAGATACACTCTTCTTACAAAGGACAATATAAAGCTTCTTCATAAATACGGGGTCAAGGTTAATTGCTGGACCTGCAACAAAAAGGGAGAGGCAGAAAAACTTGCAAAATACGGTGTTGATTATATAACAACCAATATACTCGAATGACAGGAGATAATGTAAATGCTTTTATATATAGTTCGCCACGGAGACCCTGTGTATGAAACCGATTCGCTTACACCAAGAGGTGTTTTGCAGGCAGAGGCAGTCGGCAAGAGGATGTTTGATGCCCATATAGACAAAATCTTTTCTTCTCCTATGGGCAGAGCCATGCAAACGGCAGAGCCCGCGTGCAGACTTCTCGGACTTACCAAAAGTATTGAGCATTGGACTCACGAAATCGAGGATGAAAGACTTACACCTTTTCCCGACGGCAAGCTGAAGTCAATTACCGATGTTCAAAACACTTTTTATTTAGAGAACGGAAACAGGGATTTACCCTATGACAGAGCCTATGAATGTACAGGCATAAATGAATCCCAAATGGATATTGCGGTTAAGTATATCGAAGAAAACGGCAAATACTTTCTGGAAAGGCTCGGTTACCGTGAGGAGAACGGCATATACCGCATATTAGAGCCAAATGAAGATAAGGTTGCGCTCTTTTGCCATTCGGCATTTGCAAGAGCGTGGCTTTCGGTGCTTTTACATATACCGCTTCATATTATGTGGGCATCCTTTCAGTATACTCATACGGGCGTTACAGTACTTGAATTTAAGAATAACGAGAATGGTTTTACTGCACCAAAATGTCTGTGTTTTTCGGATGTGTCGCATCTGTATGCGCAAAAACTCGATTTAATTCACGACAATACGATAGAGATATAAAGCAAAGATGATACCGTTTGAAAGTGTGGAAGAAACCATAGGACATGCCGTAGGCGGTGTGTGCCCATTTGGAATAAATGAGGGTGCTACCGTTTATCTGGATGTATCCTTAAAGCAGTTTGACATGGTTTATCCTGCCTGCGGAAGCTCAAACAGCGCCATTAAGCTTACTATAGATGAGCTTGAAACCACATCGGGCTTTACCGAGTGGATAGATGTATGTAAAATTTGAAAGCAAGGTGCAAATATATGAAAACACTTATAGTAGTTGATATGCAAAACGATTTCATAACAGGTTCACTTGGCAGTTTGGACGCACAGAACATAGTTCACAATGTCCGAAAGCTTGTAGAGAGTTTTGACGGTAAGGTCATTTTTACAAGAGATACTCATAATGGTGACTACCTTGAAACTCAAGAGGGAAGAAAACTCCCTGTAGAGCATTGTATAAAGGGCACACATGGATGGGAGATATGCGATGAATTGAAACCATACGCTAAAACTATTGTAGACAAAATAACCTTTGGAAGTACAGAACTATATAAATATATAGATAATCCCGAAGACGGAATAGTTATTTGCGGATTATGTACAGACATATGCGTAATATCAAATGCGATGATTCTTAAAGCACAATTCCCCGATGCGCCGATTTCGGTTAAGGAATCTTGCTGTGCCGGGGTGAGCCCCGAAAGCCACAACAATGCAATTTGTGCCATGAAAACGGTACAACTGGAAATAATATAGCAGGAGGAAATGTATGTATACGATTTAAAAGAAACATCAGCAAATCCATTTGACACAGCATCATATGGATAAGCTTCGTGCTATAAAAGAAGATTATGTCATTTCTACAAATCCGGGTAAATTTGAGGTTAAATAATCGTTATGATAAAATATATACTGTTTGATTTGGACGGAACTCTTACCGACCCCAAAGAGGGAATAACAAAGTGCGTAAAGCGAGCTTTGGAGTATTTTGGCATTTATCACCAGTGTGATGAGCTTGTGGAGTTTATAGGACCGCCCTTAAAGGAACATTTTATGGAGTATGCTTCTCTGTCAGAGGAGGACGGCAGAAAAGCGGTGGAAATATACCGCGAGCGTTATGCGCCTGTTGGTGTGTTTGAAAACAGAATATACGACGGAATACTGTCTATGCTTTCTTCTCTTAAAACTAAGGGCAAAACTCTTGCCGTGGCTACAAGCAAGCCAACTGTATACTCGCAGAAAATATGTGATAAATACGGCATATCACCTTATATTGTATATCTTGCGGGGAGCGAGCTTGACGGTACAAACACCAACAAAGCCGATGTTATAAAAAAAGCCATGGACTATCTTGGTGCATCCCGTGATAATACTGTAATGGTAGGGGACAGAATCCACGATTTTATAGGAGCAGAGAAAAACGGCATACCCTTTGTGGGCGTAAGCTACGGATATGCATCTAATGATGAATTTGAAGAAATAAACTCTCCTGTTGCGTCTTCGCCAGAGGAGCTCTTGCATATTCTGGAGGAGCTGTAGAAAGCTAAAAGAATATTTAAGGAAATTTAAAAAGGAGTTGAAAGCCTGAAGCTTTCAACTCCTTTTTGTTTAAAATATTAGTTACATTCAGCTGTAAGAGGACCTGCAAGTTCTTTTAAGTAGAAGAGCTTACCGGGCATTGTGGGCATGAATGAAGATGTTATGTTCATATCGGGACCGTAGTGGAGAGTTGTGAGGAAGCTCATACCCTGCCATCCCATGCCGCGGCCAAGAGCACCGTCGCATCCGCCGATGATGTAGTCTGCCTGGAGGAAGAGACCGGGTCCGATTGTGTTTGCAGAGCAAGGAACAAGAGTTGTACGGCTCTTGAAGCTTGTTATAGCATTCTGCTCAACGGTAAGAGGATTGAGCTTAGCACCGATGCGGTAGCATTGCTTCTTCCATTCTTCCACGCTGGAGAATTCATCTGCAAAGTGAGGCTCCCAGAAAGCAATGTGGCAAACTCTGCCTATACCGAATACAAGTACAAGCTTAACGCCCTCTGCCTTTAATGCAGCAATCTTTTCGGGATATGTAGGAAGATTTTCCTTTGTAGCAAAGTTACGCTGTGAAGCGGGAATTGTATGATTAAGCTTATCAAAGAAAGCCTGCTTCATGCTGTATTCAAAGGAAGCGGGGTTTGTGTTGGGGAGAGTGTTACCCTCAGCATCTGCCCATTCGTCCATGTTAAATGTATATACATGGTCGCAGTTGATATCCCATTCGTTAAGGAAGAAAGAAGCCCAACGATACATACCCATAGGACCTACGGGAAGAATCATAGCGAGCTTTTCGCCCTTTTCGCGCGCATTCTTAATCTGAAGTGCGATTTCGTGACCCATAAGTGTATCGAATTCGCCGATATCCTGACATTCGATGGGATTGAAGTCCTTGTGCCAGAAATCCTCTCTTTCTACGCCTTTTTCACAGCAAGCGTCCATTTTTGCAAGATCCCAGCCCTTAGGGAAGAAGTTCTCCAAAAGGCTGCCTTTGTAAGTAGATAAAAAGTCCATTTTGTAAATCTCCTTTCAAATTATATATTAAGTTAAATAACTTACGGAAGTAATCTCTTGGGAAGTACCTTGGGCCATACAAGCTCCTGAGTGAATCCTTCGGCATACTGAACATTGCACTGAATTCCTCTTACTCTTGAACAGGAACGAACAAACTCGGGGAAGTCAATGTGGTCATGGTCGCGCATCCACTTAATCTGGCTTTCATGACATTCGAGCATCTGTATCTTTAAGTCGATTTCGTCTGTTATGTCTACATATTCTGTAGGTATAAAGTTCATGCCTGCAAGGTTGTCCATGTAGAAGAGCGGAACAACAGCAGCCTTACCCTCTGCACCGTAGTGGGGTACACTTGCCGCAAAAGAAGCATCAAATACAAGCTTGGAAACTTCTCTGTGGTCGGGCATATAGTCGTTGGGGCTGTGAGTGATTATAAAGTCGGGTTGAACTCTCTTAATAAGAGCTATGATTTTGTCGCGCTGTTCTACGCTGCAGCCATTGGGGAGAAGGTCGCCTACATCTATTGTAACAACTTCAATTCCTGCAAGAGCGCCTGCGTTTCTGGCTTCCTGAGCTCTTATCTCTCTTAATTCGTCGGGCTCAATAATTTCATGACCCATATTGCCGTTGGCAACATGACAAACAGTTACCTTGTCTCCGCGCTTAACACATTTTGCAAGTGTTCCGCAGCAGGAGATTTCGATATCATCGGGATGACATCCGATTGCTAGTACATTCATGATGAATACCTCCTTAAAACTTGACTTTGTGCTGATTACATTATATAATATGTGTACCAAAATGTATTTAGCAGCAATTACTCAATTTTTAGCATTTTGTTCGCGGGGTGTATTATGTTTGAAGTGCAATCTGTAAACGAGGATATCGTTATAGAGGGTTTTAACAGCATATATTACTTTGAATTTTCCAAGGATTTTAATCATGAGCCGGAGCAGCATGACTTCTGGGAAATGGTGTATGTAGACAGCGGGAGTGTAAATGCCATTACAAATGGTGTAGGATGTACACTTTCGCAGGGGCAGGTTATATTCCATGAGCCTATGGAGCCGCATGCCCATGTTTCCGACAGCCGTGTTGCAAACAGCATGCTTGTAGTTTCGTTTACAACCCATAGTCATATTATGCAAACTTTCAGCGGAAAGACTTTTACACTCGATAAAACCTCCAAACTTCTTTTATCACTTTTCTTGGAGGAAGCAAAAAATGCTTTGGGGAATGTTCCCTCGGATTATACCGACAGGCAAAATCTTTCATTCAAGTCGGAGGTATTTGGCTCTTCGCAGCTTCTTAATTGCCATTTTACCGAATTTCTTATTAAGCTTGTACGAAGCGGAAGCTCTATCACTACAAAGGTTATGCCCACAAAGCAGTCGAGGGATATTGCAAATAACTCTATATGCGAGCTTGTCTGCGAGTATATGAAGAAAAATCTGTATTCCAATGTTTCATTAAAGGAGCTTTGCGATATATTTCTTATAGGAAAAACTCAGATGTGCAGGATTTTCAGAGACTGTACGGACAAAAGTCCTATGGAGTATTATTCATCCTTAAGGATTCATGAAGCCAAAAAGCTTTTGAGAGAAAAGCACTATAGCGTAAGCCAAATTTCGGATATGCTGGGTTATTCATCAATTCATACATTTTCGCGTGCCTTCAAGACTTGCACAGGGTTGTCGCCCATGGCGTACATAAAGAGTATTTTATAAAAAGGAGTACATAATATGACATTAAATAACTATTGCACAGGTCTTATAAATCAGAATGATAAAAACGGGGATGCCTTTTCCATGAAAGACACCCTTTTTACAATGGACATGGTACATAACAATCCGGGACTTTTGCCATATGAAAGTAGCTATACAGACCCTGATTTTCTTTTAGACAGGGGGATAGAGGGCAAGGTGTTCTGCTTTTCGGATTCTGCACAGTTTGCTTTGCTCTGGGACGGATTTGATAAGGAAATCTTCCCCGAGGGGAGCACAGAGCGCGACGAAATATTGACACTGAAACAAAAAATAAAGGCAAAGTATTCGGATGCAAAGAGGGCAGGGCTCAAGGTTTATTTCATGATGGATATTATATCATTTCCTGCAAGCCTTGTAGAAAAATATGATGTCCTGACGGATGGTAAAATAGATATCTGCAAGCCGTTTACGAAAAAAGCAATGGACTACCTCTTTGACGAGATGTTTACAGAGTTTTCCGAGCTTGACGGACTTATTATATAAGATATGGCGAAAACTATGTGGGACCAAAGTACAGAATGCCGCTTTTCAGGGGAAATACACCGATAATAGGTGATGCCATAGAATATCATAAGTACCTTGTAAATTATCTTCGACAAAAGGTGTGTGTTGAAAAGGATAAGGAAATAATGTATCGCTCGTGGGGAAGCGAGGATAATGCCGATGCGTATCTTAAAATAACCGATACCATAGAGCCTCACAAAAATCTTTATTTTTGCATCAAGCATACAGCAGGGGATTTTCACCGCAATACCCGTTTCAATCAGCAGCTTAATATCGGTAAGCATCAGCAGGTGGTTGAGGTGCAATGCGCAAGAGAGTATGAGGGCAAGGGAGCATATCCGAATTATGTATGCGCAGGCGCTATAAACGGCTTTGAAGAGCTTGTCGACTTTGCCGGTAGCGAAAAAATTTGCTTAAGAGATGTTATAAATACAGAAAACACACTTATAAAAGGCATATGGACCTGGTCTCGCGGAGGCGGTTGGAACGGACCGTATATTACAGGTACAAACGGCACCTTGGGCTGTAAATATCCCGAGGATATCAATGGTGAAGTAACGGTGACAAACGGAAGCGAACTTTGGTGTGACCTTAATGCATATGTTATGACATCATGGGCAAAGGATACTTCCAAAACAGATAAATTCTATGTGAAGCAGTATGCACGAAAAATACTCGGTATGACAGAAGAAGACAGCGAAAATTTTTATAAGCTCTGTGTTCTTTCTTCCCGCGGGGTGCTTCTTGGCAGAAGCTATCACAAGGATTGCTATATAGATTGCTGGTGGATTCGCGACCAGAATATGAACTATAAGCGTTTCCTTACAGATGTGCGAAATGCTGTAGGAGATGGGAGCTACAAGGCGATAATTTCCGAAAAGAGTGAATGTGTAAGGATATGGGAAGAAATCGTAGCTATTGCCCAAAGCCTTGATGAAAGTGTTAAATCCAAGGAATATATAGTAACTACTGCAAAATACGGTTATTATCTTTTTGCCATAATAGACAGGATGTACAATATATGTATTTCCAAGCTTTTAAAAGACGGTAAACACGAACAGTATGAAGAAGAATATCAAAATCTTTGGACTAAGTGGCAGAAACTTTACGATACGAAAGACTGTTGCCCCACACTCTATATAAAAGAAGATAAACCGATGGATTTAATCGGTTACGGCGGAAATGTAGGATTTGATTGTGTACTGCGGGATATTGAGGAATAAAAAATAAGGGTTGCTTATGCAACCCTTATTTTAATGATTATTTTTGTATAAGACTTTTTCCTGTCATTTCGGAGGGTACTTCAAGCTCCATTATATCTATAAGAGTGGGAGCAAGGTCAGCAAGTCTTCCGTCCGAGAGTTTAACCTCTCCGATACCTGCCGCAATAAGAGGAACGATGTTTGTGGAGTGTGCAGTAAACACGCTTCCGTCATCGGGGTCTATCATCTGTTCTGCATTTCCGTGGTCTGCAGTTATAAGGATAGCACCGCCCATGGATACTACCTTATCGGCAACCTTGCCTATGCATTCATCTACAGCTTCAACGGCTTTTACAGCAGCTTCCATAACGCCTGTATGACCTACCATGTCGCAGTTGGCATAGTTCAATATAACAAGGTCATACTTGTCGGAATCGAGAGCTTCGAGCATCTTGTCTGTAACTTCATATGCGCTCATTTCAGGCTGCATATCATATGTTGCGACCTTTGGTGATGCCACGAGAATTCTGTCTTCGCCCTCGTACACCTTTTCCACACCGCCGTTGAAGAAGAAAGTAACATGAGCATACTTTTCTGTTTCGGCAATTCTAAGCTGCTTTAATCCCTTTGAGGATACATATTCGCCCAGAGTGTTTACAAGTGTCTGAGGTCTGAATGCTACATGCACATTGGGCATGCTTGCATCGTACTGTGTCATGGTTACATAATAGGTGCCAAAGAACTCTCTTTCGAAACCGTCAAATTCGGGGTCAACAAGTGTTCTTGTAATTTCTCTTGCTCTGTCGGGGCGGAAGTTTGCAAAGATGATACTGTCATTTTCGCCTATTGTAGCTGTAGGCTTACCATCTCTTACTACTACGGTAGGAATTACAAACTCGTCTGTAACTTCCTTTTCGTATGAAGCCTTAACCGCATCGTAGGGGCAGGTGCATTCTTCGCCAATGCCTTTTACCATGGCATCATATGCTTTTACAACTCTTTCCCATCTGTTGTCTCTGTCCATTGCATAGTATCTTCCTGATACTGTAGCAATCTTACCTACACCTATTTCATTAAGCTTGTTATACAAATCCTTTATAAAGTCCGCACCGCTGGTGGGGGATACATCTCTGCCGTCCAAAAAGCAGTGGAAGTATACTTTTGTAAGTCCGTGTCTTTTTGCAAGCTCTGCAAGCGCGGTAATGTGTCCTATATGTGAGTGCACACCGCCGTCGGACAGAAGACCCATAACATGAAGCGAGGAGTCATTGTCCTTGCAATTTTTGCAAGCGGCAACAAATTCTTCGTTCTCAAAGAAGTCACCGTCATCTATAGCCTTGGTTATTCTTGTAAGCTCCTGATACACTATTCTTCCTGCACCTATGTTGGTATGACCTACCTCAGAGTTACCCATCTGACCGTCGGGAAGACCTACATCCATACCGCTTGCGTTTATTTTAGCGGTGGGGTATGCGGTTTTAAGTCTGTCAAGATTAGGAGTGGAAGCTGTGTAAACTGCATTACCCTCTTTTATGTCGCTAAGTCCGTAGCCGTCGAGTATTGCTAAAACTACAGGTCTTTTACTCATTGTTTTCATCCTTTCAGCTGTTTACAATTACAGAGAAGTCATTTGCCTTAAGGCTGGCACCGCCTACAAGACCGCCGTCAATGTTTTCTTTTCCAAAGAGTTCTTTGGAGTTGGAAGCATTTACACTTCCGCCGTACTGGATTATGATTTCTTCTGCGGCAGCATTTCCGTATACGGAAGCAACTGTTTCTCTGATTTTCGCACAAACCTCTTCAGCCTGTTCGCTTGTAGCGGTTTTGCCTGTGCCGATAGCCCAGATGGGTTCGTATGCAATTATGCACTTTTTAACCTGCTCCTCAGTAAGTCCGAGAAGAGCAATCTTTGTCTGGAGAGCTACAAGCTCAAATGTGATGCCCTGTTCTCTCTGCTCTAAGGATTCACCAACGCAGATTATCGGAATAAGGTTGTGCTCAAATGCTTTTATAACCTTTTTGTTTACTGTTTCGTCTGTTTCGTTGAAGTACTGTCTTCTTTCGGAGTGACCGATTATTACATACTTAACACCCATCTCTGTGAGCATGGAGGGAGCGATTTCGCCTGTATAAGCGCCGCTCTCTTCAAAGTACATGTTCTGTGCACCAACTTCGATATTGCTTCCTTTGGTAGCTTCGAGAGCGTTTGCAAGGTTTGTGTAGGGTACACATACTATACACTTATTTGCGCTGCCTGCAACAAGAGGCTTAAGCTCATTTATAAGCTCAGTTGTCTGGGCGGGGGTTTTGTTCATTTTCCAGTTTCCTGCAACTACTGTCTGTCTCATAATATTTACATCCTTTCATGTGTAAAATTTTTCGTTATATATTCACAACAAACGGGGGAGTGCTTCTCCCCCGAATGAATACGATTGAATTTATTTATCGTTGAGTGCTACGATACCGGGGAGGTCCTTACCCTCTAAGAATTCGAGAGAAGCGCCGCCGCCTGTGGAAATGTGGCTCATCTTGTCGCCAAGTCCTGCCTGATTGACAGCAGCAACGCTGTCGCCGCCGCCGATGATTGTAGTAGCATCTATTTCGGAAAGAGCCTTTGCTATAGCATTTGTACCCTTTGCAAAAGTAGGCATTTCAAATACGCCCATAGGTCCGTTCCATACAACTGTCTTTGCATCCTTGATTGCATCTACATAAAGA
This sequence comes from Clostridia bacterium, assembly GCA_045646525.1. GTDB lineage: Bacteria > Bacillota > Clostridia > UMGS1810 > UMGS1810 > RGIG8748. Next base: position 11,793 of record JAZRKX010000042.1, on the reverse strand, counting down.
GCGATTGTCTTTTCGCCTATGTCAAGACCTTCCCAGCCTGCTTCGATTTCACCTCTGCCTACTGTCTTGTGAGCGGCATCGTTGGAGAATTCCTGAGCTACAACTGTATCTACGGGGATTAAGAGCTTAACGCCTTTAGCTTCTGCCTTTTCCATCATTTCCTTAGCGTAGTCAAGGTAGTCAGCTTCGAGGAGAGAATTACCTACTTCTTCGCCGAGAGCTTTCATAAATGTGTAAGCCATACCGCCGCCGATGATTAAGGTATCTACCTTTTCAAGGAGGTTGTTTATTACGGAAATCTTGGAAGAAACCTTGGAACCGCCAAGTATAGCTACGCAAGGTCTTACGGGGTTATTTACGGCATTGCCGAGGAATTCGATTTCCTTTTCAATAAGGTAACCGCAAGCTGCAGTATCAAGATACTTTGTAACACCCACATTGGAGCAGTGTGCTCTGTGTGCAGTACCGAAAGCATCGTTTACAAATACATCTGCAAGAGAAGCAAGTTCTTCGCTGAATGCATCTACATTCTTTGTTTCTTCTGCTCTGTATCTTGTGTTTTCAAGAAGAACTACATCGCCCTCTGCCATTTCGGCTACAGCTTTCTTTGCGTTTTCGCCTACAACATTGCTATCTGCAGCGAAAATAACTTCCTTACCAAGCTTTTCGGAAAGCTTCTTTGCTACAGGAGCAAGAGAAAGCTCGGGCTTGGGTTCGCCCTTGGGCTTGCCCATGTGTGAGCAAAGGATAACCTTTGCGCCGTTTTCAATAAGATACTTGATTGTGGGAAGAGCGCCGTCTATTCTTGTTTCGTCTGTGATGTTTCTGTTCTCGTCAAGAGGAACATTAAAGTCGCATCTTACCAATACTTTTTTGCCTTGTACCTGGATGTCTTCGATAGATTTTTTGTTCATGTATATTCACCTCTAAAAATAATAATCGACATATAATATTTTATATTATTTTGGTTCTGATTGCAAGGAGTTTTTGTAAATTTTACTCTATGCATAATATAAACCCTAAGTTATCCCCAAAATTGTGCTAAATTACAATTATTTTCCCCTAAAAATTACACCAAATGCACCTGGGCCTGCGTGTATGCCTATTGTGGGTCCCAAAACTTCGATTACAAAGTTGGTTTTGCCTGTTTTTTCTATAAGTATATCTCTGAATTTTTCTGCCTTTTCGCTGTCGAGAGCGTGCATTATTACAAAAGGTTGGTCGGTATCTTTGTCCATGGCATCGTTTACCATGTCGGCTATTTTGCCCATCACCTTTTTTCTTCCTCTTACCTTGTCCTTACTCATTACAAGACCTTCTTCTATGGAGAGGATAGGGGTAATATCGAGTACATCTGCAATAATCTTTGCCTTTGAACTTATTCTGCCGCCTTTTTTAAGGTAATCAAGTGTATCGGGGGCAAAGAAGATTTTTGTTTTGCTAAAGCCATCCTCAAGGTAAGAAATAATTTCTTCCTTGGTTTTTCCGTCATTTGCCATTTTTGCGGCTTCTATGGCATAGTATCCGTAGCCGTAGGAAAAGCTTGAGGGGTCTACAACGGTTATATCCGCATCAGGATTTTCATCTTTTATTTCATTTGCGGCAAGGCACGCACTCTGATATGTGCCGCTTGCATTTGCGGAAATCGGTATATGGATTATTGTATATTCATCCGAGAACTTCTTGAATTCATCAATATGCTGAGATACCGTTATCTGCGAGGTCTTGGGAATTTCATTGCATTTTGGAAGAATATCGTAGAACTCTTCGGGAGTGATATCGTATCTGTCCTTGTATGATTTTCCGTCTATGGTTATATTAATCGGCATAAGGTGTATGCCGTATTTTTCTGCAGTTTCAAGTGTAATGTCCGATGCTGTATCGGTAGTTATAATAATTTTCTTCATAGCATTTAATCCTTTCTTTACCATTCAAATTTTGTAAGACTTCCCGATGTTTCCAAATCAAAAAAGTCATTTTGCCGTAAGGCTTCGTATATTATTATGGCAACGGAGTTAGAAAGATTTAGACTTCTCATATTGTTGCCCATTGGTATGCGGATGCATTTTTCTTTGTTTTCTTTTAAGAGTGCCTCATCAAGACCTTTTGTTTCTTTGCCAAAAAGTATGTAGTCGCCGTCTTTAAATTCTACATCACAGTATCGGTTAAGACTTTTTGTGGATGCAAAGTAAAAGTTGCCGTCTTTGTTTTTGTCAAAGAATTCGTCTATGTTATCGTACATTGTTATATCCAGGGTGTGCCAGTAGTCAAGTCCTGCGCGTTTTAACTTTTTGTCATCTATTGTAAAGCCCATGGGTCCTACAAGGTGCAGTCTTGCACCTGTTACTGCACAGGTTCTTGCCACATTGCCGGTGTTTTGGGGTATTTCCGGTTCTACCATAACAATATTAAAACTCATGTTTTTTTGTAAAATTCCTTTCAGTACACAGTATTACATATATTATACCATTTTTATACAGATAAATCAAGAAAAAGAAAACAAGAGCCTTGGAAATCTCCCCAAGGCCCTATATTTGTCATTAACTTTTTGAGTTTTTTAGTGTGCATACTATGCTCATGAACTTCTTTATTTATTACCTCACACATTATAAATATTTAATCTTTGTGTGTCTGCCCTTATAGGTGAGTTCTGCATATATTTCATCGGATAGAACTGTGATATTGTTCTCATAAAAACATGGCCGAATAATAAAAAATCCGGAATTACAGCCTTTCTAGTATGATTTCCCATACCTTGCTTATTTCAAGCCCGCGTCGCCAGCTTGCAACACCTGCAAGGGAGTATTTGTTTGCAAGGTCTACTCTTTTTCCTATTGTGTCTGTGTTTTCAAGCCAGAACACACATGTCTTGCCGCCGCTTTGCCACGATATTTTGTATTGACCGTCATCCTCTATATAGGTATAGGAGACGTTATTTGAATTTATAAGCTCATATGCTGTCTGCATGCTTATGGCTTTGCTCGATGTAACTTTGCCGTTTTTGGTTTCAAAGTACCGCATATAGAACGGAATTCCAAGTATCAGTTTAGAGGCATCTACCTCTTTAAGAGTCTGTTTTACAGAGTCCTCTGCCCAGTCAAGACTCGATACAGAGCCTGCAGTTTTGCTCGAAGCATAGTACTCGTCATATGCCATAAGCATTATATAGTCGGTGTTTTCGGAGAGTGCATCCCTATTGTAGCACATAGACCAGTTTGCGCTTGTAGGCTCTTTTCGGGTTATATCTGCAGATACTATGAGTCCAAGCTCATGAAGCATAACAGTAAGTTCTCTGGCATGTGCTGTTACAAGGTATCGGTTTCTTTCGTAGATATTCTCAAAGTCTATGTTTATACCGTCGATAAGGTATTTGCATGCATATTCTGTAATGTAAGATATGGCTTTTTGTCTGGCATCCGTATTATTCAAAAAGCTGTCGGAGGTTTTTGTAGTGAAGTCAGTTTTGTATATGGGCCAGATTTCGTAGCCGTTTTCTCTTGCGTAGGTTATATATTTACGGGTAAGAGAGTTGTACAAGTTTACATTGCCGTAGAGATATTTGCTTTCTACACCAAGATTTTCTGCCGAAATCTGAAACGAGGAGGGGGATACTACGTTTACTCCCTCGGGTGCATAATCGGGTACCGAAGAATAAACCTCCCATGTGAGATTTATCCTTTCGGGTTTCTGCAATGTGAGGCTGTAGTCGTATACATAGAGCTTACCGTCATTTTGAATCATATCCACTTTGTGAGTTGCGTTGTAAACTCTGTTTCGGGTTCCGTTTGTATTTGTTGTTATATATGTTATTTGTCCTTTAAAAACTGCAGTTGCCAGAGAGCCGTTTGTGGTAATTGAGGTAAGTTCTGTATTGTAGGGGAGCTTCTCAACCTGTGTGGAAAGTGCCTTTATTTTGTCCTGTGAATTAAGCTTCATTTCGGTTTCGCTGTGAGCACGCCCTATGGAAAGAGAAAGATTTTTCTTTGTGTCTTTAAGTTCGTTTTGTATATATTGCTCGCCTAGCTTTTGGGCTTCTTTTTTGTGTATGTCCTCCTGAGAGGTCAAGAGTCTTACGAGCATTGCGGCACATTCTGCTCTTGTGGCACTTTTTTTGGGTCTGAAGGTATTGTCGGAAAATCCCGATATTATGCCCGAGGACACCGCTTTTTTCAGTTCATCTTTGTAACGGTATGAAGAAGATATGTCGCTGAAACTCACTTTGCTGCTTTCATTTTTAGGAAGACATCTTGCAATTATGAGCATTATTTCCTCTCGGGTGATACTCTTTTTCGGTGCAAAAATACCTTCGCCTATACCCGTTACGAGACCCGCATTCTTTGCAGCGCCGATTTCCTTAAAAAAGACATGGTCAGGCTTTATGTCCTCAAATTCCTGTATGTTTGTCTCTTTGAGAGAAAGAGTTCGGGCAATAAGTGCCGTGAATTCACCTCTTGTTATTGTGCTGTCGGGTCTTAAGTTGTTATTGCTGCCTCGGAGTATATCCGCGTACATAAGGGAGGATATTTCGTCCTCTGCCCAATGGGAGTCTGTATCTTGGGGTGAATAATCACTTGTGGCAAAGGTAGGCGGAAAACTCCATAATGATAGAATTATGCCAAGGCTTGCAAAAACAGAAACTATGTTTCGTACTTTCATATTTTTGTATTTCCTTTCGCAAATTCGGGTAGCAAGTTAATTATACAGTATTTATAAACGATGCGATAGTATAAATATTTTCATTTGACGCCATATTTTGACAAAAACTGCACTTAGGATGTGGTACAATATATACAGGTGATTAAATGAAAAAGATACTTTCAGCTTTGATATTTATAATTATGTTGTGCGCCTGTTCCAAAGAAGAGGTACTCATACCAACCGAGACAGTGTATCTTTCGGGAGAGGATATGTATGTATCCTTCCTTAAACTTGATAATGGGTTTTGCGCTCTTCTTGAAACACCGCAAAAGGAAAATATATTAATAGGCTGCGGCGGTAACGATGACTTTCCGTATCTTTATGAATTTTTAAGAAGCAGGAATGTCTCAGAACTTGATATTATCATACTGATTTCAGACAATCCCTCATGTATCGGCGGGTTTGAAAAGGTAGTATCCAACTTTGAGACGGACAAGGTCTATGTGGGTGAGGATTTTGCGGATTTAGACAGTATAAGAAAAATGTGCGTGGTAAATTCACCGCAGGGAACAGAACTGTTTTTGGCGGCAGAGGGCACGAGAATTTATGATGGTGATGATGTAACAATAGACGCAGTATCGTCGCGCCTTTGCGATACGCCCTATGGAAGAAGAAGCGCAGTAAGCCTGTATGCAGTATATAGGGGAAATGCGGTTTTTATAGAGGGTGATGGTGACTATGTTGCAGAGAGGGATATTATTAAAACAATGGGCTTATCTTTGGATGCAGATATAATATGTGTTCCGCACAGCGCCACTACAGATTTGCCGAGCAAAGAACTTTTGGACATAGTTAAACCAAAGTATGCGGTAATACCTGTGTATAGCGATAATTATCCTCTTATGAGTCTTACAAAACGATTTGAAGAAAAGGGTATAGAATGGGTACGGACAGACAGCGAGGGTACAATTATCTTTACAATAGACGGTAAGAATATAAAATACCATATACAAAAATAAACGGTGCAAATGCACCGTTTCATACTGTCCAAAAAGAATTATAATGTTTATATTGTATTTTTGTAAAAATGTGTTATAATTATTATAGAAAATGTTGGATTTTATGGTGATATTGATTGTTGGATAAAGTTGAATAGCTGAACGGAGGGACGACAATGTTATTGAAAGTAAGCAGTTTTAGGCAAAAGACAGGTGTTTGCAATTAGTTTGCAAGCTCTTTCTTTTGCCTTTTTTAAAATAAGGAGTGTTATGAAATAATACATGTATAACAAACATGATGAAATTCAAAACACATTCAGATGTAACAGACGAAGCAATAGTTTATACAACTTAATGGGAGGAACTTATTATGAAAAAGAAAATTTATGCTATTATTATTGCTTTGATTGTTGTAGCAAGCATAACCACAATAACCGTATTGGCAAAAACAATACATTCGGATTGGGTAAAAAACAAAATGAAAAAAGGCTATACCGAAACAGATGCTTACAGTATCATGGCTATAATGGTATTGTCCGGTGAAAATGTATCTGCTTTTGTGGAGCAGAAATACGAAGAATCAGGCGATTGGGAAATAGTCGCTAAACAGTATGGTGTTGATTTGGAAGAATTTAATGCGTTTGTTGAAGAACAGATACAAATTGCAAAAATTCTTGAAGTTCCCGACGACATTTATACAGAAATGATTGCATCGGGAATGACTGATGCAGAGTGTAAGGAATTTGCAAGGCATTCTCATACCGCAAGTATAGATATAGCAACCGCCTGGGAAGCAAAACAAAACGGTAAAACAATAAATGATTTAATAAAGGAAAGAACTGCATTAAAAAACGCACAAGGTCAAGCTGCGGCTGATTTTGCCTTTGGTAAAATCACAGAAAAAGAATATATGACAAAAATGCAGAAACTCTCTCCCGATATGCCTATGAGCGAAATAATAGAATTTGCTGCAAAAGAGAAAAAAGAATGGATGAACTTTAGAAAAGCTGCTTCGGGCATAACCGACGAAGAAATTGCTCTTGCGGAAAAAGCAGGAATGACAAACTTCTTTGCAATTTGCCGTATGAAAGATGCTGAAAAGATTTCTAAGTTAACCTTTGCAGAAATGGTAAACGAAGTAAAGAAAGGAAAGGATGTTGAGAAAGTACTCACAGAAAATGTTTCTTCAACTAAGGTTGAAGCAGCAAGGGCAAGTGCAAAAACCGATACTGTAACAGAATAAAGGTGAGGTGAATTTACAATGAGAAAACATTTAATACTTCTCCCTATTGTTCTAATCAGTATGATATTATGCTGTCAATCTGTTTTTGCCTTAACTCAAGAAGAAGCTGATGTGTATAACAATTTGTATTATCCTCAGTCGGTATATAACGGCGGTATAAATGCTGCACCTCAGGGGACATCACAGGACGGATATGTAAATACATCAACGGGCAGCACAAATATTAAGGTGACAGATTTGACACTTCCCGGAGTTAATGGCTTTGATTTAAATATTACAAGAACATATAACTCTACAAATGCCGCCCTGTTTGAAGCATACCTAAAGGAAACAGATACTCCCCGCGAAGCATCATATTATATGATAAAAGGCAGTAAACGGGTATACATATATTATACAAACGATGATTGGAGTTCTACACCATACGATAATATTTGCCTCACTCCCGATTTTGAAACATATCTTGCCGAAGAAGATGCGGAGTGGATGGTAAAAAACAAGACAAAATATGAGTACGATTATATCGAAGAACCTGCAAAATCGAAATTGTTCTCGTCATATTCAGAAGCACAAGCGGCAGTTGATTATATCAATTCCACATCGTATGAGATAGACGCATATTTTCCATATGATAATACGGTGGATTACGAAATAGATTATTATGATTTTGAAGTAGTTGTTGTACCTAAAACAGATTATTACACCGAGTATACCGATGGCTTACTTGACGATACTGCAACTGAAAGATATTCAAAGCTCGGTTCGGGATGGGAATTTGACTTCCCCTATGTAGAAACAAGATATGGCTATGAAGATACTTATGAATATCTGCATTTCGGAGATAAAGGCGTATGGCTGATAGACCTTTATGATGGAAGTGACAACAACCTGTCAGGTTACCCGCTTAATGATATTAAACTTGTCAGCGATACCTCTGTAACGCACGATGGTATGCGGAGTAAATACCGAGTAGACGAAAAAGACGGTACAAAGCACTATTTCGGAACAGACGGAAGATTGCTCATTCAGCAAGACCGACATGGAAATCAGATAAAATTCTATTGTGATACCGAAAGCTATATGAATGTTTGGGGCAGATATAAAGACTACCCATATATAGAAAAAATAGTTGATACTCTTGGCAGAGAGGTTGTTTTTACATTTGAGTATGACGAAGATGATAATATATCAATGTATATGACAATTACAAATCCTGCCGACAGCACAGATGTTAAGCAATACACATATTATCTTGACAAGCTAAGCAATTCTGAAATCGGAATTACAGGATATCCGGAAACGGATGACCTAATGTGTGATGAATGGGTTTTGAAACGAGTAATAGACCCTTATGGTAACAAATACAATTATAGTTATGATTTTCTTAAAACAAAATTTGCATTTTTGGATAGAAACAGCACTTTCTATTATGACTATTACGATTTGACTAATTCTGCAAAAGGAAACTCATATATAGATGATGATAATTTTGAGGAATTTTCAGGCATTCACAATACCTATGCCTTAATCAGAGGTGCCACAAGAACTGGAGGTAAATCATATTATTTCAAATATGCACCATTCATAAAGAACTGTACGCCTAACGGCTCAATGATGTTCTATAAGGTTTATCGCAGCTATGAGGAATCAGCATACAGTTATTCGGGTGATTCGTATTATTTGAACGACAAGTCGTATAATTATGACATAAACGAAGTCGGTGAGTATGACGGATATATCGGATATAACCGAGATGATCGGGTAAGCAGCTCATACAATTATGCAGTAAAGGTAACTGATGCCAATGCTCCCACAGGAAAAACATCATACGATATTTATAAATATACCTATTTAGGAGCAAGCAGAGAGAAAACAATTCTCTTAACTAAACTGACCGATGAGGGAACAGACCATAAGATAATAACTGATTATTCGTATAATTCAGATACTAAACTTATGACAGGGGTAACGGTTAATAATTATTCTGTATCAGACAGCAGTAATTATATGACAACATCAAACACATATACCTATGATACAGGTAACTATGGGGATATATTGACCGAAACTCCTAATGGTGTAGCTGACAGGGCTGTTACATATACTTATGACAGTGCATATCACTTCCCGCTTACAAAAACCTATAAACAAGATGCAAACACAACTATTCGTGAAGAATATGTACCAACTTCTGATGGCAAGAAAATTGAATATATGAATATCTATGTTAATGATGTCCTCAAAAGCAAAATTCAGTATTCACACGACACATACGGAAATATTATCAATCAAAAAGCATATTCCGACAGCTCCAATTATGTAGAAACCGAATATACATATCAAGACGGAGCTTATGTGGTTAATGAGAAGGTAAAGCAGGTTGCGAATAATGACAATGTTGTATCTGATGTTTCTGCTTCTTCTGCCTACAATTATTGGGGTTATCCTGTTACGCAAACAGACGGAAATGGTAACACAACAACTTATGAATATGACGAAATAGGTCGAGTAATCAAAATAACAAATCCCGATGACACATATAAGGAGTATGTGTATTCCGCTTGGAATACCCGTGAATATGATGAGTTAGGAAATCGTATCACAAACTATCACAATGGTGATGGTGAAAGTGAGCGCATTAAATATAATGAATTTGACCTTGATTACATTTACAGATATTTCACCCCATTCGGACAGCTGGAAACAGAAGCTATCTATACCGATAATTTAGATGAAGAAGATTATCAGATAGAACATAGAAGAACCGTTTATACCTACGACACATATCAAAGACCGATTGTAAAAGAGGTATATGACAATAGTAATACTCTAATCTATAAGGAAACCTATTCCTATGAAATAACTGCTGATTATGTGAAAGAAACTACAACAGTAATAGGTAATGAAAACAATCCGTCTGTTGTTACCGGTGTTTATTACGATAAATACGGAAATAAAATCAAGACAGAAATCGGCAGCGATTATGAAACATATACATCTGATTATGAAGGAAACATTATTTCCGTAAAATCTGCAAAAGCGAATAGCGAAAATTCAAATAATGTTCGCAGTGCAGAATATAACTTTATGGGAAAGGTTACGAGAGAAACTGACGAACTCGGAAATGCTGTAAGTGCAGAATATGATTGGCTTGGCAGAATAACAAAATCATACGACGCCAAAGGCTGTGCAACAGAGTTTACATACGATAATCTCGGCAGAGTAATTGAACAGAAAACTCCTTTTGAAGAAAAGGACGGAACCATATATTACTCAGTAAAAAAAGTTTGGTACGATAATAACGGAAATATCGTCAAAGAAAGAGTAACAACAAATGCTTCCGGTGAAACCGAGAGCTACAACGAGGTTACATACACCTATGACAATCGTAATCGCCTTATAATGACACAGGCCAATGACGGTAAAAAGTCAAATTACACTCAAAACTATTATGATGCAACGGGCAATCTGCTTCGTGTATATACAGGTCTGCATGCTCCGCTGACAATCAATGGTCTTGACGATGTTACTGGTGAAGATACGGAATACGCTGTAACAAAATACACCTATGACGAATTAAAACGATTGCTCTCGACGACAGATGCACTTGGACAGGTTGAAACAAATACCTATGATTTGGCAAACGGACTTTTGGAAACAACAACCGACAGAAACGGACAGACATTTAATTTCACTTACAATGGTTTTGGCTCTGTTCTATCAAAAGGTTTGTCAGATGGAACAAATACTGAAACAACCACTTACGGTTTAACAGGACAGGTTCTTTCAGAACAAAATGGTACAACCTCAATAAGCTATGTTTATAACGATAAAGGACAGCTTGTATCAGAGAGCGATTCTGCTGCCGGAACAATCAAAACATTCGCTTATGATGCAAATGGAAATCGGACAAGCTTTACCCTTACAAGAAACGATGTGGCGGAAATAAATCAAAGCTATACCTATGACCTTCTAAACCGTTTGACAAGCGTTAGTGAAAACGGAGCTGTTATTGCTACATATTCCTATGATGCCAATGGTAACAGAACTCAGACAACTGTTGCAGGCGGCGAAACAACAAACTACGCATATAACATTGCAAATATGCTTACAAGTCAAAGCACAGGTGATAAGCTGTCGGAACAGTACACCTATTATCTTAACGGAAATCAAAAGTCAAGAACATCAAATGGTGAAACAACAACCTATGAATATGATGCAATGAACCGACTTGTAAGAGAAAACGATACGGTATACAGTTTTGATGATTTCGGAAACCGCGCTTCCATGACAAGCAGTACAAGCACTGTAGCATACGAGTATGATTTGAATAATCGCTTAACGCAAAGCAATGAGGTATCGGGAGAAACATCAAAAACTACAAGCTATTTCTATGATGATAACGGAAATCAAACAATAAAAGCCGTTATGACCGCAGAACCTTACGCAAGCGGAGCAAGCAAAGATTATTTCATCTCGGGAACAACCAATGAAAATATTACATTATATTCCTATAACTGCTACAATCAGCTTATAGGGGCAGATACAAACGGGGTTGTTTCAAGCTACAGTTACGCACCTGATGGACTCAGGCATTCAAAGACAGTAGGGGATAATACAATAACCTTTGTGTATGATAATGCTAATGTTGTTGAAGAAATAACAGCGGACGGCACAACTAAGTATTACAGAGGTATTGAAATCATCAAGAATAACAATGACATTTATTATCTCTACAATGGACAAGGCGATGTTGCTTTGTTGATTGACAATGCAGGAACACCTGTTGCGGACTATGAATTTGATGCTTATGGTAATCAATCAGAAGAAAATACCATATACAATCCATTTGGCTATCGTGGGGAGTATCAGGATTTGTGCAGTGGACTCATTTACCTGCGAAATAGGTACTAT
>JAZRKX010000041.1:0-20582 GCA_045646525.1 Clostridia bacterium | reverse complement strand
TTTTGCTTTCCCCGCAGATTTCACAGCGGACGGGGATGAGTGACACCCCATGAATTGAGCCGTAGGCGATAATGAATGGTCTGGTGGAACTTATGGCAAAACACTCGCCAAAGCGAGCACCCTCTACGGTGCGACGCTGAGGCGTTGTGTTGACGGCTCGGTTGTAGGGGTGACACCTGCAGGTCACCCCTACAATTAATTACATATTTATTATCACTCTTACTCTCTGTACACCCTCTGTAGCTTCTATCTCTTGTTCTACAGCATCGGGGATATTGTCTACATCTATTATGGTGTATGCATTTTCGCCCTTAGACTTATTCATCATATTTATGATGTTTATATTTGCATCGGACATAAGTCCCGAGAAAGTAGCGAGCATGTTGGGGATGTTTTTGTGAGCTATTGTAACTCTGTATTTGCCTTCCATTGCCATTTCGCAGTTGGGGTAGTTTACAGAGTTCTTTATGTTTCCTGTGCACATAAAGTCGGAAAGCTCTTTTGCAGCCATTACAGCACAGTTGTCCTCGGACTCGGGTGTGGATGCGCCAAGGTGGGGTATATTTACCGTATTGGGCATATCGAGAGTTTCTTCCGAGGGGAAGTCTGTTACATAGCAAGCTACCTTGCCCGATTCCAATGCCTTTTTCATAGCGGCATTGTCTACGAGTGCGCCTCTTGCAAAGTTAAGAATTCTTACACCGTTTTCCATGCATTCGAGGAGCTCTTCGTTTACCATGCCCTTTGTGGAGTCAAGCAGGGGAAGATGCATTGTAATGTAGTCGCATTTGGAGACCATTGCCTTTATATCGGAAGATTTCTTAACCGCTCTGGATAAGTGCCATGCGGCATCTATAGAAATGTAGGGGTCGTAGCCTATTACATTCATACCCAGTGCTACGGCAAGGTTTGCCACCATCACGCCTATCGCACCAAGACCTATTACACCAAGGGTCTTACCCTTGATTTCGGGACCTGCAAATGCACTCTTACCTTTTTCTACGAGCTTTTCTACATTTGCGCCCTCGCCCTTTAAGGTCTTTGCCCAGTCTGTTGCATCGGTTATCTTTCTGGATGCCATGAGAAGACCTGCTACAGCAAGCTCTGCAACCGCATTTGCATTTGCACCGGGGGTGTTGAATACGGGTATGCCCATTTCGCTCATTTTGTCTATGGGAATATTGTTCACACCTGCGCCAGCTCTTGCTACTGCTTTAAGGCTTTTGGGAATTTCCATATCGTGCATGGAAAAGCTTCTGAGGATTATGGCATCGGGATTATCTGATGCATCTGTTACGGTAAAGATATCTGCATCTAACATATCAAGACCGCATTTTGCTATTTTGTTTAAAGTTAATACTTCGTACATTTATTAAACCACCTTATTTGTTTTCTGTTTCAAACTTCTTCATAAAGTCTACAAGAGCCTTAACGCCGTCTACGCCCATTGCGTTGTATATGCTTGCTCTCATACCGCCCACACTTCTGTGACCCTTTAGGTTTACAAAGCCTGCGGCTGTAGCTTCCTTAATAAACTTAGCGTTTAATTCGTCATCGCCTGTAACAAAGGGAACATTCATCAAGGAACGGTCTTCCTTTGCGGCAACTGTAGCATTAAACATAGAGGACTCATCGAGGAAGTTGTATATAATGGAAGCCTTTTCTTCATTTATAGCTTTCATTGCACCAAGACCGCCGAGACTCTCGAGCCACTTGCACACAAGACCGCAGATGTATATGGGGTATGTGGGGGGAGTGTTGAACATAGAGCCGTTTTCGGAATGTGTAGCGTAGTTGAACATTGTGGGAGTAATGTCCATAGCGTTTCCGATTAAATCTTCTCTTATGATAACAACGGTAAGACCTGCAGGAGCCATGTTCTTCTGTGCGCCCGCATAGATTAAGCCAAACTTGGATACATCCACAGGCTCACTTAAGATAGAAGAGGACATATCTGCTACAAGCGGAACATCTCCTGTATCGGGAAGAGTAGAGAACTTTGTTCCGTATATAGTATTGTTGTATGTTATATGGAAGAAATCAGCATCGGGAGTAAATGTGCTCTTGTCGAGCTTGGGGATATATGAGAAAGTCTTATCCTCGGAAGAAGCAAGTACTTTAACCTCACCGTATCTTGCGGCTTCCTTGCTGAACTTCTTTGCCCACAGACCAGTGAGCACACAGTCTGCCTTTTTGCTCTTATTAAAGAGGTTTAAAGGAATCATTGCAAACTGGCTGGATGCTCCGCCCTGAAGGAAGAGAACCTTGTAGTTATCGGGTATTGCCATAAGTGAGCGAAGAGAAGCTTCGCACTCATCTATAATTGTCTGATATGCGCCTGAACGATGGCTCATCTCCATAACGGACATACCTGATGTGCCGTGGCAAATAAGTTCTTTCTGCGCCTGCTCGAGTACGGAGAGAGGAAGTGCAGAAGGACCTGCGGAAAAATTGTAAACTCTGTTCATTACCTAACGCCTCCAATTCTATATTTGTTATAGAAAAAAACTATAACTGGTTAAAGGTAAAATGTATTATAATTATACACAAAATGCGGGCAGTACGCAAGTACTTTTCCCGCATTTTGTATGTTATGTCTCATTTTTATCTTGTAATTAGTACATTTTTATTAAAATTATATGTTCCCTTTTATAATATTATACAATTCCTCTTCGGAAACTATTTTTATGCCAAGCTCTTTTGCCTTTGCAAGCTTGCTTCCTGCCTCCTCGCCTGCCAGTAGGTAATCGGTTTTTTTGGATACCGAGCCCGATACCTTACCGCCGTTTTCTTCTATGAGGGCGGAGGCTTCTTTTCTGCCCAATGTAGGTAGAGTGCCCGTTATTACAAAGGTAAGACCTGACAGAGCTGTACCCTTTGGTGTATCATCGGCAAGTGCCTTTGTATTGACCCCGAAATTTTCCAGGGCTGATATCAGCTCTCTTGTGCTTGGCAGGGCGAAAAACTCGGTAATACTCTGCGCCATCTTTGTGCCTACATCCTCTATGGTGCAAAGCTCATCAATGCTTATTTCAAACAGTCTGTCAAAGCTTCCCACGGCTTTTGATATATTCTTTGCCGCGGTAAGACCTATGTGGCGGATGCCAAGACCGAACAGAAGCCTGTACATATCGTTATCCTTGGATTTTTCCAGAGCGGATATTAAGTTCTGAGCACTTTTTTTGCCCATCTTATCCAGTGCGGCAATATCATCTTCTTTAAGAGAATAAAGGTCGGCACAGTTTTCTACAAGTCCTGCATCCATGAGCTTATCCACTACAGACGGCCCCATCCCCTCTATATCCATGGCATCGCGCGATACAAAGTGCTCTATGCTTCTTGCAAGCTGTGCTCTGCATAAGGGGTTTGTGCACCGTATTGCCGCCTGACCGTCTTCGCGGTATACGGGCGCAGAGCACACGGGGCAGACGGAGGGCATGGTAAATACCCTTTCTGTTCCGTCTCTCTTAGAGGTAATTACGCTCACAACCTCGGGGATTATATCTCCTGCCTTTTGCACAAGAACACGGTCTCCTATGCGGATGTCCTTTTGCTTAATATAGTCCTCGTTGTGAAGTGTGGCACGGGCAATTACGCTTCCCGATACGGTTACGGGGTCGAATTCGGCATTGGGTGTAAGCACACCTGTTCTTCCTACCTGAATTACTATGTCGTTTATTGTGGTTTCCTTTTGTTCTGCTGGGTATTTAAAGGCTATTGCCCACTTGGGTGTCTTGGCATTGGAGCCGAGGATATCTCTGTCGGCAAGTGAATTTACCTTTATAACAGCGCCGTCTATATCGTAGTAGAGGTCGGGTCTTTTAAGACCGATAGCCTCTACCTCTTTTATGGCGGATTCTATATTGCTGTGAGCCTTACATCCCGATATTACCTTAAAACCGCATTTGCGCAGAAACTCGAGTCCTTCGAGGTGGGTTTTGAATTCTCTTCCTTTTACCCTCTGAATATTAAATACAAATATATCGAGCCTGCGCTCTCTTGCAACCGAGCTGTCAAGCTGACGGAGAGAGCCTGCGGCGGCGTTTCGGGGGTTTGCAAAAACCATCTCACCCGAAAGCTCCCGGGCAGAATTTATCTTTGCAAAGTTATCCTTGGATATGAACACCTCGCCTCTTACCTCAAGATATTCTACATCCTCCATGAGTTTAAGGGGAATACTCATTACAGTCTTTAAGTTTTCGGTTACATCCTCGCCCACATTGCCGTCGCCTCGGGTGGAACCGCGGGTAAAGATGCCGTTTTCATATTCAAGCGATACCGAAAGACCGTCTATCTTGTGTTCTACCGCATATTCGGTGTCTCTTCCCAAAGCGTCTTTTACTCTCTTGTCGAAGTCGCGTACCTCATCGTGCGAAAAGGCGTCCTGAAGACTTTGCATCTGTACCTCATGTGCTACGGACTTAAAGCCGTCAAGTATCACTCCGCCTATCTTTTGAGAGGGGGAGTCGGCTGTTACCAGTTCGGGATGCTCTTTTTCGTAGTCCAGAAGCTGTCTCATGAGTCTGTCATACTCGGCATCGGTTATGGTAGGGTTGTCTAGCACATAGTACTGATGGCTGTGGTAGGCTATTTCCTTTTTAAGAGCTTCATAGTCCATTTTAAAACACCTTCGTCATGTCTTCAAAATAAATTTCTTTTCTTTCTATATGGATATCCGATACGGATACCTTACAAAAATCTCCTATGGATTTAAGCACAAGCTCGGGTTTTAGGTTCGAGGTATTTCCTGCATTAAGCCTCATTTCGAGTTTGTGGCTTGTGCCGTCTGTGGCGATTAGCCTTATATCTCTTACAAAGTCCTTTATGTTTACTTCGTTTATCTTGCGCTTGGATTTCTTTTCTATCATAACCTCGGGTGCGTCAATGTATTCTTCCAAGTCCGCCTTTTTGTCTGTAGTAAACGATGCTTCGTACAGAGCGCTGTCTATAAGGTGCATGGGTTTAAGGTTATCTGCCTTTTTGATGCCTGTAAATTCTATTCCCCTCGGGCATACGGCATTTATGCCCTTTAGTGCACTCTCTGTATCTATGTCCTCGGTAAGCTCAAGCTCCAGACATTCGCATACACTTGTTGTGCCTACCGAAAGCGGAAGTCCTATGGTCATAACCATGTGGGGATTGAAGCCCTCGGAATACTTAACAGGCAGGCTGGCTCTGCGGAATATGCGCACGGCTGTGCGCAGAAAGTCAAGGTGCGATATGAACTTAACCTCTTCGCCCTCTTTGTAGCAAAATCTGTATTTACTCATAACACACACCGCCTTTGAAACAATTTGCACCGCAGGCAGAACACTTTTCACGGCAGTTGGGTGTTACCTCTGCGCGTTCTGCTCTCTTGGCTTCTTCTATAAGGAAGCTCTTTTTAACACCGACATCTATCATATCCCAGGGGAGTATCTCGTCAAACGAGCGCGCCCTTGTGTAGAATTCGGGCGAAAGACCGCATTCTTCGAAACATTCGAGCCACTTTTCCATGCTGAAAAATTCACTCCAGCCGTCAAAACGGATGCCCTTTTTGTGTGCCTTAATGAGCACATCTGAGAGACGTCTGTCACCTCGGGCAAACACGCCCTCGAGCACACTTACGGGTGCTTCGTGGTAATTGTATTTTATCTTGCGCGAGGTTATGTTGTCTTTCAAAGCATACTGTTTTACTCGGAGTTCGTCCATGGTGTCCTGCTTTGCCCATTGGAACGGAGTAAATGCCTTTGGTACAAACGAGGATACCGAAAGGGTTATCCGAAGATTTGGCGCGCGCATGTCCTTTGGTATATTGTTGTACACTCTTTCCACCTTTTTTGCAAGCTCACCTATTCCCACTACATCCTCCAATGTTTCAAACGGCAGACCTATCATAAAGTACAGCTTGAGGTTAGAGTAACCTCCTCTGAAAGCCATTTCGGAGCTTGACATAAGGTCTTCTTCGGTTATGCCCTTGTTTATGACATCTCTCATTCTCTGTGTGCCTGCCTCGGGCGCAAAGGTAAGAGAGCTTTTGCGCACCTTGGACACCTTGTCCATAAGCTCCATGGAGAATGAGTCAAGTCGAAGTGACGGAAGAGCCATGTTCATTCTCTTTTCTTCCGTCATTTCTAAAAGGGCATCAGTAAGCTCCTTAAGCGAGCGGTAGTCCGATGTACTTAAGGAAGAAAGGCTTATTTCCTCATAACCTGTAGAGTCTATGAGGGCTTGTGCCTGCTTTATAAGGGTTTGCGCCGACTTTTCGCGTACGGGTCTGTATATCTGTCCCGCCTGACAAAAACGGCAACCGCGTATGCATCCGCGGAATATTTCGAGCATAATCCTATCGTGCACTATCTCTACAAAAGGTACTACAAATTTATCGGGATAGAAAGCCTCGTCAAGGTTTTCCACCACGCATTTGCGCACCTTTTCGGGCACAAAGTCATAAAGGGGTCTTATATCCTTTACCGTGCCGTCATCATTATATGAAACATCGTAGAATGACGGTACATATATACCGGGTATCTGAGATACCATTTTTAAGAATTCTTCCCTCGGAAGATTAGCCTTTTTCCACTCTTTGTACACATCCATGCACTTGTCCATTATAGCCTCGCCCTCACCAAGCTGGAAAAAGTCGGCAAAGGGAGCAAGACACTCTGCGCTGTATGCACACGGACCGCCCATCATTACAAACGGGTCGCCCTCTTTTCTGTCCTTTTGCAGAAGTGGTATTTCCGCAAGTGACAGCATGTTTAATATATTTGAATAGCTCATTTCGTACTGCAGAGTAAATGCAACAAAATCAAAGTTACCCACAGGCTCCATGCTTTCAAGAGCGTAGAGGGGAATACCGTTTTCCCTCATTTTGTCTTCCATATCCACCCACGGAGCAAACACCCTTTCGCACCATGTATCGTCTCTGCGGTTTAAAAGGGAATAGAGTATCTTCATACCAAGGTGGCTCATGCCTACCTCGTACACATCGGGAAAGCAGAATGCCACGCGGATGTCTACACTGTCCTTATCTTTAACAACGCTGTTAAGTTCTCCGCCTGTGTATCTGGCGGGCTTCTCCACAAACGGAAGAATGTTTTCTATCTTTTGTTTTAACATTATATCAATCCTTTGCCAGTGATAATAGTATTCTATCATAATAATTATGTTTTTTCAATACATTCTCCAAGGGTTATCATGCTGTTTTTCAAAACGCATTGTATAAGGGTGTCCTGACTTATTATCCCCTTGGTTTTTCCGCCTTGTGTAATATGTACCTCTATAGTGTGCGAGGGGCTTATGCGGTCTACAAGGCATATTGCATTACTGCCAAAGTCGGCATATATTTTCTTTGGCCGTGGCTTTGACACGATTTCGCCCGTTAAGATGCGCTTTCTTATGCACATGATGAGTTGTTTTTCGTGTTTCAGGTTGTATAGTATAAAGAGACCCGCCACAAGATACGAGGCATTTGAGCCTGTAGATGAAAATATGTAGAGACCAAGCACCATAACAGATGCGCCTATAACCGCCGTAATTTTAAGCATCCGCGAAAACCCGCGCACAAGTCCCATCCGTGCGCACAAAAAAGCCTTTAAGATTATACCGCCGTCAAGCGGAAGGGCGGGCAAAAGATTTAAAAGTCCGTCCGCAAGATTCGCAAGCGCAAATAGGTTTGCCGCCTCCGCCGAAAATCGTGCTTTAATAAAAGGACAGAAAAAAAGAAGAAAAAAGTTGCACATCGGTCCCGAAAAAGATATCACAAACTGTGCCGACGGCTCATACATAATGGGAGTGGCGGCTGTAAGACCCCACGGGAGAGCTTTTATTTCAAGTATCCTTATGCCGATTAGTCTGCATGCCAAAAGATGCGCAGCCTCGTGCATTATTACGGCGGCAGACACAGCCGCTAGCCAGCTTGGAGGAAAGAGGGTAATCCACAGAGCAAGCATCAGAGAAAATTTGAGCCGTTTCTTCAAAAAAATTACCACTCCTCAAAAAAATCTGCGGGATTTACGCTTTCTTCGTTTATTTTTATTTCAAAGTGCAGGTGCGGGCCTGTGGATATTCCCGTAGACCCTACGGTGCCTATGGCGGTGGATGTATCCACGCGTTGCCCCTCGGATACCGATATTGTATCTAAGTGAGCATAGATGCTTTTGGTGTTTTCGCCATGGTCTATTACGATGTAATTTCCGTTTGCATCGTCACTGCCCGTACTTACAACAGACCCCTCGCACGCGGCATTAACCGTCTGCCCCTTGGGCGCGGCTATGTCTATGCCTGTGTGCAGGGCATCCTCGCTTGTTACGGGATGAATTCTTGCGCCGAATTCAGAGGTAATATCTCCCTCTGTAGGTATTTGCCATTTTGGAGCGGTTTTTTCGGGTGCTGTTTCCTCTTTGATTTCGAGCGGTGTTTCATTCTTTTTCGCTTTTGCCGTGCCCGATTGGGGTTTGTCTATGCCGAGTCGGTTTTCGGCGGAATCTATAAAGCGGGCATAGGCATTTACTGCCGTATGGGCTTTTGATTTTATACCCGATGCCGTATTTAAAAGAAATGTTTTCCACATATGTGAATTGTAGGTGGTATCAAGATATCTTTTTGTTAAAGGAGAGGGCGACACAAAGGAAACGATGACAAACACCGCCAGAATGACAAGCGAAGAAACGGATTGTATGAGAGTCTTTTTTTCAAATGGCATTTTTTCTCTGGGCGTTTTTATATTGTATCTTCGGTTGGTCCTTTTGTAGCGCGGAGACATATTATCACTTCCTTGAGTTAAACGAGTATTATTCCATATATTGTATGTAAAAATAAGGAAGCATATGCAAATTCTCTCTTTCCTGATTATTGCAAACAAAAAAGACACCTTGCGGTGTCTCATTCGTTTGGCGACCGAGAAGGGGCATCGTATGCTTCGCATCCGCCCTGCTTGCCCACCCAAGCCTTCGGCTTCGGTACCGGTCTGCGCATCTTTTTGCTAAAAACATGCCACTGGCATGTTTTATTAACGCAAAAACCCTCTCAGGGTTCGAGCCCCTCCCAATTATTGCAAACGAAAAAGACACCTTGCGGTGTCTCATTCGTTTGGCGACCGAGAAGGGGCTCGAACCCTCGACCTCCAGCGTGACAGGCTGGCATTCTAACCAACTGAACTACTCGGCCAAACTATTCATTTTTTGTACAGGTTATATTATAGCATTCCCTCTTTGGTTTGTCAATGATTTTATTTTACCAATCACAAAATTATTCTTGTAAAATAATTGTAAAAAAATGGACATGTAATTAACATTGACTATACCCGAATTTGATGGTATTATTATAATAACATAATGTCTCTTTTTGAGGCAATATAAAAGGGAGGTTTTCAAAATGAAAATTACAAAACGCGTAATTGCATCATTGCTTGCGACCCTCATGGTAATGGCATCACTTCTTACTGTGAATGTTTTTGCCGCAGAGCAAGTAGTTTTCCCCGACGTTGCGGATGACTATGCATACAAGGATGCAATATACTCATTAGTAGACGATGGTATTATAAACGGAATATCCGAAGAAGGTGTTCTTAAGTTTAAACCAGACAAGACCATCACAAGAGCAGAATTTGCCAAGATGCTTGCAGTCTACATGGTGGGTGATGTAAACTTACTTACAGAGAAGACAGACAAGTTCGCAGATAGCGTAAACCACTGGGCAAACACTTGCATAGCATATGCAGTAAAGGCAGGTATAATAAACGGTTATGAAGACGGTACATTCCGTCCCGACAACCCCGTTAAGTACGGCGAAGCTATAAAGATGCTTGTTTGTGCCAAAAATTACGGCAGTCTCTACTCAACCACAAATCCATGGTACAAGGGCTACATAGAAATAGCCAAGGATATGAAGCTCACAGCCAATGCTCTCTCTGACGGTGCTTCCCCTGCAAACAGAGGTATTGTGGCACAGCTCGTATACAATATGGACTACACCAAGAAGCTTAATGTATCAAATGGCTCCGGTGGCGGCGGATATGTGGATGACGATGAGGAAGATTACGAAGAATTAACAGGCGTTGTAACAGCCGTGTTCAAGAACAACCTCACAGGCGAAAGCCTTGGTCTTACCAAGTTCCAGATAATGATAGATGACGAAGTATTCAGAATTGAAGAAGACTCCGACATTCAGGATTACTATAAGTATCTCGGTAAGATGGTAGATGTTGAATACATAGAAGGTTCTACCAATGAAATTGTAAGTATCGAAGAATCGGGCGATAACGATACATTTACAATATCTGCAGAGGATATATTTAATGTAACATCGGAAAAAATCGAATTCTACGATGAAGACGATGATGAAGACGAGGTTAAGCTTTCCGATAAGCTTTATGTAATCTACAACGGACAGGGTGTGCCCCTTGAGGATATCGACGATGAATTCATAGAGACATATTTCGATATTACCTGCGGCGAAATCACTCTTATGAATAATGACGGCGGTAAGGATTACGAAATAGCTTATGTTACAAGCTACAAAACATACTATGTAACAGGCAGAAGCGTAAATAAGGATGAATATACCTTTACCGATTCCTATTTGGGCGATAGTGTTACCCTTAAGAATGACGACGAAGATTGTATAGTATACAAGGTTACAAAAGAAGGCGGCAAAAAGGAGGCAAGCACAGTTTCGGGCATAGCTTCCAGTAAGGTAGTTCTTTCCGTAGCTAAACCTCTTTCGGGCGGTACTGTAGAAGCTATAGTTTCTACTGTTACATTAAAGAATGCCTCTGTAAACTCCATGACGGATTATGAAAGAGTTAAGATAGGACAGGAATACTATTCCGTATCCGATTACTATATGGACCTTCTTGACAAGGACGAGAGCACATATGGCTTCGAAGTAGGCGATAAAGCTACATTCTACCTCGATTACGCAGGCAGAATAGTATACATGACAAAGTCCGAAAGCTCGGAGCCCTACGGCTATATCATGGCATACGGCGAGGGCAGCGGCTTCGACAGCGAAAAGGCAGTAATGCTCTTTGACGCTTCGGGCAATATTCATGAGTACCCCTTAAAGAGCAAGGTAAGAGTAGACGGCGTAAGCGTGGAAAATTCCAAGGTTGGCTCTATACTCGAAGCTAATGCCAGTGTTATAAACGGCGATTGGGCAGACGGTGCATTAAAGAATGCAAGCCATGCACAGCTCGTTAAGTATGCAACATCTACAGAAAACGGCAAGACTGTTATTTCTGAGCTTATTACTATAGACGGTGACCTTGCTGCCGGAGACTTCAGCGACGGTAAGACAAGAATTAAGTGTGATTCCTCTTCGGGAAGCGTACGTAACTTTGTAAGCCAGGGCGGTTTCGTAGTAAACTCCTCTACTATAGTGTTCTCAGTTCCCGACGACAGACTTGATAAAGAAGAATACAAGAAGAGAAAATACGATAATTTCTATGGTGGCTCCACTTACCTTGTGGAAGCATACGATATCGACAGTACCACAAAGGCAGCCAAGGCGGTAGTAGTGTACGCCGGTGGTACATCCAATGCGGCTACAATATTAAATAATGCTGAGGTAAGACTTATAGACTTTATTGAGAATATACCCAATCCTAAGGATTCCAAGAATCCCTTACAGAAGGTATGGTACTATACTGCTGGCAGCACAGACCGCAAGAGCATAGAGACCGAAGAACCCGGCTTGCTCAAAGGTATAGAAGCAGGTGACCTTGTAAGATTTGCCATAGAAAGCGAAAAGATTGTGGATGTTCAGGAAGTATTTGTGGGCGGCAAGCTCTATGATTATGTAGATGGCGCACCTTTTGATACATTCACGGCAAAGGGCAATGCTATTGCTCACGAGTACAATAACGACGACGATTACCACAGAGTAATTTACGCTACAGTAGACTCTATAGTTTTAGACGACAATACTCTCAACTTTGTTCCCTATATCGTGGAAAGCAACGATGATTATGACGGCAACAAGGATTGGGAAAGCCGTTCTGTAAGCTCCGCTAAGTTCTATGATTTTGACGAAGACAAATTCCTTACAGATTTAACACTTGGAAGTCTCACCCCTGCAAACAACGGTACAACAGTTGATGCAGTAAATGCAAGCAAGGTTGTAATTGTAATGCGTGCAGGTGCGATTAAGGCGGTTTATGTTTTAGACTGATATAAGCTTTAAAAATTCAAATACCCAGGGAGAATTTAGTTCTCCTTGGGTATTTTTCTGTTTTTTGGGAAAGAATATTTGCAGTTGAGGAGTGATTTTAGTGAAAGTTGCAATGTTCGATTCCAAACCGTACGATATTGATTCCTTCGAAGCCCTAAAGAGCGATGGAATGAAAATCAAGTATTTTGAAACAAGGCTTTCCGAGGATACCGTGTCTCTTGCAAAAGGGTACGATGCGGTAATAGTATTTGTAAATGACGATGTAAATAAAACCGTACTGGATTCCTTGTACTCTGTGGGGGTCAAGCTTGTTGCACTAAGGTGCGCAGGCTTTAACAATGTGGATTTAAAGGCGGCAAAGGGCAAAATAAAGGTTATAAGAGTACCCGCGTACTCGCCCCACGCAGTTGCCGAGCATACCATGGGGATGCTCCTTACCTCCATCCGAAGAATTCATAAGGCGTATATCCGTTCCAAGGACTTCAATTTCAGTTTGAACGGTCTTACGGGATTTAACCTAAACGGCAGAACAGTCGGTATAGTTGGTACGGGTAAGATAGGCAAGGCTTTTGTAAGCATATGCAAGGGCTTTGGCATGAATGTACTCTGCTATGACCTCTATCCCGACGACACGCTTGGTGTAACTTATACAAGTCTTGAAGAGATATTTGAAAAGAGCGATATAATATCGCTTCATTGCCCGCTTACAAAAGAAAACTATCATATGATAAATGAAGATGTAATTGCCAAAATGAAAAAAGGTGTAGTGATTCTTAATACATCCCGAGGCTCTCTCATAGATGCCGAGGCTCTTTTAGAGGGCATTAAGTCAAAAAAAATAGGCGCCGCCTGTCTCGATGTGTACGAGGAGGAATCAGACCTTTTCTTTGAAGACCATTCGGGCAGAATAATACAGGACGATATACTGGCAAGACTAATATCCATGCCCAATGTGCTCATAACCTCTCATCAGGCATTTCTTACCGAGGAGGCGCTTTCCAATATTGCGCAGACAACCATAGAGGGTATAGAAGCATACTTTAATGACGGTACACTGGAAAATGAGGTTAAATAATACCGGTGCTTCGCCCACTATACGATATCCCGTCTCACACTTGGTATGAATTTTGGGAACATCCAACCCAAACCTGTGTAAAAATGCTGCCGCGTCGACTCGACAACTTATGTCGACTCCGCTAAAATCGACGGACAGCAGCGGAAATTGATTTCCGTCGATTTTACGGCATTTTTACTTTGATTTGTGTCGGATGTTTTATCCCAAAATTCATAAGGCGTGTGCCAAGGGACACCGCATATTGTACGAGCGCACAGCAAATCAGTGCATTATATGGCATAACGAAGCTATGAGGAAGTAAGAGGTGGGAAAAACAAAGGTGAAATCGAATGAAATTATGGGGCTCTGTGCTGTGGTGAATTAAATTCCGCATTGAAATATACAGGATTAGGAAAGCAGAAAAATAAAAGCCCGTTCAACCGAAAACGGCAAACGCAATAGATAAGTTCCATTATGCGATTGCCGTTTAGCGAGGACAAGCGGCAAAGATTGCCGCCTCCGCAGCGTTCGGTATTGAGCGGACTTTTTATTTTGCTTTCCCTGTATATTTCACAGCGGACGGGGCGGGGTGCAGGGGTGGCACCTGGAGGTCACCCCTGCGAAAATATACTTAACGCATAAGTCCGTCAAAGGTATCTTTTTTATTAAATACAGATTTACCCTTTTTGTCTATTACAAACCACTCGTCATTATCTGTGTTGTCCTTATCGCCAGTACATACGGGGGCAAAGCCGTCACTATAGAACGGGAGTGCATATTTGTAATTAAAATCTATCTTGGTTTTACCTCTTTTGTTTATATAACCGTACATATCTTTACTCTTTACACATGCAAGTCCCATAGAGAAGTCATATGCAAAGCTGTACTCGGGCTCAATTTTCCATTTGCCTTTCTTATCTATATAGCCATATTTGCCGTCTGCATCTTCCTTGGCATAGGCAAGACCATCCACAAAGTTGCCTGCATCTGCATAGTCATTGTCTATAACCCATTTGCCTTTTGGGTCTATGAAACCCCATTTACCGTTCTTCTTCGCGGCGGCAACCCCGTCAGAGAATCGGCAAAGCTCCTGAAAACGGGACTTTATAACCCATTGTCCTTTACCGTCTATAAATCCCCAGTTTTCGTTTACATCCTTTGCAAGAGCCAAGCCGTCTTTAAAGGTATCTACATCAAGATACGAATTTTTTATAACCCACTCGCCCTTTTTGTTTACAAAGCCCCACTTGCCGTCGAGCTTTGCAGGTGCTATGCCGTCTGTAAACGCACCCACATCTTCAAACTTGGCTTTTATTACCCATTTGCCGTTTTTGTCTGCAAAGCCCCATTTGCGTGTCTTGGCATCCTTTACTCCTGCCATACCCTCCGAAAAGGAGTGTGCACCGTCAAATTTAGGCTTTATAACCCACTTTGCATCCTTGTCTGCAAAGCCCCATTTATCATTCTCTGCAATGGGAATCAGCCCCTCGGAAAATTCAATGCCGCTGTCGCTGTATGAAAATTTGGTAATCTCTTCGCCGTTTTTGTTTATGAGTCCGAAGCTTGCGGGATTGGAAACATGTATATCTTCTCCTGCGGGCGGCTGCTGTGCAACTATCATGCCGTCACCTACAAGATACGCCAGAGCAAAGTCGGCATCGGCTACTATTTCGCCCTTTTTGTCTATGATACCATACATTTTAGCTTGGTTTTCCACATTGATTTCGTTAAACACGAGCATATCGTCTACAAAGAGAGTCTTGCCATCGTTGTCCTTGGGGGATAACAAGGAGCACAGTACCAGAATCGCTGCAACAACAGCCGCAAGAACACAAAGAGGTTTGCGGTGTTTTTTTATAATATCGGTTATATCGCCCGTATTAACAGGCTTGGGTGCGCTCGCTTCGTCTTCTTTGGGGATGGTTTGTATTTCTCCCTCTATAAATTCAGTTGGTGTTATATCGGTATTTTCCTCGTTTTGAGGTTGTATATTTTCAAATTCAGACATTGTGCAATCCTCCTTTAACAATTACGCAAATTTTAACACATATTTTTCCATATGTCAAATATCGGCATAACGATACAAGCTGTACACATATATTTTAGGTATAAGGAGAGATTTGTGTGAAAAAGCTTATCTGTATATGCTTGTGTTTGGTTTTTGCCATGGCATCTTCAAATTGCCTTGCCGTAGAAACCTCGGCACAATCGGCAATAGTTATAGAACTTAAGTACGGAAATGTACTTTACGAAAAGAATGCCCATTCCAGAGCCACCATGGCAAGCACCACCAAGATAATGACCGCTCTGTGCGCCATAGAAGAGGGCGATATGGACAAAAAGGTGAGGATTCATGACAGCGCCGTGGGGGTAGAGGGCTCATCAATATATCTTACAAAGGGAGAGGAGCTTACTTTAAGAGAGCTTGTGTACGGACTTATGCTGAATTCGGGCAACGATGCGGCAGTAGCTATAGCCTGTGCCGTATCGGGCGACACAGAGAAATTTGCAAAGCTTATGACAAAAAAGGCAAAAGAAATAGGCGCCCAAAACACACAGTTTAAAAATCCAAACGGATTAGATGAAGACGGACACTATACCACCGCCTATGACCTTGCGAAAATAACCGCATATGCTATGAAAAACGATGATTTCAGAAAGATTGTATCTACATATCAGACCACAATAACAGGACCTGAGGGAAAGAGGTATCTTACAAATCACAACAAGCTTTTAAAACGCATGGAGGGATGCACGGGTGTAAAAACAGGCTTTACCAAAAAGTCGGGCAGATGCCTTGTGTCCTCGTGCGAAAGAGACGGCATAGAGGTTGTGGCAGTTACGCTAAACGCCCCTGATGACTGGAATGACCATATAGAAATGACCGACTATGCCTATACAAAGCTTACAAAAAAGACTGTGGTTAAAGAGGGTGAGAGTTTCGGAACAGTGAGCGTACAAAAAGGAACCTCAAAGGGTGTAGAGGCGGTCTGCCGGGACACCTTTTGGGTTCCTGCTTTAAATGATGAGCGTTATGTGAGTGTGTATGAAGCACCAGATGAGCTTACCGCACCCGTAAAAGAGGGAACGCAGATTGCATCGCTCAAGGTCTACATGGGCGAAAATGAGATTGCATCTGTTCCCATAGTTGCCGCAAAGAGCGTACCTCTGGATAAAAGCCGCTCAATGACAAAAAGCATCAGCTCTATTGTTCGGACTTATTTTGGAATATAGCCTCACAGCGATATATAGGCTGTCCGAGATTTGTAAAATTGGTTTCGTATTCTGTCATTACATTTCCCTCGAATTTGCTGTTTGCCAGGTCGAGGGTTATGTTTTTTAATCTCAGACCGTAGTCGGAAAAGGAATTGAGCGAAAACTCAAAGAGTTTTGTATTGTCGGTCTTAAAGTGGATGGCGCCGTCCTTTTCGAGCCACTTTTCGTACATGGAAAGAAAGTTTGCGTGGGTAAGGCGCCTTTTGGCGTAGCCGCTTTTCTTCCACGGGTCGCAGAAGTTAATGTATATAACCTCGCATTTTGTTCTGGTTTCAAGGCAGGAGAGCTTCATCACATCGCCCTCTACAAAGCGGACATTTGTGAGTCCTGCGTTCTTAATCTTTTCAAGGGCAAGTACGAGCACATCCGAGCACTTTTCCACGGCTATGAAGTTTATGTCGGGATTTTGCATTGCGGTCTCCAGTATAAACTTACCCTTTCCGCAGCCTATTTCGATTCTTAAGGGCTTGTCATCTCCGAACACCGCCTTTATATCGTCCTTGTAATCCTCAATGTTTGTTATAAGAAGCTCAGAGCACGCTTCGATGCGCTCTTCTCTGTGCTTTTTTCTTCTCATTCTCATAGTGGTAATCTCCTGTACTGTAAATTTAATATAAATGATAACATTTTATTTTAAGTATTTCAAGTGTAAAAGAATTTTATGTTGAAAAACACACCATTATAAGATATAATCAAAATAGGATATTTTGCGTATTGGATGTGAAAACATGGAAGAAATGAGACTTCAAAAATACCTTGCCCTGTGCTCTGTGGCATCAAGGCGTGCCTCGGAGGATATTATACTTTCGGGAAGAGTGTCGGTAAACGGAAAGACAGTAACCGAGCTTGGAACAAAGGTTTCCGATGGCGATACCGTTTGCGTAGACGGCAAGGAAATAAGATTGGATAATAAAAAGGTGTATATAATGCTTAATAAACCTGCAGGCTGTGTCACTACGGTAAGTGATGACAGGGGCAGAGCGACCGTTATGGAATATGTGGCAGATATACCCGAGAGAATTTACCCCGTGGGAAGACTTGACTACAACACAGAGGGACTTATATTCTTTACAAATGACGGAGATTTAGCATACAGCCTCACTCACCCTAAATACGAAAAAATAAAGGTGTACGAGGTGCTCGTAAAGGGTATTGTTCTTCACGGAGCGGTGGACAGGCTCATGCGTGGAGTGTATATAGACGGCAAGAAGACCGCCCCTGCGCAGGCGGAGGTAATAGAGCACAGACGCAACACCTCGCTTGTGCGCATATGTATTCATGAGGGCAGAAACCGTCAGATACGAAAGATGTGCGATGCTGTAGGTCACAGCGTAATAGCTCTAAGGCGAGTGGCTGTGGACGGCATAGAGCTCGGAAATCTGGAGGTCGGCAAATGGCGTCACCTTACAAGAACGGAAGTAGAAAGGCTGAGAAGATAGTATGCTTACAATAAAATTTGAAGAAAACCCCGAAAAAGCTCTTGCACAACTTGGAGCAGTTGCCCCAAATGACAGCCTTGTCATGACAATGTGCGACGGTGATGTTATCATAGGCCTTGGCATAGTAAGAATGATGCGGGACTATGCGGAAATTTGCGGTATATATATCGCAGAGGAGTTCAATGATTTTTCGCTCTCCTACGGCATGGGCAAGTCGCTCCTGAATGCGGTGGATTTAAGAGGGATAAAGCATGTGTATTCGGATATGGCTGACAGCGAGCAGCTTTTAAGGGCGCTCAAGTTCAAAAAAACCGAGGATATTGAGGATAAATCCTTTGAGGAAATGGAAAAACATCTGTATTATGTAAATTTAACGGGATATTTTGATGCAAATTGTTAAAATTGCACAAAGGAAAAAAAGGAATTATGTAGAAATACTCAAATAAGGGTAAAATTGGAGTGTTGACAAAATGTACTTTGTCAGCACTGTTGTACTAACATATATTATCTCTGCGAAAGGAGGATAAAAAATGATCGCTTTTACATGTATTATGGGTATAGCCACGGTATTTATAGGTCTTATATGTCTTATAGCAATCACCATGGTAATGAGTGCCGTTATAAAGACACTTCCCTCAGGCAAAAGCTCATCGGCGGACAAGGCACCTGCAGTTAAAAGCTCTGCACCAAAGAGTGCGGCTATTGAAAACAAGCAGGAAATCCTTGCAGGAGTATGTGCGGTAATCGCAGAAGAACTCGGTACAGATGTATCGAATATCAAGGTAACATCATTTAAAAAAATGTAATTTGAAACTAAAAGGAGAAATTATCATGAAAACTTACAAGGTTAATGTAAACGGAACAGAATATGCAATATCCATAGAACTTATGAGCGAAGAGGAAGCAAAGGCAGCAAAGGCTGCTCCTGCAGCTCCCGCAGCAGCACCCGTACAGGAAGCCCCCGCAGCAGCACCTGCAGGCGAAGGCGAAGAGATTGCAGCTCCCATGCAGGGAACAATCCTCTCCGTAAAGGTTAAGGAAGGCGACAGCGTATCCAAGGGACAGGTTCTCTTTATCTTAGAAGCTATGAAGATGGAAAATGAAATCATGGCAGGAGCAGACGGTGTTGTTACTTCTGTATGCGTTGCAGAAGGCGCAGCTGTATCGAACGGTACCGTTCTTTGCACAATAGCTTAATTATTCGGAGGAAACGACAATGAAAAAGAGAATTGTAGGAGCTATTATACTTGTTGCTATGCTCTTTGCAAGTATATGTGCTTATGCGGCTCCCCAGCAGCAGGATGGCTATGTTCCTCTTAAGCAACAGCTTGAAACGATGGGACTGCTTAATGAAAATGCAGAGCATCTTATAGAGGTTACAGGCGCATCTTATGACAATAAATCGGGCATTTTGTCAGTAACACTTGAAAACCTAAAGGGCGATGATATATTCGGCTCTCTTTATGTAGAAGGCGATGCCAACACAAACTTCCTTATTCCTCAGCAGTTTGAAATGGAAGTAGAGGGCAAACCCATCTTCTCCGAGGACAGAGTTGCAACATCTTCCTTTACTCTCCCCAAGGGTGAGACCATAGTTTTAGAAAAGTCTGTAGCAGAAACTAAGAAAAATCCTAAGATAAACATAGTTGTTCAGTACTACGAGCACGGAAACATAGCTTCGGCTGACGATATATTTGTAATCTACCATGACGATGTTTTAAACAAGAGCTTATCGTCGGGAAAGACAAGTATCAAGGATTCTATACTTAATTTTGTAAAGCAGACAGGATTCTTCCTTACAAAAGATAATCCCGGCTCGCTTATCATGATACTTGTGGCTTGCCTGCTTCTTTACCTTGCAATAGTTAAGAAGTTCGAGCCTCTCCTTCTTCTTCCCATAGCATTCGGTATGCTTCTTACAAACCTTATGGGTGCAGAAGTTTATCATGAAGAGCTTTTTGCAGGCGGTCATGTTCACTGGGATATGTTCGGTACAGGAAGTTCCATAACCCCCGGTCTTATAGATATACTTTACTTAGGCGTTAAGCTTGGCATCTACCCCTGTCTTATCTTCGTAGGCGTAGGTGCTATGACGGATTTCGGTCCGTTAATCGCCAACCCCAAGAGTCTTCTTCTTGGTGCTGCGGCACAGATTGGTATATTCGCTACCTTTATAGGTGCATACTACCTTGGATTTACACCTGAGCAGGCAGGCTCTATAGGTATTATAGGCGGTGCAGACGGTCCTACCGCTATCTTCCTTACAAGTAAGCTCGCCCCCGAGCTTTTAGGACCTATAGCAGTTGCGGCTTATTCCTACATGGCTCTTGTGCCTGTAATTCAGCCTCCTATAATGAAGCTTCTTACTACCAAGGAAGAAAGACAGATAGTTATGAAGGAGCTTCGCCCCGTATCCAAGACAGAAAAGATTGTATTCCCCATAATCGTTACTATCTTTGTAGCTCTTCTTGTTCCCTCGGCAGCTCCCCTCGTAGGATGTCTTATGCTTGGTAACCTCTTAAAGGAAAGTGGCGTATGCGAAAGACTTTCCAAGACTGTACAGAATGAACTTATGAATATTGTTACAATATTCCTTGGTATTTCCGTAGGTGCTACTGCAACAGCTTCCACATTCTTACAGGTTAAGACACTTCTTATAA
>JAZRKX010000040.1:0-40000 GCA_045646525.1 Clostridia bacterium | reverse complement strand
TGACAGCGCCGCTCTTTTGATGCCCGATGCGCATTTACCCGAAAAACCTATAAATTTTTTAAAAGGAACAAGTATAAATCCGAATACTTTTTGTACATACGAAAGTACGGAGCACAAAGCATTCAAAACCCATTTGGATGCGGTCATAAAATACAGCCATGACCCCAAAAGAAGTGCAATACCCTCATATGCACGGATGTGGGCATAATTTAATCTGAATGCAACCATATACACCAAAAAGAGCTCCATAATCCAAAATACAATATCCTGCAGGGCAACAACACCGCAAGCGCTCTTTTTGTTGCGCCTGAATGAACGGAACAAATCAAAAATCACTCCGCACAAAGCACCGCAAAAGACCATGACAAAAAACGAGAATGCCTGATACGTAAGCGTTATGTCCATAGATACACACCGCCGATTAGCGCAAAAGTCTGGTTAAAAGTCCCGGTCCCTTGGACTTAGCCGAGCGGTCTATGTAGTCCATCGCAGACACCTCGCCCGTAATGTTTACATCGCCCGTATCCACACTGAGCTTATTTATGTGCAAATCCTCGCCTTTTATTACAAGTACCTCCTGTTCTGAGGTTCTTAGGATTATTTCCTCCTCGTTGAAGCTCTCCACCTCTTCGATGCCCGACACGCTGAGCTTCTTCCTGTTCTCTAATATGAGATTGTGTATGTTTTCTGTCTTCTGGTGTTTGATTTGCTTTCTTTCTTCCATAATAAATACCGCCTTTTTTGTTATTTACTAAATAAATATGCAAAAAACGCGGCTTGTATTACAAAACGGTGTACATATCCGAAGCATCTGCTTTGAGCGCGTGCTCAAGCGCTTTTTCTACCCTTACGGTAACTGTTTTTTCTCCAAAGGTTATGGCAATAACATCGCCTGTGTCCACACTATGCGACGGCTTTGCCACCTTGCCGTTTACAGTTACCTTGCCAAGCTCACATGCCTCGCAGGCAACTGTTCTCCTCTTTATAAGTCTTGAAACTTTTAAGTATTTATCCAAACGCATTTATCTGTCCTCCGATTTTAAAAGTCTTAGTTTTTTAAGAAGCGGTACAAACTTGGATATTCCCGGTATGGAAAGCATGAGTCCCTCTGTAACCGCGCGCAGTACAAGAAGCAGTATAAGATACACCGCGCCCGCGCATACTATGGCAGCTATAAGGGCTATCTTGCTTCCAAGGGGCGATGCAAAGCCATATACAAAATATGCAGCAAGGCCCATTACAATAACCGATACTACAGGCTTTGCAATATGCTGTATAAAGGAAATGTCAAGTTTTATAACACGCACAAGACATATCATATTGAGAATAAGTATAACCGCATAGCACGATATTGTTCCTATGGGTGCTCCGAGGATGTTTATATCGGGATTTTTTACAAGATAGTTGTTTATTATTATCTTGACTACACCGCCCGCAAGCATATTTATAACGGGTATGCGTTCCTTGCCTGCAGACTGCAAAATAGCATTTGTAACCATAACGAGCGACACAAAAACTATGGCAACAGAAAGTACCGAGAGTGTGGACGCGGCATTTGTATTGTTGTACACAAGGTCTAATATAGGCTTTGAAAGCACAGACATGCCAACCGCACACGGAAGCGAGAACAAAAGCGTAATAAGTATGCTGGTAGTTGCATTGTGCTTGGCAGAGGATATGTCCTTTTGCGCGAGTGCCTTTGAGATTGTGGGCACTATGCTTATGGTTATGGCGGATATCAGCGTAGGCGGCAGGTTAAAAAGGGGTACGGCATATCCCGTGTATGAGCCGTAAAGAAGCTTGGCTTCGTGATATGAAAAGCCGCTTCCTCTTAAGTTTCTCATAATCATTGCCACATCTATAAGGCTTGTAAGACTAAATACCGATGCACCTATTGTAATTGGCACCGCAATTACCACGAGTTCTTTAAGTATAGTACCTTTTGAACGGATAAAGCCGCGGCTCTTTTCGCCCGAGGGTTTACTTAGCACAAAAGCTACGAAAAGTGTAATAAAGCCGAGAAGTCCGCCCATGGCAACGCCGAACACGGCACCTGCCGAGGAATATATAACCCCTCTCGGAATGAGAAGATATGCACAAACAAAGCCTATTATAAGCTTACCGAGAGCTTCGCTGACCTCGGAAACGGCGGTGGGAAGCATGTTCTGATGTCCCTGAAAATAGCCTCTGTATGCACTCATAAACGAAACAAAAAGTATTGCAGGGCTTATTGCCTTTATACCCATTGCGGAATCGGGATTATCCAGAAGCCTTGCAAAGGCATCTGCACCAAGGAAAAGTATGAGAGTGCCTGCCACACCTATTACAAGAAGAAGCGAAAAGCTTACCTTGCGGATTCTTTCCACCTCTGAAAAATTGCCTTTTGCACGGGTTTCGGATATCATTCGGGATATTGCTACAGGTATACCAGCAGTAGCAACAATGAAAAGCCAAGTATACACATTGTAGCTTGTGGAAAAGAGTGCCATTCCCTCCTCGCCCAGTATGTATGTAAGAGGTATCTTAAACGCGGCGCCTATGACCTTGACTATAATATTGGCTATCATAAGTATAAGTGCGCCTTTCATAAATGTCTGTTTTTTATCTGTACTCATGAATTAATCTCCCCTGTAAAAGAAGTTATATTTTAGTATAACATACATTACGCAAAAATAAAACCACTATTTGTAAATTTTTATACAAGTACCATCTTAAAATGCATATATTCTTAAAAGAGGTGGTATTCTTGCAGAAAAGAAAATTTATACAAAATGTTTTTATAATGTCCTCGTCCATGCTCATTGTACGCATAATGGGAATGGCATCCAATATATACATATCCTCTCTTGCGGGTGCAAAAAGCATGGGGATATACCATATGGTTTTCTCCGTGTTTACCTTTGGTATAACCTTTGCCTCGTCGGGCACGGGTTTTGCGGTAACAAGGCTTATAGCGGAGGAGAGGGCAAACGAAAAGAGCGTACTTAAAAAGTGTCTTCTTATAGCATGGGTTATGTCGGCTTTGGGATTTGCATTTTTCTTCTTCGGCTCATCGTTTGCAGGTGCAAAACTAATACGCCACAAAGACGGCGCCCTGTGTCTTAAGATTTTGTCCTTTGCTCTGCCGTGCATGGCATCCTCTTCGGTAATGAGAGGTTATTTTATAGCTAAAAGGCGGGCGGGACTTCTTACCGCAAGCTCAATCGCAGAAGAGAGCATATCCATAGCTTTTTCTCTTTTACTTATCAAGACCTCCCCCCTGCCAAGCTATATCTGCCTTATAATATCGTGCAGTGTTTCCAACTTCTGTGCATTTGTGCTGGACAGTATACTGTGCAGATATTGTCTTAAAAAAAGCATGCATATCCCAAAAAAAGCAAAGTTTAAAGACATATTTGCCATATGCGTGCCCATTGCACTCGGCTCATATTTAAGAACAGGGCTTGTAAGCTGTGAAAACCTCATTATACCTCTGCAATTCGGACGCTTCGGCACAGCCGACCCCGTGGCAGAATACGGCATCATAAAGGCAATGGCTATACCGATACTTATGTTTCCCACGGTGTTCGTACAGGCGTTTTCTTCCATGCTTGTGCCTGAAATGAGCGAAATGAACGCAAAAGGCAGACCAAACGGCATACGCCATGTATCGCAGATATCGCTGAATACCGTGACCATGTTTGCGTTTTTTATAGCGCTTATGCTGCTTAAACACCACGATATAATATCGGAGACATTTTACAAAGAAGAGGGCGTTTCTTTTTATCTTGGAATGTTGTCCCTGCTTGCCGTACCCATGTACCTTGATACCGTTGCAGACAGTATATTAAAGGGGCTTAATCTGCAGAATGCAAGCCTAAGATACAACATAATAGACTCGTTTCTTCGGATAACCTCGATACTGATTTTCATGCCCAGACTCGGACCTTTGTTTTATATAATAATGCTTTATGTAAGCGAGATATTCAATCTTGGCTTAAGTCTTAACAAGGCGGCAAAAACCGTGTCGCTTAAGATTGATTTTGTATCTTTGCTTTTAAAACCCTTTGTGTGTGCCTCTGCAGCGTTTTTCTTTTCTTCGCCATTGATGCAGACCGTAATATACATAAGCCTGTATTTTTTAAGCGACATAAAAAACCGCCTGACAGAATATGTTCAGGCGGCATGATAACTTTGTTTTAAATACTTTCGAGGATTTTATAATGCTGTTTTGGATTTTGCTATGATTTTATACACAAAAGGTGCAAATATTGCAGTTATAACGGTCTCGGGAAGCATGTATGACATATTGTATACAACCGAGTAAAATACCGAAAGACCGCCGCCCGTAAAGGTGCGCATTGTCCACTCGCAAAATCCCTTTAGTGCCTCTATCTGCGAAAGCCCTGTTGCGTCGGCAAAGAACCACTGGGCCCATGTGCCGAAGAACACGGCACCCGAAACTATGTGCACGAAGCTTCTCAAAAGGCACGCCAGTATACTTCCGAGCATTATTTCAGAAATTTCATTTTTCAGCTTTCCTTTGAAAATTCCTGCAAAGCCAAGCACGGTGTATGCCAGTATGTAATCTAAAAAGCACACAAGAAGTGCAGAGCCAAGCGCCATACGGCTGTCACCGGGCAAAAAGAATGCCGATACAGTTCCCATACCGCTTATTAGCTGTATGATGCTGAATACAAAGGCAGAAAACACCCCGTGTTTTGTGCCGTAAAGATAAGAAATAATAACTATGGGCATCATGGATGCCACGGTTACCGTACCGCCGAACGGAAGCTCAAAGAGCTTAATAAAGGAAAGTACGGTTGCCACAGCAATAAGCATTGCACTTATTACAAGTCGTTTTGTTTTCATGATTGTTCATCCTCCTAAAAAAGGCAGTATACCTACATTGGGTATACCGCCTTTAAAAATAAAATATTTTCCTACGTTGGCATTATCCAAATCAGGTTTCAGACAAAAACTGTCTGCTATGGGTCGGAACGCACTGTGTTCCCTCTCAGCCTGCCTGCGCAAGCTCCCCTATTGTATTTAAAACAAAGTTATTTACTTATTTGTGCTCAAGACTCCTTGATACAAGGGCAAATACCTCAAGTCTTGTTATATTTGCTTTGGGTCTTATGGTGCCGTCGCTATAGCCGTTCATAACACCGATTTGTGCGGCATAGGCTATGCCGCTTTTTGCCCAGCTTGAAATATCCGAAGAATCTTTGAAAGTGAGCTTATCTGCATCGCCCTGCCAGTTCATAGCGCGGGAGAGCATGGTAAGCATCTGCTCACGGGTTATATAATCCGAGGCACCTACATTGCCGTTGGTATAGCCTGAGATTATACCGTGTTTAACCGCAGTTGCAATATACGGTCTTGCCCATGCGGGTATTCTGTCCGCATCCTTGAAATCGAGAGGAAGAGTCTCATCGGGCTCAATATTCATGGAAAGAAGTGCTATCTTTGCCGCTTCCGCTCTTGTGAGATTATCATTGGGTCGCATGGAAGGCTTTTCACCGCCGTCTCCCGATATTATACCCTTTTCCATAAGGTCGAGAGCATATTTGTAACCCCAGTTAGTCTCGGGGATGTCCGAAAAGCCTTTGAAATCGATAGTTTCCTTAACGGGCTCCTCGGGTTTGGTATCCTCTTCGTCTTTTTTATCTTCTTTGTTCTTGTTGGGGGCGGTGGCGTTTCCCGAGTTATTTCCCGAGTTATTTCCCGAATTGTTTTCCGAGTTGTCGCCTGAGTTGTCGCCCGAGTTGTCGCCTGAGTTGTCGCCTGAGCTATCACCCGAGCCGCTTTCATCCTCCTTGTCATCTCCCTCGTCCTTGGGAGCTTCGCCAAGGTCTATGGTTGCCTTAACCACAGATACATCCTTGGAAACTTCAAATGAGGGATTGGCAAGCTCAACAAAGCTTATTTCTATATCGGTTTTGCCGTAGACATTTTCTGCCTTTTCAAATGTGAGCGTGCATAACACTCCATCCATGGCAGAAAGCTTTTCGGCAGTAATCGTATTGGAACCGTCCATCTTGTTATCGTACCAGATTATTTTCCCGTCATTTATAATAATATTTTTGAATAATTCATACTGTGCTGAGCCGCTATCAAAGGCGAGCTTTTCTTTATCGTAGGTGTATTCTATTGTTATGGCAGATATCTTCTGTATATCCTCGGGCACTGTATCGAGCATTATATCTACTGCCACAGTATCCGAGACATCTTTAACTGTCACACTCATCTGCGATGCAAAGCAGGTGGGCATTGCAACACACAAAACAAGGATTACAGTAAGAAGCTTTGCTAAATTTTTCATGTTTTTTCCCTTTCTAAAAGCTCCCCGACTAAT
This sequence comes from Clostridia bacterium, assembly GCA_045646525.1. GTDB lineage: Bacteria > Bacillota > Clostridia > UMGS1810 > UMGS1810 > RGIG8748. Next base: position 33,663 of record JAZRKX010000040.1, on the reverse strand, counting down.
TGGATACACAGGTATCCGATTAATCGGGGAAAGTTTTTACTGTGCGTTCTGAATCGCGCCCACTAAAAGAGTAAATTCTACTTCTTTTAATCCTGCCGCCTTGTTGGCTATCATAAGAGCATCTAGAGCAGTGATTTTTCCATTTCCGTTTACATCGGCTCTTACAAATGCAAGAGGGTCTTCTGCAAATACTTTAATAGCCTCTTCGGTTCTTGCCGCATACTGACATGCCATCTGTGCATCGTTTGCGGTAATTCCACCTTGTCCGTTTATATTTCCTAGTTCATGGACTACGGGAGTACTCGGTTTTAATACTATGTCTGCTTCGGAAACCACATGGTCTGTTACAAACACATGGTAAACTGTATCTCCAAGTTTTATAAGAACTGCATCTGCACCGCTACCGTCAGATACTGTCATATCCTCGGGAACATTTGTAACCACTGTCATGTGCTTGCCGTTGTATGCTTCTATTTGCTCCTGCTTAAATACAGGCTTTAAGCTTGTATAAATCTTTTCGGCTTCGATAAGGACATCCGCATTTTCTACCTTTGCCTTAAGGTCGTCGCGTTTAAGCTCATCATATGCACTGCGTGCTGCATTTATCTTACTAAGACTATCCTCAGTCCAGGATACCTCGCCTATAGCATCGATAAGGGATATAACATTTTTTACAGCCTTGTCTTCTGCTTCGAGTTGTGCGTATTTGTCCTTTGCAGACTGTAAATTTTCGTAATTTGTTATACTGTCCCTTAAATCTTTTCTTAGACCTTCATATGCCTCTTGGGCGGATTGTATCCTTGCAAGACACTCATCGTTGTATTCTACTGGGCCTATGTCATTTATAGCCTTTATTACCGCATCCACAGCAGCCTTGTCTGCCTTGAGTGCGTCATAATCGGCTCTTGCCTGTGCGAGAATATCATAATGGCTTCCTACAAGTTGCCTCTGGCGGTCATTTTCAAGAGCTTTATATGCATTCTCAGCGGCAATTATAAGTGCTTCACATTCCGGAGTAAGCTCTACTGTACCGATGTCACCTATAAGCTTTATTACAGAGTCTGCTGCAGTCTGGTCCTTCTCTTCCTGTTCGGCTGCTTTGTAAAGTTCATTGTAAAGTGCTTCGGCATCTGTAAGCGTGGTATAATTGTTTACTTCTGCTTTTTCGTCATTAGTAAGGACATTATACGAGCTTCTTGCCAAATCAATTTTCGCCTTGGATTCAGCGTCAAGCTTAACTTCACCTATTGCATCTATACAACTTATCGCATAGTCTACCTTGTTCTTACTCGCAATAAGGGCATTGAGCTTTGTTCTTATTGCAAATAAAGTCTGCGCATTTTCAACTCTGTTTTTAAGTTCTGAGTCTTCGAGGTCATCATAAAGAGCTTCTGCCGCTTCTATCGCATCCTTATTTTCAAGAGTTATACCGTCTGCAGCTCCAAGGGCATCTATGGCATCTATAACAGCCTGTACCCGAGATAGCTTAGACTTGCAATCCGCAAGTGTACTGCATGCCTCGTCATATGCAGTCATCATATCAGAATAGATATAGCCCTTTGCTCTGTCGGATATACTTTCAAGCTTGCCTGCTATTTCGGTAAGCTTTTCCTCGCTCGCGATTACACTGTCAAGTGTTATCACTCCAATGTCTTCTATAAGCTCTTCAACAGATTTTGCTTCTACTATGGCAGCTTCTACAAGTGCAATCTCTGCTTCGGCATCGAGAAGTATTTGATACACATCCTTACCCACAAAATCCTGAATAGCCTTGTCTACTGCATCATATGATACACGTACAGAGTCAATTTTTCCTCTTGCAGTTTCTGCATTTAACCTGTCAATGGCTCCGAGTTCGGAAAGCGCTTTTATAGATTTTTCGAGCTCCTCTGCCTCTTTCTTGTAACCGGAAAGGATATCATAATCCTTTTCCGCTTTTGTAAGAACATCATAATTTTTTACATAATCTTTCTGTGCATCGCTTAATGCATTGTAAGCACTGCGTGCATCAAGGATAGCCTGCTTGCCATCTAAGGTAACAGTACCTATTGCAAGTATAAGAGCATCTGCCTTTGCGGCTTCTGCCTTATCTACATTTTCGAGTGCGGTTTCGGCATCTTCAAGCAATTTATAAACATCGGCATTTACAAGCTTTCTTGCCTCATCGGTTGCCTTATCATATTCGGAACGGGCGTTCTCAATGAGAGTTCTTACCGCTTCGGCATTTTCATTTGTGATGGTATCGGCGGCAGGAATAAGACTTATGAGCTTTTCTATATCTTCTGCAAGCTTTTTGTTGGCAATGAGATTATTATAATCCTCTCTTGCCTTGGTAAGCACGCTGTAATTTGATACATAGCCCTGCTGTGCTTTTGTAAGTGCTTCCCATGCCTTTTCTGCATCGATAATTTTTTCTTCGCTATCTATTGTAACTGTGCCAATGGCAGTTATGAGCTCTTCTACCTTTGCTGCCTCTGCTTTATTTTGAATTGCTATGGTCTCGGAGAGCTGGACCACATCTCCGAAAATGTTGGATGCAAGTGAACCGCCTTCATTACCATAAGCTGTCTTTGCATTCTGGAGAGTAAAGCAATCGGAAATATCCTCTATGTCTGTAAGGGCTGTAAATACTATTTTACCAAAAGTTGCAGTTGTCTTTCCATACAGGTCGCAACCTTCAGATATAAAGAGCATATACTTGTCGCCATCATCAGTTTCACCACTGCGGGCGGAGTCCATAATAACTACTGTCCCCGTCTTCATTCCGCCAACGCTGTCTTGCTGTGCAAATTCAGGCGTTGCAATGGCACCAATACCACTACCAAGGGATACTGTTTCGTAATATTCTGTATCAAATGCTTTCTTAGTATTTTTACCGGTGGAAAATTCATCGGGATCAAAAACAATCTGATACTGTATTGCAGAAAGATTATTCATACGACCGTTACCGGTTATTGTAATTGTAACAGTGTCCCCTGTCGCTACAGAAACCTTGTTGGTTGTTACAACAAACTCCATTGCGCCATAATCAGAGTTTTCTGCACTTACGGTGGCTACAGTTGAAAGCACCAAAACAACTACAAGAGCCATGGACAAAAATCTTTTAAGTTTCATTTTGCGTTCCTCCATTTTCTAAATTACTGCTGATTCGCTTTGAACTCTTTGCCATGCAGGAAATTATCTATAATGTCAAGAGCGTCCATTGCATCTATCAGTCCGTCAGCATTAACATCGGCAGCCGCGGAAACCGCAAGTTCTTTTCCATGCAGAAAATTATCTATTATGTCAAGAGCATCCATTGCATCTATCAGTCCGTCATTATTAACATCACCATATGTAAACTTGCCGCCCGGCTCAGTGCCTGTACCGCCGCTTAAATCAAGCACTCCCTCATAGGGCTCATCGTCTGCGCTCATGGTAGCATAGCCTGAATAAATATCTAAGCTGTCCGTACCTGTGTACTTGAACTTGAAAGTTGCGACACCCGCTGCAGTGGCTGCCGTCTGGTCCATGTGACAAATATTGCTTGTGTCTTTAAAAGCATCGCTTACCGTAACACCCTGAGGCACTACAAGAAGTGTAGTCTCCTCGCCCGAGACGGGAGTGTTTACATTAACTGTAACCACATCGCCTTCCTTACTTACGGATATAGGGTCTTTTGCAAATACCGCGCTTGTGCAAAGAACACAAATGGCAATGGCTCCTGCGAGTATTTTATTTAATTTTCCCACCATATTTATCCCGCCTTTCGTGGAAACACAATATCTACATAATATCATACACAATTATACCTTGTTTCCCGCAAAAACACAATACTTATTTACTAAAAATAATTTCCAATTTTCTTTTTTGGCAAATCACACAATTTAAAATTCTATTTTTTATATAGTTTGCCGTATATTTCAGCACGGTTTTTCACCTTTTCCACATATGCCTTTGTTTCCGCAAAAGGTATGGTACGAAGCGTGTTGTCTCCGTCCGAATAACGCTTATCCGAAAGCCACTTGTTTACATTGCCGAGCCCTGCGTTGTATGCCGCAACGGCTGTGTATGTATTGCCGTCGTAGAGGCCTATTAAGTATCTCATGTAGGCACAGCCTATGAGTATGTTGCTTTCGGGTTTTCGGATGTCCTCATCGGCTATATCTATTGACAGATTTTCTACACACCATTGTGCCGTATCGTCCTTAAGCTGCATGAGTCCGTGGGCATCCTTGTGGCTCTTTGCGTCGGGATTGAAGCCGCTTTCCGCGCTTATTATACCCATTATGAGTGTCTCATCGAGGTCATATTCCTTTGCGCAAGTACTTATGGTCTCTTCATGCTCCAACGGATATACAAGCTTTAATAAGGGGTCAAGAGCCATGGTGGCGCAAAAGGCTATAGCAGCCGATACTATTAAAATGTATAAAAAACTCTTTTTCTTTTTTCTACCTGCCATCGATACCTCCGAATATGCCTGAAAGCCTGTCAGCAAGGCTCTCCAAACCACCGTTGTTATACAATACAAAATCGCACTTTGATATGTAAAAATCATCATCGGGCTGACTTGATATGCGGTTTTGTGCGTCAGCCTCCGAAAGAGAATCCCTTTTCATAATTCGCTTTAACCTCGTATCTCTGTCTGCGAGTACGCAAAGAGTCCTGGTGCATATGTCATCAAGACCTGCTTCTATAAGAAGCGGTGCATCTATTACAATGTTTTTACCCTCGTTTTCCCTTATGGTTTCCTTTATGCCCTCTATGATGTATTTATGCGTTATGCTGTTTAAGATTTTGAGCTTTTCGGCATCGGAAAACACAATTCTGCCAAGCTCTTTCCGCTTAAGCTTACCGTCCGAATCTATTACACCATGACCGAAAAAGCGTACTATTTCATCAAGACAAGCCGTGCCCTTGGCACAGACACTTCGTGCCACGGCATCGGAATCTATTATGATAAATCCCTGATTTTTAAAATATTCACACACACTGCTTTTGCCTGTGCCTGTGCCTCCTGTAATACCGAGTATCATTTACTTCACACCTTTGGATTATTTTGCATCGTACCAACTTTTGCCTGTGTTTGCCTCTGCCACAAGCGGCACGCTTAAGACTGCGGCGCTCTCCATGGCTTCTGTAAGAAGACTTCTTACCTCGTCCGCCTCGTTTTCGGGTGCTTCTATTATAAGTTCATCGTGTACCTGAAGAATCAGTTTTGACTTAAGGTTTCTTTTTGTAAGTTCTGCATGTACCTTTACCATGGCAAGCTTAATGATGTCTGCCGCACTTCCCTGAATGGGAGTATTGCGCACCATTCTCTCGCCTGCTGAACGCACCATAAAGTTTGAGGAATTAATTTCGGCTATAGTTCTGCGTCTTAAAAACATGGTTTCCACATAACCCTTTTGCCTTGCATCCTCTATTACAGAGTCCATGTATTTTTTAACACCCTTGTATTTGTCAAAATAGTTTTGTATATAATCTCTTGCTTCCTTGACACTTATACCGAGGTCTTTGGCAAGAGAAAACTCTCCCATGCCGTACATAATGCCGAAGTTTACTGTCTTGGCATGATTTCTCATGGTAGGGGTAACATCGTCTATATCCACACCGAACACGCCCGAGGCGGTGAGGGTATGAACATCCACGCCCTCAGAAAACGCATTTTTGAGAGCCTCATCATTCGCTATGTGCGCAAGCACCCGAAGTTCTATCTGCGAATAGTCGGCATCCACAAGCACACATCCGTCCTTTGCTATAAACATCTTTCTTATTTCTCTGCCAAGCTCGGTGCGTACGGGTATGTTCTGCAGATTCGGTTCGGTAGAGCTTATTCTGCCTGTTACAGTAACGGTCTGGTTGAATTTGGAATAAATTCTGCCCGTAGACGAATCTATAACCGCCAAAAGTCCCTCTCCGTAGGTGGACTTAAGCTTGGAGAGCTGACGGAATTCCAGGATTTTTGCTACTATCTCGTGTTCCGACGAAAGCTTTTCCAAAACCTCGGCATTTGTGGAATAGCCTGTTTTGGTCTTTTTGCCCGATTTTAAGCCGAGCTTCTCAAAGAGAATCACCCCAAGCTGTTTTGGCGAGTTTATGTTGAACTCTTCCCCTGCAAGAGAGTAAATTTCCTTTTCGAGAATATCTATACTTACCTTTAAGTTCTCATTAAAGTCATGCAGTTTATCTTTATCTGCCAGAAAGCCCTCAATTTCCATGGATGCAAGCACCTTTATAAGCGGAAGCTCCATGCCGTAGAGAAGGTCGTTTTGTCCCAGTTTTTCTATCTCTTTTTCTTCGTATTCCTTGATTTTTACCGTTGCGGTGAGATTTTCGGACAAGAATGAAAGAAGTTCGTCCTGCCCGAGTTCAAGCACGGTTTTGGCATTTTTGCCCGTGCCGAAAATCTCCTTTTCGTCCTTAAGGCTTATGCCGAGAAAATCAAAGGCAACAGTACTTATATCATATGAATTTTTGAGCGGATTTAGTATATATGCACCCACTCCCACATCGAAATATCTGCCTCCCACATCTACTCCGTAGCTATTTAAAAGCACCATGTCCGCCTTGATATCGGAAGAGATTTTAACCACATCTTCCGACTCCATATACGGCTTCAGTACCTGTGCAAGAAATACCCCCGCTCCCTCGGTATAGTACACCTTTCCATTACACACAAAGGCAAATGCACAAAGCTCACCGTCCGATTCGAAAAGCCTGTAGCACAAAGTATTGCAGCCTTTAAGAATTGCATCTGCATTTTCCATATCGTCAACTATCTCGGAGGGATACATTTCGATACTCTTGGGTGCTGCCTCTGCGCCGAGCTTTTTAAGAAATACCGAGAATTCAAGGTTGGTATAAAGTTCTGCGAGTCTGTCTGTATTGTAAGGCTTAACCGACGCATCCTCTATAGAAAAATCCAAAGGTACATCAGTATCTATGGTGCAGAGGGTTTTACTTAAAAATGCCATGTCTCTGCCGTCTGCAAGCTTCTGCCTTGCGGCAGGCTTTATGATGGCATCGTCTAAATTTTCGTAGAGGTTTTCTATGGATTTAAACTTTCTTATATATTCAAATGCGGATTTTTCGCCAATTCCCTTTACACCCGGGATATTGTCCGAACTATCGCCCATAAGACCCTTTACATCTATATACTGGAGAGGGGTAATACCGTGCTCGTCCTCAAAATCGTCCGAGTCTATCTCTCTTGTTTCCGTAGTCCCTCCGCGGGTTACGGTAAGAAGCACCTTGGTGGTATCTGTGGCAAGCTGGAGGTCATCCTTGTCGCCTGTTAATATAAAGCACTCGACCTCCTCTTTTTTGCACATGGCACTTACTGTGCCTATGATATCGTCTGCCTCGTAGCCCTCTTTTTCGAGCAGGGTTATGTTCATGGCAGAGAGGATTTCCTTAAGTACGGGCATCTGCATTGCAAGCTCAGAGGGCATACCCTTGCGCTGTGCCTTGTACTTATCGTACATTTTGTGGCGGAATGTGGGTGCCTTAAGGTCAAAAGCAACTGCCACATATTCGGGCTCCATGTCCTCTATGTGCTTTAACATAATATTTAAAAAGCCGTATATACCGTTTGTATACATGCCGTCCTTTGTGCTTAAGAGCTTAATGCCGTAAAAAGCACGGTTTATTATGCTGTTTCCGTCTATTATAAGGAATTTTTTCATGTAATTTCCATCCTTTTTCTGCAAATTTTGGCACGGTTTCCGTTAAAATCGGCAAACTGATTTTTTAATTTAGAGACTTGTTATTCATCAAGCATCAAAGTTCCTTCTTTTGCTTTTTTCTTAAGTCTTTGCATCTGTTCTTTTTCAATTTGAGCAATACTCTTTTCAGGGGTTGGCAAATCTTCAGGCATTGTACCACCGATTTCTTCAATAGCCTTTCTGACTTCTCTGCCTACTGTATTATGAACCTTTGTGGCAGTTTCTGAATTATCAACTTTATCTTTTCTTAATTTTTCCTCTGTCTGTGAAATTCTGAAAAGATTAGCAATTAATTCAGTACTGCCCATATAATCAAGAATTTTTTGTCCTACTGCAAGACCTTTTCTTTTATGGATATCTTCAACATCAAGTCCACCATAAAGACCAATATAACCTGCGTTTTGAAAAATCGCAAATTCTTCATTTGTTATAACACCGGCATTTCTTGCAGTCTCCGCAAGAAGTTGATTCCATTGCTTTATATCTCCGCGTACAACTAATCTTCTGCTATCTTCGTCAAGCTGATTAAATGTGTCCGCAACCTCTTGTCTGTAAGTTTGTATAGCAAAATATGTTTGTCCAAGTGCGATTACTTCTTTTCTTGGATCGCCGTTCTGAACAATCAAATAACAAGCATATCTTGTAAGTTCATAATCTGTCACAGGTTTTTCAGTTGCACCTGCTTTTACGATTTTCCTGACCTCGGGAAAATCGTAAGTAATGTCGTGTCCGCTGTTTTCACAAGCAATCATTGCACGCTTTATGACCTTATGGAAATTTTCCCATTTGTTATAATCTAAAGCCAAAGCCAGTTCTCTTGCAAACCAATATTCAATTCCATCTTCTTTAATATGCTTTATATCTTCAAAGCATTTATATTCTTTTTCAATCAGATTGCTCATTATATTACCTCTTTTCTTATTTTTCCTGCACAGTTTTCATCAGAACCCGCGAAAATACTGGATTTTCTCGCTCCCGATAGTATATGTAAATATTAAAAATCGGCAAACTAATGTTTTAAATTTTATAGGCTTGACACGAGTAAACTTTCTTGTATCTTGTATGATTGAAGACTATTTTTCGTCTTCTGTAATACCCTCAATTAAATCTGTGACTATCTGATTTAATTCGATTGCATTTTTTGATGTAATTACCGGTTTGCCTGTATCTGCTTCAATTTCTTTTCGTGCATTACCGGCATACTTTCCGCCTCTTTTTGCAATTTCACGATTTTCTTCAAAAGTTTGAGGATTATGTGCTTTTGATAATTCTGTAGTTGTTGCTTCTGCAAGCATATTGAGAACAAGTTCGAGAGTGCTCATATTGTCTCTTAAATTTTCTTTTGTGAGTCCTTTAAGATTTTTGTATTTTCTTGTTGTCATTCCCGACCACGCTTTTGTAATTTCATCTGTCAGAATAGCATATTCAATACCTTTTTGAACACCTCTTGCATCCCATTCATCCGTTAATTCTTTTCTTACCTGAATAGCCTGTAATCTTTGGTTTATCCACTCTCTTGTGTAACCTTTTTTGAGATATGTTTCAAGCGCTCTTTCTATTGTGAGTTCCGGGTCAATGGTTTCTTCCATTCTTTCTCTACCAACTTGCGCTAACCATAATTTAAATGGCTCAGCTTTTGGCGATGGTATTGATTGAATAATTCGTAAAAGTTGTTCTGTATCAGCCACATCAGTTAAGCGTTTTTTCCCGTCTGCTGCAGTCATTTTCAACTGTACGATTTTTTCGTACAGTTCACTTCCCTCTGCAATCAGTTTGCGTTTCAAATCACTCCAATATCGTCTCGGATTATCTGTTCCGCTTAACACTTCACACACATCAATAACAGAAAAATACCATTCTTCTGTTTCTTCATTCCAAGCTGTTCTTATTCTTTTATCTTCAAATATTTGTATTTTGTTATCCATATGTATAATAACCTCCGTCAAATATTTTTATTTTTCATCATTCGACACAATTCGGCTCGTGTCAAGTCAGGACTAAAAAATAATAGCTAAATTTTGCAACAAGTTGCAAAGCTAAATTATTCCGCTTTGCTGCATAGCTAAATTAAATTCGCCATCAGCGTGCGAAGTACATTTAGCTGCCATAAGGCAATTTAGCTCGCGGAACACGAATTTAGTAGAATAGATTTAACTCTGTTAAATCTATTCTACCACACTTTACATTCATTTTCTACCCCAACGGATAAATTTTAATTATCTCCTCCGCAATTTTTTGGAAAACAGGCAGAGCGCTCCCCGCTCCGCTTCCGCCGTCCTCGGCGAGTACCGCCATGGCATACCTCGGATTATCATAGGGGAAAAATCCGCAAAACCAACCATGTACAAGGGTTTTTCCATTCTTTATCCAGCCTGTTTCCGCCGTGCCCGTCTTGCCCGATATAAGTGCGGCATTGTCCTTAAGACTCTTTGCCGTGCCGTCTGTTACCGCAAGACGCATAGCCTCGGATATGAGGGTGCAGGTACGGGGCGAAATTACCCTCTCCGTATTTTCATCATCAAAAGATGCTATGGTTTTGCCCGAACTGTTTTGGATTTCCCTTACGAGTTTTACGCTCTTTTTCTCCCCGCCGTTTGCTATGATGCATGCCATGTTTGCCGCCTGAAGAGGTGTGATGAGTATATCGCCCTGCCCTATGGCAAGATTTATACTGTCTAAAAACACGGTCTCCTCTGCATTTGGTATGTTTCCGCCGTTTTCCGCAAGCGGGTCCGCTCCGCCCAGAAGAGGCGCACCCATACCAAAGCGCTTTGCCATTGCAATAACGGCATCATCGCCCAGACACAGCCCCATGGTATAAAATGCGCAGTTACACGACTTGGCAAGGGCTTCCCTAGGCATCAATCTGCCGTGTCCCTCTGCAAAATGGCAGTTGTATCTTCTGTCGTAAACATCTGTATAGCCTTCGCAGTTGTACTCACTTCTCAGCAAAGAATACTCCGAAGCGGCAGACATTGTTATAATTTTGAAAATGCTTCCCGCATTGTATGGAAAAAGGCACCTGTTTATAAGCTCGCCGTTATTGGAATTTAAGTATTTTTGTATATTGTTCTGGTCATACGAAGGGGTGCTTGCCATGGCAAGTACCTCAAAGCTTTGGGTATCCATTACAACCGCCGCGCCCGTGATACCTGCTTCGCTCAGTGCAGATTCGGCAATACGCTGTATGTGGCTGTCTATTGTAAGCACCACATTGTCAGAAAGGTAGTTTCCCTCTTGTATGCTTATACCCATATCCCCGAGCACCTTACCGTCTGCCGACCTTATGACATTTGCCCTGCCCTCGCTCTTAAAGGCAAGTATATCCTGAAAGCACGCTTCAAGTCCCGATGCACCAACCCCGTCTGCATCCACATATCCTATAAGGTGCCTTGCAAGGCTGTCGGGAGCATATCTTACGGGCACGAATGCCTCTCTGCCCTCTGCAATGCCTACCTTGGCTGTGGTGTTCTCCACAAGAGGAACCAGATTTCTGTCCAGAAATTTTCCCCGATAGTTTTTTATAATTACGCTGTCTGCGCGCTGATTTACGGCATTGGCGGTGTATTCGCCCCCGTTTACAAAGCAAATGACCGCCTGTGAAAGCGCAAGATACACCATACAAAGCGTAAACAGAAGCCCCGCAAATCTTAATCTTTTTTTGTGCATAAAAAATCACCCCAAGCTATTTTTTGCTTGGGGTGGAATTTTATACCGATAATATGTCTTACCATTCAAGAAGAGCCGTGGCATCGGAAATGGTCTTTTCCAGAGCCTCTCTTCCGTATTTATCTACTTCCGATTTGTTTTTCTCGCCATGGGTAAGGCATCCAGCACCGCCTATACATCCGCCTATGCAAGCCATACCCTCTATGAAATTGGCATCGAGAACATTTTTGCTTTTTCGCATAAGAGCCGCCCTGCACTCTTCAATTCCGTCGCAGGCTATTGCCTTAAGGTCAAAGTCTATGTTCTGCTCTTTCAGTCCCTGTTTGACCGCATCGGAAAGTCCGCCCGAGCGGGCAAATATTCTTCCGAAATACGAAGCGTTGTCCAGAACATCCTCATTAAGTGAGGTTATATCTATATCCTTACTGTCAAAGAGAGCCTGAAGCTCCTCAAAGGTGAGTACCGCATCCACATATGGCTTTACCTCTTCGAGCTGTGCCTCTGCCTTTTTGGCAGTACAGGGTCCTATAAATACAACCCTTGCATTCTCGGTGGTATCCTTTATATACTTGGCAAGTGTAGCCATGGGAGAAAGGTTGTGAGATATATACTTCTCAAGTTCGGGAAATGCCGACTTAACATATGCTACAAAAGCAGGACAGCATGAGCTTGTAAGAAATCCTTTTTCGCTAAGCTCCGCGGATTCCTTTTTTGCAACCATGTCCGCACCCAGCGCCGCCTCTACTACAGTAAAGAAACCAAGCTCCTTTAAACCTGAGATTACCTGACCGAGCTTTGCATAGGTAAACTGGCTGGATATTGAGGGCGCTACCATTGCATATACCTTGTACTTACTGTTCTTATCACTCTTTTTTATAAGGTCTACTACATTTAGTATATACGATTTATCCATTATTGCGCCAAAGGGACATTGATACACACATGCTCCGCATGAGGTGCACTTTTCGTTGTCAATACAAGCCGCATTATCGCTATTTATGGATATTGCCTTTATTTTGCACGCGTTCTGACAGGGGCGCTTGCGGTTTATTATAGCAGAATAAGGACAAACCTTGGCACACTGACCGCACTCCACGCACTTGGATTTATCTATGTGTGCAACATGGTGGTTGTCAAAGGAGATTGCTCCCCTTTTGCACACATCCTCACATCTGTGGGCAAGACATCCTCTGCATGAATCCGTAACCTCATAGCCCGCCGCGGGACACTCGTCACAGGCGATATCTATAACCTCTATGACATTGGGGTTTTCCTTATCGCCGCCCATGGCAATCTTTACTCTTTCCTGAAGAATTGCCCTCTCCTTGTAAACACAACAGCGCATGGTAGAGGTCTTGCCCGGGACAATGGTCTTGGGAATTTCCATTATATTTTCAAGAAGCGTATCCTCCCACGCAAGCTTTGCCACCTCGCGCAGAACTTTATATTTAAGATGCTGAACCTTTGTATCAAATTTTCTCATAACTTTTCTCCTAAAAATAGCTGACCTTTATTCTCTTGCCCATCTTTTTGAGGCATTTGGAAAGCTCCTCCACAAGATTCATCTTTATGCTGAAGTTTATGGGGAGCTCGGGATTCTGGTGGGCGGGATTTATGGCTCTGCCCACATAGAAATTAATGTCCGTTGCTTCCTCAAACAAAAGTCTGCATATAAGCGATGCACCGTCGCGCTTGTAATTCCAATGCTCATACATCTCGTTGTCCATAAGATAGTCCCTGGCATACTCGAGTACTCTGTTTACGGTAATTACTCCCTCTGTAACAAGGTCTACTCCCTCGATTTTTGCAATGGGAGGAATATCCGAGTCTTCAAAATTAAGGGTTGGCTCCACCCTTTTGCCAAGATACTTTGCCGCAATAGAGGAGGTAGTACCTCCGCATATAATATGCTTGCCCTCCTTGGAGAAGAACAGCGACATCATTCTGTCTCCGTCATCTCTGTTTGACGGAGGTCCGAAGAGTATGTTCATAGGCTCTCTTCTTCTTATCTTTACTATGCAAGCCGTTGCATCGTCGCCCGGCTTTCCTCCGTAGAGCTTATCACATTCGTCCACAAGAAGTGTGGCAAGGTTTTTGGCAGTAAGCCCCGATACGCTGACCGTCTCCATAAAGCTTACTATATCCTCATACTTCCAGCCGAAATTATATGACATACCGATTCCCGCGTGCGGGCATCCGTCGCTCATGGCAACAAAGATGTCATTTTCCTCAAGGCGCAGAGTAGTTTTATATATCTTCTTTCCGCCTATGTTCATCTCGGTTTTGGGGTAATCGTAATTTACATTATCCCTTAATATAATAACCTGAGGATTATCGTACTGGATTATTTCGGCTATCTCGTTATCTATAAGATGTATTATGGTAAAGGTAGAGTACGCCACTCCTCTTAAAGAGCATATGGGAAGTGTTGCGGCAATGGTGGAAACACATTCCTCTATGGGCATACCTGCCGCCATCATGGTAGATATGATTTTGGAGGTAAGGGTAGAAAGTATGCTTGCCTTAACACCGCTTCCGAGTCCGTCTGCAAGGACTATTACGGTAGAGGAATCATCTCTCTCCACCACATCCACATGGTCGCCGCAAAGCTGTTCGCCGTAGTGGTTTATACTCTTAAAGCCTATATCTGCACACAAATCATTCATCTGAAATTGACTCCTTTAGCTTTGCAAGAGCTATTTTTGTTTCTGCAGCGGTTTCGCCAAGAAGCGAGGCAATTTCCTGTACTATCCTCATCTGCTTGTCTACAACCCTGTCTGCTACCTCTATAGTCTGACGGCTTATGTTTTCTTTCTTTTCGCGTTCGCTCTCCTCGCTTGTTACATCTCTCATTATGCCTATAAGAAGATGCGAATCTTTATCGTAAACCACCGACTGTTCTACATATCTCTTGTACTCGGCAAGATAAATTCTCTTGTTTCTTATATCCTCGCCTGTTGTCTTTACATGCATAAAGTCTACAGGGTCCAATATGCGAATAACCTGGTCGCCCAATATATCCTCGCTCGAACGGATATTCATTATCTTTCTTGCCGCATCGTTTATCTGCTGTACCTCGAGGTTTTCGTTAAGTACAATAAGACCGTTGGGGGTATTTTTAACAATGGTATCGGAAAAGCTTTCCGCCTTGTCCTTTAGAAACGGCAGACACATAGAAATCTCCGCCTTGCCCTGACATATGGCAATAGCTTTTTCACGGCAGGTATTGTAACCGCATGAACCGCAATTTAATTCGTCTGTTGTTTTGAACTTGCCCATCTGACGAAGCACGCTGAAAATCTCGGATTCCGAGGGCATGGGCAGTCTGTGCTCTATGTATTCAAACTGTTTTTTAAGCTCATGGGCTTTTGGCTGAACCACATCGAAATCCTTTTCGCCCGCATAGCTTGCCACGGTAATATAGTCCTTAACGGGTGCTGTTCTGTGGTACTTTTCCATTACGGGACCGCCTATACAGCTCCCCGCGCAAGCGGACATCTCTATAAAGCACTTGTGTATCTTTCCGCTTTCTATATCCTTAAGCGCCGCTACACAGTTTTCTATTCCGTCGAGTGCTATATATGCATACTCGGGATTTTTGTCCGCCATGGTTTTTAATATACCGCCTGTGGTGGGGAAAAACCTTGCACGGCTCTCCTCGTTTGAATCCATATCCTGCTTAAGAACTATTCCCTCTTCTTTGAGCCAGTTTGTAAGCTCTTCAAAGGTGAGCACCGCATCCACGATTCCCTCGTAGTGCTCTGCTTCGTCTTTCTTTGCAACGCAGGGTCCTATAAATACCGTCTTTGCATTCGGAAATCTCTTTTTTATATCCATGCAATGAGCCTGCATGGGCGATACCACATCTGCAAGATACTCCAATTCTGCAGGGAAGTACTTTTGTATCAAAAGATTTATGGAGTGACAGCATGAGGATATGATAATATCCCTCTGCTCCTCTTTTAAGATACGCTCATACTCATTCTTTACCACGGTGGCACCCATTGCGGTTTCCTCAACATCGTAAAAGCCTATCTTCTGCAGAGCATCGCGCATGGAATCTATGCCTACACCGTCATAATTGGCAACAAATGACGGCGCTAGACTTACAACCACGGGAACTCCGCTTTGCAAAAATACCTTTACCTTTTCGGTTTCGTCTACAATCTGCTTTGCATTCTGCGGGCAGACAACAAAGCATTGACCGCACAGTATACACTCGTTGCCTATGATATGCGCCTGATTGCCTGAGAAGCGGATTGCCTTTACAGGACAGTGTCTTATACATTTGTAACAGTTTTTACAGTTGGATTTTTTTAGTGTAAGACAGTTTGCCACTTTTCTTACTTCCTTTCTAATACGTTTTCAGTAAAAAATTCTTTGAAGTTTTCGCGGTTTATTCCTGTATGTATCTTGTCGTCTACCGAGACGGTCACACCGAAGCGGTTGCACTTTCCTATGCAAAAGCTTCCTGTAAGAGTGATTTCATCCTGAAGTCCGTTTTCTTCCACCGCTTTTTTTAAAAGCTCAATTATCTCCTCTGAGCCTTTTAAGTGGCACGAGCTTCCTACACATATACTTATAACCATAGCCTTACACCCTGGGCATAACTTCTTTCATAAAGAAGTCCTGTGTGGTTTCGGGTGTAACAGAATAGAAATCATCGTCAAGATTTACGCAAACACCCTGCTGGCACTTACCCATGCAGAATGTTCCGCCAAGCTCTACCTTGTCTCCGACATTGTTTTCCTTTATAAGATACTGAAGCTGTTCCACTACCTGACGGGAGCCTTTGATATGGCAGGAGCTTCCTATACACACTGTGATTTTCATTTTTAACCTCTTCCTTTCAACTAACATTGTTAAAAAATGCGCAAAGATGATTGCATTGCGCATTTTTTAACATTTATTGTTTTATTCGTAATCTACTACATCCACCCAGGAGAGAAGGAATTCTCTTTCCTTTTCGTTGCCCTTAACAGACTGGGAAGCGGCAACTATGGGCATCCACTTTTCTACATACTGCTTTGCGGTATTGCTCTTTTTGCAGAATAATTCAAGATACTTCTTTGCACCCTCTATATCTCCTGCGAGCCAGAAGAGAAGATATGTTCTTGCGGCATCTGCAGAAGCATTGCCCTGTGTTGCGTGAGACCAGTCAATTATATATGCCGTGCCGTTTTCGCCGATTATGATATTGGAGGGGTTGAAGTCACCGTGGCACACCTTTGTATGCTTGGGCATACCCTCGAGGCGTGTGTGGAGGTCGTAACGGGTGGTGGCATCAAGCTCGGACTGGCTTATCTTTCTGTTCATCTTGTCCTTAAGCTTATTTAAAAGAGGGGATTTCTTGGAGTGTACCTCAAGCTGAAGGTCTACAAGAAGTTCAATATATTTATCCTTGCCCTCGGGGTCCTCTTCCATAATCTGAGAAAGAGTCTTGCCCTTTATATACTCGGAAACAATAGCCCATTTGCCGTCTATGGTTGTAACTCCGAGCACCTTGGGGATATTAAGTCCTGTCTCTTCTATTCTTGCCTGATTGAGCGCTTCGTTTAATACATCAGCCTTTGAATAATTCTCGTTAAATACCTTGATGCACTCTTCGCCGTCGCGGTATATTGTTTTGTTGTTTCTTACTGCTATAACTCTGTCAAGTTTCATTTTTATTCCTCCTTATGCCTTCTTGCCTTTATTGTACACGGATTTTACGGGGTCGGGCTTTGCATTCGAAATGTCCTTAGCGGTGGGCATCTTCTTTTCGGTAAAGTGCTTGCCGTAGTACGCATTAAGATACATTTCCTTTATCTCGGACATGAGAGGATATCTGGGGTTTGCACCTGTGCACTGGTCATCGAATGCCTGCTCTGTCATTTCGTCGAGGCTCTTTAAGAAGATCTTTTCGTCTATACCGTAATCCTTTATTGTTTCCTTTATGCCAACCTTTTTCTTAAGGTCGTTTAATGCCTTTATAAGACCTTCGAGCTTTTCCTTGTCGCTACTTCCCTTAATGCCGAGGTAATCTGCCACCTCGCCGTAGCGGGCAAGTGTATGAGGATGGTCATACTGGGAGAATGTACCCATCTTAACGGGTGCTTCCGAAGCATTGAAGCGGAGAACTTCTTCTATCATAAGTGCATTGGCAACACCGTGGGGCAGGTGATGGAAAGCACCGAGCTTGTGAGCCATGGAGTGACATATGCCAAGGAATGCATTTGCAAATGCCATACCTGCCATTGTAGCTGCGTTTGCCATCTTTTCTCTGGCTTCTACATCCTCTGTACCGTTGTCATATGCTCTGGGAAGATAATCAAATACTGTCTTTAATGCCTTTAATGCAAGAGAATCTGTATAATCTGTAGCAAGCATTGCAGCATATGCTTCAAGTGCGTGTGTTACTGCATCTATACCCGATGCTGCTGTAAGACCCTTGGGTGCAGACATGTGGAAGTCTGTATCAATAATTGCCATGTTGGGCATGAGCTCATAGTCTGCAAGAGGATACTTAACACCAGTCTTTTCGTCTGTGATAACAGCAAAGGGTGTTACCTCAGAGCCTGTACCTGCGGATGTGGGGATTGCTATAAAGTATGCCTTTTCGCCCATCTTAGGGAAGGTGTATACTCTCTTTCTTATATCGATAAATCTCATAGCCATATCCATGAAGTCGGCTTCGGGATGCTCGTAGAGTACCCACATAATCTTGGCAGCATCCATAGCAGAGCCGCCGCCCAATGCTATGATTGTATCGGGCTTAAATGCCGCCATCTGTGCTGCACCGTTCTTAGCATTTAAGAGTGTGGGGTCGGGCTGTACATCAAAGAATGTGGTGTGAGCTATACCCATCTCATCAAGCTTATCGGTTATGGGCTTTGTATAGCCGTTTTCGTAGAGGAAGGTATCGGTTACTATAAATGCTCTCTTTTTGCCCATTACATTTTTGAGTTCATCGAGTGCTACAGGCAGACAGCCTTTCTTTATATATACCTTTTCGGGTGCGCGGAACCAAAGCATGTTTTCCCTTCTTTCTGCTACTGTTTTTATGTTTATAAGGTGCTTTACACCCACATTTTCCGATACGGAGTTGCCGCCCCAGGAGCCGCAGCCGAGGGTGAGCGAGGGAGCAAGCTTAAAGTTGTAGAGGTCGCCTATACCGCCGTGTGAGGAAGGTGTGTTTACAAGTATACGGCAGGTCTTCATGCGGGAAGCAAAGATATTTATTTTTTCTTTTTCGGTTACTTCGTTAAGGTAAACAGACGATGTGTGACCGAAACCGCCGTCTTCTACGAGTCTTTCTGCCTTTGCTACTGCATCTTCGAAATCCTTTGCCTTATACATAGCAAGTACGGGAGAGAGCTTTTCGTGTGCAAATTCTTCGGATATATCTACAGATTCTACCTCGCCTATGAGGATTTTTGTACCCTCGGGCACGGTAACACCTGCAAGTGAAGCTATCTTGTGCGCGCTCTGTCCTACTATCTTCGCATTTAATGCACCGTTTATGATAATGGTCTTTCTTACCTTTTCTGTTTCTTCAGGATTTAAGAAATAGCATCCTCTGTCTGCAAATTCTCTCTTAACTTCACTATATATGCTCTCAAGTGCTATAACTGCCTGCTCCGATGCACATATCATACCATTGTCAAATGTCTTGGAATGGATGATTGAGTTTACTGCAAGAAGTATGTCTGCGCTGTCATCTATGATAGCGGGAGTGTTTCCGGCACCTACGCCGAGTGCGGGCTTACCGCTTGAATATGCAGCCTTTACCATGCCGGGACCGCCTGTTGCGAGGATGATATCTGCCTCTTTCATTACGGTGTTTGTCATCTCTAAGCTGGGAACATCTATCCAGTCTATTATACCCTCGGGAGCGCCTGCCTTAACTGCTGCTTCAAGCACGAGCTTTGCCGCAGCGATTGTGCAGTTCTTTGCTCTGGGGTGGGGAGAAATTATAATAGCGTTTCTTGTCTTTAATGCAAGAAGACACTTAAAAATAGCTGTGGATGTGGGGTTGGTGGTAGGAATAACCGCCGCAACTACTCCTATAGGCTCGGCAATTTTCTTAATACCAAAGGAGGTGTCCTCCTCTATGATGCCGCAGGTCTTTGTGTCCTTATAAGCATTGTAGATATACTCGGAAGCATAGTTATTCTTTATAACCTTATCCTCTACGATACCCATGCCTGTTTCTTCTACTGCCATCTTTGCAAGAGGGATTCTTGCCTTGTTTGCTGCAGATGCTGCCGCGAGGAAAATCTTATCAACTGCCTCCTGAGAGTAGGTTGCGAAAATTTTCTGTGCCTCTCTGATGCGTACTATTGCATCTTCGAGCTTTTCCACGCTGTCTACGATTTCATAAGTTTTCTTTGCCATGATATGTCCTCCTAAAAAATTTAGTGTTATTTTATATTGTTTTATTTATATACGCAAGAGACAGTGCAAGATTCTCCTGCTTTATTACTGTATTTTCCGAAGCGGTAAGTCTTACTGGGCTGAAATTCCATATAGCCCTTATGCCAAGACCTGTAAGAGTGTCGCAAACATCCTGTGCCGCCGATGAGCTTACTGTGATTATGCCTATTTTTATGTTGTTCTCTTTGCAATAATCACTTAGTTTCTCCATGGGGAGTATGGGTTTCTTGCCGTTTGGCGTCTTTGGATTAATGTCAAATCCCGCAATAATGTGAACTCCGTAATCCTCAAAGCCCTCGTAATCGAGAATTGCCTGACCGAGTCTTCCCGCGCCCACTATAACCGCATTTGTAAGATTGTTGCATCCTAATGCATTTTCTATACTTGCTGTAAGGGAGCCTATGTTGTAGCCAATTTTCGGTCTGCCTAAACCGCTTATTGCATTAAGGTCCTTTCGAACCTGAACATCGCCAAGCGATAGGTCGGCGGCAATGCGTGTGGCTGAGATGTACTCTCTGCCCATGGAGCCTTGGCTTTTAAGGTATTCCAGATAATACGGCAGTCTGCCGAGTGTTGCCTTGGAAACCATTGCTTTTTCCATGCCGATACCTCCTGTCTGTTATTATACTACCACCGCTTTTTGTTTTTGGGAATTCTCAAAATGTTTAATCGGTATTATCATTATCGATAATACCGAGTGAGATTAACAAAAAACTCTGCACAGGGTTTGTCCTGTACAGAGTTCTGTTATTTAAAAATATTTCTTTTTGATTCGCATAGTTTTGTGATAAAGGTTTTGTCAAGCTCAGTAAGCTTGTAGCCCTCTTTATATATAAGAACATCTTTGTAAATCTTTTTGTTCTCCGCGCACTTTTTCTGCACAAGCTCGTATCTTTCGAGTATGTCGCATGGTGCAGGCGATACCCACATAAATGTCTGCGGATTTTTGCACAGAAGCTCAAACTGACTTGCCCTCTCGAATATAAATATACGCCTTTCTATATTGTCGGGGAGCTCCTCTTTTACCACCTTGGAAAGAGGCATGGACGGAACATACGGGTCGGCATGGGCTATCTCTATATAACCCTTAAGGTCGTCAAAGCATATATCATCTTTGGAAGCGAGAGGGTTATTCTTACTCATGATAAGCGAGTATGAAAACTCCGTGACAAGCTCATGGCAAAATCCCTTTTCTTCCAGCATCGTCTTGAAATATTTGTCATAATTTTCCGCATATCGTATGATACCAAGCTTGTAGTCGTGGTTTATCATATTGTGTATGGTGCGCTGTGAATTTGTTTCCTTGTAAAAGATTTCCGCAGGACCGCCGCAAAGTGTCTTGGAAAATTCGGAAAATGCATCGGAAATATAGCATGCTCTCGGCACCGATATGGAAAAACGCTGTTTCCCGGGTGCGTCCTCTTTATAGAGCTTTTCGAGCTGTTCTATCTGCCCTAATATCCCCTTTGCATAGCTTATAAACTCCTCACCCTCGGCAGTAAGGCACATTCCCTTGGTTGTACGGTCAAAAATAGTTATCCCCAAATCTGCCTCAAGCTCCTTTATTGAACGGCTAATGTTCGGCACCGCAACAAGCAGTACCTCCGAAGCCTTGTTGAGTGAGCCTGCTCTTGCAACCTCAAGGGCATATTTCATATGCAGAATATTCAAAAAAGACCACTCCCTTTTATAGGTAAGTTCGAATACTCTCATAGTATAACACAAAAGAAAGAAGTTTTCAATGTGAATGATAAAATATTTCTTGCATCTCCTAAAAACACTATTTTTAAAAATCGTGTCTTGAGCCGGCATCTATGCCGTAGCTTTCCAAAACGGACACTATCTCCTCTACTGCATCAAAATCGGACAGACTTCCATCCGATATAATAGCTTTTACTTCCGAAAGTGCAGAAATCGCAGTTGTATCTGCAATTTCAGTTGCTTGAAAGTCTGTGTCTTCCAAGAGCATTTTTACAATGTCAATGATGTGATTTTGAATTAGTTCAAGTTTTATATTCATAATATACAGCTCCTTTTTACATACAAATGGATGTAGAATAATGTATTGTATCACAGATGTGCTAAAATGTCAATACATCTTTACGAATGTAAAACAAGGGGGCTGAAACAATGGCACACTATCCTCGACTGAAAAGCTTAAGAGAAGATAAAGATTTGACCCAAAGCACTGTGGCAAAGCTGTTAATGATAACTCAGCAACAGTATTCTTTGTATGAAAAAGGTTACAGGGATATACCTACAACATTTTTGGTCACACTGGCAGATTTCTACAACACATCTGTTGATTATATCTTGGGAAGAACGGACAATCCCAACAAAAAATAAAAATACCGTGGAAGATTGCTTTTTATAGCATTTCCACGGTATTTTTTTATTCTTCCGACTCGTTTATTATTTCTTCTGCTGTGTTTACAGCTTCATGGATATTTGGAGCAAAGTTTCTTTCGCCGATTTCGTTATAAAGACCGTCTTTCATAAGCACAGAAAGAGGCTGTTCATTTATGTGCGATATTACCATCACTATGCCGTTTTCCTTGCAGGTATTATATATGCCCCTTAACGTTTTGCATGCTGTGAAGTCAAGAGCGGGCACGCCCCTCATCCTAAGTATCATAACTCTGTAATCTTTTTTGTCCTTTACAAGGTCCATAAGCTTATCCGAAGCACCAAAGAACATCGGTCCTGTTATCTCATATACTACTGTATATTTGGGAAGCTTTATGTAATTAATGGACTCGGTGTCCTTGTCCTCGTCATAGAGTTCTTCGTAGTCTGTCCACTTGCGGATTTGTGCAGTATTTGCCATTCTGCTCATGAAGAACACCGCAGCAGCTATCATGCCAACCTCTATGGCAATCACAAGGTCGAAGCAAACAGTAAGCACAAATGTTATCAAAAGAACCGCAAAATCACTCTTGGGCGACTTGCGCATAGCTATGAATTCTCTCCATCCGCTCATATTGTATGCCACGATTATGAGCACCGCCGAAAGCGTAGTCATGGGTATGAGGGAAGCATATGGCATAAGAATCATCATTATAAGCGCAAGCACTACCCCGTGAACCATGCCTGCCACGGGAGTTCTTCCGCCGTTTTTGACATTGGCGGCAGTTCTTGCTATAGCGCCCGTTGCGGGGATTCCGCCAAACAGACCCGAGCAGATATTACCCACACCCTGAGCCACAAGCTCGGTGTTGGAACGGTGTCGGCTTCCTATCATGGTATCGGATACCACGCACGAAAGAAGCGATTCTATAGCCGCAAGTATTGCAATGGTAAATGCGGGGGATATGAGCTTTTGTATAAGCTCAAAGCTTACCTTGGGAAGATGCGGCACAGGGAACGCTCCCGAAAGCTTGCCATATACGCTGCCTATGGTAGCTACCTCGAGACCGCAGAACTTAACAATAAGTGTGGTTGCAATTATTGCAACAAGAGATGCAGGGATTTTTTCATTTATTTTAGGAAGTATTATCATTATAGCCAAAGCTATAGCACCAACCGCAACAGCCCACGGATTAATGGTGCCGATATGCTCGGCATATGCACCTATTCTGTGAAAGAATTCGGACGGAACAGAGGCAATCTCAAGTCCCAAAAAGTCCTTTAACTGCTGCACAAACAAAGTAACTGCTATACCGCCCGTAAAGCCTACGGTAATGGTGGATGGTATAAACTTAATGAGCGAGCCTACATTAAGAAGACCCATAAGAACAAGCATTATACCTGCCATTATGGTAGCTACAATAAGCCCGTCTATGCCAAACTCGCCTATAATGCCTACAACTATCACGACAAACGCCGCCGTAGGCCCGCCTATCTGAACACGGCTTCCGCCAAAAAGCGATATCATAAATCCTGCGATTATGGCTGTATGTATACCCTTTTCGGGCGACACGCCCGAAGCAATGGCAAGCGCTATGGACAACGGAAGAGCTATTATAGCTACTATTATACCTGCAATTAAGTCTTTAAGAAACTTTGCCTTATCGTAGCTTTTTGCAGTAGAAAAAAGCATAGGCTTTATCTTTGGATTAAACAAACCGAAAACCTCTTTTCTGTAACCAGATGTTATATTCTCGCAACACCGCTGTCTATTGCGGCTTTTGCTACCGCCTTGGCTACGGTCTTGCCTATTCTTTCGTCAAAAGCGGGCGGGATTATGTATGACGGACAAAGCTCCTCGTCACTTACAAGCGATGCTATCGCATAGGAAGTGGCAAGCTTCATTTCGTCATTTATATCCGATGCCCTTACATCGAGAGCACCACGGAATATTCCGGGGAATGCAAGCACATTATTTATCTGATTGTCAAAATCGGAGCGGCCTGTTCCCACTATGTATGCACCTGCTTTCAGCGCTTCTTCGGGATGGATTTCGGGTACGGGGTTTGCCATGGGGAATACTATCGCCTTGTCTGCCATGGATTTTACCATTTCGCCCGATACCACATTGGGTGCCGATACGCCCACAAATACATCTGCACCCTTCATGGCATCTGCAAGGGTGCCTGTAAGCTTTTCTTTATTTGTGATTTTACTCATTTTCTCATGCGCTTCGCTCAAATCCGCCATGCCCTCGCATATGATGCCGAATCTGTCGCAAAGGATAATGTTGCCCACGCCGAGCTTTATAAGGTGGTTTGCTATGGCAATACCTGCCGAGCCTGCACCGTTTATAACACACTTTAAGTCACCAAGCTTTTTGCCTGCACACTTTGCCGCATTTATAAGAGCCGCACCAACAACTATGGCTGTACCGTGCTGGTCATCATGGAATACGGGAATATCGCAAAGTTCTTTTAATCTTTTTTCTATTTCAAAGCATCTTGGTGCGCTTATATCCTCTAAATTGATACCTCCGAAGCTTCCCGACACAAGATATATTGTACGCACAATTTCGTCTACATCCTTGGAGCGTATGCAAAGCGGGAATGCGTCAACATCTGCAAACTCCTTAAACAGTGCACACTTGCCCTCCATAACAGGCATGCCCGCCTCGGGACCTATATCTCCAAGACCGAGTACAGCTGTACCGTCTGTTATAACGGCAACCATATTCCAGCGTCTTGTAAGGTCAAAGGATTTGGAATAATCTTTCTGAATTTCCAGGCATGGCTCCGCAACACCCGGTGTGTACGCAAGCGAAAGTGCCTCCTTGGTTTTTATGGGCGTTCTTGTAACAACTTCGATTTTTCCCTGCCAATCGTAGTGCTTCTGAAGCGCCAGTTCTTTTTGCGTCATTTGAAATACCTCCAATATAACATAATATCAACTAAATATTATAACATATACTTTTGGCATTGTAAACATTTTGTGTCAAATAAAGCCAAATTACATATATTGTAATTGAGGTGATATTTGTGTGCGCTATAGGCGGTGAAATAGATTACTCAAAGATGATGGCGAGGGAGGCGTACCACAGCGATATGCTCTCTACCATGGGAAGACGCGGTCCCGACGCCGACGGTGTGTATGTATCGGATAATGCTGTCCTCTTACATGCACGCCTTGCCGTAATAGATGTGGAAAACGGCATCCAGCCCATGACAGCAAGTCTGGGCGAAGAGACATATACCATAGTGTACAACGGTGAAATTTACAACACAGCCGAGCTCAGAGAGCATCTTACAGAAAAAGGCATAAAGCTGAGAACAAAATCAGATACCGAAATACTTCTTATGCTCTATGCATTATACGGTGAAAAATGCCTTGACATGCTAAACGGAATATTTGCATTTGCAGTATGGCACAAGGTAGAAAGAAAACTTTTTCTTGCAAGGGACAAAATGGGTGTAAAACCCCTGTTCTACTGCAAACGGGGCGAGAACCTTGTATTCGCATCGGAGATAAAAACCATACTTAAGCACCCCGACATAGATGCAGTGATAGATAAAAGGTCTGTGGCAGAAATCATGCTGATTGGTCCCGGAAGAACAGCCGGCTATGGTGTATTTAAGGGCATAGAGGAAGTAAAGAGGGGGCATTTTGCTGTCTTTACAAAGGACGGCATGGATATAAAATGCTACAGCGATGTAAGGGGCAAAAAGCATACCGACAGCAAGGACCAGACCATTGAAAAGGTGCGATATCTTGTAAAAGACGCAATCGAACGCCAGCTTGTGTCTGATGTGCCCATAGGCACTTTCCTTTCGGGCGGACTTGACTCGAGTATAATATCTTCTGTGGCTGCATCGTATATGAAAAGGAGAGGCGAAAAGCTTACCACCTTTTCGGTAACATACAAGGACAACGGCAAATACTTCCAAAAAAGCAAGTTCCAGCCCAACTCCGATGAAGCCTATATAGAAATAATGCAAAAATATCTCGGCAGCGACCACCATCTTATAACAATAGATACCCCCGAGCTTGCTAGGGCGCTTTATGATGCGGTGGATGCAAGAGACCTGCCCGGAATGGCAGATGTGGATTCGTCGCTTCTTCTCTTCTGCAAGGAGATTAAAAAGCACGTTACCGTGGCTTTATCGGGAGAGTGCGCGGATGAAATTTTCGGAGGCTACCCATGGTACAGAGACGAAAAAATCCGCTCGGCATACGGCTTCCCGTGGTCGCAGTCTACACCCTACAGGAGCACTTTTATAAATAAGGATATAAAAATAGATGCCAAAGCTTATGTGAATTCTCTTTATGACGAATATGTGGAGTCCACCCCAAGATGCCCGTCTGATTCAGGCGTAGATAAGCGAATGAAAGAAATGGTGTATCTTAATATGAACTGGTTTATGCAGACTCTCCTTGACCGCAAGGACAGAATGAGCATGTACTCGGGACTTGAGGTAAGAGTGCCTTTCTGCGACTACAGAATAGCAGAATATATGTATAGCGTACCATGGGAATTAAAGGACCTCTTCGGCAGGGAAAAGGGTCTGCTTCGTGCGGCAGCCGAGGGCATACTTCCGCCCGAGGTGCTCTACCGCAAAAAGAGCCCCTACCCCAAGACTCACAACCCGTCCTATACAGCTATGGTTGAGGAAATGCTTACTGAAGTGCTGGAGGATAAAAACGCACCGCTTTTTGAAATTGCAGATTACAAAGCGGTAAAATCTCTTATAGGCACCAAAAATGCTCAGCCCTGGTACGGTCAGCTTATGACAACTCCGCAGACTATAGCCTATATGCTGCAGCTTAATTACTGGCTTAAAAAGTTTGATGTACGGATAGAAATTTAAAGTCAATATTTTACATTGACATTTTTATATAAATTGGTTATACTTTAAAGACGGAAAGACTCTTTCCGTCTTTAATCATATGGGGACGCAATGGTTTCGACGGGGGTTTTGAAGTCAGAGGAGCGAGCAGCGGCGGGTACCGCTTTAACAAACCTAACTTTAAAATTAAACGCTAACAATAATTTAGCTTACGCTGCCTAATTAAAGGCGGCCGTTCTTACCGGGACTACCGCATCTTGGATAAGAGCGTCATTTAGCGGTGAACGTGAGTGTGCAAAGCTTTGAGCACACCATGCACAATGAAGCTACTGAGCGCATAAGCTTGTTTGTGAGCTTATGCGTGAGGGAATAACAATCACAAACTGCGCTCGGAGAGCCTCCGATGGATGAATTTTCGGACAGGAGTTCGATTCTCCTCGTCTCCACCAATAAGAAACACACCATAGCAAAGCTATGGTGTGTTTCTTATTGGGTCGACTCGGAGAGAATCGAACTTAAGAAAGGTTTGCACGCAGAAAAACAGTCCGGTGGACTGTTTTTCCGTGCAAAGAAAGATTGCGGGTGCCGAATTTGCCAAAGCAAATTGGGTCGGAATCTATCAGTCGAGCCGAAGGCTTGACGATTCTCCGAGTCGGTATGCTCATTATTAAACTATCTTTGTATATTAGGATTATCTGTTCTTCCCAAGAGATAATCTACGGATACATCAAAATAATTCGCAATTCGTATAAGTTCATTTATTCCCGGCTCTCGCTCGCCTGTTTCGTATCTGCTTATTGTATTTTGATTAGTATTTAATTCCATAGCCAATTTAAGTTGAGAAATTCCTTTTGCTTTCCGTAATTCTTTTAATCGCATCAAATCACCTCTTGACACAATTATCCCACAACGGTATAATAAAAATATCCCATATTGGTATTTGATAAAGAGGTGATATTTTTTATGAACATAAAACTCGAACTTATCCAAAACCACATAGCAAAATTCGTCCAAAAAGTATTCGAAGATAATACAATAGACTATAACACCATTGCCGACACAAGTGCAATTTTTATCCTAAAGAAAATTAAAAAAGCAATAGCAGACGACTCCCTATCTGATTTTGAAGCTATAGAAGAAATTGTCTGCATATTAGAAGAAAATAATATTGACTGTGGAGGTAGACACGATTTCTAAAATACAATATTGTATTTTTAATATTTTAATGATATAATATTAAAAATAGGAGTTTTAAAGGAGTGAAAGATATGTCAGAAAGAGACAAAGCGATTAGTATAATTGATTCAATCCCTGATTCACAAGTATGTTATGTATTGAATATGCTTCAAAATTTTAAAGCTGCTTTAGATGAAACGGCTGATGATACTTTCTGCGAGCGTCTGTATACTGATTATATTGAAGATAACGATACCCAAAAAGACGATGCTATGCCTATCGAACAGTTTGCAGAAAGTTTGGGAATTACACTGTGAAATATAAAATAATCCTATTAAAACGTGCAAGAAAATTCATTGAAAAACAAACTCCTAAAATGCAGGAAAAAATATTAAAAGCTGTCTACAATCTGCCCGATGGTGATACAAAAATGCTGAAAGGTCATAAAGATGTTTTTAGGCTACGCATTGATAATGTAAGGGTTATATATATCGTCAATCATGATATAGTTACAATAACTGTGATTGATGCCGGCAGCAGAGGTCAGATTTATAATAACTATTAATACCTTTGTAAAGTACGTTAGTGAAACTCTAAAAGTACATTTCGTCTCCACACATAAAAAGGGAATTTTTTTACAGCCACTTTTTATGGAATAGCCGAATGATTTAGATGCACGGTATTTTAGTGATATTCCATCTTCGATGGAGTGATATTTTTGCAAAGCAAAAGTGATATTGAAACCTTAGGTTTCAGTGATATTATATTTGCCTTTAAACTGTGCGAAGCACAATACCACTCGGCGTAAGCCGAATATAACTGCGTAGCAATATAACTTGCCGCAGGCAAATATAACTGAAAAAAGACATCCAATGGATGTCTTTTTTCATGGAGGCGCCACCCAGATTTGAACTGGGGAATAAAGGTGTTGCAGACCTGTGCCTTACCACTTGGCCATGGCGCCTTACATATATATTAAGTATTCGGATATTGAAGAAAATATTCCGAATACTTATTTTTGGCAAATCAAGAGACGCACATTGCGTCTCTTGATAGTGGAGCGGAAGACGAGATTCGAACTCGCGACGTTCACCTTGGCAAGGTGACGCTCTACCACTGAGCCACTCCCGCATGAAAAGTGTAACTATGGTGCCTCCGGGCGGAATCGAACCACCGACACGGGGATTTTCAGTCCCCTGCTCTACCGACTGAGCTACAGAGGCATTCCAAAGACACTTCTTATTGTTTGTTCTGCTGCCTTAAACTTAAAGTAACAAAACAAGGTGGCGACCGAGAAGGGGCTCGAACCCTCGACCTCCAGCGTGACAGGCTGGCATTCTAACCAACTGAACTACTCGGCCATGTATGGTGGGAGCTACAGGGCTCGAACCTGTGACCCTCTGCTTGTAAGGCAGATGCTCTCCCAGCTGAGCTAAGCTCCCAATCAGCGTCGCTCAATCGCGACTATGATAGTATAACTCTTTTTGTTTTAATTGTCAAGAGTTTTTTGTAATTTTTTTATAAAAAATTTGTTTGCTATATTTCCTTGTTTAATTCGTCTGCAATATCTATTATTTCTAAAGGAGAATAAACTATCCTGTCGGCTCCGTTTTCCATGAGTTCTTCTATGGACCTAAAACCCCACGAAACCCCAACGGTGAAGCTTTTTAAGTTTCTGCCTGTCTGCATATCTACACCGCTGTCGCCTGCATATATGGTCTCCTCGGGCAAAGCACCAAGTCTTTTAAGTACCTGCATGGGTCCCGAAATATCGGGTTTAATGGGGACTCCTTCTAGCTGTCCCTGCATGGCATCAACAAGATTAGGCGGCAGTTTTTGTACGCATACGGATTTTGCCGCATAGTCCGGCTTATTGGATATTACTCCCACCTTAATACCGCGGTCTTTGAGTGCCTTTAGCATATCCGCTATGCCCTCGTAGGGCTCTGTAAGATGTGTTGGATTGGCATCGTAGGCTTGCATATAGCAATTATATACACTCTCGTACATTTCCTCAGAATACGCACCCTGCTTTTTGAGCATACGCTCCACAAGCTTTTTTGCACCGTTTCCTACAAGAAGCTTGTAGGAAACGCATTCTATAGGCGAAATTCCGTGCTTTTTGAGTGCATAGTTTCCGAAATGCGCTATGGTGGTTATGGTATTTAAAAGTGTACCGTCCAAATCAAAAAGGCATGCCTTAATCATTTTTCGTCTCCTCAAGAAGACCCATCAGCTCTTCTCTGTCAAAATGATATTTATTGCTGCAGAAATGGCACGAAAGTTCGGTTTCGCCATCTTCCTCTATAATCTTGGAAAGTTCTTCTCTTCCTATGGAAATAAGCGCCTTTTCCACTCGCTCCCTCGAGCAGTTGCACTTGTATGAGGTGTCTGTTTTGTCTGTAATGTGATACTCGAAGCCAAAGAGGATCATTTTTAATATGTCCTCGGGACTCTTGCCCTCGTCAAGAAGCGCTGTTACGGATTTAACTGCGCTAAGATTATTTTCCAGCTTTGATATATCGTCATCGGTAGCCTCGGGCATAACCTGTATTATAAATCCTCCCGATGTCTTAACCGTGTAGTCCTTGTCCACAAGTACACCAAGACCCACAGCTGACGGCACCTGCTCGGATATTGCAAAATACTTGGTAAGGTCGTCACCAACCTCTCCTGAAACAAGCGGTATTTTGCCTATATACGGCTCCTTTAAGCCGATATCGTTTATTACGGTAAGAAAGCCGTCTGTACCTACTGCACCGCCCACATCGAGCTTACCCACAGAATTTAAGGGCATATCTACAGCAGGGTTGTCTACATAGCCTCTTACACAGCTTTTGCTGTCCGATACGGCAAGCACTCTTCCAATGGGGCCTGAACCTGTAAGCTGTATGCTTACGGTGTCCTTTTCGCCCTTGAGCATTGCTCCCATCATTGCCGCAGCGGTAAGCGTTCTTCCAAGTGCCGCGGTTGCAACGGGCGAGGTTTTGTGGTGCAAAAAAGCTTCGTTTACTGTATCTTTGGTAATGCAGGCAAATGCTCTTATACTTCCGTCATCTGCCGCTGCTCTTATGATATAATCCATAATATCACCTTTCTAAAAAAGGATAGCTTTCCGCACATTATTTTGTGCGGAAAGCTTTTTTAAAATTAAGATAAATCTTGTACAAAAATTGTTCTTACTTCGTCTGCAGGCGCTTCCGATTTTTTGTTTCTGTTTTCAAGGAAGCCCTTTGCAACCTGCGGGAAGAGTGCATAAGAAAGTACATCTTCTTCACACTTTGCAAGGTCGCCTGCCTCAATGGTGTACTTTTCGAGTTCGGGCTGGAGAAGGTCTGCGGGGCGAACAGTAATAACCTCTTCGTCACCTATAGCCTTCTTGCGCACCTCTTCGTTCACTTCTGCAGGAAGTGTGCCGTATTCACCCTTTAAAAGTCCCTTGGATTCCTTGGTTATCATCTTGTATCTCTCACCAAGAAGAATATTTAATACCGCCTGTGTACCTACAATCTGGCTTGTGGGTGTTACAAGAGGAGGATATCCGAAATCCTTACGAACTCTGGGAACCTCTGCGAGTACCTCGTAGAGTCTGTCCTCGGCACCGTTGTCCTTGAGCTGTCCCATAAGGTTAGAGAGCATGCCGCCGGGTACCTGATAGAGAAGTGTGTTTCCGTCTACACCAAGCACCTTGGGGTCAAGGTCGCCGCGCTCTGTGAGCTCCTTGGCAATGCCGCGGAAATGTGCAGCTGCCTTGGAAAGCTCTTCGAGGTCAAGACCTGTGTCGCGCTCTGTACCCTTTAATGCTGCAACGAGAGACTCTGTTGCAGGGTTACTTGTGCCGTTTGCCATAGGCGAAAGTGCACAGTCTACTATATCAACACCTGCCTGTGCAGCCATGAGGTTTGTCATATCGCCTGTACCTGCGGTGTTGTGTGTGTGAAGATGTATCGGAACGGATACATTTTCCTTGAGCTTCTTTACAAGGCTGTACGCATCGTAAGGAAGAAGAAGGTTTGCCATATCCTTGATACAGATGGTGTCTGCACCCATCTTTTCGAGCTGGCATGCGAGCTTAACGAAGTAGTCTTCGTTGTGAACGGGGCTTGTTGTGTAGCTTATAGCCGCTTCGCACATACCGCCGTACTCTTTTACATACTTAATAGCCGCTTCTAAGTTTCTGGGGTCGTTTAACGCGTCAAAAACTCTTACGACATCTATTCCGTTTTCTATAGATTTCTTACAGAATGCTTCTACCACATCATCGGCATAGTGCTTATAGCCAAGTATGTTCTGACCGCGGAAAAGCATCTGAAGTTTTGTGTTTGGCATATTTGCCTTTATTGTACGAAGTCTCTCCCAGGGGTCTTCGTTCAAAAATCTCATGCAGGCATCAAAGGTAGCACCGCCCCAGCACTCTACCGACCAATAGCCGATTTTGTCGAGCTGCTGTAAAGCGGGAATCATATCTTCGATTTTCATTCTTGTTTTAGCCTGCGATTGATGAGCATCTCTTAATATGGTATCTGTAATATATAACTTTGACATATCTGTTCCTCCAAATTAACCGAGAATTGCAAGCAGTGCTCCTGCAGCTATAGCAGAGCCTATAACACCTGCCACATTGGGTCCCATTGCGTGCATAAGCAGGAAGTTGGAAGGATTGTCCTTCTGTCCTACAGTCTGGGAAACTCTTGCCGCCATAGGAACTGCGGATACACCAGCAGAGCCTATGAGAGGATTTATCTTGTTCTTTAAGAAAAGGTTCATGAATTTAGCAAGAAGTACACCGCAAGCAGTAGCAACACCAAATGCTACAACACCCATTATTATGATTTTGATTGTTTCAAAGCTCAAGAAAGTGGATGCGGTTGCAGTAGCACCTACGGATACACCGAGGAATACTGTAACGATGTTCATAAGCTCGTTCTGTACAGTCTTGGAAAGTCTTTCGCAAACGCCGCTCTCTTTTAAGAGGTTACCAAGCATAAGAGCACCAACAAGGGGGCCGGCTGATGGAACAAGGAGTGCTACAAAGATTGTAACAACAATCGGGAATATAATCTTTTCTGTTTTTGAAACCTCTCTGAGAGCCTTCATTTCTATCTGACGTTCTTCTTTTGATGTTAAAAGCTTCATAATAGGAGGCTGGATAACAGGAACGAGTGCCATGTAGGAATAAGCCGCAACAGCAATAGGTCCTAAAAGATGAGGAGCAAGCTTTGTTGTAACAAAGATAGCTGTTGGGCCATCGGCACCGCCTATGATACCAATGGAGCCTGCTTCTGCAGGAGTGAAGCCAAGAGCTCTTGCACCAATGTAGGTTGCAAAAATACCAACCTGAGCAGCAGCACCTAAAAGAAGTGATTTTGGATTTGCAATGAGGGGACCGAAATCGGTCATTGCACCAACGCCAATAAAGATTAAGCAGGGGTAAACACCAAGTTTAACACCAAGATAGAGAATATCTATAAGACCGGGTGTAACATAGTTTGAAGCTGCAAAAAGGT
>JAZRKX010000039.1:0-3533 GCA_045646525.1 Clostridia bacterium | reverse complement strand
CCGCTTGGCCCTCCGACTTCGGTATCTATCCGAGTACGCTGTCAGTAGAGTTAAGATACGAGCTTCCCGAAGAACGGAAAGCGGAAATCATCAAAGCAATAAGCGAAGTAAGAAAGGAACACGAGAAATGGGAAACAACGAAGCCTACACACAGCGGCTAAAGGACGACTTCATCAAGGCGCTCATTGACTACAACATCAAGATGGACGCTATCATCAAGGAGTTTGTCGGGCTGACCAACGAACTGAACGCAGAGTTCAACGAGCGCATACACAATGTGCAGGTTGATAAAACTGCCGAGCAGTAGCGACTTCCGCAGGGGAGCAGACCAACTGCACGAACTGTTAGACGGGCGAATACACCTGCCCGACAAGCTGTGTGTAGCGATAGCGGGAATTGTGGGGGCAATTCTCCCTATAGGTCTGTTGCTTCTGTGGTATGGGTGGGAAATATGCAGTTGAACGAGCTTGCCGAAAAAGACGGATATAGCAACCTGCTTGCGGGTATTCTCCGACAGACGATTGAGGACTACATACTGTCCAAGCGGATGTTGCTAAATAATAAAACGCCTCGGCACTACAACTTGTATAGCAGGATAAGTTCATGCGAGCGATTCTTCGCAGACCCACCGTATGATTACGGAGATATAGACTTCCGCAGTCTGCAAAGGCTGTGTGACGAAAAGGTGATTGAGGGCGGTAGACTAAACTTTAGAGATTACAGGAGTTTTAAGTGACATGAAAGAAATAGTTATTCCACTCGCACCTGCTACGAAGAAAAACTCACAGCAGATATTTGTAAACAAGGCTACAGGCAGGGCGTTTATCTCCCCCTCGGCAAAGTACAAGGCATACGAAAAGGCTTGCGCTGAATACATCAAAAGCACGGACGAGCCAATAGACTATCCAGTCAACGTGAAGTGCGTGTACTATATGCCGACAAGACGCAAGGTCGATTTGACCAATCTGCTTGAAGCGACCTGCGATGTCCTCGTGAAATATGGAGCAATCGCAGATGACAACAGCAGTATCGTAGTCGCCCACGATGGAAGTAGGGTCGGCTACGACAAGGATAATCCGAGAACGGAAATAGTTATAACCCCAATGGAAGGAATGTAAAAACACATGGCAATATACTGGGTACAGGCAAAGGGTAAGCGCTACGGAGCACAGGCTGATTTAGTCATCAGCTACAGCGCAGGAAGAAAGTCGCAGTTCGCATTTGCGTTTATGCAGGGGGCTGTTGCGGTAAAGTTCAAGAATACCGAAAGGCTTATGATTGGGTTTAATGACAGTATGACAAGGCTGTACTTCTGCCCGACAGAGGACAGGAATGGCTATAAGGTCACAACGAAAAATGCGGCTTGCAGAAGCTATATGTTTATAAGCGAAGTCAAGCTATATAACACATACCCGACATTCAAGCCGTCAATGCTTATCGGCAACTACAGCCTCAAGTATGACGAGCAGGAACAGCTTTACTACATCAGCATCGGCGCATTACCGAGATAAGGAGAAACGTGATGGACAATGAAAAAATCGGCGCAAATGAAATGGCTTTCGCTACGACTTTGCTGACGCTCTTTCTATATAAGCTACACTATGACGATAAGTTTGCGTGCAAGATAGCGGAGCTTATCGAAACGCTTGACGCGGAGTGTTCGGGCGAAGAAGGAGCTTGGAGATTGGGCTTTGGAATTAAAACATCCCCACTTGTCCGTGCTTTAGCAAAGTCTTTGAATGAGGGAATGGAAAGAGAGGCAGAATATGAATAGCGTACAGCTAATCGGAAGATTTACAAGCGACCCTGTAATTTCCTACGGAACAAGCGGGAAGTGCTATGCCAAGTTCAACGTGGCTGTCAACAGGGACGGCAAGGACAAGGGAGCAGACTTCATTAACTGCGTAGCTTTCGGAAAGACCGCTGAACTGATAGAGAAGTATTGTGCCAAAGGGCAGATGATAGCCGTTGCAGGGTCTATATCGACAGGCTCTTATGAGAAGGACGGACGCAAGGTCTACACGACCGAGGTTGTAGCTTCCCGCATAGAGTTCTTATCCAAGTCGGACAAGAAAGAAAAGACCGAGGACGATACCCCTACAGGGTTTTCCCACGCTGACGACATCCCGTTTTAGAGGTTAATATTATGAGCCATACCCCGTGTTTCAACTGCGAAAATAGAGCGTTAGGTTGCCACTCAACCTGCGAGGAATATATCTCTTGGAGCGAAAAGATTAAAAGCACAAAAGCAGATTACCAAAAGCGCATGACTGATATTATGGGGTATGACTATCGCAAGAGTACAAAGTTCAAAGAGCGTTCAAAACGTAAGAAGTAAGGGGGATAACATGAGGCTTATAGACGCTGACAAACTGAAAGCCCACTACGCATGGTGGGAAGGCGGCACTCGCGAGATGACAATGGACGAAGCCAAGAGCGACTTTGACACCATCATAGACCTTCAACCGACAGTAGAGATACCCACACAAAAGGTGACAACTTTGGGGGAAAATAATGCAGAAGTATATTAGGGTTGAGGACATCCCAAAAGTAAGTAGCCCTTGTCACGACTATGATGTTCGACAATACACAGCGGCAGAAATAGCGAAGGAGTATTTATTGGGGGTGACGCTCTTGGTTGCAAGGAAAAATGGGAAGAGCAGAACTGATTGGACGCAGTTCCTTGAAAGGTTAGATGGGTTAGAAAGAAAGAAATGAGCAATCACTATTACTGCGAGAACTGCGGAGAAGTATTCAACAAGGCAGAGGCGCTTCATAGCCTTGACCGAGAGTACGGTGGGATATACGCCGCCTGTCCGAACTGCGGAAGCGGAGCGTTGACGGATGCGGAGTATTGCGAGAGATGCGGAGAGCCGATAGACCCCGACAAGCACTTGTGCGGGAACTGCGAAGATGACCTTGCGTTCATTTTTCGACAGACGATAAACGAAGTCAAGGGGAACTGGAAAGGAGCGTTCCTTGATGACGAGGACGCTTGCAGAGTGTTCTTCGACTACTGCGAGAGAAAGGACTGGAAGCTATGAGGTTGATAGACGCAGATGCGCTGATAAAGGCGATACATGATGAATGGGATGAAGTGCTTGTTTGGGACGAAAGTGGAGAAACAACAGCTTACGAGTTCGAGCGTTTAGTCGATGATGCACCGACCATCGAGCCGAAGCAGGGAAGGTGGGAGATGTACGGAGCAATTACACGAGGCACGCTTGCTATTCCGATATATCGTTGTTCCGAGTGTAAGGAAGATACGAATAATTGGTTTTGGCACTACTGCCCGAACTGCGGAGCGCGAATGGACGAATAAATAACTGCGGTGGTGGAATAGGTAGACACAGGGCTTGCCTTTTAGCCGTGGTATCAAACACAAGATACGCTGTAAGGTGCAAATCCTTACCCGCAGTTTTTAGAAAGATGAGGTAAAGAATGACAAGGGAAGAAGCGATTAAAATCATAGAAAGCGCAAGGGCTGTTGTTTTGTGTAATGGCGAATACGATAAGGCGATGCGTATGGCGAT
>JAZRKX010000038.1:0-142170 GCA_045646525.1 Clostridia bacterium | reverse complement strand
ACTTGCACACACACATACATTATTTATTTTGAGTATATCACAAAGCGTTTTATCCGAAGCATGAGAAACATCTGCTATGACTGAATTTTTACGCATTTCTTTTATTGTTTCTCTGCCAAGTTCAGACAATCCATCAGAATTGTTCATTATCCCACCGCACAAAATATTGTCGTTATTCCAACAAAGGCTTGCCATTCTCATTCCGTAGCTTTTATATAGTTCAACATCTCCAATACAAAAATCCGGCTGATTTCCAATACCCTCAACTGAAAGATAAAGCTTTGCATTATGCAAAGCTTTCGTTTGTTCTTTAAAAAATTCAAAAACAGAAATGATATCTTTTCTAAAAAGAGTACCGTCATTAAAAACTGCACAAACAACATAAAGTTCATCTTCAAAACTGAATTTTGAAAAATCATAATCGAAACCGTTATTATAAAAGCCTTTTTTCGCGTGATACATTTTTAAAAGAGTATCACAGTGACAATCAAAAAACTTCAAAAAAATCACTCCGCACTAAAAGCATTCTCAATATAATTAATCCTGCGTTCTTTTATATAAACCTCGCACACATCAAATGAAATTTCGTCATATTCATCATAATATGTTAAAAAAGCTTTGGCAGTGTTTATAATTTTCTGCTGTTTTCTAAAAGTTACTGCATCGGAAGGATAACCAAAGTTTATATCTTTTCTGGTTTTAACTTCTACAAAAGAAAGATGTCTGCCTTTTTTGGCAATTATATCTATTTCACCATTTGCAGCATGATAATTTTTCTTTATAATATTATATCCGTTTTTTTCTAAAAATTTAACAGCTTCGTTTTCTCCGCTTCTGCCAATTAAAAAAGTGCTCATTTTACATGCTCCTTAACACCTTTGAATGTAAGTCGGTGTATTGGGCATGGACCGTATTTTGCAACTGCCTCAAGATGCTCTTTTGTGGGATATCCCTTATGCTTTTTAAAATTATATTCGGGATATTTTTCGTCTAAAGCAGTTATATATCTATCCCTTGCTACTTTAGCAAGAATTGAAGCCGCCGCAATTGACATACTCTTTGCATCACCTTTGACAATTGTTTCAACCTCAGTTGGAAATTCGCCAGAGCGGTTTCCGTCTATAAGTGTTATATCCGGAAGAACCTCAAGACCTGTAACCGCAAGATTAAAAGCTTTTAAGGCAGCATTTAAAATATTTATTTTATCTATTTCCTTTTCATCTACACTAACTATATTATAGTAAAGTGCCTTTTCTATTATGACATCAAAAAGCTGTTCTCTTTTCTTTTCAGAAAGCTTTTTTGAGTCATTTATTTCATCAATTACAGTGTCCTTATCAAAAACTACTGCAGCAGCAAAAACCGGTCCTGCAAGCGGACCTCTGCCTGCTTCATCAACTCCTGCGATGATTTTATAGCCCTTTTCATAATATTTATTTTCATATTCAAGCATATTTATTTTTTCCATCAGAAATCCTCCGGTTTTTCGAGAGTTATTTTTCCAAGCTTTGCGCCTCTGAATTCGTCAAGCAAAATTTTTGCGGCACGCTCTGTATCTATTTCGCCGCCGGATACAACAAATCCTCTTTTCCTGCCAAGAAGTTCTAAAAGCTCATAGGCTTCAAGACCATCTGTTTCTGTCATTTTGTATCTTGCTGCAAGTGTTTCGGGATAGTTTTCTGAAAGCAATTTGAGAAGTTTCATTGCAATCTCTTCCAAATCCATAATTTCATCTTTGATTGCACCGGTAAAAGCAAGCTTCTCTCCTACCGAAACATCTTCAAACTTAGGCCATAAAATACCCGGTGTATCCAAAAGTTCAAACCCGTTTTGAAGCCTTATCCACTGTTTTCCTTTTGTAACGCCCGGTCTGTCGCCTGTTACTGCGCTTTTTCTCCCTGAAAGTTTATTTATGAAAGATGATTTTCCGACATTTGGAATTCCCACAACCATTATTTTTATTGGGCGGTTAACAAGCCCTCTTGCTTTATCATGCTCCAATTTATCTTTTAAAATTTCTTTACAAGATGCAAATATATCATTTAATGGTTTTCCTGTTGTAGAAGAAATTGAGCGGGTCATTATACCCATATTTTCAAAATATTTTTTCCATTCCTCATTTAATTTTTCATCAGCAATATCTGCTTTATTCATTAAAAGTAATCTTGGTTTTGAAGGGAAAATTTCATCAATTGAGGGATTTCGGCTGCTTAAAGGAATTCTTGCATCCACAAGCTCTACAACAATATCAATAAGCTTTTGATTTTCCTGCATCATGCGCTTTGTTTTGGTCATATGCCCTGGAAACCACTGTATATCCATTTTATCATCTCCTATTTTAGCTATCGCAAGCCCAAATGGTTTGCAAGTTATCTATTTATATAAATTTGACACCACGGAAATCCGAGGTGTCAAACTGACATTCAAATTTATTTGTAAAGTGAGCCAAATGTGCTAACCGGCAAAAGTCTTATCTGAGCTTTTCCTATAATATTTTTAACCGGAACTGCACCGACATCGGAATCACGGCTGTCGTGGCTGTTATTTCTGTTATCACCAAGAACAAAAACTGTATCCTCCGGAACAGTGAACGGATACTCCATGTCGCCCATTCTTCTTATCGGTTCCTGAATATACGGCTCGTCATAAGTCTTGCCATCAACAGTTACCGCACCGGTCACAGGGTCTATTTCAACAGTTTGACCTTCTAACGCAATTATACGCTTAACATAAGGAGTCTTGGGACTATTGGGAGGTCTGAAAATAATTATATCTCCAACCTCAGGTGTATACATAATTCTTCTTGTGAAAAGTGTATCTCCATGTGTGAGTGTAGGGTTCATACTCGGGCCGTCAACCTTTACAAGTGTAAAGATATATTTTCTGATAACAAGTGCAATAATAAGCGCTAAAGCAATAGATACTACCCAATCAAGAGCCTCTTTTTTCCAATTAAAAGGCTTTTGTGTATTTTCTTCGGTAACTACCAAAGTTTCCTGTGTATCTTTAAATTCGTCCATATCAAAACACCTCCAAATATCACAAAAGCTATGGCCAAATCACTTTTGTCCATAGCAGGCGAGTGTGATTTGTAAAGAGGGATTGCTCCCTCTTTACAAAAGAAAAATCATATTTTTTCTTTAACTCTTGTTGCTTTACCAACTCTATCGCGGAGATAGTAAAGTTTAGCTCTTCTAACTTTACCTTTTCTCACTACTTCGATTTTGGCAAGCTTAGGAGAATTTACCGGGAATGTTCTTTCCACACCAACACCATATGATACACGTCTTACAGTGAAAGTTTCGGTAATACCGCCGTGTTTCTTAGAAATGATTGTTCCTTCAAACACCTGGATTCTTTCTCTTGTACCTTCTTTGATAAGCACATGTACCTTAACGGTATCACCTATGCAAAGCTCAGGAAGGTCTGTTCTTAACTGTGCGCTTGTTAAGCTTTCAATAATATCCATTATTTTATCCTCCTCTCTCCGTAGGCGTTCTTGCAAAGCACTATTGACTCAAATCGAAAAGAGTCATTTGCAGAGGACCACCCGTATACCCTAATATATTACCACAGCAAAACCCAAATTGCAAGCATTTTTTTACAATTTTTATAATTTTTTTTGCTTTTTATATCTTTCCATCATGTCGGGACGCTTGGAAGCCGTTTCCTCTATGGCTTTCTCCATGCGCCACTTTGATATGAGCGCATGATTACCGCTTAGAAGCACCTCAGGTACTTCCCTGCCGTTAAACACGGGAGGTCTTGTATAGTGCGGATATTCCAGAAGACCGCCGTAATGCGATTCATCGGTAAAACTGTCCTCATTGGAAAGCACTCCCTCGAGCATACGGCTCACGCTGTCTATTACAACCATGGCAGGTATCTCACCGCCTGTCAGCACATAATCTCCTATGGATATCTCCTCGTCTACAATCTCATCTATTATACGCTGGTCTACTCCCTCGTAGTGACCGCACAATATGACAAGGTCTTCATATGAGCTCAGTTCCACCGCTTTTGCCTGACTAAACACCTTGCCCTTTGGAGACATATACACCACATGAGGCTTTTCCGATAGTTTTCCGCACAGGTCAAGATAAGCGTTGTATATAGGCTCTGCCTGCATTACCATGCCTCTTCCTCCGCCGTAAGGGTAATCGTCTACCCTTTTGTGCTTATTTACGGCATAATCGCGGATATTTATCATATTAAATTCCAATACATTCTTCTTCTCTGCCCGCCCGAGCATACTGTCGTGAAGAACACCTTCAAACATCTCAGGAAAGAGCGTGAGTACATGAAACCTCATAATGCTACCTCAATCCAGAAGCCCCTTGGGCATCTGTACCAAAATATAACCGTCTTTTGTGTTTATTTCCTTAACCACAGATTTGATTGCAGGAACATAAATAAACTTTCCGTTATCATCCCCTACCGCATACACATCGTTGCTTCCTGTTGTGATGACATCTGCTATAGTACCGTATACTGTGGTATCGTCCTTCAAAGTAAGTCCTATAATATCTGCTACGAGATATGTATCCTCGGGAAGATTTGAAAAGATTTTCTTTTCGGCATAAAGTACACTGCCTCTGAGCTTTTCTGCCATATCCACATCGTCTATGCCTTTTAGCTTTAAGAGCACGCAGTTTTTCTGATAACGGACACCCTGCACCTTATAACAGTTTTGCTCATTCAGATATAGCTCTTTGAAAATTTCGAACACCTCGGGCGAATCGGTACGGGGATTTACCTTTACCTCGCCTCTTAAGCCATGGGTATTTACTACTTGTCCTACATCTATAAGGCTTTTCATATAAAGCATCTCCTGTTTTGAAAATGGGGGATGTAAAAAAAGATGCAGAATAAGCGAACTGAACCGAACGGTAACCCGAAGCGGTATATAGATACCGCGAGAGGTAAAGTTCGCTTAGAGCTTATAGGCTAAAAATATGAGAAATCTGCCTAATGGCAGATTTCTACACATTTTTGTTTAATAATTGCTATTTAACATCAAAGAAAACAAAGACAAGCCTATAAGCGGTCTGCGCTTTGTTTTACATTCCCGCTACTGTACAATTTCAACAACTACGCGCTTATTCGACTTGCCCGAAGCAGCCTTAATAAGTGCACGGATGGACTTTGCAATTCTGCCCTGCTTTCCAATAACCTTACCCATATCCTTTTCGTTGACACGAAGTTCAAGAGTGGTCACTTTGTCACCGTCTACTTCTGTAACGGTCACATCGTCGGGAAAGTCGACAAGAGCTTTTGCAACATATTCTAATAACTCTTTCATGCCAAAACCCTCCGCTATTATTTAATGATACCGCTGATTTTAAGAAGTTCCTTAACAGTATCTGTAGGCTGTGCACCGTTTGCAAGCCACTTGTTTGCTAATTCAGCATCAATCTTGATTGTAGAAGGCTCTGTCTTGGGGTCGAATGTACCGATTTCCTCGATGAATCTTCCGTTTCTGGGATATCTGGAATCTGCAACAACTACTCTGTAGAAAGGAGCTTTCTTAGCGCCCATTCTCTTCAAACGAATTTTAACCATTAAAATTCACCTCCAAAAAAATTTATAAACAATATTTTAATGCTATCTTAAGAAATTACCAAGTCCGCCCATGGCGCGCTTCATTTTCTTCGGATCGCTAAATTGTTTCATGAGTTTCTTCATCTGTTCAAAGGATTTCAAAAACTGATTTACCTCGTGAACTTGTGTGCCGCTTCCGTCTGCTATACGCTTTTTACGGCTGGGATTGATTATAGACGGGTCATGGCGTTCTTTGGCTGTCATGGATGTTATAATCGCCTGAATGCGGTCTATCTTCTTTTCATCAAATGATGCACCCGAAAGTGCCTTTTTGTTTACACCCGGAAGCATACCCAGAATATCCTGAAAAGAGCCAAGCTTTCTCATCTGCTTCATCTGGTCAAGATAGTCATCCAAGGTAAAGGTCTGCTTTCTGATTTTCTTTTCCAGTTCTATTGCCTGCTTTTCATCGAAAGCTTCCTGTGCCTTATCTATAAGTGTGAGTACATCGCCCATTCCGAGAATTCGCGATGCCATTCTGTCGGGATAAAACCAATCCAAATCGGAAAGCTTTTCGCCCTGACCTACAAGCTTTATGGGTTTGCCTGTGACTGCTCTTACAGAAAGAGCCGCACCGCCTCTTGTATCGCCGTCGAGCTTGGTAAGCACCACGCCTGTGATATCAAGCTTTTCGTTGAAGCTCTCTGCCACATTTACGGCATCCTGACCTGTCATAGAGTCTATAGTAAGAAGAATTTCCGACGGGCTTACGGCATTTTTGATAGCCAAAAGCTCATCCATTAGTTCTTCGTTTAAGTGAAGTCTTCCCGCAGTATCTATAATAAGAACATCGTTGCCGTTATGTCTTGCATGGTCATATGCTTTAACGGCAATCTCTACCGCGTCATTGCAATCGTCTATGGAAAATACAGGCACATCGAGCTGACTTCCCACAACCTGAAGCTGCTTTCTTGCGGCAGGTCTGTATACATCGCACGCTGCGAGGATAGGCTTTTTGCCTTGCTTTTTAAGTATTCCGCCTATTTTGGCGCTTGTGGTTGTCTTACCTGCACCCTGAAGACCTACCATAAGTATGACCGCAGGGGTTTTGGAACCGAAATTAAGCTTGGATACCTCGCTTCCCATAAGTGAGGTGAGTTCTTCGTTTACTATCTTTATAATCTGCTGTGCAGGGGTAAGGCTTTCTAAAACATTTGAGCCAAGTGCTTTTTCGGAAACGGAATTTATAAAATCCTTAACAACCTTAAAGTTGACATCTGCTTCCAGAAGCGCAAGCTTGACTTCTCGCATGGCAGACTTTAAGTCCGCCTCGGAAACGGTACCCTTGCCTCTTAACTTTTTGAATGCATTTTGAAGTTTTTCCGAAAGATTTTCAAAAGCCAAAGGTTAAGCCTCCTTTATGATTATATCCAAAAGCGATGAGATTTCTTTGTA
The DNA here is from genome assembly GCA_045646525.1 of Clostridia bacterium. GTDB lineage: Bacteria > Bacillota > Clostridia > UMGS1810 > UMGS1810 > RGIG8748. Next base: position 135,174 of record JAZRKX010000038.1, on the reverse strand, counting down.
CTCGCCGGCACCGGAATCTGTCGGTATGAGTTTTCGTATTTTGTTTGCAGCTTCCGTTATTTCGGAAAAGCGCGTAAGAAGCCCCAACTTTTTTTCATAATTCTTAAGTTCCGCAACAGCTCTTTTGATACTGTCGTGGACACCTTGCCTTGTAATTCCGCTGTTTCCGGCAATCTCGGAAAGGGATAAATCCTCACCGTAATACTGCTCCAACATATCCAGTTGCTTTTCGGGAAGCAGATTTCCGTAAAAATCCATAAGAAGCGATACATTCAAATCCTTCAAAACTCTGCACTCCCTTTCAGTGTCAAGAAAAAAACTTGACTGTCAAGCAAAACACTTTACATATTGTAATACACTTTGCTCGTTTTGTCAAGTCTTTTTTATAATTTTCTTAATTACCAGTCTATCCTATCATTGATTTTGCAAATTCCTGCGCTTCGAAGCTCTGCAGGTCGTCCATGCCCTCGCCTACACCGACGAGTTTTACGGGTATGGAGTGTTCGTGTGCTATAGCGAGCACTATACCGCCCTTGGCACTTCCGTCGAGCTTTGTGAGTATGATACCTGTGATACCTGCACTCTCCTTGAATACCTCTGTCTGATTTACGGCATTCTGACCTGTTGTGGCATCAAGTACAAGAAGCGATTCCTTGGAGCAACCCGGAAGTTCTCTGTCTATAATCCTCGATATCTTGGCAAGCTCGTCCATAAGATTTTTCTTGTTGTGGAGTCTGCCTGCGGTATCTATTATTATAACGTCGCTTTTTTGGGCTTTTGCACGCGCTATGGTGTCAAACACCACAGATGCAGGGTCTGAGCCCTCCTCGTGCTTAACTATGTCTGCGCCCACTCTGTCTGCCCATATCTGCAGCTGGTCTATAGCTGCTGCACGGAATGTATCTGCCGCGCCCAATATGACAGACCTGCCCTCGGATATATACTTTGCCGCCATCTTGCCGATTGATGTAGTCTTTCCTACACCGTTTACACCTATTACCATTATAACAGATGGTGTAGTTTCGAGCTTCAAGCTATTGTCATTTTCGCTTAAGATATCAGCAATTATATTGGATATCTCTTCGCGAAGCTGTTCGGATTCGGTAAGCTTCTTTTCTTTGACTGCCTTTCTTAAGCCATCTATTATATACATGGAGGTTTCTACACCTACATCCGCCATTATAAGAGCCTCTTCGAGTTCTTCAAAAAGTTCTTCGTCTATCTTTTTAAAGACTTTCAGAACGCCGTCCACTTTTTCGTTTAAAGCATCGCGGGTTTTTCCAAGACCCTTTTTAAGCTTTGAAAAAAAGCTCTCCTTTTCCTGCATCTCCTGATTGCTCTCTTCCTCTTCAGTAAGAGCATTGTCCGTCACTTCTTCTGCAGGTGAAGTAATAATATCATCGTCTTTTTGTTTCTTCCACTTGTCGAAAATAGACATTATTTGTAATCCTCCAAATCTTCGAATTTGAGTTTGAGAAGCTTTGATACACCCTTCTCCTGCATTGTAATACCGTACATAATATCTGCAGATTCCATTGTTCCTCTTCGGTGTGTTACCACTATAAACTGTGTCTTCTTGGAGTATCTGCCTATATAATCAGCAAATCTGTACACATTACTGTCGTCCAAGGCGGCCTCTACCTCGTCCAATATACAGAACGGTGTAGGTCTTACCTCGAGTACGGCAAAGAGAAGCGCTATGGCGGAAAGTGCCTTTTCTCCGCCCGAGAGTACCATCATATTCTGAAGTTTCTTGCCCGGAGGCTGTACCTCAATTTCTATGCCGCTTTCCAGAACATTGTCGGGGTCTGTGAGGGTAAGTCTGCCCGCACCGCCGCCGAAAAGCTCATGGAATACGGTGTTGAACTTTTCTTTTATGATTTCAAAATTCTCTACGAATTTTTCCACCATAATCTTCTGCATGTCTTTTATTATATCCTCAAGCTTTGCTTTGGTTTCGTCCAAATCTGCCTTTTGTGTGCTTAAGAAATCAAACTTTTCCTTAACCTCTTTGTATTCCTCGATAGCATCTATATTGATATTACCGAGGCTCTTTATCTGACTTCGCAGTGAAGATGCTTCCCTTTGGGCATCATTCATATCCAAATCGGCTTTCTTGTACTCAAGGCTTGAATTGTAGGTAAGCTCATATTCATCCCAGAGTCGTTCTATTACCGACTCAACATCGGACTCAAGCTTGGCATTCTTCGCTTCCAGACGAGCCACTTCCTGCTGAAGAAGATAGATGGTCTCGTTCTGTTCTTTGAGCGAATTCTGAATGTTCTTTAACTTGTTTGCATCGTTTTCGTAGCCCTTTTGGGTATCCAAAACCTTTTTGGCTATTTCGTCCATTATCTCGCAGTTGGTTACGATATTGGTCTCGAATTTCTTGATTTCATCCAAAAGCTTTTCGTTTAACCTGGAGATGTTGTCAATATCATTTTTCTTTGCCGAAAGCTCCATGGAAAGAGAATTTCTGTTGGCACTCATGGAGTATATTGCCGCATGAGATGCTTCTATATCCTTATCCACGGTGTTAAGACTTATTCTGTCGGTTAAGATGCTTTCCTGAAAGCCGTCTCTTTCAAGAACAATCTGCTCGGCTTCATATGTAAGCTTATCGGCTGATTCTCTGCGGACTTTTATGGTATCTTCATTGGATGCAATCTTATCCTTAATTGAAACCGTCTCTTTTTCAACATCGGCTATGCTCTTTAAGATATCGCCGTTTTCGTTTGTTATAACAGATATATCGCGGCTGAGCTCATCTATAATTCTTCCGATGTTTGCGTATTGTGCATCAAGCCGCACCTTTTCCCTTTCGCATACATTGAGTCTATCCTCGAGCTTTGCCTTGGTGTCTGCCATTTTGTCTATTCTTACTTTGAGCTCGGCTATGCACTCATCGTTGTCATCGACTATCTTCTGGAGTTTTTTAGTCTCCTCATCAAGCCTTTCTATCTCCTTGGACCTGCCGAGTAAGCTCTGATTTTTATTGAAGCTTCCGCCTGTGATGGAACCGCCTGCATTTATAAGCTGACCGTCGAGGGTAACGATTTTGAATTTATAGGAATTGTTTTTTGCCATTTCCACGGCATTATCTATATTGTCTGCAACTACGCATCTGCCCAAAAGGCTTGCAAAGATATCCGCATACTTATCGTCATAGCTTAAAAGCTCATGAGCAAGACCCACATAGCCCTTTTCTTCTCTTGGGGGATGCTTTAATATATCGCCCTTTACGGAAGATACAGGCAGAAATGTAGCTCTGCCTCCCCTGGAGCCTTTGAGTGTCTCTATGCACTTTTTGGCGCAATTCTCGTCCTCTACAACGATGTTCTGTATCATGTTTCCAAGTGCAATTTCTATCGCTGTTACATACTTATCCTCTACTGTGATTAGCTTGGAAACAAGACCGTGCACACCCTTTATATTGCCTGCAAGGACATTTTTAACGCCCTTGGAATAGCCGTCCATATCCCTTTCCAAATCCTGCAAAAGAGACATACGCGAAAGCTTGCCGTTCAACTCGGTAACCTTTGCGTTTTGCATTTCTTTGGATTTCTCCAGTTCTTCTCTGGATGCGAAATATTCCTTTTTGAGCTCGTCCATTTCCAAAAGAGCCTTATCCTTTTCCTTAAGGTTGGCATCCTGCTTTGCTTTTATTTCACCGAGTTGAGATTGATTTTCCTCTTTTGCCTTTGTCTTTTGGTTTAGTTCGTCATTCAATGCCGCCTTGCGTTCATCAAAATTCTTACACAAAAGCTCCAGGCCCGATATCTTTGCCTTAAGCGCGGATATCTCATTTAACATGGAAGCTATTTCGGATTTGTATTTTTCCGCTTCGTCATTTTTCAGCAAAATTCTTTCATCATATTCAGCTATTTTCTTATCGCATTCCGCGAGCTTCTCCTCGAGGGCAAGCTTCTTTTCCTCGTTTGCCTTAATCTCCGCTTCGCTGTTTTTTACGCTTATATCGGTAAGGTTTATCTTTTCTTCTATTATATCGGCATCCGACTTCCAACGCAGAGCGTTCTCGGAATTGTTCTTTATATCATTTTTTAATATTTCTATCTTACCGCGAATGTTTTCGTTTTCCTTTTCGAGTGCAAAGCTCTGTTCCTTTAAGGTGTTTATTTCCTCATTTACTTCGCTGAGCTGGTCTGCCTTGGCGCTTATCTGCTCACTTATAAGGTCTAATCTTAATTTTTCGTCTGTAAGCTGATTGTATGTATCGGTGAACTTCTTTTTGCCCTCTTCAAGATTCTGTTTGTGTTTATCTATGCTTCGGATGGCGATGTTGATATCGAGTACCTTGAGCACTTCCCGAAGGTCTAGGTACTTCTTTGCCTTTTCCGACTGCAGGCGCAAAGGCTCTACTCTCTCCTCAAGATTTACAAGTATATCCTTGATACGAATGAGGTTTTCTTCTGCCTGCAAAAGCTTCTTTTCGGACTCCTGCTTACGGTATTTGTACTTGGTAATGCCCGATGCTTCCTCAAAGATATGTCTTCTCTCGTCTGCCTTGGAGGAAAGTATCTGGTCTATCTTACCCTGACCTATAACGGAATAACCCTCCTTACCAAGTCCTGTATCCATGAAAAGCTCATGCACATCCTTGAGTCTGCAGGGGGTATCGTTTATATAATAATCGCTGTCGCCGCTACGGGTAACGCGTCTTGTTACCTTGAGCTCCTTTTGGTCTACATTGAACATTTCGTCAGAATTGTCCAACACTATGGAAACCTGAGCAAATCCAAGCGGACTTCTCTTTTGAGTTCCCGCAAAGATAACATCCTCCATCTTGCTTCCGCGAAGACTCTTGGCACTCTGCTCGCCAAGCACCCAGCGTATAGCGTCGGAAACATTGCTCTTGCCACTTCCGTTGGGGCCTACGATGGCAGTTATTCCCTGTCCGAACTCCAAATCAATTTTATCTGCAAAGGATTTGAAGCCTTGCATTTTAATACTCTTTAAATACACAAAAACACCTCGTAATAAGATTTACTTACAAAGCCAATAATACACAAAACATTTTAACACAAAATTCATAAAATTGCAATAACTATGCCGTTAATTTTGACCTCGCCGATTCCTACGCTGTCATCGGCTGTAACATTAAGCTCGCACGAATATTTGTTATTAAAATATTCCTTGTTGCATCTTTTGTGTCCGAGTGTGACGGAAACCCTCTTTTTATTAACACTTACATCGAGTTTTTCGCACGGCATATACTTTTCCAGAACATTTCGCACTATTCTGCCCTCTGCAAGCTCTCTTATTGCGGGATGATACGGACCGCGTACGGTGCTTTCGTTTATATTGTCAGTAGTTTGCAAGCCTACGCGGATTATATTTACTCCTGCCCTTTTGAACATCGGCATAATTTCAGAAAGTACATCCACAGTCTCCTCCAGAGTAAGCGGTGTGTAAGTGCCTTCTTCATGCATATGCCACAGAGCCGTCTGCGGTACTACAAGAGTGGGATAAATGCGTACACACGAGGGCTTTAAGCTTATTAAATCCGAAGCGGTTTTAAGCATTTTCTCCCTTGTGTCTCCGGGGAGACCGAGCATCATCTGAAGTCCAAGCTCTATTCCGAAGCTTTTTATATCCTCCGAGGCGCGTACTACATCTTCAAAGCTGTGTCCCCTGCGCGAACAACCGAGAACATAATCATCTGTGGACTGCACTCCAAGTTCTATAGCCGTCATGCCAAAGCCCTTAAGTGTAGAGAGTATTTTATCGTCTATATAGTCTGCCCTTGTAGAGCAGCGTATGCCGTTTATTCTACCGTCTTTTATATACGGATGCACAGCGGATAAGAGCTCTGTCTGTTTATCCATATCGATACCTGTAAAGCTTCCTCCGAAAAAGGCTGCTTCGATGTAGGAATCGGTATCCATAGTGGCTAAATTTTCTTCTATTATTCTTACTACATCTTCTTCTGTAATATCATCCGTTTGCCCTGTAATCTGCCTTTGATTACAAAATACGCAATCGTGCGGGCACCCTTTGTGAGGCACAAAAATGGGTATGTGGTATGTTCTCATATTCGTCTCCTCTTAAAAAAGCTGCCCCGACACCTGCAGGGCAGCAATTTTGTATTATGATACCGACTTCTCGCTGAGTCTTGCCCTCGCTCTTGTGAGAAGCTTGGGCTTACTGTTTCCGCGAACACAGTCCTCTGTGATTATACATTTTTTTAAGTTTGTTTCCGACGGTGCCGCATACATAACATCGCCCATTATCTCTTCCATAATAGACCTTAAGCCTCTGGCGCCTGTCTTGCGCTCGATTGCCCTATCTGCAATAGCACCCAAAGCACCCTCTTCGAATTCGAGAATAACATCGTCCATCTCGAGAAGCTTAATATACTGCTTAACAAGTGCATTCTTAGGCTCGGTGAGTATGCGTACCATGGCATCTCTGTCGAGACTCTCCAAAGCAACATTCACAGAAAGTCTTCCTACAAATTCGGGTATAAGTCCGAACTTAAGAAGGTCACCAGGCTGCATCTGTTTGAAGAGTTCACCTACATCCTTGTTGGCTTTGGAATCTATCTGCGCACCGAAGCCGAGAGCTTTTTTGCCTATACGGCGTTCTATAATCTTATCCAGTCCGTCAAACGCACCGCCGCATATAAAAAGAATGTTTGTTGTATCTATGGGTATGAATTCCTGCTGGGGATGCTTTCTGCCGCCCTGCGGGGGAACGGAAGCCACAGTACCCTCGAGGATTTTTAAAAGTGCCTGCTGAACGCCCTCGCCGCTTACATCACGGGTTATTGACGGATTTTCGGACTTGCGTGCAATTTTGTCTATTTCGTCTATATAGATAATACCCTTTTGTGCGCGCTCAATATTGTAATCAGCTGCCTGAATTATCTTTAAGAGGATATTCTCAACATCCTCGCCTACATAACCCGCCTCGGTAAGAGATGTGGCATCTGCAATGGCAAAGGGTACATCTATTATCTTTGCAAGCGTCTGCGCGAGAAGTGTTTTTCCGCTTCCCGTGGGGCCGACAAGCAGAATATTGCTTTTTGCAATTTCAACATCGTCATCGGGCTCGGAAATATGGTTTATTCTTTTGTAATGATTGTACACAGCTACAGCCATGCTCTTTTTTGCTTCATCCTGACCTATTACATACATATCAAGGATTTCCTTAATATCTTTGGGCTTGGGAAGGCTTTCCAAGTGCATTGGCTCGGACTCAAACATATCCATTTCGGCATCGAGTATGTCATTGCAGATATCTATACATTCGTTGCAAATATACACACCGCCGCTTGGTCCTGCTATAAGTCTTGTTACCAAATCCTGCGTTTTTCCGCAAAAGGAGCAGGAAATATTGCTATGCTTTTCACTCATTATTTAAACACCTCATACAATAATATAACCAAAGGGGATGTAAAATAAAGCGCAGAGCGCTTATAGGCCTCTTTACTGACACTCCACTGTGTTAAATACCAGCAAAACATTAGATTTATGTAGAAATCTGCAAAATTTGCAGATTTCTCGTATTTTTTACCTATAAGCTATAAGCGAACTTCACCTCTCGATGTACCTTTGTACATCTTCGGGTAGCCCTCGCAAGCAAGCTTGCTTCGGTTCAGTTCGCTTATTCTGCATCTTTTTTTCCTGTCCCCCAAAAGGCGCCGTAAAAAACATAGTTTTTTTACAGCGCCTTGTATTATTTTCTCTGTTCTATAACCTCATCTACAAGACCATACTCTTTTGCTTCGTATGCAGACATAAAGTTATCCCTTTCGGTATCTGCACAGATAGTCTCATACGGCTTACCTGTTCTTTCGCTCAAAATCTTGTTTAAGGTTTCTTTCATCTTTATGATACGCTCAGCATGTATCTTGATATCGGTAGCCTGACCCTGCATACCGCCCAAGGGCTGATGAATCATAACCTCGCTGTTGGGAAGAGCAAATCTCTTGCCTTTGGCACCTGCCGCAAGTAAAAACGCACCCATGGAAGCTGCCATACCTATGCAGATTGTTGATACATCACACTTGATATACTGCATGGTATCGTAGATAGCCATACCGCTTGTGATGGAACCTCCGGGACTATTGATGTAAAGGCAGATATCTTTATCGGGGTCTTCCGCTTCCAAAAATAACATCTGTGCTACAACAAGACTTGCTGTTACATCGTTTACTTCTTCTCCAAGAAATATAATTCTATCCTTTAAAAGACGCGAATATATATCGTAGGAGCGTTCTCCTCTGTTGGTCTGTTCAACAACTACAGGTACAAGACTCATATTACTCTTCGTCCTCCTTCTTCTTGGTGGCTCTCTTAACCTTTGCAGCATCTACAACAAGTGTAACTGCTTTCTTGAGCTTTAATTCGCTCTTTAAGCTTTCGAGCTCGCCGTCCTTTACAAATTCCTTTAACTTATCAACTTCCATGCCATACATTTCTGCCATGTTCTTAAGTTCGTTTTCTACATCCTCGTCTGTAACTTCGATGTTTTCTTTCTTTGCAATCTCGCTTATAACAAGATTTGATTTAACTCTTTCTACAGCCTGGTCTCTGTACTGCTCCTTGAAGCCTTCGGGAGTCATGCCTGTAAACTGCATGTACTGTTCAAAGCTTAAGCCCTGAGAAGAAAGTCTGTAGCTGAAATCTCTCATCATATCTTCTATAGCGGAATCTATCATGCACTCGGGGATTTCTACATTTGCTTTTTCTACAACTTCCTTTATAACATTGCCTTCGAATTCAGCGGCTGTTCTATCTGCGTTTGCCTTGTCGAGCTTTGCTCTTATATCTGCCTTGTATTCCTCGAGTGTTTCAAAGCCGAGGTCTTTTGCAAATTCATCATTTACTTCGGGAAGTTCCTTAACCTGTATGCTCTTAACGGTTACCTTGAATACAGCAGGCTTACCCTTTAATTCTTCTGCATGGTACTGCTCGGGGAATGTAACATTGATTTCCTTTTCTACGCCGATTTTTGCACCAACAAGAGCTTCTTCAAAACCGGGGATAAACTGACCGCTTCCGATTTCGAGATTGTGGTCCTGACCCTTTCCGCCTGCAAATGCAACGCCGTCTACAAAGCCCTCGTAATCGATAACGGTAAAGTCACCTTTCTTAACTGCTCTGTCTTCTACATTTACCATGCGGGAATTCTTTTCTCTTGCTGCTTTAATTTCAGCATCAACATCTGCAACCTTGGTCTTGTAGTTCTTCTTTTCGGCAGAGATGCCCTTGTACTCGCCAAGTTCAACCTCAGGTCTTACGGTAACTGTAGCGGTAAGAACAAGCTCGGAGCCGTCTTCTTCTATCTTTTCGATATCCATTTCGGGTCTGTCTACAGGGTCGATACCCGATTCTTTAACAGCATACTCATATGCTTCGGGGCATACAAAGTTTACAGCATCTTCAAGGAATATACCCTTGCCATAGTACTTTTCGATTATAGCTCTGGGTGCTTTGCCCTTTCTGAAGCCGGGTATAGCTATCTGCTTAGCATTCTTCTTATAAGATTTTTCGATGGCTGCTTTAAATGCGTCGCTATCTACTTCGATTGTAAGCTTGACTGTGTTTTTTTCGATGGTTTCATTTTTTAATAATTTCATTTGTTCAGGTTCCCCCTAAATATTATTTTCTTTTTTATATAAAGCCGATAAGGCATAGTATACACAAGGTTATTCTATCACAATGCGGAAGAAAATACCATTAATTTTTTGTAAATTTTTATATCTTTACAGGCATAAATTCCAGATGGTCTGCAGATACGAGTCTGTAGATAATACCGCCATGCACACCCTCAAAAGCGTTTTTTGCGGAATGTGAATGAAGATGGCCGTAAAAGCAATGTGTAATCCCGTAGGTTTCAAGAAGCTGAGATACGGAGTTATCCAAGACATGGTCTCTGGTAAACGGCGGATAATGAAGAATGCATATCTTCTTTTCGGGAGTAAAGCCGTTTTCCCTGCACAAGTCCTCCCCGTGCTTTAAGGATAGTTCAAGCCTTATAAGTTCCCTCAGATATATCTTCTCGTCATCGTCTCTAAAACCCGAATCGCCCGGAAGCGACCAGAGTCTGGTTCCTGCGATAAGGCTATCTTCACAAATAAAAGCATTGTTATTTACAAATGTGATGGTGGAAAATCCGCTGTTTTCAAGAAAGGAATTCATCTTAGAAATACTCTCCCACCAGAAATCGTGATTACCCTTGAAAATAAGCTTACTTCCGGGCAGAGCATTTATAAATTCAAAATCCTTTTTGCAATCGGCAAGGTGCATAGCCCATGAAACATCTCCGCCTATAAGAACGGTATCCGTATCTTTAACTGCGGCATGCCAATTTTCATAAATGCGTTTTATGTAGCTCATCCACCCCGCACCGAAAACCTCCATGGATTTATCGGTATCAAGAGAAAGATGCAAATCCGACATTGTAAATATTGCCATTTATTCACCTCATTATACAACCAATTCAATATTATATATCATTTAATTCACAAAATCAAGTTGTTATTTGAAGAAAAATGTGATATCATACTAAAATAGGTAATATTTATAAAAAAATATGTTCTAAAACTGTGTAAGTATTATTTTTGCACATATTTAAACGGGAAATTGTATGAAAGCTTTTGTATCAAAAAATTTTTATAAAATAATATACATCTTTGTATGCCTTGTTATTGCAGTCTCGGTATTTCGTTTTGAATACCGTGTACTTTCAGACCGCAAAAACCATACACATAGCTCAAAAATCAAAATTACGGGCACGATATCTTCTGTCCCCTCGCGCTCGGCTGACTTTGTTTCCTTTGTTATGAAACCGACCGATACATTAAAAGAGCTTGTATATGTAAGCATAGACCATGCGAAAAGCTTAGAACTTTGTATAGGAGACACAATAATTCTCACAGGCATTTTATCATCGCCCGAGGGCGCGTTAAATCCGGGCGGCTTTGACTTTGCATCATATTTAAAATCAAAGGGAGCTTCACTTTCAATAAATTCGGATATCTCTGCCCTGCACATGCATAAGAAAGGTGTTTTTCACCCTGTATATAAATTAAGGGATACAATTTCATCAAAGCTTACCCGATATATGCCTGCAGACGAAGCCGCTCTGGCAAATGCGATGGTAACGGGCAGCAAGGAAATGATATCGGATGAAAATGCCTTAAGCTACAGAAAATCGGGTATTTATCACATTGTTGCCGTATCGGGTATGCACCTTAATATACTTATTATTCTGCTTTCGGTATTTTACATAAAGCTCAATTCAACTCGGAGAAAAAAAGCAATTTTATCTTTTGCAATCACGCTTGCGGGATGCATTTTTATGTTCGTTTTTACAGGCTTTGGAGTATCGGTGGAAAGAGCTGCCTTTATGGCACTTATAAGCTGTGCAGCAGCTCTTTTTATGAGAGAATACTCACCGCTGTCGAGCCTTTTTATCGTGTTGGCATTCATACTTATAAGCGCACCGCATTTTTACTGCGATGCCTCGTTTTGTCTGTCATTTTCGGCAACGGCAGGTATTTTCCTCGGAATTTACTTTATCGAAAAACTAAACATTACCCGATTTAGATTTCTTATCGATTCAATTATCATAAGCTTATGCACAAGCCTTACAACATTCCCGTTTGTTATATACTTTTTTGGCGGAATATCTATTGTAAGTCCTCTTACAAACCTGATTGTTCTGTGCTTTGTTCCGATACTTATGGGGTTATGCTTCTTCTTTGCCGTAATATGCACATTCTGTCCCGAATTTATATGCAGTTTTACCGCAAATATGATTACGGGTGTTGCATACTCAATAAATGCTGTAAGCGACTTTTTTGCAAATCTGCCTTTTTCGTACATATATGTACACGGCAGAACTATTATTTATTTGCTTTTACTGTGTATCGTTATTTTTACACTTATGAAATTCAAAAGGCGCGGTATCCGTACTGCGATTGCAAGTCTTGTTATTATTGCAAACATCTTTACTTTGTCGTATAATAAACTTGTACCCAAAACAGATATTGTATTTCTGAATGCAGGTCAGGGTGATTGCTCAATTATACGCTCTTCCGACGGCTTTTCGGTCATGATAGACTGCGGCTCGGAAAGCAAGGTGAATTTCGGAGAGTCCGATGCCGTACCCTACTTAAGAAAACAGGGGATATCAAAGTTAGACTTTATGATTATAACCCATTTCCACGAAGACCATGCAAACGGAGCGGTTTCGCTTATGGAAGCGGGTTATGTTAAAAAGCTTGTACTTCCTGACAGACCTTTGGAAAACGACGAAATAAATCTTGCGCAAAGCATATACAAGGCTGCGGTACTAAACAATATACCCGTGAGCCATGTATCTAAGGGCGATGTTATTTCATACGGCAGACACCGTCTTGATATACTAAGCCCCGAAAGAGCAGATTACCCGAATGCAAACAGCGGTTCTATGGTTGTACGCTACAATTATTTGGAGAGCAGCGTTTTATTTTGCGCAGATACCGATGCAAATGCCCAGTACAAAATTATGGACACACTATCGCGTTGCGATATAGTAAAGATTGCCCACCACGGTGCAAAATCCGTAGTGTCACATGAATTTGCATCGAAAACGGACAGTACCTATGCGGTGGTTTCCTGCGCTAAAAACAACAGGTATTCCCACCCCGACCCCGATACACTCAGCGCATACAAAAATTCGGTGATACTGAGAACAGATGTTATAAACGCACCGATTTCCTTTATCATAAATTCAAAAGGAGTAAAATTAAGAAATGCACGACATCAAAAATGACTTAAAAAACAAAATATTTTCGAATGTATATATTCTCTGCGGCGATGAGGACTACCTTATTCAGTATTATGTGCAAAAGACCATTGACACAGTTACCGAGGAGGATATGCGGGAATTCAATGTAATGGAAATTTATTCCGCTCTGCCCGATACTGAGGATATAGATGCTTTTGCAAATTCCTATCCTTTTATGAGCGAAAAAAAGGTGCTTATAATACAGGACACCAAAATATTCAAGAAATCCAATGAGGAGTACAAGAGCTATTTTACAGACCTTATAGCAAACATTCCCGACTATCTTATAATAATCTTTGCCGAAAAAGATTTGGACAAGAGAAACGCTCTGTATAAACAAATTGCAAAGATATATCCCGTATGCGAATACAATTTTCAGGATATACCCACACTTACCTCATGGATTACAAAAATCTTTACTTCTGCAGGCAAAACCATAAGCCGCGATGATGCATCATACATCTGCGAGGTTGCAGGGCCGTCAATGCATGCCTTGAAATCAGAGGCAGAAAAAATAATTGCCTTTCTTTCGGATGAGATTTCAGTAAACAGACAAGTTATCGATTCGCTTATAACCAGAACAATAGAAAACCGTGTTTTTGATATGATAGATGATATTGTAAAGGGCAACAGTGCCGAAGCAATGAAGAAATTTAATGACCTAAGAGCATTAAACGAAGAGCCTGTAAGGATAATAAACATCTTCTTTAATAAATTTGCTACATTCCATAAGCTTCTTCTTTTAAAGGACAAGTCCATGCGCGAGATTTGCACTCTTTGCAATCTGTACGAAAAACACGCCCGAAACAACCTTTCCCAAGCTAAAATACTTGGCGCCAAGAAGATTGCAGAAGTCATGCTAAAGTGCCGCGATATGGACTTTGCCGTGAAAAACGGCATCACTGAAAAGTGGCTTGCGGCAGAGCTTGTAGTGGCAGAAGCAATAAAATAAAAAATATCACCTCCTGCGGTATCTGAATACTGCGGGAGGTGATTGTTTTTTGTCTAAATCAAAAATCATTCTTCGGTTTTCTGAGACGGGCTATTACTGCAAATATTAAACCTGCCACAGCACCTATCAAAATTATTGCAAGAGCATATATAGTGCGGTTTGGCATTTCATTTTTTGCCTCATTTGAAGCGGGAGAATTATTTACGATGGGCATGTTCTCTGCGGGCTCATCGGGATTTATAATTGCACCGTCCTCATCTACCGTGCTTAAGCATTGCTCTGCCGTTTGAGGATATACCGCATATATTCTGCCCTCGGAATCAAAGGCAAAATCATTTACCATGGCATTTGAGCGTATATAGCAGGTAACCCTTTGCAAGTCCTGAACACAGGTGTCATCACCCATTGTGTCCAATACCACTATCTTACAATTTGCATATTCGTTTGAATCCACCTTGTAGGCGGAATTTGCAATGGTGTACAGAGATTCGCCTCTATTTAGGGTAATAACGATATTATCCGAAATTATGGGGTTTCTGAAATCCGAGGTTGAGTGTTCTTCGCAATAGGTATATGAGAATTTTTTGATTTGTATATCTGTTCCCACAAGCTCGGAGCCGTTTCTTCCGAGCACATAGTCTACGGCAACTGTAATTTTGTCGCTTGTTATGTCCTTAACGGAGCCGAGTACAGTAATATCCTGATTGCCCTTTAGCATATCGTCTGCACCGTCTGCAAGTGCCGTTATACTAAAAACCAAAATCAATACGGCGCAAAGAAAAATTGCCGGTTTTTTCAATTAATTCACCATCCCGTCTGTAATAAAAAAGGGACACAAATAAAGATGTGTCCCTTTTGATATATTATTCTTCGCTTGCAGTTTCTTCTGCAACTTCTGCAACCTCTTCGGCTGCAACTTCTTCTGCTGCTTCAGCAGGCTCTTCCTTAGCAAGAAGTGCTCTTATGCTAAGACCGATTTTCTTGTTTTCAAGGTCGATTTCTACAACCTTAGCCTGAACATGCTGACCTATCATAAGTTCATCTTCTACCTTGCCGATTCTCTTATCAGCAACCTGAGAGATGTGGATAAGACCATCTACACCGGGATAAATCTCTGCAAAAGCACCAAAGGGAACGATTCTTACAATCTTACAATCGATAACATCGTCTACCTTAAGCTGTTCTGCTTTCTTCCATGGGTTGTCATCAGCATTCTTGAAGCCGAGGGAAATCTTGCCTGTTTCCTTGTCGAAGCTTATAACATATACATCTACAACATCGCCTTCCTTAACAACTTCGGAGGGATGCTTAATTTTAGCCCAGGAGAGCTCGGAGATATGGATAAGTCCGTCTACGCCGCCGATATCTGCAAAAGCACCGAACTTGGTGAGGGACTTAACAACACCCTGGTATCTCTTGCCGATTTCTACGCCATTCCAGAATTCCTCTGCAAGTGCTGCTTTCTGTTCGGAAAGAACGCTCTTTATAGAGCCAACAATCTTGGTTCTGCCGCGCATCTTCTTGATATCTATTATTCTGAAGGATGCCTTGTTGCCAACAAGCTGATCAAGGTCTGCAAGATATCTGTCGCTTGCCTGTGAAGCGGGAACAAATACTCTTACGCCCTTACATGTAACTATAACACCGCCGTTTACAACCTGTGTTACTGTACCTTCGAGAATTGCCTTTGTTTCAAAAGCTTCTTCGATTTCCTTGATACCTTTCATAGCAAGGATTTTCTTCATAGAAAGTGTTACTTCACCGTCTACATCGTTTACTCTTACAACGAAAGCCTCAATTTCGTCGCCTTCTTTAACAAGTGCTTTGATGTCTGCCGAGGGGTCATCAGACACTTCGGAAGCAGGAACAAAGCCATCTGATTTATAACCGAGGTTTACACTAACACCGGCTTCAGAAACGCTCATAACCGTTCCCTTCACTATATCCCTTGTATTTAAAGTGATAAGAGATTTTTCATACTCCTCAAATTCTGCAGCAAAGTTTTCGCTGCTGTTTTTCTGCATTTCTTCCATCTTTTCGACTACCTCCTTAATGATTGCGGCGGGCGTTGAGGCACCTGCCGTTATACCAATTATCTTTGGTATATATATATCTTGGGGAATATCCCCAAAATTTTCAATTTGATAAGTATTCTTACAATACTTTTTGCATATGGCGGTAAGCTTTGTGGTGTTTGAACTGTTCCTGCCGCCTATTACTATCATCATGTCTGCCTCTGCCGCTATTTTGCCGGCTTCGGTCTGCCTGGTTGCTGTTGCACTACATATTGTATCAAAAACCTGTACACTTTTGCAACTGTTTTTTAAATATTTTACAATTTTTTCAAAAGTAGCTCTGTCCATGGTGGTCTGACTTACTACACACATGTCCGAATCCAAGGGAATTGTGTCCTCTAAATCCTGCTCCGACAGAGCTATATATGCGCTGTTATCACACCAACCGTTTATGCCTATGACCTCAGGATGATTCCTATCGCCAACTATGACTATTGTTTTGCCGTCTTTGTGATTTTCGGAAACTATGTTATGGATTTTCTTAACAAAAGGGCAAGTAAGGTCTATATAAGAAAGTCCCTTGCCATTAATCCTGTCCATAACCTCCTTGGAAACACCGTGAGCGCGTATGGCTATCTTATTTCCCTTTGGGACATCGTTTATATCATCGTAGGAATAAACACCCATACTCTCAAAACGCTTTACAACATCGCCGTTGTGAATTATGTGTCCGAGTGTGGCAACCTTGTTTTGACAGGCTTCCTTTTCCAAGCCTTCCACGGCATTTCTGACGCCGAAGCAAAAGCCCGCACTCTTTGCTAAAATTATCACCTTGCATCACCTAATGACTTAATGGCTGTATATATCTCTTCTGCGGCTTCGGACATTTCCTCCTGTGAGAGCTTTCTGCCCTCAAATCTGGACAAATCCACTTTGTCCCCCACGGTTATCCTTACCTTAGAAAAAATTCTGTAACTGGAATCAATATGTATGGGAATAACATCCACCCCTGCCTTAAGGGCAATAAGTGCGGCACCGGGTTTAACCTTGGCATCGGGATTCTTCTTCTCCCTTGTGCCTGTAGGAAAAATGCCCAGAACTTCGCCGTTCTTAAGAGCCTTGAGTGAGGATTTAACTGCGCCTATATCTCCGCTTCCGCGTTTAATGGGGATTACATTTATAGACTTTAAATACCAGCCTACAACGGGAATTTTAAAAAGCTCCTCTTTGCCTATAAAGCGGATGGGTCTGTTTACCGCATACGAAACTACAATCGGGTCGAACATGCTTATGTGGTTAATACAAGCCACACATGCTCCCTCCTCGGGAAGAACGCAATCTCCTACCTTTTCCACCTTGAACATTACAGAAACCAGGGTCCCTAATATCTTTTCTATAACTTTCATTACTTATCTCCAACCTTGTCTGCAATGATTTTCTCAACGAGGGCTACTGCTTCTTCGAAGCTTAAATCGCTTGTATCAACATACACGGCATCATCTGCCTGTTTAAGCGGTGCGCACGCTCTCGTAGAGTCGTTGGTGTCTCTTGAAATCATATCGGAAAGGACATTTTCGTATGTAACATCCTGTCCCTTTAAAATAAGTTCATCGTATCTGCGCTTTGCTCTTGCTTCGGGCGAGGCAGTAAGAAAAATCTTGACATTTGCAAAAGGCAGTACAACCGTGCCTATGTCTCTTCCGTCCATAAGACAGTCATTGTCTCTGGCAAGGGCTCTCTGAAATTCCAGAAGCCACTTTCTCACCTCGGGTATTGCAGATATATCCGATGCACCTTTGGAAATTTCGGGAGTGCGTAGTTTGTCTGTGACATCCTCACCGTCGCAAATCATACGCTGAACACCGCCCTTGTACACGACCTCTACCTTGGTGTCTTCGAGCATTTTGCATACGGAATCTGCATCATTTAATATATCTATCGATTCCGATACCGCCTTATATGCCAGAGTTCTGTACATGGCGCCTGTATCTATATACATATAGCCTTTGTTCTGCGCTATTTTCTTTGCTATGGTACTTTTGCCTGCTCCTGCAGGACCGTCTATTGCGACATTTATCATCATACACGCCCCGTTTCTTGCAAATACTATTTGATTATACTACAAAAAAACAAAATATACAATAGATTTTTTGAAATTAACTCAAATTTGTTTTAAAGAACTGGGCAAGCTCGTCTACAAATTTGCGTACAAGTGTACTCAGGTTTTTATCACGGCGCACAATATAGCCTATTATGTACTCGCCCGAGGTGTCGAGAGGAACAGAGAGAATGTTTCCGCCCGAGAGTTTGGAATAGTTCATCGTGCCTGTGCCTATGGTGTAGCACTCGGTAATAAAAAGCATATTCATAAGTGTGGCGCGGTCTGTTATACGCACATTTTTGCTGCTGTTTATCTTGTCCGAGAATTCCTCGGTGAACATAGAGGAATTATGACCGCCCTGCTCATATGTGATATACGGATATTCACTGAGTTCCGAAAAGGTTATTATACTATTTGACGAAAGAGGATGGTTTTTTCCTATGTACACATGGAAAGGTGTCTTAAAGAGTGATTTGAACTCAATTTTCTTGCCTGCTAGAAGCCTTTCCATAATATCCATATCGGTGTCCTTTATAGCTATAATGCCGACATCCGAAAAGGATTTTTCCACATCGTCTATTACATTTACGGTCTCCACCTCGCGTATGGAGAAATCAAAGTCGCCCTCTGCATTTTCGCTCAAAAAGTGTCCGAAAACCTCTGCCACAAAATCATAATGCTGAGAGGATATTGAAATCTTACTTATTCTGGCAGGTCCGCCGTAGCGCTCGGTAATATAGTCCGCATTTGACACAAGCTGCTTTGCATAGCGCACAAGTTCAGCACCGTCATCTGTAAGAAATACACCCTTGTTGGAGCGTTCAAATATCTTTATACCAAGCTCCTCTTCAAGCGATTTAACGGCGCCCGATATGCTTGTCTGCGCAACAAACATTGCCTTTGCCGCTTCGTTGAATGAGCCTTGCTTTACAATTTCAAGTATATATCGGCATTGCTGTATGGTCACAAATATCACCTCATTATGAGTATATCATAACAAGAAAAAAATGTAAACAAAATTTAAGCCATAACAACTGCAAATGTCAAAATTAAAACTACAAAAACAAGGAGTGCCGTACCCGTTGCAGCTGCCTTTCCGCCTTGCCTGTACTCATGTGCAGCATAGCTTATCTCATAAACTGAAATCCATATGGCAAAAATGATTACGGCTATCTTATAGAGCATCTACTCACTCCTTTGGCACGGCAGATACCGTGATGTTGAATTTTGTGCTTTTTATAAGCTTATCGAAATCGTATTTTTCGTAGTCTTTTATAAGAAGAAACTCCTTTTTTACAAGCTCGGTTATATTCAGTACATCGCATGCTTTCTCCGCATAACGGGTCAGTGTATCTTCTATATCCTTTTCCATGCCGTTCCAATTAACTTCATCATCGCTTGTTACATATATGTGCGCATTTAAGACAGGTGTGCCGTTTTTCATATTTACGGATATATCGGGTTTTTTTGTGCTTTTTATTACTGCATTTTTATACATGACATCTCCGCTGTCAAGAATAAGACCCAGAATCCATGTGTCCTCTATACCTGCCATCAGCTTTCCGCCGTATATAAGCGCAGCTTCGGATATATAGGAATTCTTTTCGGAATACTCCTTTGCATCGTCGGATATTTTTATAACAGGTGCTACAGCAGGGGTTTTGGTATGATACGCATTGGTAAAATCAGATATGGTCATATCGGAAATATAAGCTTTTTTGAACACACTCTGAAAATACTTTTCGGGATTTACCTCGAGTATCGGTTTAAGACCCTCAAGATAGTCACCTGCTTTCATGTCGGTTACTGCAATCATGGTTTGGGGTCTTACGGAAATCTTTTTTTCAAAGTACATTACATCTCCATGCATATCCTCACTTGCCGCATCCCTTGAAAACAAAATTGTGGAAAGATGCGAAAAGCTCAGCTCTTTACTTATTTTTTCATTCAAAGTGCTTATGGCGGTGTGTACATCCTTGCCCTCTGTGCTAAAGCAAATAAGCGATGTTCCGTCGCCCTTGTCTCCTCCTGAAATTCCGCCTGTATCCGCCACCGCAAAGGTATAATTTTTCATGTTTGTCTTATCGGATTTATCTATACCCACAGCCATTACGGTAGCAAGAGTATCGGTCTCTCTGTTGTCATAACAACCGCCGAAAAGCAGTATGGAACAGATGGTAAAAAGTATAATTAATTGTTTTTTCATCTATTTCTCCCCCAGCTTTTTTTGAGTTTGCAGATTAGTGCCGTAAAAGGTACAAAGCCAAAGCACAGAGCCGCAGAAATGGTAAGTATTACATCTGCTTTTAACATACCCCCGCACGAAACAAGAAAGATTATAAATGTAACGGCAGAAACTATCGCCCTCCTGTCCGAAATACCAAATACACGGGCAAATATGTCCGTTGCAAAAAATGAAAGCGCCCCAACGGATATAAAAGAGGTAAATATCCATATTACAAACACAAGTCCGTCCATCCTCTGAAATATAACCGATGAATTACTCAGTGATGCCAGAGTGTATAAAGGAAAATCGTAGCTTTGAGACACGGGATACGGCACGCAAAGAACATAAAAAAGTGTAATTAGCACAGTAAGAGTACCGCCGAGAAAAACTGCGCGTACCCCTGACCTGCCCCGCTTTACCCTGTTTGAAATAAGATACAGATACATAATATCAGAAAATACATAGAGCATGGATGCCACCGAGATAAAATCGCCCTTACCCAGAACGGGACATATATTTATATATCTTACCTCCGATGCCGAAGAAAAGAATATAACTCCGAGAAATGCTACAAATACGATAAATGATACAAGGGCATATCTTGTTATAGCTTCAATGCCGAAAAATGCGGCAAAAAATGAACACAGAGCTATAACGGAAAATATAACAATCCTCGGTGTTTCGGTAAGCACATACTTACCTATTGCGTCGGCAAACATATCCATCCTTACGGAAGCGGAAGCTACGGTTAAAATAAATATAATCCCCATAACAAGTTTTGACAATGTTTTGCCATACACTGAGCCCAGTGCAGAGCAAAAATCGTCCTTTCCCAAGCATAGATGAAGTATGCCGACCAAAACAAAAGCGGCTATTGCCGTAAGGAATGCATTTATATAAGCTGCTGTGCCCGAATTATACACAAATCCCGATATCGCCCCCGTTGTTACGGTGGAAATTATAAGAACGGCAAAAAGAGAGCCTGTTTCCCTTGTGCCCGATTTTTCCATACGCTACTGCCTCCATTTTCTGCTTATTTTTGCCTTTTTGTACATGTCTTTGGGCTTTAAGTAGCTTTCCCTTTTTGTACCTCTTATCCAGATAGGTGCACCAAAGAGGAGATTCGTTCTGCTCTCTCTGTCCGCAGGTGAAAGCGGTGACATAAACGGCACACCGAATGATTTTGTATCTATTGCCATAAGTGTATTTACAAAAAATATTGCCCCCACACCGAAAAGTCCGAAAAGCCCTGCCCCTATGATGTAAAGAAATCTGGAAAACCGAAAAGCAAACGACAGCGAATACGAGGGTACAGTAAAAGATGCGATACCCGTTACCGCAACAATTATTATCATTATGGGGCTTACCAGATTTGCCTCTACTGCCGCCTGACCTATTATAAGACCGCCCACTATTCCGAGTGTAGAACCTATAGGTCCGGGGACTCTTATTCCCGCCTCTTTGATAAGCTCAAAGCTTATCTCCATAAGCACAAGCTCCCATATGGCACCAAAAGGCACAAGCGCTCTTGAGGAAGATACCGTAAGAAGTATGTTTGTAAGCAGAAGCTCGGGATGATAGTTTAAAAGCGATACAAAAAATGCAGGAAAAAGAAGTGCCAGAAACACCGCAAGATACCTTAAAAGCCTTGTAAGAACCGAATACGGGTACCGAAGATATCCGTCCTCGGCAGAGGTTATAAGGTCAAAAAAGGTAGACGGCATTATAAGCACCTGCGAGCTTCCGTTCAGCATAAACGCCACTCTGCCCTCGGTGAGTGCCTTGCTTACTCTGTCGGGGCGCTCGGTAGTAATCATCTGCGGTACGGGCAGAAACGATGCGTCCTCTATATACTGCTCTACATCCAGAGTAGACATGACATACTGGGCATCTATAAGCGATATTCTCCTGCGCACCTCATCTACAAGACTTGAATTTGTAACATTTTTAAGGTATACAAGTGCCCCGGGAGTTTTACTTGTCTTACCCACCTGAATGTTTTCCATAATAAGATTGGGCGTATTTAATGTTTTTCGGACAAGCGCGGTATTGCATCTTAAAACCTCATTGAAGCCCTCGTGCGGACCTTGTATTACCGATTCATTTTCGGGATTTCCCACACCTCTGTGCTCCCATGTTTTTACATCGAGCACAAAAGCAGTATCCACCGTATCGGCAAAAAGCACGGCGCTTCCTATGTTTACTGCCAGCAAGGCGCTGTCGATATTATCATCTGCTTTAAACTGTGCCTGCGGAACCAGTGTCTTTTCTATACACTCTTTAAGATTTATACCGCTCTCTTCGATATTTTCGCTCATAAGAGAACGAAGCACAAAGTCATTTACAAACGACGAATTGGAAAGACCCTCCGCACATATCACAAACGCCGCCACTTTTTTGTCGGAGAGATTTATATTTATCTGCCTTAAAACTATGTCCCCGTTTTTGGGCAGAGAAAACAATTTTTTGGCATACTCGAGATTTTTTGTTATGTTGTCGCTCACTTTTTCCATATGTTCAAATTCTTCTTTTTTAGAAGACGGAGAAATCTCGAATTCCAAAATGTTTTTTTGTGAGTATAAAAATAGGTTTTTCACCCTGTCACCTCCAAAGCACTTATATTTTTGTCAGAAACAGGATAAATATTCTCTTTTGGCTACATAAAATTCGAAACTTTGGAAAAACTTATTCCGAGGTGAATTGTATGTCACAGAACATAGATAAAATCAAAAAAGCCGTAAAAGGCGCCGTAAAACAAAACTACAGCGTACTCTATAAGCAGGGACGCAAAAAGATTCTTCTGCCCTCATGCACTGTTGAGGCGGCGTATCCCGAAATCTTTGTGATATCACACATGGATGAAAAAACAAAAAGGCGCGTAAGACTCTCCTTTTCCTACACAGAGCTTCTTACAAAATCGGTGTGTATGTGTCCTGAAAAAACTCCCCCTGCAAGTGAAGTTATATAATATATACAATGTTTTAATAAAGTTTTAAAAAATTTGCACAAAATTGAATTATCATCTTGAAGAATCCTAAAATGTATTGTATAATGTATATAACATAATACATTCAAGGAGGAGTTTGAAATGATAAAATTAGTAGTTGGCAAGAAAGGCTCCGGCAAGACCAAAACCATGCTTGATGCTATTGCACAGGCTGTAAAGGACGAAAACGGTAATGTTATCTTCGTTTGTAACTCCAACAGACATATGCTTGAGGTAACACACGCAGCAAGACTTGTGGATGTATCCAATGCCGATACAGAAACATTCAGACTTTTTAAAGCTTTTATCATGGGTATGCTTTCACAGAACTATGATATTTCACACATATTTGTAGATAGCTTGTTTAAGATTGTTCCCGATGACAATGACGGACTTGCAGATTTCGTAGATGGACTTGAAAAAATCAGCGAAGAAGCAAATGTTAAATTTACGATCTGCATAAGCGCAGATGCAAGCGAACTGCCTGCTTCTACTCACAAATACATCTAATAAAACCAAAACCGGCCGTCTTTAAAAAGGCGGCTGTTTTGTTTTGGATGAAAGGTATATGAAATGTCACAAAACGAGCTCTACATTTCCGTAGAAAATGAAGCTACTGCGGAAATAACAGAAAAAAAGTCAAGATTTATAGCCAATGTACGCCATGTTGAAACCGAAGACGAAGCAATGGCTTTTGTGGACAAAATAAAAAAGCAGCACCACAGCGCAAGGCACAATGTATATGCCTTTGTACTAAGTAACGGCTTTAAAAAATACACCGATGACGGCGAACCGAGCAAAACCGCAGGTCTTCCCATACTGGAAATGCTCGAAAAGCAGAATATAACCGATGTCGTATGCGTGGTTACACGTTACTTCGGCGGTACACTTCTCGGTACGGGCGGTCTGGTACGGGCATACACCGAGTCTGCCAAGCTTGGTGTGGAAAGTGCAGGTGTAGTTGTGATGCATGAGTGTGAGCTTATTGAGCTTTGTGTTCCCTACTCACTGCTCGGCTCTACAGAGCATTTTATTAAAAAGCATGATGCAGTATGCGAGGACAAGCTCTTTGGAGAGGATATTACACTTACTGTAACTACCGTGACCGAAAGAGCTGACGGTTTCACTTCGGGTATAAAAAATGAATTCGGTGTAGCTGTAAATATACGCCTGAAAGGTAAGGTATACAGAAGAACATGAACAACAAAAAGATAGCGCATCTGCTTACTCTGTTTGGAGTTATGTTTCTGTCGCTTATTGTCTATCTTACAGTATTTGATATCACAAGCCACGATGACTACGCGGTGGACATAATATCGGACAGAGAAAACTATGTAATACGAGGCAGCGTTTATGACAGAAACAAAACTGTTCTTGCCGAAAGTACCGAGGCAAACGGACAAAGAAGCTACCCCCATGGTAACCTGTACTGCCATATCATAGGCTACAAATCCCCTGCTTATGGCTCAAACGAAATAGAAAAATACTACAATTCCGACCTTATAGGAAAATCCTCTACTCCGATTATCGGCGGTGCGGTTACATTTGCAGGAGATGTACAATCTGCAATAGGTGGAAAAAAGGACCCCTACGGCTACGATATAACCCTTACTATAGACCACAACCTGCAAAAAACTGCATCCGATGCACTGGGCTCATACAAGGGCAGTGTAGTAGTCATAAATCCCAAAACGGGCGAAATTCTTGCCATGGTAAGTAAGCCCGATTTCGACCCGAGTGCGAATTCACTTGGCGAAAGCATAAAAAAGGCAACGGAAAACGGGGATAAGTCACTTCTCAGGCGCTCAACTCTGGAGGCATATCCGCCCGGCTCTACCTTTAAGCTTATAGTTGCTGCCGCAATGATAGAAAATGGCTGTGAGGACTTTACCTTTGATGATAAGGACAAGCTCACCGTAAAGGTAAAGAATTACGGCGAGGGAGAAGGAAAATTCCTTGGGGAAACAAATCTCGAGCAGGGCTTTATACATTCAAGTAACATATACTTTTCCGAAGCGGGCATAAACCTTGGAAAAGACAAAATAACAGACATGGCAAAAAGTTTTATGTTCGAAAACGAAATCACGCTCGACAGACTCGGCGTGGCTACATCCCGACTCCCCGACAGCATAGATACAAATGGCGAGATAACAAACCTTTGCTTAGGACAGGGCGATGTAAAGGCTACCCCTCTGCATCTTGCTCTTGCAGCTTCTGCAGTAGCCAACGACGGTATTATGATGACGCCGTATATTGTAGACAGTATATCGGGACCTGCGGGAATAAAAAACACTCCCCGAAAGCTTAAGCAATGTATAAAAAAATCTACTGCCGCATCCCTTAAACTTCTTATGAAAAAATGTGCACAGAGCGGAACCGCCACAGCCGCGTCCGTATGGGGCAAGGATGTATGCGGAAAGACAGGCACGGCAGAAATAGATACGGACAAAAACACAGCACATGCACTTTTTGTAGGCTTTGCACCGTATGACGACCCCGAAATTGCAATTTGCGTTGTGGTGGAAAATCTCCCCCACAAAAACACGGGCCGAAGGGTAGCGGCACCCATAGCGCAAAAGGTATTTAGAAAATATTTTGTATTAAATTAAGAATAAATCACCCCCTCAAAGTAAAGAATTTATAAGAGGAGGTGATTTTTTATGGATTTAAAATCCAGCGAAACCAAAATTAATCTTATGCGCGCCTTTGCAGGCGAATCTCAGGCAAGAAACAGATACAACATGGCGGCAAGTGCATCCAATACCGAGGGTCATTATGTAATAGGCAGAATATTTGACTTTACGGCAAAACAGGAGCAGGCTCATGCAACTGTATTTTATAACTTTATTAAAGAGGAAAATGATACACACTTTGACATATCTGCATCCTACCCCGTGAATGTATACACAAAAACTCAGGACCTCTTGAAAGCAGCAGTCCACAATGAGTATGAGGAGTACAACGATGCCTACAAGAACTTCTCCCAGATTGCCAAACAGGAAGGCTTTAACGAGATAGCAAATGCGTTTAACATGATAGCAGAAATAGAAAAGATACATGCAGAACGCTTTGAAAACCTCTTAACACAGTTAACTGACGGTAAGCTCTATAAGTGCGATTCAAACACAATATGGGTATGTACAAACTGCGGACATATACACGAAGGACCCTCGGCACCCGTTGCCTGTCCCGTGTGCTCACACGCGCAGGGATACTTTGTGTCGGACTGCTTTAAAGAGAAAACAACAATTCTTATATGAGGAGGAGCTACTATGTCTTCTAAAGGCTTTTGGGGCGGTCTTGCGTGCGGTGCGATACTCGGTGCCGCTATGGGCATGCTGGCAGACCCCATAAATGACAGACAGCACAAAAAAATGAAAACAGGTGCCAACACCGTATTTAAAACGATTGGCGCGGTAATAGACGGTATAATGGAGACTATGTAAATCAAAACGGACTGTAAGCCTTGGGTGAACAGTCCGTTTCCATTATACTAAAAAGGTTGGGGTGCAAAAAACATTGTTCTTTACACCCCAGCCTTTTTTATATTTCCATTTGCTTTGCAAGAAACATTGATGCAGCACTGGCAAGCTTAAGCTCTACATCTGTCATTTTTTCCTTTTCGCCCGCGCGCATTACTACCACATTACCGAGCACATCGCCCTCGGATATAATAGGCGATATAACTCCTGCAGTGTATTTCTCGTAGTGGTCAGTTACGGGGACGGTCTTTGTTTCGGTGCATACAAAAGCCATCTTCTCCTCCATAACCTTTTCCATTTCGGCACTTACGGGTTTTTCAAAGAGGTCTCTTTTTGCAATGCCTGCTGTAGCTATTATAGAGTCTTTGTCTGTAATACATATGGGATAGCCCGAGGTCTTGTATAATGTTTCGGCATAGGTCGAAGCAAAATCTCCAAGCTCGTTTACGGGAGAGTACTTTTTAAATATTACTCCTCCCTCTCTGTCGGTATATATCTCAAGCGGGTCGCCCTCTCTGATTCTCATAGTTCTGCGGATTTCTTTGGGAATTACTACGCGTCCTAAGTCGTCTATTCTTCGCACTATTCCTGTGGCTTTCATTACATAAATCTCCTTGTATTAAATATTACAATGCTATTTTGTGCAAATGAGGAATTTTTATGTAAGGAAAATGGTGGAGAAAATGCTATAAAACATTTACAAATTCGACAAAATATGGTATAATAATCGCGAAAAATACAAATGCCATTATGAATATTAATTTATACATAGGAGGAATTATAAAATGTTTGGATTTAAAAGTGAAGCCGATATTCTTGATGAAGCAATTATTGAGGTTAAAAAGAAAAAACGCAAAAAAAATATTATATTTATAACAGTTGTCTCACTAATAATTGTGATGTTGCTTAGTAGTGTTTGGGGATTGGGATACTCTTTGGCTTACAAAAAACAAAATGCAAAAATAGATGAATTAAAAAAGCAAATAGCTGACCTCATCGTTAATCCCGTTGTTCTTGACCCTGTTACTCCTGAAATTGTCATGAAGACCTTGAATGACAAAACAAAAGATGTCAGCGAACTCGTAACAGCGGAATATATATTTACCAACGCAGCACGATTTACCAATACAAAGCACATTGCTGTTCTCCCAAAATCTTGGACACAAAAATCTTTTGTACAAAAATGGGATGGAATTATTAAGGCTGGTATTGACTTGAAAAAATTAGATGTCGAAGTAAATACAAAAGGCAAAAAAATCATAATTCAAATGCCCAGTGCAGATATCATATCCTACGAAATTGATAACGATAGTGTTGAAATTTTAGACGAAAAAAACAATATTTTCAATCGTATAACAGTAAAAGATAAAGTGAATTTTGATAAAAAGACTGCGTATGAAATGAAGTCACGAGCGGTTAAAAATGGATTATTAACAAAAGCTCAAGAAAACGCAGAAGCTATCATTGAGGAAATAATAAGAACTGGCGTTGGAAAGTTGGAAAATACTCAAGGTATACAGGATTATAAATTTGAATTTGAGACAATCGACGAATAAATAACTACATAAAGCGGAGTTAATCACTCCGCTTATAATCATTATTACAAAGCATTGCATTAAATATTAAGAATGTTACAAAGGATGGATTTCATGATTCGCTTCACCGAAGGATATCCAATCGTTGCCCGGTGCGTATTTCAAGAACATCTGCCTTATATCCACACGAAAAACGGAGCCGCACTGACTCGCTCACTCAGAGCTCGGCAGTGCTAAAATTACCGAACCGCAGCGGAAATTGATTTTCGGTAATTTTGCTCCGCTTTTGTTTGATTTAAGGCATCTGTTTTATCTTGAAATACGCAATGTGCAACTTATCGGATAACCTCCGCTGTGCGCTCGCACAATATGCGATATCCCGTAGCACACGCCTTATGAATTTTGGGATGAAACATCCGGCACAAATCAAAGTAAAAATGCCGTAAAATCGACGGAAATCAATTTCCGCTGCTGTCCGTCGATTTTAGCGGAGTCGACATGAGTTGTCGAGTCGACGCGGCAGCATTTTTACACAGATTTGGGTTGGATGTTCCCAAAATTCATACCAAGTGTGCTACGGGATATCGTATAGTGGACGAAGCACAAGTATTATTTTCGACCTTATTATTGACGATTCATAAATTATATGATATACTCAAGCTGTCACATAAATTCTCAATATCATACCTTTAGGGCAAGTATGTATTTTTATTTTGGTAAAAATGCATACTCTTATTCTGCATACTTGTTTGGTATGAGAGAATTTGTGTGACAACAAACGGAGTTGTGCATTTTTCGGTGCATCAGCTTGATGCACCTTTTTTATAGGCTCAACTTCGTATATATGTCGCGAAACAGTAAAACCCCGTCAAAAATTGACGGGGTTTTGCTTTATAGTTATGACCGGGTCTGTAAGCCGAGTTCTGTATTGGACAGTTATCTATCTAGGGCATACATTTCTGCACACCTCAAGCCACCTATGGGAGACGCCGAGCAGGCTTAACCTCCCCGAAACGGCATAGCCGTCATGTACGGTGTTGCATCGGATGGGGTTTACACGGCTGCGAGGTCTCCCCCGCACCGGTGAGCTCTTACCTCACCTTTTCACCCTTACCGCAAAAGCGGCGGTATATCTTTCTGTTGCACTTTCCTTAGAGTCGCCTCCACCGGGAGTTACCCGGCACCCTGCTCTGTGATGCTCGGACTTTCCTCGTACGGAGCCTTTCGGCTTCCGCCCGCAACTGTCTGGCCCGGTCATGTTTACTATTTGGTATATGTTTTTATTAAGTTTATATTGCTTTCGCTTTCGTATATGGGGGCATCTATGCCATTTTTATTAAAGAAGTCCTTAAACCACTTTTTTGCAATGTGCTCGCTGTCATAGTGCATTATATCTATAACACACATTCCTCCGTCTACGGCATCGCGATAGCCGTTGTACTTGATATCGCCTGTAATAAGGCAATCGCACCCCAAGGCTATACAGTCATTTAGTATGCCTGCACCGCCACCTGTATTTACGGCAACGGTTTCTATGAGTGTGTCGGGATTTCCTGCATAACGCAGACCGTCTGCATCAAAGGCATCTATAACCTTATCCATAAGCTCTTTCAAAGTGACTTTATCCCCAAGCTTACATATTCTGCCAAAGCCGTGAGTGCCTCTTTCGTCCTCGCATACCACATCTACTACCTTGGTGTCTTCCATACCAAGCATAGACGCCATAAGGTCGTTAATTCCTCCCTGACCTGCATCAAGGTTGGTATGTGCACTGTAAAGAGCAATATCGTGTTGTATCATCTTGCGTATGAACTTTTGTTCGGGCACGCTCTCTAACATTCTGTTTATGGGTGAAAACATTATGGGGTGATGGCTTACTATAAGGTTGCATCCCTTTTGTATAGCTTCCTCCACTACTCCCATATCCACATCGCATGTTACAAGAATTCCCGTAATCTCTAAGTTGGCATCGCCTACAAGTAGTCCTACATTATCGCCGTCGAATGCATAATGCAGGGGGAAGATATTTTCTATAAGCTCTGCTATTTTACTAATCTTCATACCCAAGCCACCTTTCGAGCTCATTTGTAACCGTTTGTATTGCCAAATTGTCCTTAACCTTGGCACTACTTAGACCGCCTAAGATTTTTTTTCGGACATTTATCTCTCTGCTTTTATAGAATTCTAAAAGTTCGGGAGAATTTTTGGATACATTTCTGCCTATAAGAATATCGTCAAGAGAATATTCGCTCTTATTTCCAACCTTTGCTACAAGGATATTATATATCTTACTATCCTCTTTTGCAAGATACTCATCGGTAATTGCAATATCGTTTGCATACAGATACTCTCTTAATTCCTTTTGTGCAAGCATAGGCTGCAGGATAAGAGTTGTACCGCATTTGAGATTGGCTTTTTCCAGTATGGATTTTATAAGAAGTCCGCCCATACCTGCAATTACAATCGTATCCGCTTCGTCCGAATCAAGCTTGCAAAGACCGTCTGAA
Organism: Clostridia bacterium; assembly: GCA_045646525.1. Taxonomy (GTDB): domain Bacteria; phylum Bacillota; class Clostridia; order UMGS1810; family UMGS1810; genus RGIG8748. Next base: position 104,568 of record JAZRKX010000038.1, on the reverse strand, counting down.
AGGCGAAGTTCTACCCTGTCTGAAACACCGTAATGCTTTACGGTTTCCTCTGCATTCTTAAGAGGACCCTCGTTTATATCCATTGCAATAGAGTGCTTACATATGCCGTTTAATATGCAATATACAGGTACATACGCGTGGTCGGTACCTACATCTGCCAGAACGGCATCTTGCGGTACAAGTGATGCAATTTTAAGTAGTCGTGGTGTAAGATTCATATTATAACCTTTTTTCAAGTTCTGCCTTTTCTTCTTCAAATCCCGGTTTGCCTAAAAGTGCAAACATATTCTTTTTGTATGCTTCTACTCCGGGCTGATTAAAGGGGTTTACACCCAGTATATATCCGCTTACTCCACAAGCCTTTTCAAAGAAATACACAAGCGCACCAAAGTGGTATGCATCAAGCTTTGGAATATTTATAACAAGATTTGGAACACTTCCGTCTGTATGCGCAAGAAGTGTGCCCTGAAATGCCTTGGTATTTACAAAATCTACTGTTTTTCCTGCAAGAAAATTAAGCTTATCTACATTTGCCTCGTCATAGGGAACCTCAATATCCGAATTGGGCGATTCCACCTTGAGCACGGTTTCAAACATAAGTCTTCTGCCGTCCTGAATGTACTGTCCCATGGAATGGAGGTCTGTAGAAAAGCTGCACGAAGCAGGGAAAATACCCTTGTTGTCCTTGCCCTCGCTTTCGCCAAAGAGCTGTTTCCACCACTCAGAAAAGTATATTAAAGCGGGCTCATAGTTTACCATAAGCTCTACATCCTTGCCCTTGCGGTTTAAGACGTTTCTTACTGCAGCATATTTGTAGCAGTCATTTTCTTCGAATGGTTTTGAGTATTCATCTGCAGCATCGGATGCACCGCGCATAATTTCGTCTATGTCTATTCCTGCACAAGCTATGGGGAGAAGACCTACGGCAGTAAGTACGGAAAATCTTCCGCCTACATCATCGGGTATTACAAAGGTCTCGTATCCCTCCTTGTCGGAAAACTCCTTAAGAGCTCCTCTGGCCTTATCTGTTGTGGCATATATTCTCTTTTTAGCCTCGTCCTCGCCGTACTTTTCTATAAGAAGTGTGCGGAGCATTCTGAAAGCAATCGCAGGCTCTGTGGTAGTTCCTGACTTGGATATGATATTTACAGAAAAATCCTTATCCTTTATATAGTCCATAAGGTCGGAAAGATAGCTTGAGCTTATGGAATTGCCCGCATAGATAATCTGCGGTGTCTTGCGGTCTGTACGAAGATTGTAAAAGCTGTCGGTAAGCATTTCGATTGCTGCTCTGGCACCGAGATATGAGCCGCCAATGCCCACAACCACAAGAACATCCGAATCGGATTTAATCTTGTCTGATGCTGATTTTATTCTTGCAAATTCGTCTTTGTCGTAGTTTTTGGGTAGATTCACCCAACCGAGAAAATCATTTCCGAGTCCTGTGCCGTCTGTAAGTGCTTTTGCCGCAATTTCTACTGCATCCTTCATTGCGTTTATTTCTTCGTTGGATATGAATGCTTCTGCCTTTGAATAGTCAAATCTTAACATTTGAATTCCTCCCATTATTTGCTGAAATTAAGTTTTGATTCTGTACCTTTAATAAGTCTTACAATATTTGTGCGGTGTTTAAATACTGCAAGAGCACCTATAAGTACGGCTATGACTATAAAGAGTGTATCAGCCGTATGGAAAATTGCCACAAGTACAGGAAACATTGCAGCTCCTATACAAGAGCCGAGCGACACATAGCGCGAAATAAGCATTATGGCAATGCATACTCCAAAGAGTATAAGTCCTATGCGCCAGTCGAGCATGAATATAACAGCAATGGTAGTCATTACACCCTTGCCGCCCTTGAACGAAAAGTACAAGGGGTATACATGACCGAGCATAACAAAAAGTGCGGAAAAGTAGTAAGCATCGGGTGCGCCCTCTCCCATAAGAGAGCATACAAGTCTTGCTATAAGAACTGCAACCACACCCTTTAAGCCGTCGAAAAGCGCTACGAGAGCTGCAGCCTTTTTGCCCATAACACGCAGGGTATTTGTGGCGCCTGCGTTTCCGCTGCCCTCTTTTCTTATATCTTTGCCCTTAAGAGCCGAAAGTATTATTGCGGTATTTATGCTTCCTAAAAGATAAGCAATGATTGAACTAATTATAACAGCAGTTATTTTCATATCAGTTATCCTTTCCGCGTTCTCTTATGATAAATCTTATAGGCGTTCCCTCAAGACCAAATGCTGTTCGGATTTGATTTTCTATATATCTTACATAAGAGAAGTGTGCAAGCTCTTTGTCATTTACAAAAAGTATGAATGTAGGCGGCTTTGTGGATGCCTGAGTAATATATAAAACCTTGAGTCTCTTACCCTTATCCGATGGGGGTTGTACCTTTGTGATTGCCTCATTCAAAACATCATTCAATACGCCTGTGGATATACGCATTGCATGCTGAATGTTCACATACTTAATAAGCTCAAATACCTTGTTTAATCTGGAGCCTGTAAGAGCCGAGAAGAAGCATACAGGCGCATATGTCATGTACGAAAGGTCTCTTTGCACATCGTTTCGGTAAAGCTCCATGGTCTTTGTGGATTTTTCGATAAGGTCCCACTTGTTTACACATATGATGCTTGCCTTACCCTTTTCGTGAGCATAGCCTGCTATCTTGGTATCCTGCTCGGTAACACCCTCGGTAGCATCTATCATTATGAGGACAACATCGCATCTGTCTACTGCGGCAAGCGAGCGTATAACGCTGTAACGCTCCACGCTTTCGTCTATTTTTCCTCTTTTTCTCATGCCTGCAGTATCTATAAACACATACTTTTGTCCGTCTTTTTCATACGGGGTATCTATGGCATCTCTTGTAGTACCTGCAATGTCACTTACTATTACTCGGTTTTCACCGAGGATTTTGTTTATAAGAGACGATTTTCCTACATTTGGCTTACCTATTACTGCAACCTTTATGGCATCTTCGTCCTCTTCGGTTTCCTCGTCAAAATCGATATAGCTGTAGAGCTTATCCAAGAGGTCACCCGTACCGAGCCCGTGGATAGAAGATATCGCTATAGGCTCGTCTAATCCAAGATTATAGAATTCATAGAACTCCATAGGAACATCGCCCACATTGTCTACCTTGTTGCATACAAGGACTATGGGCTTGCCGCTCTTTACAAGCATGGCGGCTACATCCTTATCCGCAGAGGTGAGTCCTGCCTTTACATCTACCATGAAGATTATAACATCGGACATCTCGATTGCCATCTCTGCCTGCAGACGCATCTGCGACAGTATGACTTCGTTTGTCTTGAGTTCTATACCGCCTGTGTCTATAAGTATGAACTTTTTGCCGACCCATTCGCCCTCGGCATATATTCTGTCTCTTGTAACGCCGGGGGTATCCTCTACTATGGATATTCTTTCTCCTATTAATTTATTAAAAAGTGTTGATTTGCCCACATTCGGTCTTCCGACTATGGCAAAGGTAGGCTTTTTCATAGCAAATCAGCTCCTTTCTCTTAATAAAGCTTCTGCAAAAGCATCGCCTGTATTATTTACTATCGTAACCTTGACGCCAAGTGCTTTTTCTATATCTTCTTTTGTAACATCGTCCAGAAGAATGTCGCAATCGCTTTTGAACATGCTTTCCGACAAAAGCAGTTCTTCGCCAAGGTCCTTACCCTTTAACTGTTCTATAATATCAGAGCCGCACAAAAGACCCGTAACGGTGATTTTGCCGCCAAAGAAATTGTTTTTTATTTTGTATATATTTACATCAAGCTCAAGGCACTTTTGCCTTACCTTGTCCGCAAAAGAGCATATATAATCATATGCAATCTCGGATGTGGCTATGCTTTTTTTAGAAGGCTTTAAGCCGTCTTTTACATACTTTAGCGCCTCGTTAAGTTCATAGTTCAAGGTAGTCATAAGTCCTACGCCGTTTTCTATCTGCGGAAAATCCTCATAATATTCAAACGGAGGAATCTCTCTTTGTGCCTTGATATAAAATTCATCTGCAAGGTATACAAGCCTTGTGCCGTACATGGTAAGAAACTTTTCGCTTATTTTCGTAACCTCATCTATAACCTTAGCACAATCCCCTTTTTCAAAGGCTTCTAAAGGATACAGACCGTCTCTGTAGGCGGTAAGACCTACAGGCACTACCGATATACTGCGTATATGCGGGAAAAGATTAGACAAATCCAAAAGGCTTTGCCTTAAAACCTCACCATCGTTTATGCCCTTGCAAAGTACAATCTGTGCATTCATTGTAATGCCCGAATCTGCAAACCTCTTCATAATAGGAATAAGCTTTCCTGCAAAGCGGTTATTTAGCATTTTGCATCTTAAATCAGAATCGGTTGTGTGTACCGACACATTTACAGGACTTATCTTAAGAGCGCAGAGCCTGTCTACATCGGCATCTGACAGATTGGTGAGAGTGACATAGTTGCCCTCAAGAAAGGACAGGCGCACATCGTCATCCTTAAAATACATGGTGCTTCTCATATCCCCCGGAAGCTGGTCCATAAAGCAGAAAATACACTTATTGGTGCAGGTTTTGGGTTTATCCATAAGAGAGTTTTCGAACTCACATCCAAACTGCTCATAGAGGTCGTTATAAACCTCTATCTCCTCTATGCTTCCGTCGGCTTTTTTCACCTCTACGGTATAATACTCGTCCGAGGTCAAAAAGCGGAAATCCAGTACATCTGTAAATTCTTTGTTATTCACTTTTAGTATTATATCGCCCTTTTCTATACCGCAATCCTCAGCAATGGAAAAGGGGTCTACAGATTTTACAACTGCATCTGCCATAGTATACCTCTTAGTTTTAAAAAACCTGCCCTATACGGACAGGTTTTTTGAAAAGCATTATTCTTCGGTCTTTATAACTTCTTTACCGTCATAGTGTCCGCAAGCCTTGCAAACTCTGTGTGGCATCTTATATTCCTGACACTTGGGGCATTTTACCATACCGGGTAAAACGAGCTTCCAATTTGCTCTTCTTTTATCTCTTCTTGCTTTTGAAGTTTTTCTCTTGGGTACTGCCATGGTTCCACCTCCTGATATTTATAAAAGCTTAGTCTTTAATAAACTGTTTTAGTACAGCAAGTCGCGGGTCTATATTGTCGTCTGCACACGAGCAGTTTTCGTGGTTAAGATTAACTCCGCACATTTTGCAAAGCCCTTTGCAATCCTCGTTGCAAAGATAGTTTATAGGCAGTGAGCCTATAAATGCCTTTTCCGTAACCTCGCTCAAATCGATATTGCCCGATGTAAGCACAGTAACCTCATCCTCGCTATCCTCCTGCTCGGTCTTGGAAAAGACCTCACTTATGCGGAACGAATGCTGTACACTCACACTATCTAAGCACCTGGCGCACTGGGTATTAAAACTTACCTGAGCATCCAAATCGAGATACAAAACACCTGAAATGTTCTTGATTTCGCCCAGATGATGAATCGGACCATCAAAAGAAATGTCCTGCCCGTTAAAGCTCAGATTGTCCAAACTGATGTCGAATTCGAGCTTTTTGACTGCGCCATCGTTTTGTATTAGCTGTGATACATCTAAAACCATAATACACCTCGACATAACAAATCTTATTATATATATTTATTTGGCTTTTGTCAAGTTTTTTTGCTAATATTGTAATTATTTTACAAGAGAAGCTGTATCCTTGGCAATCATGAGTTCCTCATTGGTAGGAATAACAAGAGTTTTTACCTTTGCATCGGGTGCGGAGATATCTCTCTGTACGCCTCTGCAATCGTTTAACTCGGGGTCTATCTTAACTCCCATATATTCGAGTCCCTCTGTAACTGCGGCTCTTGTAATCTTGGTGTTCTCGCCTACACCTGCTGTAAATACGATAGCATCCACACCGCCCATTGCAGCAGCATATGCACCGATGTACTTTTTAACATGATATGCAAACATATCAAGTGCAAGTTCTGCTCTTTCGTCGGTATTCATACTGGCTTCAAGGTCTCTGAAGTCGCTGCTTATGCCCGAGATACCGAACACACCCGACTTCTTGTTGAGAACTGCGTCAACACCCTTGGCATCAAGACCTTCCTTTTCCATAATATAACCAACTATGGCAGGGTCTATGTCTCCTGAGCGGGTACCCATAGCTACACCTGCAAGGGGTGTAAAGCCCATGGAGGTATCTACGGAATGACCGTTCATAACGGCAGCGATTGAAGAACCGTTACCCAAGTGTGCTGTTATAATCTTAAGCTCGGAAAGGGGCTTGCCAAGCATCTTTGCAGCCTGCTCGGATACATACTTATGGCTTGTACCATGGAAGCCGTATCTTCTTACCTTGTGCTTTGTATAGTATTCATAAGGAAGAGCATAAAGGAATGCCTTCTTGGGCATCTGCTGGTGGAAAGCTGTATCGAACACACCAACCTGAGGTGTGCCGGGCATTGCTTTCTGACATGCTTCTATACCTATGATGTTTGCAGGGTTATGAAGAGGTGCAAGAGGAATACACTCACGAAGAGCGTCCATAACTGCATCGTCTATTACAACGGAACCGCTGAATACCTCACCGCCGTGTACAACTCTGTGACCTACTGCATCTATTTCGGACATATCAGCTATAACGCTGTGCTCGGGTCCTGTAAGTGCTTCTATAACCATGTTTATAGCATCGGAGTGGTCTTTCATGTTTTCCTGTCTTACAAGGTTGTCCTTACCTTCAACCTTCTGTGTAAGCATGGAGCCTTCGATACCTATTCTCTCGCAGAGACCTTTTGCAAGAACTAATTCTGTCTCGATATCGATGAACTGATATTTAAGTGAGGAGCTTCCTGCATTGATAACTAAAACTTTCATTTATATCATTCCTTTCGAAATATTATGTATTATTTATTGCCCTGTGCCTGTACGCATGTGATTGCAACAACGCCAACGATATCGTCTGCGGAGCAACCTCTGGAGAGGTCATTTATAGGCATTGCTATACCCTGTGTTACAGGACCGTATGCTTCTGCCTTGGCAAGACGCTGTACAAGCTTGTATCCGATATTACCTGCATCGAGGTCGGGGAATACAAGTACATTTGCCTTACCTGCAACATCGGAGTCGGGAGCCTTGGAGGAGCCAACCGAGGGAACTATTGCAGCATCGAGCTGAAGCTCGCCGTCTACCTTTAAATCGGGGTTGTTTTCCTTGCAGATTCTTGTGGCTTCTACAACCTTGTCCACATCTGCGTGCTTTGCACTGCCCTTTGTGGAGTGCGAAAGCATAGCTACTATGGCTTCCTTTTCTGCAAGAAGCTCAAAGGATTCTGCAGAGCATGCAGCTATTGCTGCAAGCTTTTCGGGGTCGGGATTCTGCTCAAGACCGCTGTCGGCAAATATGAATGTACCGTTTGCACCGTACTCGCAATCGGGCACAACCATAAGGAAGAATGCGGATACAAGTTTAATGCCGGGTTTTGTCTTTATAATCTGGAGGCTGGGTCTTAACGTGTTGGCTGTGGAGTGGCATGCACCCGAAACTACGCCGTCTGCATCTCCTGCCTTAACCATAAGACAAGCATAATACATATAATCGCCAAGTGCTGTCTTTTTGGCTTCTTCATATGTAAGTCCCTTGGACTTTCTAAGTTCTACGAAAAGGTTAAGATAGTCTTCTGTCTTTTCGTATGTATAGGGGTCAATTATTGTAGCCTTGGAAATATCGAGCCCCTTGCTGTTCTCTTCTACCTCAGAGGGTGTACCTATGATTATGATATCTGCAATGTCTTCCTTGAGGATAGTCTCTGCTGCTTCAAAGGTTCTCCTGTCCATAGACTCGGGCAGAACTATTGTCTTTTTGTCCTGTCTTGCTCTCTCTTTGATTCTTTCGATAAAACTCATTGTCTTCCTCCTAAGTTCAAAATCTTATAAATTATATTATACTACATCCTTTGCGGTTTTACAATAGTTTACTATTATTTTTAACAAAATCAACCATTTTTCAGGTTGTGTACACTATGCTTTATCTGCTTGTCATTTTCTATATATTCCAAAGCACCCTCGGCAGTATTGCTGTAGCCGTAGATAAGCTTTAAATCATTTCTTATAAATTTCTCTTTAAATGCTACATCAAGGAATTTTATCATACCCTCATAATAGCCGTTTATATCGTATATTACTATGGGCTTTACATGGCGTCCGAGCTGTTTTAAGGTGAGTACTTCGAAAAACTCCTCGAATGTACCTATACCTCCGGGGACTATAACAAAAGCTTCTGCTATGTCTTCCATTTTGCTCTTGCGCTGTGCCATGGTTTCGGTATATATAAGCTCATCGCATTTATCGTATATAAGCTCTATCTCTTCATCTTTGAAAAATGACGGGATTACTCCGTATATCTTTCCGCCTGCCTCTTTGACTCCTCTTGCGGCAGCACCCATAAGACCGTGACCGCCTGCACCGAACACAAGCGAATGCCCCCTTTCGCCCATAAGCTTTCCGAGCTTCTCTACAGAGTCGATATAAGTGCTGTCGATTTCGTTGCTTGCAGCTCCGAATACGCAAATTTTCATATTAACATTCCTCCAACAAAGACCGTGCAAGGTCATTCTTTTTTGCATCACCCAGGGTGTTTTCAAACACCACGGTTCCCGTCTTATCGGACGGGTTTAAAAGTCCGTCTGATTCGAGAAGCCTTTTTAATTGCTTTGCCGTGCCCAGTCCTCCGTCATATATACGGACACGGGGCAAAGCAGATGTAATCACCTCTTTTAAGAAAGGATAGTGCGTACATCCCAAGACAACTGCATCGGGTTTGGGTATGCTTTTAAAAAGCTTATCTAAATATTCATATGCTTCCGTTTTATCGGAAAGACCTCTTTCCACAACTTCCATAAGTCCCGGACACGGAAGCGGTATGATGCGTGAGGATGCGTTGTTTGACTCTACAAGCTTTACAAACTTATCCTCTTTTAAGGTAAGAGGTGTTGCCATAACGGCTATTACGGAATTATCGGCACACTCTAATGCAGGCTTAATTGCAGGCTCTATACCCACTATGTGTATATCGGTATACTTATCCCTTAAAGGTGCTATACACACGCTTGTAGCCGTATTGCACGCTACCGTAACTGCCTTTACACCCTTTTTAACAAGGTAATCGGCACACGATGCAGCATGATGCAATATCTCCTCGCGGCTCTTTGTACCGTAGGGAGCGTTTTTGGTATCGCCAAGATATATATAATTTTCGTTTGGCATAAGGCGGCGCATCTCTTTTAATACACTTACTCCGCCCACACCCGAATCGAATACTCCTATGGGTAAACTTTGCTTATGCATATATAAACCTACTTTATAATTGTACTGTCTGCACTAAAAGGCTCGTCAAAAATATAACTTCCGTAAATCATTACTTCCTTGCCGTCTATGAGGAATTTTACCTCACTTACATCATCTAAAAGGCAAAGGGTGTTTACAACAGAATATATGGAAAGCTGTTCATTTGCAGTTCCGTTTTTGGATATAAACTCGGCACTCAAATCCACGGTGCAAAGTCCGTCCTCTACTGTGCATGAATTCAGCCTTGTGCCCTCGGGGATTACATTTATAAGCTCTGTGTTTGCGCTGCCCTTTAAAAGCTCCTCTGCTATAAAGGCGGCGTCCTCAGATTTACCAGAATCCACCTCTCTTACTTCTGCATACAGTCCCGAAGCATCGCTGTCTGTATAATACAGAGTTATCTTATCTTTTGCAGGAGTGTTTACTACCTCTTGACCGTCATCATTTTGAGGGATTTGGGGTTTGTTACCCCCTCTTAAATTACAGGAGACGGCAAAAAGCATACTTAAAGCAATCAAAAAAACAATCATTTTCTTCATTACAGTATCCTCCTTTTTAAAGCCAATCCACAAGCGGAAGAATAATTCTGAATTCACTTCCCTCGCCGGGAGAGCTTTCTACCTCTATTGCACCGTTGTGGAATTCTATTGCAGACTGTGCAATGGAAAGTCCAAGTCCTGTACCGCCTGTTTCGCGGCTGCGGGCTTTGTCTACACGGTAAAACCTATCAAATATTCTATGCACATCCTCGGAAGAAATACCTACACCGTTGTCTTTTACTATAATTACGGCGCGTTTTTTCTCTTTTACGAGGCTTATTTCCACTCTGCCGTTATCACCTGTATACTTAAGGGCGTTGTCTGAAATATTATATACCGCCTGCCAGAGAATATCCTTGTTTGCCATTATGAGAATATCTTCGTCAGCAGAGAGGATGAGTTCCTTTTCTTCCATTTCTGCTATGGGGATAAGGTTTTTGTGAATACCTGCAACCACATCTTTAAGATTAATAAGCTCCAGAGAGCCCGACATGGTTTCTGTAAGGGTATCGAGCTTGGTGATGTAAAGAAGCTTATTTACAATACGGTTAAGTCTCTCTACCTCTTCGTTCATATCCGTAAGAAATTCCCTTACATAGTCCATCTCTATATCGGGGGTCTGTATTATGGAATCCGCCATAAGCTTTATAGAACTTAAGGGGGTTTTAAGCTCATGGGATGCATTGGATACAAACTCCGTTCTTTGCTTTTCTATTACAGAAAACCTGTCGCTTAATTCATTAAAAGCGCTGCCAAGGTCTGAAAGCTCATCTTCGCCCTCTATATCCAGTTTTTCGCTTATCTTATCGTCTGCCATGGTCTTAAGAGTGTGTGTATATGCTACAATTCTCTTTCTTAATTTTGACACAGTAATAAGCGAAACCGCGCTGCATGCAGCTACGGCAAAGGCAGTAACAACAATGGAATCTGCCAAAAGCGCAAGTGCGCTCTTTATATCCACACTGCCGTTTGTGCGCATAACACCAAGTGCTGCCATAGCAACATTTACTATAAACAGTACGGGTATGCTTACGCTAAGATAGAGTATGGCGCATCTTAATGTGATGCGCCTTGACATCTTTGTTTTGATTTTATGTAATATCTTTGAAATAGTAACCAGCTCCCCACTTTGTAAGCAGATATACGGGCTCTGCGCTGTTTGGCTCTATCTTCTCGCGAAGACGCCTTACATGAACATCCACCGTTCTTGCATCGCCCGGATAGTCATAGCCCCATATGAGGTCAAGAAGATTTTCTCTTGAGTAAACCTTACCGGGATTGCACACCAAAAGGTCCATAAGGTCGAATTCCTTACTTGTAAGGTCTACCGTCTGTCCCTCTATGGTAACGGTGCGCTGGTTATAGTCAAGTTCTACTGTACCCATCTTAATTTTGGAACGATCTCCGTCCTTGGATACAGGTGTTATGCGGCGCATTATTGCCTTTACCCTTGCCTTTAATTCCAATATATTAAAGGGTTTTGTGATATAGTCGTCTGCTCCGTATTCGAGACCCATGATTTTGTCCATATCCTCTGTCTTTGCAGTTACCATGATAATCGGTATGCTCGAAAATTCCCTTATCTTCTGACATACGGAAAGTCCGTCTATCTTGGGAAGCATAAGGTCGAGTATTATGATATCCAGATTTTTATCGTGAGCAAGCTTTAACGCTTCCTCACCGTCGTATGCTGTTTCTACTGTATAGCCGTCCTGCTCAAAGTTGAACTTCATACCTTTTACAAGAAGCTTTTCATCATCCACAATCAATATTTTCATTTTTTATTCCTCCGTATCATTTATTTCCGAGGTTATAATGTAGTCCTTTATTTCTTCGAATGTTTTCTCGCCTATTCCCCGCACATTCATTATATCCGAAATCTTTGAGAACTCACCGTTATTTATACGGTAATCCAAAATTCTCTGTGCCGTTACCTCACCGATACCCGGTATAAGCATGAGCTTATCCTTATCGGCTGTATTTATATTTACAACAGGCACAACATCGGGTATATCTTCCGAAAGGATACTCGGTATAATTATATGCGAACCCTTAATAACAATAGCATCAAGGTCTATTAAATCCGTATCGGCATAATGAGTTACACCGCCTGCAGAGTATATGACATCGCAAACTCTCGAGCCCTCCTCCACAGAATAAAGTCCCGGATTTACAACCTCTCCCTCTACGCTGACCTTGAAGCGCTCCGCTTTTTTGCCAGAAGATACATATGTCTCGATATCTGTACTGCGGTTTTCTATATACATTCCAACGCATGACAAAAGCGCTGCCGCAATAATAAGCGCGGTTAGCTTTTCTATCTTTTCGTACCACATATTACTCGAGATAATCCTTTAACTTCTTGCTGCGGCTCGGATGTCTTAATTTACGAAGAGCCTTTGCTTCTATCTGTCTTATACGCTCTCTTGTAACATTGAATTCCTTACCCACCTCTTCCAGTGTACGGCTTCTGCCGTCATCGAGACCGAAACGAAGCTTTAATACCTTTGCCTCCCTTGGTGTAAGGGTATCGAGCACGGATATGAGCTGTTCTTTAAGAAGTGCAAATGCAGCCATCTCCGACGGTGCGGGTGCATCGCTATCGGGAATAAAATCGCCAAGAATACTGTCCTCTTCTTCGCCTATAGGTGTTTCCAGAGATACAGGCTCCTGTGCTATCTTCATTATCTCACGAACACGCTCCTTACTCATGTTCATCTCTTTGGCAATTTCGTCCACATGAGGCTCTCTGCCCAGCTCCTGAAGAAGCTGTCTCGAAACTCTTATGAGCTTATTTATGGTTTCTACCATATGAACAGGTATTCTTATAGTTCTTGCCTGGTCGGCTATGGCTCTTGTAATAGCCTGTCTTATCCACCATGTTGCATAGGTACTGAACTTGTAGCCCTTGGTGTAATCAAACTTTTCTACAGCCTTAATAAGACCTAAATTACCCTCCTGGATAAGGTCCAAAAAGAGCATACCTCTGCCCACATATCTTTTGGCTATACTTACAACAAGTCGCAGATTTGCCTCGGCAAGCTTCTTTTTTGCAACCTCGTCGCCCTCATGCATGCGCTCGGCATAGTAAACCTCCTCCTCTGCGGAAAGAAGAGGTACCTTACCTATATCCTTAAGGTACATACGCACGGGGTCATCAAGACCGATACCCTCGGGAACGGATATGTCTATCTCCTCTTCGGAGGTCTGGATTTCCTGAAGCTCTTTTTCCATGTCCTTTACAAGCTCTATGCCCATTGCTTCCAGACTCTCGTAGAATTTCTCCACATCTTTTACATCGATATCATATTCCGTTAAGGCTTCTTCGATTTCTTTAAAGGACAAAACTCCGTTCTTCTTTCCGAGCTCTACAAGCTCCAGCATAGCGGTTTTTTTGTCAGTTATCTTCTTTTCTTCTTTTTGCACACTAATGCTCCTTCCTCAAGATATTTATAATCTTAAAGTATCATTGGTTTTTGATAATTTCGTTTAAGAGATTTATTTTATCGGGGTTATCCCCATTCAACTGATTTAATATGTTTTTTCGGTTTACCCTCTCCGTTATTACCCTGAGGTAATCGTCGAAGGCTTTTAAATCGTCGTCACTGCGGTTGTCCAAAGAAAGAATAAGAGAAACCTCTTTTATATCCTCTTCCTCTGTAAATAAATCCAGTATATGCGATTGCTCTATATTTTTGTCTATACTGTAAAATGCCAGTATATAGTTCAAGAGCCTTTTGTGAATGTCTTTTTCGAAAATATCGGGAGATATTTTTTCTTTCCTGTGCTTATATACCATGCGATTGGATATAATAACGGAAAGAAGCTGTTGTCTTGTGCGTTCCAAAACAGCATCCGATGAAAACGGTGTCTTGCGCTGGGCAATCATGGTTACATCGGGTGTTTCCTCCCTGTTTTGCGTATTGACGGTGCTCACCGCCTTTACAATGCCGAGCTGTGAATATATGGCATTGGATGACACCTTTGTCCTCCTGGAAAGCTCCTCCACATACACATCCAGTTCCACGGGATTTCTTATAAGATGCATATATTCAAGAATACTTGCCACAAAAGATACTTTCTGCGAATTTTGGGTCACATCATAGTCTTGCTCAAAAGTGTCCATTAAATACATCATATCTGATTTTCGCTTGGAAACACAGTTATTAAATCTCGTGATTCCAAACGCATTTATATACTCGTCGGGGTCCTTTTTGTCCTTGAGATTAAGTACAGAAATCGCCACATCGTGAGCACGAAGAAGCCTTATTGCCTTGTTGGTGGCTTTCCTGCCCGCGCCGTCGCTGTCGTAGCATATGACGACCTCTTTGAACTCTGAAGCAAGAATCTTTGCCTGACTTTCGGTAAGTGCAGTTCCGAGTGTTGCTACCGTATTGAGATAGCCGTTTTTGGCAAGGGCGATAACATCCATGTACCCCTCCACCAGAATTACAAACTCTCTGCCCGCACGCCTTGCGGCGTTGAGAAAGTAGAGATTGCGGCTCTTATTGAACACAGGTGTATCGGGCGAATTTAAGTACTTTGATTTACTGTCGCCAAGAGTTCTTCCTCCAAAGCCTATAACGCGGTTTCGGGTATCGAATATGGGAAACATAACTCTGTCGCGGTAGAAATCATAGTATTTGCCGTTGTCACCGCTTTTTATAAGCCCTGCCTTAAGTATAAGGCTCTCGGGATATCCTGCGCCTGTGAGATGCTTAAACAGTGCATCCCAGCTATCTCTGGCATATCCGAGATAAAACTTCTTTGCATCGGCACCTGTAAGGGCGCGCATCTTCATGTATTCCACTGCTTTTTTGCCGTCTTTTAAGTTGCTGTAAAAATAATCTGCCGCCGCCTGATTTATTTCGTAAATGGCTTCTCTTTCCTTGGCAAGTACAGCGTGTTTTGCGCTTTCTTTGTCGGTGGGTTTGGGAAGTGTGATTCCTGCGCGTTCCGCCAGCTTTTCCACAGCTTCCACAAACGGCATATTTTCAATTTTCATCATGAAGTGGATTACATTTCCGCCCTCTCCGCAACCAAAACAATGGAATATCCCCTTTTGGGGCGATACAGAAAACGAAGGCGTCTTCTCATTGTGAAAAGGACACAGTCCTACATATGAGTTTCCCGCCTTCTTAAGATGTACATATTGTGAAATAATGTCGCGGATATCGTTCTTGTCTGCCACTTCGCGTATTAAGTATTCAGGATATAAAGGCATAATCATCCTCCTATATATCCTATTCGACAAAAAACAAAAAATCCCTTTAAAATTTTGGACTTGGCATAAATAAATCGTTAAATAATCTTATACAGTAATTATCCGTCATACAAGATATATAATCGCAAACCACGGTATGAATATCCCAATCTGCAAGAAGACTTGCAAATTCTTCGGGAAGCTTTTCGGGATTTTTGTAAAAATAATTATATATCTTTTCTATAACCATGTAGGGCTGAAAGTCTTTTACAGCAAGCTTTTCGTATACCTCGGAGAACATAAACTGCCTCAGGGCAAGCATGTCCTTTTCGGCATCGTGGCTCATGGACACATAGCCGTTTTTTGCACTCTCGGTTACGATATCCTTTATAAGAAAATCTATCCTCTGCGAGTGCCTTGCACCTATGGAAAATACAAGTTCAACAGGAAGGTCTTCTTTTTTTATAACCCCTGCTCGCAGGGCATCGTCTATATCATGGTTTATATATGCAAAACGGTCTGCATACTTAATAACGGCTCCCTCCATTGTGGAAGCAAGGCTTGCACCTGAGTGATTTAATATACCGTCTCTTACCTCATGGGTTAAGTTCATGCCTTTTCCGTCTTTTTCGAGCACATCTGCAACACGCACACTTTGTTCGTAGTGTCTGAAGCCGTTTGGATTTAATCTGTCGAGTGCTCTCTCTCCTGAATGTCCAAAGGGTGTATGGCCTAAATCATGCCCCATTGCAATAGCTTCTGCAAGGTCTTCGTTGAGCTTAAGGGCACGGCATATGGTACGCGCTATCTGAGAAACCTCCAGAGTATGAGTAAGGCGTGTGCGGAAATGGTCATTGTCTGCCAGAATGAATACCTGCGTTTTGTGCTTAAGTCTTCTGAATGACTTGGAATGGATTATCCTGTCTCTGTCACGGGAGAAATCCGTCCTTAAATCGCACTTTTCTTCGGGAACACGCCTTCCTTTGCTCTCTGCCGATTTGCATGCCAAATCAGAAAGCAGACTGTACTCCTCTTTTTCATATTGTTCTCTTATTGTAAGCATAACAGTCACCTCTTAATGTACAATTTATCAACCTTTAGCTTTGGGGTGTTTAATTTAAGCTCTGACAGTGCTTCTTTGGGAATCCCTATATCAAGAACTTTTTTCTGACCGCAAAGAGCTTTTCCTAGATGTGTGTTAAGTCCCACCTTATCGAGCGCAAGCGTATATGTATAATCTGCTTTTACAACACTGCCCAAAGCTTTTCCGTCATCAGCAGAGAGACCGCTCGGAATATCAACAGAAATAACTGTATTATTCATAGAGGTTATTTTATCTATCGCCGTTTTTATATTTCCTCTCGGCGCGCCTGAAACCGAAATACCCAAAAGCGCATCAATAATAACAGCATCCTTATCTACATCATCTGTTATTTTTAATATTTCAATTTTTTTATCTTCCAGTTTATCAAAGGCTATTTTTGCTGTATCACTAAGCTCGGTTTTATCGTGAGTAAGATAAATCTTAACATCACGCCCGTCGGCTTTTAATAGTCTTGCAACAACAAATCCGTCCCCGCCGTTATTTCCTTTTCCGCAAAAAACAGCAAACTTTTTATCGGAGAAATTCTCTCTGATTTCATCAAAAATACTCTTCCCCGCATTTTCCATAAGCTCACTTAACGGAACTCCGTATTTTTCCGATGCCAGATTATCAAGTTGTTTTATATGAGCAGATGTTGCAAGACACATAGTTAATTCTCCTTACAAAAGTGTAAACTCCATTAGGCTTGGAATTTAACAATTTATAAACTTATTATACCAAACATTTACAAACATTTCAATAAAAACTCCTACATGCAAATACAAAACATATATTTTTGACTTTTTTTAAAACATGTGATATACTTATATTATCATATAAGAAAGGCAGATGCCGTATGAAGATACAACAGTCTCAGGAGAATTATCTTGAAACCATATATATGCTGAAGAAAAAGACAGGCTTTGTACGAAGCGTAGACATAGCGCACGAACTTCAATTTACAAAAGCAAGCGTTTCCGTAGCCATGAAATCTCTGCGCGAAGCAGGATATGTAACGGTGGATGCCGACGGCGGAATATCGCTTACCGAAAAAGGCATGGACATAGCGCAAAGCATGTACGAAAGGCACGAGGTTATAGCAACTGTTTTGATGTCACTTGGTGTTTCGGACGAAACGGCATATGAAGACAGTTGCAAAATAGAACATGTGTTAAGCGAAGAGACATTTATAAAAATTAAAGAATATTTAGAAAAAGGGAATGTAAAATAAAGCGCTTATTCTGCATCTTTTTTTCCATCCCCTCCCCAAAAATAAAGGGACTGTAAAAAACGAAAAATGTTTTTTACAGTCCCTTACTTATTTTATTAAGATTTTAATTGCCTCCGAAACGGTGGAAACAGGAAGTATGTCAATGCCCTCTATTTCGGATGCCTGTTTATAATTGTCCTTTGGTATTATGCATCTTTTAAAACCGAGCTTTTTCGCCTCGGCAATGCGCCTTTGGGCAAAACTTACCGAGCGCACCTCACCCGTTAAGCCGACCTCACCCAATATGAGCGTTTTGCCATCTATAACAAAATTTTTAAAATTGGATGCAACTGCAGTAATTACAGCAAGGTCGGAGGCGGTTTCCGTAAGACGCAAGCCTCCTACCACATTTACATAAACATCCTGTGTCTGCATGGAATAGCCAAGTTTTTTTTCAAGTATAGCCACAAGCATTGTTACTCTTCCGTGGTCTACACCCGTAACCATTCGCCTTGCCATTGCATATCCCGTGGTAGCGGAGAGAGCCTGTATCTCTGCAAGCATGGGGCGTGAACCCTCTATGGTACACACTATTGCCGAACCAGATATATCGTCGGGTCTTCCCGAGAGCATTGCAGCAGACGGATTTGCAACCTCCTTAAGTCCTGAGTCCGTCATTTCGAAAACGCCTATCTCGTTTGTAGAGCCGAAACGGTTTTTGACTGTGCGAAGTATGCGGTAACTTTGCTGTCTTTCACCCTCGAAATAGAGCACGCAATCTACCATGTGCTCAAGCACTCGGGGACCTGCAATGTTGCCCTCTTTAGTAACATGTCCCACTATAAACACCGCAATATTACTCTCTTTTGCAAGGCGCATAAGAAAGTGTGTAGCCTCTCGCACTTGTGCCACACTTCCCGGTGCTGAGGATACATCCTCACGGTACATGGTCTGTATTGAATCAACTATAAGAACAGATGGTTTTTCATTATTGGCATGGTGTATTATACTCTCAAGATTGGTTTCGGAAAGAAGCTTAAGATTTTTGCCCGATACTCCGAGCCTTGTGGCACGCATCTTAATCTGCTGTGCGGACTCCTCGCCCGAAACATACAAAACGCGATGATTTTCGCCAAGACACTCGCATATCTGCAAAAGAAGTGTGGACTTACCTATGCCGGGGTCACCGCCCACAAGCACCATGGAGCCGCGCACTATACCGCCGCCTAGAACTCTGTCGAGTTCTGCCGTACCCGTGGGTATACGCTCACCCTCGCACGAGGTTATTTGCTCTAAAGTCATGGGTGCGGTTTTGGGTACAAAACCATCTTTTGACACATCGTACTTACCCTTGGGCGAACTTATTTCCTCGGTAAATGTGTTCCAACTGTTGCATGACGGACATTTGCCGAGCCATTTGATGCTTTCAAATCCACATTCGTTGCATACGAATTTAGTTTTTTCTTTCATATGTATAAACTCCAAATTAACATAGTATATACTTATACTCTACTACATTTTAACCCTAAAGTCCAGCAGTTTTTTAATTTGGAGTTAATTGCGATGTTATTTGTTTGTCTTGTTCATTTCGCCGCTTGTATCGTTTACTGCGCCATCGAGGGTGTCTTCAACTGCGTTTATACCATCCTTTACTGCATTGCCCGCAGAGTCTACACCGTCTTTTAAATCGTTTCCTACGGAATCGGTCTTATCTTCTCTGTCACCTGCGGCGCCGTCATCTGTTGTATCTTTGCCGCCGTCACCTATGTCGTCTGTCTGAACATTTCCTCTGTCGCCTGCTTCACCATCATCCATGCTGCAACCGCATGAACAAAACATGGTAAGCATTAAAGTGAGTGCAAGTAAAAGTGATAAGAATTTTTTCATATTATCTTTCCTTTCCGGTGTTTTGATACCGTACTTATTATTTCTCATGCAATACGAAATATGCAAAAATCCCAAAATTAAAGTCATGAATGACTCTAATTTCGGGACTTTGCTTCTTTCTTACATTCTCAAGAAAATTCTTACTTTATGGAATTTTCGTAGGATTCAATCATCTTCTTAACCATCTGTCCGCCAACGGAACCTGCCTGCTTAGATGTTAAATCGCCATTGTAACCGTTCTTTAAGTTAACGCCTACTTCAGATGCAGCTTCCATTTTGAATCTTTCCATTGCATCCTTAGCTTCGGGAACAACATGCTTGTTAGCCACTAAAATCACCTCCATTTGTTTTGTCGTATCTAATTTGCGTAAAAAGTCATATAAATAAACAGGTAATTTTTTGAAAACAAAAGGGAATGTAAAAAACCGCAGTTTTTACATTCCCTTTTGTTTTACATAAGTTCTTCAAGCGCCTTAATTCTCTCTTCTACAGGCGGATGGGTAGAAAACAGGTTGCGCATTTTTTTGCCGTTTACCGCCTTAAATGGATTGGTTATATAAAGATTGGCTGTTGCATTTGTGGCACGCTTTACACCCGCAGTTTCCGCGCCAAGCTTTTTAAGTGCATTTATAAGACCGTATGGACTTCCTGCAAATTTAGCGGCAGTTGCATCGGCAAGGTACTCTCTGTTTCGGCTGAGTGCCAGTCTCATAAGCTGACCTGCTATAGGTGCAATAATCACAAACACAAGTCCTATGATTGCCAAGGGTGAGCCTGAACCTCTGTTGTCATTTCGTCTTCTGCCATAACCCCAAATCATACTCCTTGTCCAGAAATCCGATATGATAACGGCTATACCCACCATAACCGTGACCACGGTAGAAAGAAGTATGTCGCGGTTTCCTACATGGGCAAGCTCGTGTGCAAGAACTCCCTCAAGCTCGTAATCATCCATTTTTTGAAGAAGTCCCGTTGTAACGCATACTACAGCGTTCTTGGGATTTCTGCCTGTTGCAAAAGCATTTGCAACAGGGTCATCTATTATATACACCTTTGGCATAGGAAGATTACCAGATGCACAAAGCTTACTTAAAATAGCTTTTACATAAGCATCATTACTGTCGTCAGCAGGTCTTGCGCCGCTTATTGAAAGCACCATTTTGTCACATGTGAAATACGAAATAAGTGAAGTAGCACACGAAATCAAAACCGCAAAACCGATAGCGTACTGTCCATATCCTGCAACTTTGCATATATAGTACACAATAAGTGCCACAAATGCAGTAACCGCGCTTACGATAAACATGGTTTTGAGTCTGTTTGCGTAAATAGACTTAGACATATTCATACCCTCCTGCGAATTTGTATAGTTAATTATAACATATACACCATGTTTTGTCTATTATCTTTCCCAAACATTGATAACACATACCGACATATCGTCGAGTGCTTTTGAAATGGTCTGTTCCAATGCCACATTCATAATCTCAGATGCCAAAATCTGCGGATTATCCGTTTTGCTGCATAAAATGATATCTTCAAGATTGGATGCGCCTGTGCATGCAAATACATCGTATACACCGTCTGTCATGAGTATCACCTGAGCGGATTTATCTGCATCTAAAGATGTTGTTTTTGTTTTTCCGTAATCCTTTAATATACCAAAAGGCAAAGAGTCGGATTCTATTTTTATAAGATTATTTCCTTTTTTTACAAAGCCCGTAGCGGCACCGCTTTTATACAGATTAATATTCCCTTTTGACAAATCTATGCTGCACACATCCATCGTGGCAAAATTGTCTTCGCTTGAACGCAGAAGAAGAGAAGAATTTATAAGTTCCAGCGATGTTTCTATATCCATGCCAGAAACCACAAAATTTTTCAAAAGTTCTGTAGCCGTGCGGCTCTCGGCAAGTGCCGCGCTTCCCGTACCCATGCCGTCACTTAGTGCGGCTACAAAATCCCCGCGTGGCGATACACATGAAATAAAGCTGTCGCCCGAGACCTCTTCGCCATGCTTACATACTGCCGCACTTCCTACGCTCACTCTGTATCTTGCACAATTTTTAAAGATAAGTACCTGCCCTTCTCTTTCCATGTGCTTGTCTATAAGCGATGCGCGTTTGCCTGTGGTTTGCTCTATGATAGACTCTACGGTATTTTCCTCCTTTTTGGTAAGCTGTCTGTCGGAAAGAAGTATTTCCATAGAGAATGTATCGTCCTTACCCTTAAGGAAAGTAACCTCTTTAAAGGGTATTCTGTTTTTATCCAGTATGGTTTTTATCTCCTTTTCTGCGGCGGTATCCACTGACATCATGAATTCATCTGCTGTATCCCTTACAGAGCGGCTTATACTGCGAAGCTGCTCCGATACAAGCTTTCTGGCATCGTTAAGCTTGTCCTGCCACATTTTTTCTACTTTATATATACCAAACATTTTGTTGAAATGCGATATAAATTCCTTTAGCTTTATACACTTTCCTTTTATTGGCTCGGGTACATCCTCTTCTGTAAGATTTCCGCTCTTTTCTGCTGTTTCGAGCATCTGTACCATTGCCCTGTAGCTATCCTTGTAGCATCTTTCCCAGCAGTTGTACTTAAGACCGCAATCGGGACAAATCTTGGAAGATGCGCTGTCGAGCATACGAATAATGTATCTTTTGGACATAGTATCCGATTTAAAGCAACTGTCGTAAGCGCTTGCAAGACATTCGTAGGCACTGCCTAAATTGGATAGTTTTTTGGAAATAACACTCTGTATTTTTTCCTCATGTACAAATGCCTTTGTGGCAGTATGAACTGTCTTTGCGGTTATTGAAGATATATAACCTGTTACCCTCTTTGGCAAAGCCGAGAAGATAACCGACGCACACAAAACCTCAAATATATCAAACGGCAGAGTTTCACCCTTTAAAAGAGCAGTAAGCGCCGCATTTGCCATCACAAATCCAAGCACAACGCCCCACTTTCCAAAGCGGTTTAAAACTCCGCAGCAAAATGCCGCAAAAGCAAAGGCTCCCATGGAAACTGCGGAGGATAGTGCTCTTCCTACCGTCATAAAACCAAACACAACACCCATTGCCGTACCAAGGGATATGTCGCTTTCCATATTTATTGCAAGAAGAATCAATATAGCAAGAATTACAGACAAATCCATACCCGCAATAAGCGGTAATCCTACCGTACACCTTACTGCAAGCGCAAGCAAAACAAACAGGCTGACAACCTCGGTATCCAGAACGCAATGGCGCTCCTTTGCCGATGTAAGAAGAGGTACTGCATCTGAAAACACATATACTCCCGCAAAACAAAATGCAGCTTCAAGTATCGAAAAGGCATAGTCTATCCAGTAAGCATCTGATATTGCATTTTGCACAAACGATACGATAAGTAAAAGAGCGCTGATACAAAACGCCCTGAATCTGCGCCCTCCGTTTACAATACCCATAAGAAAGGTAGCGCCTGCAAGTACGAGAATATAGCAGGTAAAGCTGTATCCTGAATTAAGCCCCAAAAGTCCTGCGGCACATGAGAGCATGGCTATAAGCCACCTGCCCCCGCTGAATGCTGCCGCGTAGGCACTTAGCACAAAAGGAACTCTCCCCTCAAAAAAGCTGCACGAGGACATCGCATAACATAGTAATATGTACAGTATATCGTTTATACTCATATTGAGCGAAAATGTTCTGCCCGAAAATAAATCCTTTTTTACCGTCTTTATACTTTGTGTCATTTCGTTCATTTATACTTCTCCTTTTGCAAAAGTAATTGCATACTAATTTTAGCATAGAGAAGCAAAAAAAATTGTAGCTTTATGTAAACCGAGTTTAAATACTTATCAAAAATAAAGAGCCATTTCGATATTATCTACCAAAATAGCTCTTTTAATCTACTTAATTTTTACAGTTATAATCTGATTGTTGGTAATAAGCGGTTTCAAATCCTTAAGAACTTCGTCATGAATTTCTATATCCGCATTCTGTCTCCATTTTTTAACAAGTGCTTCGAGCTTGGGCTGGGCAAACTCCGCCTCTATACTTTCAAGACATACAAGTTCCTGTGAGTCCTCAAAATCAAAAGGAACTCTTTTTATCATATACATTCCGTCGGGTATTGTTATAAGCTCCGTAACCTCTTCATCCTCAAGGGAAAATGCAATTTCTTCCATTGATTCGTCCCAGTCGCCGTATCCGATTATATATCCGTCGGGATATGCCGTTGTATAGAAATCCTCGGTATATTCCAAAACAATGTCATCGAAGAGTTCACCGCTACTCAGCCTATCCACAAACTCTTCTGCCTTTGCTTTTACATATTTCATATCTTCTGCCGAGTAAGGCTTTCCTGTTACCCCGTCGATTGTAGGTAAATACAGCATTTTAACCTTAACGTACGATGTAACAAACTCCTCTAACACACTCTCGGGACTTGGCTTTATACTGCCTTCGTTTATAAGCTCTGTTACAAGAGACGGTATGAGCATTTCGTCTTTGTAATAGCTCTCCAATTCATCTACCGAAATTCCCATATACTCAAACTGCGCTACAGAAACCTTGTCCTGTCTTAACGCGGAAAGCTGATTGTTTATGGAAGAAAGCTCATCGGCAGTAAGTCTTATTTTATATTCACGGGCTTTCTCATATTCCAATGCGTCGTCTATAAGCATATCCACGGCGGCATCTCTTGCCAAATCAAGTCTTGTAACACCGTTTCTTTCAATATCCCAGAAATCCTCGGGAATATCCTTTGCCTCGTTGTAACCCGACTGCTTTAAAATTTCGTCCTGTGCATTGTAAAAATATAGATTGAACCTCTCTAGAGTGTACTGCGTTCCGTTTACGGTAACTGCAGTTTTAAGAGGCTTTTCTTCCGGTTCCTTCTGTTTTTCGACCTCTTCCTGTCCGCAAGAGGCAAAAAAAACCATCAAAAAAAGCACCAGAAAAAGTATGCCAATCCGTTTCATACATAATCCTCCAAAGTGTTTAAAACACGATACAAGGGGATGTAAAAATTTACATCCCCTATAATTTAATTACTGACCGAAAATGTCTTTTGCATCAAATGCTTTTAACTTATCCAGTACTTTATCGTTTGTCTTAATCTTGCTGTTAGCTTTCCATGTCTTTAAAAGAGCCTCAATTTCGGGAACTGCAACCTCTGATTTCTTGGCTTCAAGAGCGGAGGTTTCCTGTGCACCCTCCATATCAAAGGGAACTCTTTTTAATATGTGTATACCGTAAGAGGTATTTACAAGTCCGCTTATCTGATTTTCTTTGAGTGCAAATGCTGCCTCTTCAAATTCTGCTACCATTTCGCCCTTTGTAAACACATAACCGTCGGGAGCAGTGGCAAGACCCGGGTCTTCGCTGTTGGCATTCATAAGCTCATCAAAATCCGCACCTGAACTAAGCTGATTTAATATATCCTGTGCCTTCGCATTTGCTGCGGCAACCTCGTCTTCGGAAAGTGCGGCGCCTGACTGTGCATCTACTGTAGATATGAGAATATGCTTTGCTTTAACATAGTTCTCTTTGAACTCTTTTAAGATAGCGTCTTCATCTACAGTGATATCGCCTCTTTCCATAAGCTCTGAGCTTATGTGCGAAAGAAGAAATCCCTCGTTGTAGTACTCTCTTATAGCATCTATGGAAACACCTATGGCTTCGAAGTGCTTCATAGCCTCCTCATCCTTTTCCATAGTTTCTATCTGGCTGTCTATATTCTTCTTTTCGTCTTCGGTAAGTTCTAAACCGAATTCCTTCGCTTTTTTGTATGCAAGAGCGTCATCTACAAGTGTAGAAAGCGCCTTTTCTTTAGCTATTTCAAGTCTTGTCTTGCCGTCTACTTCCTCGGACCAGAAATCTTCGGGAACATCGGCGGACTGCTGATAACCTTCGGCAACTAAGGTCTCGCCCTGTGCACTGTAGAAATAGATATTGAATCTTTCAACATCATAATCCTTACCATCTACGGTTACTACAACCTCACCCTTTTTTTCGGGTTTTTCTTTCTCTACATTACTTACAAGACCGCAGCTTGCAAGAAGCGCAATTATACAAAAAACTGCTGTAATCTTAATAATCTTTCTCATGTGCAAACCTCCATATTACAATTATAACTAATTATACATTATAAACTTTCTTCCTGTATTGTATTTTTTAATCTTTGTAATATAATTTTAATATTATCTAATACATTTTCTTCATATTTGTATGTGAGATATGATACCGAACCAGAAGAAAACATCATCTTTCCCTTGAACTTATCAATAATTTCCACTATTGATTTGGGGCTTACTATGCGTTCAAATGTGAATACAACCATATCGTCCTTTATGCTTATATCGGTTATAAAAAGCTCGGAAGCTGCCGTCCTTATGAGTGCTATATTCATAAGATTATCCACACTTTCGGGCACATCGCCGTAGCGGTCTATATACTCCGCCTCAGCCTCACGCATCTCCTCTTCGGTGGATATGGATGCAATTCTTCTGTACATTTCTATACGCTGTTTTTCGTCGGGCACAGACTTTTCGGGTATATAGGCACTTACCTTTAAATCTAGCGAGGTGCTTACCTTTTCCGTAATCTCTTCGCCCTTAAGCTCCTTAACCGCCTGTTCCAAAAGCAGACAATACATATCGTAGCCAACAAGGTTCATATTGCCGTGCTGCTCCTTGCCGAGAATATTGCCTGCACCTCTTATCTCCAAATCGCGAAGAGCAATCTTAAAGCCCGAGCCGAATTCCGTAAATTCCCTTATGGCGCCAAGGCGCTTCTGGGCAATTTTGTCGAGCACTTTACCCTCGTGATAGGTAAAATATGCAAAAGAAAGTCTGTTCGAACGACCTACTCTTCCCTTTAACTGATATAGCTGAGAAAGACCGAGACAATCGGCATTTTCTACAATTATGGTATTTACATTGGGGACATCAAGACCCGTCTCTATGATAGTAGTACACACAAGGACATCAATATTACCGTCTATGAGGTCGAGCATTATGTTTTCAAGCTCGGTTTCGGTCATTTTGCCGTGCGCTACGCTTACTCTTGCCTCGGGTACAAGCTCGCTTATCTTAAATGCCACCCTGTCTATACTCTCTACCCTGTTATAGAGATAGTACACCTGACCTCCGCGCGCAAGCTCTCTTTGAATGGCATTTTGTACAACAATGGGATTGTACTCCATTACAAAGGTCTGCACAGGCGCTCTGTCATTTGGAGGAGATGCCAAAACACTTAAGTCTCGTATACCCATCATTGCCATATTGAGTGTTCTTGGAATGGGTGTGGCACTTAAAGTAAGAACATTTACATCCTTTTTGATTTCCTTGAGTTTTTCTTTATGTCCTACTCCGAAACGCTGTTCTTCGTCTATTATAAGAAGACCCAAGGACTTAAATTTTACATCCTTTTGAAGTATGCGGTGAGTGCCTATTACAACATCCACTTCGCCCGTTTCAAGCTTCTTTATAATCTTTTCCTGCTGTTTTTTGGTACGGAAACGGCTGAGCATTTCCACATTTATGCAATACTCCTTCATTCGTGACACAAAGGTATTGTAGTGCTGCGATGCAAGGATTGTGGTAGGTACAAGATATGCAACCTGCATTCCGTCCATTACGGTTTTGAATGCCGCACGAAGCGCTACCTCGGTTTTGCCGTAGCCCACATCTCCGCACAGAAGTCTATCCATGCACTTGCCGTCTTCCATGTCTTTTTTGACTTCCTCTATACACCTTAGCTGGTCGGGTGTTTCGTCATACAGAAAATCGCCCTCAAACTGTCTCTGCCAGTCGGTATCCTTGGGGAAAACATGGCCTTTGAGACGGCTTCTTTCCGCATAGAGCTTAATCATATCCTCGGCAAGATGTGCCACGCTCTCTTTAACCTTTGTAACGGTCTTTTGCCACATTGTTCCGCCAAGGCTGTTTAATTTAACCGTCTTTTCCTCGGTTGAAGAATGTTTATACAGCATATCAAGCTGTTCTACAGGTACATACAGGCAGTCTGTACCCTTGTATTTGATTTTAAGATAATCGCGGATTACACCCTGAACTTCAAGCTGATGTATGCCCACATATTTACCGACACCGTGAGTGCGGTGAACTACATAGTCACCCACCGTGATTTCATCAAAGCTCTTTATGGCATCTTTGGCATCCTTTGCCTTGGGTTTTCGGCGTCTTTGCGATTGAGGCTCGCCGTCAGTTACAAGAGCAGTCTTTACAGACGGGTATTCAAAACCTCGCTCGAGGGTTCCCTTTACTATGAATACCTCGCCGAAATCGGGAACTTTGTCTGCATTTTCAAGATAAACTGCAGTAATACCCTGCCCTGCCAAAAGTTCGGTAAGATTCTGTATTTTTGTATCGGTGCCCAAAAGCACAACAACTCTGAAAGAATTCTTTCTCCAGAAAACTATATCGTCCACCATAT
This sequence comes from Clostridia bacterium, assembly GCA_045646525.1. Taxonomy (GTDB): domain Bacteria; phylum Bacillota; class Clostridia; order UMGS1810; family UMGS1810; genus RGIG8748. The sequence goes on along the minus strand of JAZRKX010000038.1, from coordinate 76,880 downwards.
ACTGCGCATTGTCCGCATATGAGCGGATGGTCTTGGCACTCAGCGAGATGATATCTTTGGGACGGATATCGGGTGTTGTGTGCGACAGAGCGCTAAGTGTTATGCAAGGAGATTTTTCGCTCCGTCTTACTATATCGCCATAGGTAATGTAGTAGCTTCCGTTTACACGAGGAAAAAGTCCCTTATCCATAAGGGATGTTATAATCTCATTCTGCTCCTTGTACCACATGTCAAATTTACTTTTGAGTTCCTTAGGCTCGGTAAGTACATAGAGTGTATTTTGTTCTAAATAATCAAAAAGCGTAGGTATCTTGTCATAGAAATATCCAAGATACTTATCATTGGAATGAAAATAGTGATTCTGGCAAAGCTTTTCCGCATCGCGCATGAGGTTTTCATTCTTTAACTCCCTTATCTTTTCCGAAACCTCTATTGCTTTGTCTTTGTCGTATATAAGCTCTCTTGCAGGGCATATGAATACCGACTCCGCGCTATCGAGCGAAAGCTGTGTTTGAGGTGAAAATGTCCTTATGGAATCTATGTCATCACCCCAGAATTCAATTCTTGCGGGGTTTTCGCTTCCCGGAGGATATACATCTACTATAGAGCCTCGTACAGAATACTGACCCACACTCTCCACAGAGCTTACCCTTGCATAACCCATGTAGGCAAGCTGCTCTGTGAATTTATCCATATCCATGCAAAAGTCCATATCTACGGTAATTGAATTTTCTCTGTATATATAGCTTGGGAGTGTGTATGATGCAAGTGCCGATACAGTAGTAACTATATATTTGGCATCTTTTATATTTGCAAGTGCCGAAAGTCTGGAAAACTCGCCCTTTCTGTTGGACACATCCACATCGTAGTAAAGATACTCACGGGGCGGAAAATATATAGCCGCATGCGAAGAGAGGAACGACAGCTCCTTAAGTGTCCTTCCTGCTTCGATTTCGTCGGGCACAACCACGACGCATCTGGCGTCCGTATGCTCGGCAAGAGAATATATAAGGTGGTTTTTCTGACTTGCGGATACCCCTAAGGCATGAACATATCCATTCCCTTTTTGGACATGTGTGCACAGAGAGTCAAACTCATTCATGCCGTCAAGTAAAAGCTTAAAGGTGTTCATTTTCTAGCTCCATTGAATCTATTCATAGCGGCAGAAACATCATTTTTGATGATACATTCTACTGCATCTGCCACCCTGTTTGCTGTGTCTGTGAGGATTTCTATTTCCTCCTTGGAGAACTTGCCAAGCACATAGTCGGCAAGGTTGTAATGCTCCCCTTTTGGCGCGCCCACTCCCATTCTTATGCGGACAAAGCCATCGTCTGCAAGCTGATATATGATGGATTTTAATCCGTTGTGACCGCCGTCACTACCCTTCGGTCTTATTCTTATGCGTCCTGTTTCCAAATTTATGTCATCGCATATAATTATTATGTTTTCTGCGGGGATTTTGTAGAAAGATGCCATATCCCTTATACTCTCACCGCTCAAATTCATGTAGGTCTGAGGCTTCGCGAGAATAACTTTTTCGCTTCCTATAAAGCCCTCGCCAAAGAGCGCCTTGTGTTTGAGCTTTGTTATGCCGATATTTAGCTTATGCGCTATTAAATCAACAGTTTCAAAGCCTATATTGTGCCTTGTGGAATCATACTTTTTCTCGGGGTTGCCGAGTCCTGCTATTAGATACATAGTCTACTCCTTATAATATCCGAACCCGTTTTGGGTGCGTGTTTTTACGCCACTGCATTGTTAAAATACTCGCAAATGCGTCATTAAGGCAGAGTCCTTACGGCATCGTGAAGCTGTGCCACGGTGGAAGACTTTTTTACTGCCTTTATAATTTTCTTTTCATCGGGATAATTTGTGAGCATATAAAGCCATATTTCCTTAAGCTTATGCAGAGTGTACATATCGGACTTTAACACTTCGTAATACCTCTCTCCAAGAACATGAGAAAACTCTATAAGCTCCTGTGTTTCAAGAGGTTTTCCGCCCTTTATCTCGCGGAAGATTGCAGGATTTGCAACAGCGCCCCTGCCTATCATGATGCCCTCCAAATCCGAAAAGCTGTCCGATACGGATTTAAAATCACTCACATTTCTAACATCCCCGTTGTAGCAGACGGGGTTACGGCTCTGTTCGTACATCGTGGAGAACACATCCATGTGTACATCGCCCTTATAATAATCCTCGCGGGTTCGGGGGTGTACAATGAGGCTCTTTAGAGGAAATCCGTTGTACACATCCATGAGATTTTCATATTCTTCCTTATCGTAAAATCCTATCCTGGTTTTTACGGAAATATTCACCTTGTTTTTATAGAAAACCTCACGAAAGAATTCCGACATCTGCGATGTGTCTCTTAAAAATCCCGCACCTCTGCCCTTCTTTACCACAGTACCCGAGGGACAGCCGATATTTACATTTATCTCGCTGTAACCCATAGACATAATTTCGTCCTCAAATTTAAAATATGTCTTGGAATTGTTGGAAAGAAGCTGAACTCTTAAATCAGCACATTTATTGTTTTCGGGCAAGATGTCCCTTAAGCATTTTTTGTTTAATCTTTCGTTTTCGACAGGAGTTATAAAAGGTGCATAATACGCATCGCAACCCCCGAAAAGCTCTGCGTGGGTATTACGGTATATATAACCTGTGATGCCCTCAAGGGGCGCAAAATATAAATTCATTTTATCTCCGTTAATCACAAACAACATAAGCTCTGCTTTTGCCGTCTTTTTCCTTAGTTACAACTATCTTGTTATCTATGCGGTCCTTAAGCTCCTTTACATGAGAAATAATCCCCACAAGCCTGTTGCCCTCTGCAAGTGACGAAAGGGCTTTGAATGCCTGTGCGAGTGACTCCTCATCCAGAGAGCCGAAGCCTTCGTCTACAAACATTGTATCAAGCTTAATTCCTCCCGCCGAAGACTGAACCTCGTCTGACAGACCGAGCGCAAGAGAAAGAGATGCCTTGAAAGCCTCACCGCCCGACAGGGTTTTGACACTTCGGTGCGTACCGTTGTAATAATCAATTACATCAAGTTCAAGGCCCGTCTGACTTCGGTTGTTCTCTGCCTCTGTTCTTCTTCTAAGCTCATACTGTCCGCCTGACATTACCAGAAATCTGGTGTTTGCACGGCTTATAATACGGTCAAAATATGTCATCTGAATATATGTTTCGAGCATTACCTTTTCCTTGCCCGAGAGGTTTCCGTTTGCCGTGTTGGAAAGGTTTTTAACCCACATCCACTTTTCTTCCACTCTCTTTATATCCTCGGATTTTAATCTTATATTGTTTAAAGACGAAATGTTCGCACTTTTTCTTATGTGTACTGTCTTTTGCAGGGCGAGGACTTCCTCTTTTTTTGCTTTCAGTTCCCTTTGCCTTGCCACATCTGAGGTTCTATCCGTTTCCTCTGTATCCAAAAGAAACTTTCTGTTTTCTTCTATTTTCGTCTTTATGGCGGCAATTTGCTTTTGGTTTGCATCAAAGGCATTGCGTGCGGTTTTTAAAGCCGTCTCCAATTCTTCTTTCTTAAGTTCAAGAATCTTTCTTTGGGTGTTTGCCACAGCTTTGCTTTCAAACATAAGAGTGTCGGCGAGTTCTCCTATTCTCTTTTCGAGAGTATCTGATATTGCCTTGCTCTTGGAAATAGTCTCCGTCAATACGGACAGTTCCCTTTCGCAAGCTTCAAGCATTTCCTTTCCTTTTGGCAGGGCGATCTCCGCTTGCTCCTTGCGGGTTTCTTTGTTTTGTATATCCGAAAGTGTGCCGTAAAGCTTAGAAAGAGTATTTTTAATTTCCCCTTTCAGCTCTTTGAAGTCACCATCTCCTATGAGTTTAGAAGAAGTTTCCAAAAGCGCAGCTTTCTTTTCTGTAACAATTCCTTTCAGTCTTCCTGCCTTAAGGCTTGCTTGGCTCTCCTTAGCATGCGAGTCTTCGTAAGCTTTTTTGGCATTTTCAACCTCCTGCCTTGTGGGTGCCTTGGAAGACTTTTGGGCAGGATTGGGATGCAACAGAGAGCCGCATACAGGACACGGCATACTGTCTTCAAGTGTTTCGGCAAGGATACCCGCCTGCTCATCAAGGTATGCCTTGTTTAGACAATCATATGTTATTTTATGCTTATCGGCTGTATCCGACTTTATCCTATAATCATTCTGTGCTTCTTTTAATTGCGCTTCAAGACTATACATTTCATTAATCTTTAATTCGAGACTATCCAAAGAATCCTTTTTGGCTGAAAGTTCTCTGTACTCTGCCTCAATTTTTGCTTTGTCGGCACCTATATTTGCAAGTGATTTTATTTCATCTTCGAGTTCTTTTATTCTCTCTTTTATACGCTGATGCTCTTTTGTTTTTGCATCAAGATTTTTGGCACTTGTGTTTACAGACAAGGTCAATGCGGAGAGCTGCCCTCTCTTTTCCTCCAACTCATCGTAGTACGACATCTGGGCATCTATTGACGCAAGCTTTTTTACAACGGCATCGATTTCTTCCCTTTGGATTTGCTCCCACTCCAACTGTTTTGAAAGACTTAACCTCAAATTCTCCGCTTCTTCAAGCTCTGCCTTAGCCTTTTTTAAGGCTTCCTTTGCCGTCATGATAGTGTTTGCCTGTGCCAACACTCCTGCAATTTCCTCCAGTTTTATGTCCAAATCTGTAAGTTCACCATTGTATTTTTCTTCGGCAAGTATGTCTTTTGCTATTATTTCTTCCAAAACCTCTATGGTTTCCGATATGCCAAGACGGTTTTCCTTTGCCTCTTTTACCTTAATGCCAAGAGAGTCATCCTCAATGCATACTATACCATTTATATACTGCCCGATACTGCTTTTTATAGCATCATATTCACTTCCAAGCTTGCCCGATTCCGCCTTTAATCTCTCCTGCAGGGCATAGTAATTGCGGGTTTTAAAAAGCTTCTGAAATATCTTTTTTCGCTCTTCGGTGGATGCAAAAAGAAGCTTTAAAAAATCACCCTGTGCTATCATGGAAATCTGTGTGAACTGATTTCTGTCGATACCAAGGATATCGGTAACGGCGCTGTCCACATCCTTTAGCCTTGTTACAACCTTGCCGTCGGGATATTCAAGATATGCATCTGCCTTTTGCAATGTAAAACCTTCGCCGCGGCTTTTGGGGCGCTGATACTCGGGGTTTCTCTTTATGTAGTACTCTTTGCCGTTGCAAGAAAAGTATAGTTCAACCTCGGTGGGTGTTTCGGGATTTGCATATTTGGAACGGAGCATGGAGGCATCTCTGTTTTCGCCGCTTGCCTTTCCAAAAAGTGCATAGGTTATGGCATCAAATATGGTGGTTTTGCCTGCGCCCGTGTCCCCTGTTATAAGATAAAGTCCTCTTTCGCCCAGCTTGCGAAGGTCGATTTCTACCCTTTCGGCATAAGGACCGAAGGCAGACATTATAAGCTTATGAGGTCTCATATATCTCCCTCCCATACCCCGTCAATAAGAGCTTGTACAAAGTCCTTTTGCTTATCGCTTAACGGCTTATTGTTCTGAATTTCGTAAAAGCAAGAAAAATGCTCATACGGCGACTTTTGTTCTATATTTTCTATACCGTCCACAGAATTTGAACTTCGTGTTCGGATATTATCATAATCAAGCTTCATAAGGTTGTGGTATACCGTGCGAAGCTTACCTATTGCATCGGGAATTTCTTCCTCGTCGGTAAGAGTTATATGGGTATAGTCATCGGTGTAGGTAGTATTCTTATAGAAATCCAAACGCATGATTTCCTCATATTTACCTTTGATTTCCGCCATATCACGCATGGGTGTAAGAGGAAGTGTTTTTACAGTGAGAGTTCCCTTTTCCTTTAATTCCGCTACAGTAACGCTCTTTTCGTCCTTTGACTCCGAAAAAGAGTATTTAAGCGGTGTTCCGCAGTAACGCACCCTCTCGGATTTACAGTTTTGTGCGCGGTGAATATGCCCAAGCGCCGTATAGTCAAAACCATCGAAAACCGAGACATCCACATTGTCAGTTCCCCCTACGGATATCTCCTCCGATTCTGTCCTCTGTGCGCCCGTTACAAACTGATGGGTAATCAGCACATTACGCTCGGTTTTGTCTAAATCAAACTTACTTATTGCAACTCTAAGAGCATCTGTATAGGATGATATGTCCTCTTCTGTAAACTTACGCACATGGACGGGCTTTACAAAAGGAAGCATCCATACATTTATTTTTCCGAACTTATCACTAAGTACAATCTTATCTACACTTCCGTTATAAACAGGAGACATATATATGCCCGCGGATGACATGAGTCTTCCGCCAAATGCTATGCGTTCGGGCGAATCGTGGTTTCCGCTTATTACAAACACCTTGAGCTTACGCTGAGATAAACGTACCAGAAAATCATCAAAAAGCTCAACTGCCTCCGCAGACGGAACTGTCTTGTCGTACACATCGCCTGCAATGATTACTGACTCGGGCTTTTCTTCATCTATTATATTTATTATTTGAGTAAGTATATACTCCTGGTCTTCAAGCATGGAATATTCGTTTACTCTTTTTCCTATGTGAAGATCCGATAAATGCACAAATTTCATTATACTCCTCCGAAAAGCCCTGTGATTTTACCTCATTATTATAACACCTCGAAAGTATAAAATCAATCTTATTGCCTTACTATTTTGGCTCTTTGCCCTCTTCAAACATTCTTATCATTTCCCTTGTAAGACTTATACCGTCATCGTGTGCAGGAAGGCTGTATCTATTGTACCACCCTGCAAGCGAAAGCTCTGTTTCATCAAGATGTATGGTATCGTCTCCATCAAGGTCGCAGTAGAAGCCCATGAGCACGCTTCCGTCTACTCCCCACGGCTGGCTCTTGTAGTAACGGATGTTCTTTACCTTAAGACCTACTTCCTCCATAACCTCTCGTTCAACGGTCTGCTCGAGAGTTTCGCCTATTTCGGTATATCCCGCCAACAGCGCGTATCTGGAATAGCTTCTGCCTGCATATTTACTGAGAAGAAGCCTGTCCCCGTCCGTAAGAGCAATTATAACTGCAGGACAAATCACGGGGAATATCATATTTCCGCAGTTTTGGCAGTATAGCATGCGCTCCTTGTCATCGTGCGAGGTCTCATGAGCACAGCATCCGCAATATCGGTGCTTACGATACCACTCATTAAGGTGCAAAGCCGTCATTACGGCAAAGCACGCATCCTTGGTTTCTATCTTTCTTAATTCGGATACGGGGATGTAGGTGTAGTTGTGTTTGGAAAACTCTGCTTCCCCGAACATATACAAAAAGTATTTTGTATCCTGCATGGTAAACACATAGCGGAATTTTCCGCCCGTACAGGACGAAATTTCGTTATATTTGGGAAATGACACAGTGCCGTCCGATTCTTTGAGCATTAAGATATCTCTATTTCTAAAGCACAGAACGGTGTCTTCATCCTTGGGCAAAATATTCTTGTATTCGTTTTCCAATCTTCCAAATGATAAATCCTGAAGCATATGTGTTCCTCTCTTTTTCTCTATTATCACATACGAAATACAGTTCAAAAGAATTTATGTTTTCTATAGATTTTATTTTCTGCAAATTTAATTAAAAAATTATATTGTTTGTTCTGCATATCATCTATGTACTGAGTTATATACATTATTCACCGCTTTAATATAGCAAATAAGCGATGGATGATTATCATTTCGGGTCAGATACATATTTTTAATTTTTTCATACTGTTGTCTTACCAAAAGCCAGTTACGGCTATTTTTAATATAACTAACCTTATTCGACATTCTTTACTAATCGAATATAATGTCAAGCACAAAGACAAAAGAATAAAAAAGACAAATAAAAGAGGTGTCAACATTCCTAAAACCATCTCTGCACCCAAACTGTATGTATCAGACCATTTATCCAAATAGTTTAGTAAAGGGTCAAAAAGAATGAATGATATAACAATAATCAAATTTGTTATGATTGTTTTTTTTCATTTCCGCCTCTCTCCTTTTGACACCATTCGACATCCTTTTTATGCGGGACAGACGATTTAGATGCAAAGCCTTTTGGTATTAGGCTAGTGTTAAATAAGAAACAAAAAATCTATTTATCGTTTATCTTCAACAATCATATATCCCTCATAAACAAGTTTCTCAGTTTTCGCTCTACCTTCGTCTGAATATATGACTGCCTCCTTAACAAAACTATACTTCTCGTTATTATAATTTATTTCTTTTTCAATCCTTGTAGCACCGCCTAAAAAACCTTCTGCAGAAGTAGATGTTGACATTCTTCCGCCATCAAGAACTTCAAATTTCGAAACATCATCTACAAACAATGGTAAAGTGCCATTGTATGCATCGTTTTTATCCTTTGCATATGGAAACTCAAGTACTTCAAATGTTTCGGGGTCTGCGTTAATTATCCTGAAAACACTCCAATCATTCTTGATGTATATGTAAACATAATTTTTATCTTTCGCATAACTCCGTCTATCTGCAGTACTAATCACCTCAAAAGTTTCCGGGTCCGAACCCTCAATTTTATTATTTTTAAAATAAACACTGTCGTTATCTCTTGCAAAATCTTTATATTTCAATTTTCTAAACTCGTGTTTTTTGACATCAATAGGATCTACTCGTCGTCCAACAGCCGTGTCATACGAAACATAGTTCCATGTTCCATTTTCAAAAACATAACCAGGCTTATATTTGATGCATAAAGAAAAGATTAATAATACCAACAATACTATCAACATCGAAATTATAACTGACATTTTATATTTTTTCATTACATCATTCCCCTTTCGACAATATTCGACATCTCTTATAGACTCGTGTCAAGTCAGGAGAACAGTGAATAATAGGACCTACTAACTTTCCCCTATTTTTTCAACTGTTTTCCTTTAACACTTTTCCTTAGAACCCGCGAGAATACTGGATTTTCTCGCTCCCGATAGTATATGTAAATATCAAAATCGGCAAACTAATGTTTAATTTTTATAGACTTGACACGAGTAAAATACAATGCTCATTGTCCTTTATATTTTATGCAACTTGTATTGTTATTCCAAACAACGGAGCAAGTATCAAATAAATTGTAATTATGCTTAAAATTGGCGTAAGTACAATGGCACTATATACTATAATTTTTTTGAACTTATGCTGAATCTTAAAATATGCAAAAATATGTAATGCCAAATAAACTATAAAACTTATTCCGCATCCGAAAAAGGCAAATGCTCCATCCCCGCCCCAAAACCACATAAACATAAAGTATTCAATCAATGTAAATATAGCCAGTGGTATATGTAGTAAGAATATTATCGCTCTCTTCATTTTTGCACTTCCTTTCACATCAATAGACATCATTTATAAAAGATATTATTAGATACCAATCAAAATTTCAGCAGTATCAATTTCAGACAATTTGATTTTCTTTGACACATTTGAAGTTGTAACTTTAAAGTTCTCCAGCGGTTCTTCCAATTCCACATCATAGCATACATACCATTCACCGCTGTCTTTGACAATATCTATTTCTATATCTAATTCTGATATATGCCACCAATTTGTATTCAAATAAGAAACTGACAAATCTACATTACCATTCCCTTTAAACTTTTCATCATTAGTGAGTTTATAAAGAACATCTTCGCTTAACACGAATCCTATTGCGTACCTACCGTATTTTCCACCTTTAATTTTAAAGTTTTCAGTATCATTTTCAAGCCTAATTTTACCGCCATTTTCGTACTCATAATACTCGTCAACAGTATTTGTTTCTTTACCATTTACAGTAATGTCATACTCCCCCGTAATTCTGTCAAAAGGATAAAAACGATAATATAACCATTTATAATTAAATGCACATATTACTAAAATAAAGGTAAAAACAATAGAAAGTATTAAAAATGTTTTCTTCATATTTTCACACCTTTCAACATAGTTATTCAGCATTCGACATAATTTTTACTCGTGTCAAGACAGGAGAACAGTGAATAATAGGACCTACTATTTTCTGCCCTTAGTTTTCACTATTTTTTCTTGAACAAAAGCCATTAGAACCCGCGAGAATACTGGATTTTCTCGCTCCCGATAGTATATGTAAATATTTAAAATCGGCAAACTAATGTTTTAAATTTTAGGACTTGACACGAGTAAAATTTATTCCTTTTCTTGAATAACATCAAGTTCTTCTTGTGTTAATTCAATATATCTATTATCAGCATACATTGTGTCTGTTGTATCATCTATTGCATCAGATATTTTTCTAACATCAATTTCGTTACAAAATGGTGGCTCGTCTTTACAATTTTGTGCAACCATTATAAAAGAACCATCTTCCCAGTCAATATCAAAAGAAGTCAAGATTTTTGTTCCGTCAGTTATATCAAAAAAAGTTTCTTGGTTATCTATAAACGATTCATAAATAAACTCAAATAATGCATCTTTGCTAATTTTAATAACTCTATATGTATTATCAGGGATTTGCTTTTCTGTTTTTTTCTTTCTAAACATATTCCCTACTCCTTTCAACATTCTTTATAGGTGCGCATCTCTAAAGCATCACCCGCCAACACAACAAGGAATATTTGAGCCAACTATATTGATTATCAATCCAATAATAAGAAAGAAAAGTGGTAAATAAAAAGCAAATTTCTTTTTAGCCAAAACCTTTGCCACTATAAATGATATAGAAAGTACAGCAGCAATAAGCCAAGGAATCAAGACATAAAATCCAAATCCCATATGACTTTTAACCCAATAATTTATATTAGCCATACAATAAACCAAATATAGTAATCCTGCAATATATGGTGTTACATTTAAGACTTTCTTTTTCATTTTCCCACCTCTTTCTACACCATTCGACAAAAATTTTACTCGTGTCAAGTCAGGAATAAAAAATTATTTTTTGAACTTGTTTATCCAATTTAAAATTTCATCATATTTCATCTCGCCCGATGCAACAGACAGACCCATATCTACAACATCTGAATTAGTACAGTTCATCTTTATACCTTCTGCTTCCAGAAATGTGAGCATAACATATACACCTATTCTCTTATTACCATCCACAAAAGCGTGATTTGATATAAGCGAAAATCCAAGACTTGCCGCTTTCTCTTCTTTTGTTTTATAAAGTTCTTCTCCACCAAAAGTGGCGTATGCATTATTAAGTGCACTTTCCAAAAGACCAACATCTCGAACACCGAAACTGCCGCCTGTTTCTTCGGCAATCAGTTGATGCAGGAGTAAAACCTTTTCTTTACTTAATTTTATCATTTTGCCAGCTCCTCAAACGCAGGTTTAAAACGATTCATAATTCTTTTTGCAGCAACATCAATTTTTTCATCATCAGTAATATCAAAATATGAATTTGAATCAACATCTATCAGTAAAAATTTAGGTTTGTTATTTTTAAATATAACCGCCTGACCATTATTTTCTGCCACCTTTGCAACTTTTGAAAAATTTTGATTTGCTTCTGTCATTGTTGTAATTGTTTCAGTATTTATATTCATAATTACCTCCTATTATTTATACAATAAATATATCCTACAATTTATATTATATACAAATTGTAGGATATTGTCAACATATTTATTTTCGACATCATTCGACATCCTTTACAAAGTTCGTGTCAAGTCAGGAACAAAAAATTATTTGCCTGCATATACAAAGAGATTGTTTTTCTAAAAGGCTCCTCAATCTGTTCTAATGCACTATACTTTTCGGAAATATCTATAAATATTCTATAATCAGCAATATCGCTTTCTTCTACAACTATTTGACTATAATCTTTGGTAGTCTTTATTTCTATTGTTTCTCCGGTTTATGTTTTCATATGTCGAAGTTGTAATCCTTATAAACGCAAAAGCAAAAAGCAAAACTAAAATAAAAATTAAAATCTTTTTCAGATTCTACTTCCATTGGGCACAATCTCAGTTAAACAGACTATACGAGTCAGTTGCCGCTTATTTTGTCGATAGACAATCGTCGATTGTTCCACAAGCCATTGATGAAATCTGACAAACCCAGCTACAAAATCCCTGTTCAATACAGTATCGAACAGGGATTTGAAGTCAGTCGAAAAAAGGCCTGACTATGACAATAATGAATAATTATCTTTTTTATTTTATGTTAAATCATTTTCTTTTTCGTCAATATCTGGACAGCAACTGTCACTGCCACAAATCCTATACCTATGATGTCAGTTGTAGTTCCGGGATAGATTAAGAGCAATCCGCCCGCAACTGCAATAAGTCGTTCATACCACGTCAATCTATGAATTAAGAATCCCTCTAATGCCGATGCCACTGCAAATATACCGACTAACGATGTCGCACAAATCAGTATGATTTCAACAGGTGTTGTATCAATGAAAAGCATAGCAGGGTTTAATGCAAACACATAAGGCACAATGAATGCACCGATTGCCAGTTTAGTTGCAGTAATTGCAGTTTTCATCGGGTTTGCCTGAGCGATGGCAGCTCCCGCGTATGCCGCTAACGCTACGGGTGGCGTTAAATCTGCCACGATACCGAAATAGAACACAAAGAAATGCGCTGCAACAATCGGCACGCCCATTCTGATAAGAATAGGTGCACAGGTTGCCGCCATAATACAATAGTTTGCGGTAGTGGGAACGCCCATACCCAAAACGATACAACAAAGCATTGTAAGAAAAAGTGCTATGATTATCTGATTGCCTGCTAATGCGACAATTCCGTTGATCATTATATTTGCAAGACCTGTCATAGTGATAGTTCCTGCAATAACACCTGCAACACCACACGCCGCCGCAACAGTAATCATACCCTGTCCGCCAGCAGCAAGTGCCTCCCAGATGCGCTTGGGTGTAATGCGATTACCTTTGTTGAAAAGGCTCACAACAATCACCACAACAATCGCGATTGCCGCCGCATACTGAATAGAACGCGTACTTGTGCCTACAAGATAAATCAAAACCAACAGAGGCAGAAGCAGATACACTTTTTTTAACAAAGGAAGAAATTTTGGTAATTCTTCTCGTGTCAATCCGCGCAAACCTTCTTTTTTGGCTTCTAAGTGAACAGCTATAAATATACCTGCAAAGTAAAGAACCGCAGGAAGTATAGCCAATACTACGATCTTGCTGTATGGCATACCTACATAGTCAGCCATCAAAAATGCTGCCGCACCCATAATGGGAGGCATAATCTGTCCACCCGTTGAGGCAGATGCCTCCGCTGCTGCTGCAAATTCGGGTTTATAGCCTGTTTTTTTCATCAAAGGGATTGTCACCGATCCTGAACCAACGGTGTTTGCAACAGATGAACCTGATACCATTCCCTCTAATGCACTTGCTACAACCGCAACTTTAGCGGGGCCGCCTGAAAATCTACCTACTACGGCATTTGCTATTTTAATAAAAAATTCCGCAATTCCGGTACGCTCCAAAAATGCACCAAAGATGATAAACACTACAATAAACTTGGAACACACATTAATAGGTGTTGAAAGTACACCTTCTTTTCCGTAGAAAAGATAGCGGATGATATAGTTTAGTTTGCCTGTGAAGGTGGGGTTTGAAAGACCCCATATCAAAGCGTACACCACAAAGCATCCTGCCACAATAATAATCGGCAGACCAACACTTCGACGGCAAAGCTCAATTAAAGCCAAAACGCCCACAACACCTATCATAATCTGGTACAAGTCAAAATTACTTCCCTGCTGGATGATTATTTTGGCATTAAAAGCATAATAAAGAAATGCTCCCGTGCCCAGAATCATAATAATAAAATCGTACCAAGGAATATAGTTTGTGCGTTGTTTACCTTTTTTTACAGGGTACATAAGGTACCCTATAAATATGATAAATGCCACAAAAGTCGTGAGACGAAGTTCTTCGAGCCAACTGGCAAACAGCGTTACATAAAGGCAAAACAAAGAAAACAAAGCAAGTACAGATGTAACTAAAATCTTCGGCACACCTTCCCATACTCTTGTGTTTGATTCTCTGTCAAATTTTTTCATAACAGCATCCAGATCCATTGTCTCCTGGGGTGCTTGCGTTTTCTTTTTGAATAACATCTTAAAAATTCTCTCCTCGGTTATATTACAAAAAAGGCCACGGCGAAACCCGCCGCAGCCAAAAAATCTTAATTACTGTGCTGCTACTTCGATTCCTTTTTCTTTGAAGTATTTAGCAGAACCTGCATGGAATGGAACTGTAAGTCCTTGTGTTGCATTTTCTAAGCTTAATTCTGCACCTTTTGCATTTTCGGCAGAGATTGCTTCGATGTTATCAAAGATTGCAGCGGTTAATTTGTAAACATCATCTTCTGATGCATCAGCTGAAACAATCAAGGTTGCCTTAACTGTTACTGTTGTAACATCATCTACCTGGCCGTTATATGTGCCTGCAGGAATTGTAAGTGCTGAGTAGAAGTCACATGAAGCCATAAGTTTTTCTGCAACTTCGCCGTCAATGGGAACTAAGTATGCATCATTTGTTGTGCAAAGTTCTGTGATTGCGGGTGTGGGAGCACCTGCAACTATAAATGCAGCATCAATTTTACCGTCTTTCAAAGCATCTGCACTATCAGCAAATGACTGATACTGTGCATTAATATCGTTTTCTGTAAGATCTGCTGCCGCGAGCACATCAATCGCATTAAAGTAAACACCTGAACCGGGAGCACCAATTGAAACTGATTTACCTTTTAAATCTTTTACAGATTTGATGGCAGGGTCCATTGTAACAAGCTGTACTGTCTCTGCATAAAGGCCGGCAACTGTACGGAATGAATCAATTTTGCCTTCGTTCTCAAAAGAACGAGTACCTGCCCAAGCATATGCCATAACATCTGACTGTACTGTACCTAACTGATAGTCACCGGCAGCAATACCCTGAATATTTGCTTTTGAACCATCGGTGGAAACAACAGTAACATCAATTCCTGCATTATTTTTAATGTACTGTCCTAAAACACCGCCATAACCATAATATGTACCAGCTGTACCACCTGTACCCATTGTCATCTTAGTTCCTGCGCCACTGCAAGCAACCAATGCAACAACCATTACCATGGTTATCAGAATTGCTATAAACTTTTTCACAAAAATTTCCTCCTTTTTTAATACTTCCAAATATTATTATACAAAATTATTATACAACATCTTTAAATATTTTTCAAGAAGTTTTTGTTAAAAAACAAAAGGCATTTTCGTTCCACGCAAAACTTGATATGGCATGAATTCTCATTGCGCTGTATAAGCAATGTTATAAAGACTGTATAATCCGGATGCCAACCTTTTTGGTGGCAAGTTTATATCATGTTAGGAGCTAGAATGAAATGATTGCTACAAAAGCACTTTCAAGATAAATCATCTCAATATATTCTACCACAAAAACCTATAATTTTCAATAAAAAGGACACGCCGATTTATACTAAATTGGTGTGTCCTTTTCTACCTTTATAAAAGTCTTATTTTGTACCGAATATTCTGTCACCTGCATCGCCCAGACCGGGAACGATATAGCCCTTTTCGTTAAGACATTCGTCTATGTTTGCGCAGTAAATCTCAACATCGGGGTGAGCCTTTGTAAGAGCATCCACACCCTCGGGGGCAGCTATAAGGCACAGGAATTTGATATGCTTACCGCCATAGGATTTTATCTGTGTTATGGCATCTATCGCAGAGCCGCCTGTTGCAAGCATTGGGTCTACCACAACTATAAGTCTGTTGGATATATCGTCAGGAAGCTTGCAGTAATACTCCTGAGGCTCAAGCGTTTCTTCGTCGCGGTACATACCGATATGTCCTACCTTGGCAGACGGAACAAGCTTTAAAAGTCCGTTTACCATGCCAAGTCCCGCACGAAGTATGGGAACAACAGCAAGCTTTTTGCCCTTTATGAGTTTCTGGGTGGTCTTTTTGATAGGTGTTTCTATCTCTACCTCTTCTAAAGGAAGGTCGCGCAGAGATTCAAAACACATAAGCATGGTTATCTCCTCTACCAGCTCACGAAACTCCTTATTCGGAGTATCCTTTTGTCTTAATATAGTAGTCTTGTGCAGAATAAGAGGATGGTCAAAGATTGTAACATTTTTCATAAGATGCACTCCTGATTACTGTTCTTTTACCTTGGATACTACAAGATTTACTATTATGCCGAGTATAAGTGCACACGCTACGGAGGTAAGTGTTACCTTGCCGAATGTAAGTGTAAGACCGCCTATACCTGTAATAAGAATTGTAGATACAACAAAGAGGTTTTTGTTCTGGTTTAAATCAACCTTTTGTACCATCTTAAGACCAGATACAGCTATAAAGCCGTAGAGTGCCATACATACACCGCCCATTACGCAGGAGGGTATGGAATTTACGAAAGCTATAAAGGGAGATACAAAAGATATAACAATAGCAAGTATTGCCGCAGTTATGATTGTATATACAGAAGCGTTCTTTGTAATAGCAACACAGCCTACGGATTCGCCGTATGTTGTATTTGGGCAACCGCCGAAAATAGCACCTACGATAGAACCTACACCGTCACCGAGAAGTGTTCTGTGGAGACCGGGTTCTTTTAAAAGGTCTTTTTCTATAATAGAAGATATGTTTTTGTGGTCTGCAAGGTGTTCTGCGAATACAACGAATGCAACAGGAATGTATGCTACAGCCACGCTGCCTATATAAGCTGCATCGATTTCTTTAATACCCTTAATTGCAGTAGATATTGTAAAATCGGGAACAGAGAGGAATGTTTCGAGTGTTACCCTGCCTTCTGTAAGAAGTGCTGCAAAGGGAGCTGTGTTGAGTATCTTAAGAGCATCTACATTAAGCGCAAAACCGATTGCTGTAAATATAGCACATGCTGCATATCCACCGAGAATACCGAAGATAAAGGGAATGAGCTTGCCCATCTTCTTTCCGTAAGTAGAAGATACTATTGTAACAACAAGAGTTATTATACCGCAAAGTACTGTAACAAGCGGAGATGCTGCAACATCGGGAATGCTTCCCTTGGTTATATCGCCTATTGCATTTCCTGCAAGCGAGAGACCGATTATAGCAACTACAGGACCTATAACTGTTGCAGGCATGAGTCTGTCTATCCAGTTGACGCCTACAAATTTAACAATAGTGGCTATCACTACGTACACAAGACCTGCAAATATAGCACCGATTATAAGACCTGTGTAACCTGCCTGTACAGAAACGGCACCTGCAAAAGCTGCAGCCATTGAGCCTATAAATGCAAAGGATGAGCCAAGGAAAACAGGGCTCTTTTTCTTGGTAAAGAGTACATAAACCAATGTACCTATACCTGCACCGAAAAGAGCTGCAGCAGAGCTCATACCATTACCTACGATAACCGGAACTACAAGAGTAGCTGTCATAATTGCAAGAAGCTGCTGAATTGCAAAAATGAGGAGCTGTCCGAATTTCGGTTTGTCTTCAACACCATAAATCATTTTCATTTTTTATCCCTCCGGAATTTTATTAGTTACAGAAAGTTTACCACAATATTTTGTGTTTTTCAATAGCTTTTTGTAAAAAAGGCACAAAAAAAGGAAATTCCTGTGGAATTTCCTTTTTACCAAAATTATTCTACTTGTTCGAGAGCCTGCTTAAGGTCGGCAATTATATCGTCTACATTTTCAAGTCCAACAGAAAGTCTTACAAGACCGGGAGTAATACCGCAGTTTACAAGCTGCTCGTCGGTAAGCTGACGGTGAGTGGAACTTGCAGGATGAAGAACACATGTTCTTATATCGGCAACATGTACAAGGTTTCGCGCAATCTTTAAGCTATCTATAAATTTAACTGCATTTTCTCTTGTACCCTTTATGGAGAGTGCTATAACACCGCAAGTACCCTTGGGAAGATATTTCTGTGCCAAAGTATTGTACTTATCATCGGGAAGACCGGGATAGTTTACAAAATCCACCTTGGGATGATTCTTTAAAAACTCTGCACACTTAAGAGCATTCTGGCAATGTCTTTCCATACGGACATGGAGAGTCTCCATGCCAAGATTAAGAAGCCATGCCGCATGAGCAGACGGATACACACCAAGGTCTCTCATGAGCTGAACTCTTGCCTTTGTGATGTATGCCGCATTTCCGAAATCTCTTGTATATACTACGCCGTGATAGCTCTCATCAGGCTCGGTCATTTCGGGATAGTTACCGTTTGCCCAGTCGAATTTACCGCTGTCTACTATAACACCGCCTACCTGAAGTGCGTGACCGTCGAGATACTTTGTTGTGGAATGGATAACAATGTCTGCTCCGAACTCAAAGGGTCTGCAGAGGAATGGCGTAGCAAAGGTATTGTCTACAATAAGAGGACAGTTGTTACTATGTGCAAGTTTGGCAAACTTTTCTATATCCAATACGGAAAGTGCGGGATTGGCAATAGTCTCGCCAAATACTGCCTTGGTATTGGGTTTAATATATTTTTGAAGTTCTTCTATGGGAAGGTCGGCATCTACAAAGGTCATGTCTATGCCAAAGCGCTTTAATGTAACGGCAAAAAGGTTGATTGTTCCGCCATATATGGTGCCTGCGCTTATAAAGTGGTCGCCCGACTTTAATATGTTGAGCAGGGATATAAGCGACGCTGCCTGACCTGATGTAGTACAAAGTGCGCCTACACCGCCCTCCATAGCGGCAATCTTCTTCTCCACAGCTTCTACTGTGGGGTTGGATATTCTTGAATACATATGTCCTGCTTCCGTAAGGTCAAAGAGCTTGCCTATGTGTTCGGAAGAATCGTACGCATATGTGGTACTCTGATATATCGGGAGAACATTGGTCTCGCCGTTTGCGGGCTGATAACCCTCGTGTAAGCATTGTGTTTCTATCTTCATAGTAATCCTCCTTTTTAATACTGCCCCTTTGTCACAATATGACAAAGGGGCAATCTGTTATGCTCTTTTGAAAAATGTCTTATCAAGCATTCCGAATTTTTCTTTAACTGTGGATTTTTTATCTTCGGTCACGCTCTGGGTTTTAAAGGATATATCCTTTTCTATATCGCCAAGTTCTGCATCTATCTTCTTTAATGTATGCTCTACCGCACCTCTTACCTCGGTTATGTACTTCTTGGCAGTTTCCAGACGCTTAACCTCGTCCTCCACCTTGGTATGTGCTTCGTCTATCATATCCTGGGCGCGGGTGTTTGCTTCACTAAGCATAGAAGAAGCGCACTTTTCTGCGTTGATAATAGCGGTGCTTATAACATCGCTCTTATTTCTTAAATCCTCTGTTTCTTTGGAAAGTGCATCGTAGCTCTCCGTAATGGAAGAGTTTATCTCCTCAAGCTCTGCCACGCGGGCTCTTAAACTTTCCAACTCGTCCTTCAGAGCAGTAAGCTCCTTATTAAGACCTGCATTGGTATCCGACAGATTTTTAATCTGCGAATTGTAGTTCTCCGCTCTCTTGTCAGACTTATCCTTCTGAGCTTCGATTTCTGCTTCGTGCAGGGTGTTTAATTCACTTATATACTGGCACACGCTTTTTTTGCTGTAACCAAAAACTCTGCTTTTGATTTCCGAAAGTTCCATAGTATACCTCTCCATCTTATGTAGTATCATAATTATACATTTTTCTTTTATAATTGTCAACAAAAACCGATTTTGGATTACAGCACATCCAAAAGTCCTCTCTCGGACATACTGCTGTACGAATCATCGCTGCATATGATATGGTCTATAACCGATATGTTTATACCCTCTAAAACAGTTATAATTCTGGTGGTTACCGCCGTATCGCCTGCAGAGGGATGCGGACTGTCTCCGGGGTGATTGTGTGCAAGTATTATACCTGTGGCTTTGCGAAGCAGAGCAATCTCTAATATCTTCCTTATATCTACGCTGGTCGCATTGCTTGTGCCTGTGCTTACCTCGTCCACGGCAAGAACCTCGCGTGCGGAATTTACACTCACAACAATCATCTTCTCGTAGTCGAGCCCTTTGAAGAACTGCGCACAAAACTCACCCGCAGCTTTGTGACTTCCAAGGTGCGCCTTTTGCTTGGCGTTATTTACGCTCAATCTGTTCGGGAGAGCGCCTACAAGCATAATAAGTGCCGCTCCCGCCTCGCTTATTCCGTCCACCTTGCAAAGCTCGTCGAATGTAGCGCCAAACACTGCTTCAAGAGTTCTGAACTTATCTATAAGCTTGTGTCCTATGGGATTTGTATCCTTTTGCTTATTTACATAAAAGAGCAAAAACTCTAATATTTCATGGTCTTCAAATGCACCTATACCATGTTTTAAGAGCTTCTTTCTCATACGCTCCCTGTGTCCGCTATGAATATTTACTTTTTTGGTTTCGTTATTGTCAGGCATGACCGTCTCCTACATTTCGTGTGATTCAGATACCACTTTATCTATACTTACACTGTCATCAAAGTCCGTATTTTGTCCGTCCTTTGAAAGATACAGAAGATATTCTATATTTCCTTCGGGGCCCTTTATAGGTGAAAAATCCAATCCTTTGAGCGAAAATCCCGTGCTGTGAGCAAATTCCGACACAACCTCTATAACACTTCTGTGAACATTGGCATCTCGTACCACACCTTTTTTGCCCACTTCCTCTCTGCCTGCTTCAAACTGAGGCTTTATAAGAGCAACAAGCTCCCCTCCCTCACCAAGAAGTTCGTATGCAACCGGAAGCACAAGCTTCAGCGATATAAAAGAAACATCTATAGATATAAAATCTATATTATCGCTTATAACGGAAAAATCAAGATAACGGATATTTGTACGCTCAAGGTTTACCACTCTGTCATCGCTTCGGAGTTTCCATGCAAGCTGACCGTAGCCTACATCTATGGCATAAACCTTTGACGCACCGTTTTGAAGCATACAATCCGTAAATCCGCCTGTGGATGCGCCTATATCCGCACACACTCTGCCTTCAAGATTTAAGGGGAATACTTTAAGCGATTTTTCCAGCTTGTAACCGCCCCTGCTTACATACGGCATACCAGCAGAACGCACCTCTATGTTCATGCCCTCTTTTACCTTGTCTCCTGCCTTAAATGCCTTTTGACCGTCTATATACACAGCGCCCGCCATTATGAGCGCCCTGCCTTTTTCGCGGCTTTCAACAAGTCCGCGGTTTACAAGTTCTACATCCAACCGTCCTGTCATTTAATCCGTCCTTTATAAAATTTCTCTATTGTATCTGCTACGGACTTACTGTCCAAAGAGTTTAATTTGAATAGCTCCTGTTGTTTCCCATGAGGCACAAAGCAGGTATCAAAGCCCAGATTAAGCGTATCTGTGCCATGTCCGAGACATGATGCAATATACTGTCCCATTCCGCCTGCCTTTATATTGTCTTCTATGGTAACAAGAAGCATTTTTTCTTTAAGCTCCGATTTAATGAGCTCGGTATTTACAGGCTTAACACAGCGTACATTTAAAACTTTGCAGCTTATCGACCTGTCTTTTAACATTTCCGATGCTTCGAGAGCCGTTTCGAGCATTCTTCCGCATGAAAGAATAAGAACATCGCTCCCGTCTGCAACCTTTTCGGGAATTGCGGCAGAGAGATTATCTGATTTTCTAAAGGACACCGAGCACTTGGGATAGCGCACCATAACAGGTCCTTTGCATTCATTTACTGCATATTCAATCATGCATTTTAATTCATCGTAGCTGGACGGACAAAGAACCGTCATATTCGGCATATGGGTTGTCATGGATAAATCCAGAAGTCCCTGATGGGTCTCGCCGTCTTCTCCTGTAAGACCTGCATGTCCTATTGCAAATACAACATGAAGATTTTGCAGGCAAACATCGTGTATCATCTGGTCATATGCCCTCTGCAAAAATGTTGAGTACAGGCACACAACAGGTGTACAACCGCCCTTTGCCAAGCCTGCCGCCATAGTAACGGCGTGCTCTTCGGCAATACCTACATCGAAAAACCTTTGGGGAAACTCTCGGGAAAATTCCAAAAGTCCGCAGCCCGAAGCCATAGCTGCGGTGATTGCAACTATCTTTTCGTTTGCTTTTGCAAGGTTTTTAATAACCTCGGAAAACACATCGTCATAGCTTATATCCTTGGGCGAAAGTCTTGAGGTATAACTGCTCACGCCATGGAATTTGCTCGGGTCGGTCTCCGCCTTTTCGTAGCCCATTCCCTTTTTGGTAAAGGTGTGTATAATTACGGGGCCGTCTGCAGTTTTGGCTCTTTCCAAAGCTTTGGCTACTTCCATGCAGTCATTTCCGTCTATGATGCCCATATACGAAATGCCGAGCTGTTCAAAAAGGGGCTGTGCAATGGCGGCATACTTAAGCTTATCTTTAAAAGAATGTATACCCTTGCCTATGCCTTTACCCACCTTGCCGAATTTGTCAAGAGCTTTTTGCACACTGCTTTTTGTACTTATATACTTGGGTGCAAATCTTAATTTGGAAAGATGTGATGAAAGTCCGCCAACATTTTTGTCTATAGACATTTCGTTATCATTTAGTACTATTATTATTTTGGTCTTATTAAGTCCTACATCATTTAATGCTTCAAAGTTCATTCCGCATGAGAGAGCGCCATCGCCCACAAAGGCTATAATGTGCTCATCCGAGACGAGTAAATCCCTCGCTCTTGCCATGCCTACTGCAGCAGATACGGATGTACCCGCATGTCCCACATCGAAAAAGTCATACTCACTCTCTGATGTCCGCGGAAATCCTGAAATACCTCCAAGGTGACGTAACGCCGAAAAGCCATCGAGTCTGCCTGTGAGCATTTTGTACACATAGCACTGATGACCTACATCGAAAATTATTTTGTCTTTTGGGAAATCAAAGGTTTTCAGTATGGCCAAAATAAGCTCAACCACTCCGAGGTTGGACGCAAGATGACCCCCGCAGTTTAAAACATTTTCTATAAGAAAACTGCGTATTTCCTGCGAAAGCTGTTTGAGCTGATTTTCACTCAAACCTTTGATATCGTTTGGGGATTGAATTTTCTTAAGTAAAGACATTTTATCCGTCCTTTAACATATGCTTGAGATTATTCGGCAAACAGAAAATCAAGAAGATCTTTTATGAATTCATTGCGGGGATACTTTTCTATTATCTCCTTTGCTTTATTTGCGTAGGCATCAAGTTTAGCTTTGGCATTATCCCGTCCGAGAGTATTTATAAAATTCGGACTGTTCTGGGAGTCTGCCTTGTCCTCTTCCTCGTCCTCGAAATCATCGCGAATTTGGAATGCTATGCCCAGATTGTATGCAAATTCCTTAAGGTCGCAAAGTGTTTGCTTATCCGCATCGGACACCAGAGCCGCTGCCTCTACGCTTGTAATCATAAGTGCCATGGTCTTTTGCTCTATAAGGCGAAGAAGCTTTTCCTCGGTAGCATCCTCGGATGCCATAAGCTCTATATCTCTTATCTGTCCGTTTATCATGCCGTGTACACCTGCGGCTCTGCCCACGGATGCCATTGCCTTAATACTTGCATCGCCGCCTTTAAGACACTCATCTGTCATTATTTCAAAAGCAGTATTTAAAAGCGCATCGCCGGCAAGAAGCGCTATGGCTTCGCCGTACTTTTTGTGGCAACTGGGAAGTCCGCGTCTGAAATCGGCATTATCCATACAGGGCAAATCGTCATGTACGAGAGAAAATGCATGTATCATCTCTATAGCCGCTGAAAACGGGAGTGCCTTGTCGTTTCTTCCTGTAAGCATTTTGGCTGTTTCCATGCACAAAATCGAGCGAATTCTCTTGCCGCCGTTAAATACCGCATAGTTCATGGAGTCTGAGAGAACATCCTCGCAATCCTCGTACCTTTTAAGACAGGTGTGCATGTATGTATCGATTTCTTCTATCCTTTTTTCGTATTCTTTATAAAAATCATTCATTTTCGCCCTCGGCAGTATACTCTGCCTCTCCTTTTTGAGTTAAAAGTGTTATCTTTTGCTGTGCGTTATCTATCATTTTTATACATTCGTCAGAGAGTTTAACACCGTCTTCAAACATGCTTATGCACTTATCAAGCGGTGCATCTCCGCTTTCAAGCTCGGAGATAAGCTTTTCAAGCTGTGCGAGATTTTCTTCAAAGGTTTTCTTTTTCTCTGCCATGTTTTACCTCCATAACCATACAATTTATATCGCCGTCGGCAACTGTTACCGATATCTCATCATTTGGTTTTACATCGGAAATGCTCTTTACAAGAGCGCCTGCATTTGTAACCTTGGCAAAGCCTCTTGAAAGTGTTGCCACAGGATTTAACGCAGTAAGCTTGTAGGAAAATTCCCTAAGTTTTGCCAATCGGCTTTCTATATTCTTTTCATATGCGTTTTTTAAATCCTTTACAGCGCCATCGAGCATCTGCGCTTTTACATCTATCATATATCCCGGATTTTTCATTACCGATGATGCCATGCACACTTCAAGCTGGCGTCTCTTGGACGACACAAGCGATGAGAGCGCACGTACCATACGTGGCTTGGATTCCATAAGGAAAGTCCGAAGCTTTGTGATATCGGGTGTGGCAAGCTCTGCCGCAGCAGACGGTGTGGGTGCACGCAAATCGGATACGAAATCTATAATCGTATAGTCCGTCTCGTGCCCTACCGCCGAAATTACAGGTATACGCGAGTTGTATACACAAAGTGCAACCTCTCGTTCATTGAATGCCCACAAATCCTCTATTGAGCCTCCGCCTCTGCCTACTATGAGGACATCCGCATCGGTATTTGCATTGAAATACTCTATTGCCTCGCAGATGGATGCTCCCGCACCTACTCCCTGCACAAGCGTGGGATATATCTTTATATCGCATATGGGATATCTGCGCTTTATTACATTTATTATATCTCTTACCGCCGCTCCCGTAGATGCTGTAACCACACCTATAACCTTGGGAAACTGCGGTATCGGCTTTTTGTGAGACTCGTCAAAATATCCGCCTGCCTTAAGCTCATCTTTAAGCTGCTCATATGCAGCATAAAGAGCACCTACTCCATCGGGAACAAGTGTATCTATATAGAGCTGATATGCCCCGTCTCTTTCAAATACGCTTATCCTGCCAACAGCAAGCACGCTCATACCGTCTTTGGGTACGAACTTGAGGGATGATGCACTCTGGCGGAACATAACCGCCTTGATAGAGGATGTGCTGTCCTTTAAAGACATATACATATGCCCCGAATAGTGATGCTTGAAATTGGAAATTTCACCGCGGACACAAAGGACCTGCAACTTTGCATCCGAATCTATCTTGCGCTTTATATAACTATTTACCTCGCTAACGGTAGCAATACGCATTTAATCACTTTCCTAACGCACCTTTTTAATATCTGCAAGCACTCCGTTTACAAACGAGGGTGCTTCGTCATCACTATACTTTTTGGCAAGTTCTACTGCCTCATTTATAGATACCTGATAAGGCACATCGGCATATTCCATCTCGCTTACGGACAGGCGCAAAATGGCAAGATTGACCTTGGAAAGTCTTTCTATAGTCCAGTTCTTAAGCGATGAGCTTATTTTGGAATCTATACTTTCAAGGTTATTATAGCATCCGTTTACACAAGCATCTATATACTTGATATCCTGTTTTGTAAGAAGCGAATATTCCTCCGAAAATGCAAAGTTCTCCAATGTGAGATTTACATCGCTGTTTTCGTGGAACGGCACCTGATATATAATTTTGAATGCGCTCTCGCGCGCGGCTTTTCTGCTCATATTAGTCCTCCAAACACAGTAAAAAAAGGTCCCGCTTAGGCACAACGGGACCTTGGTGTTTACTCGTTTTCGTCTGTTGTATTGTCTGTGTCCTCGTCTTTTTTCTCTTCGGGAATTTCTATTCCCACAACCCGAACATTTACCTTTTCTACGGTAAGTCCTGTCATAAGCTCTATTTCTTTCTTTACGGCATCCTGTACATTCCATGCAACCTCGGGAATTCTGGCGCCGTATTTTACTACAATATTTACATCCACATTTGTTGTGCCCTCGCCCATGTTTGCCTTAATACCTGATGTAGAGGGTTTCTTGGATAGTCTTCTTGCGATACCGTCTACAAAACCGAAGCCTGTACTGCAAACGCCCTCAACATTGGCAACTGCTACAGACGCTATTGTTTCGATAACTTCATCGGATATTTTGATATTGCTGAATTCTTTGGTTTCACTCATAGAAATTCCTCCTAAAACAATACGGTACACTACTACCTTGGCATTAGTATAACACAAATTTTACTCGACTTCAACTATTTTTATATTATTATTTTGAGTAAGTTCATAAATTATATCCACTATCTTTGCAGTATCGCTTCTGCTAAGTCCGTCTCTTTTTATGTTTACTGTTACACTTTCGTCTGTTATGTACACAAGAGTCTTTTCAAACCCCTTTGCAGAAAGCAGATTTTGTGCAGTTGCTTCCTTCTCCTGACAATCCAGAACAGAGGAAAGCTTATCCTCGGTTTTCTGCCTTAACTCCTGAGATATACTGTCGTTTTCCAGAGTGCTTTTGAGCTCGTCGCATATCTGTGCTCTGGCCTTATCTCTTTCCAAGCGTTTTACCGCAAGAAAATCATCTTCTTTTTCAGTTTTCTCAGGCTTTGTGCTTACCATTACGGTCTCGCCTATACCGGGCTCTTGCTCTAAAGTGTTTTCCGCCACCGACGTCCCGGCATTTTCGGGAACATCGTAGCGATAATTCAGATACCCCGCAATACCAAGCATAAGCACCAGAGCTGTCATTACCATTTGCTTTTTCTTAAATACCATAAACATTGTATACCTCTCCTTAATTGTATATTGATTATGTACCTGAAAGTATCTTTACCCTATTCACAGACACTCCCAGAACCGCAGATACAGCATCGGTTATCTCGGCAGCCAAAGTCTTATTTTCAAGCCCGTCTGCCGCTATTATTACGCCTCGTACCTGAGGCAGAATTTCCTCATCTACAAATGGACTTTCGCCCGATGTGTTCTTTACAGTAACCTCCCGTCTTGAAATTGTGTCTGTTTTTTTGTTTCCGTCGTCCGAGGAAGAGTTATCCCCTACGGAAGCTATCTTTTTAACACCTTTATTTTCGTAGGTTATAAAAACCTTGACATTGCTTACCCCGTCTATACTTTCTATGATTTGTTTAAGCTTGCTTTCGGCATCGGTATTATACACATCTTCCTGTATAACTTCGGCGGGCGTCTCCTCTTTATCGTGAGGTGTAAATGTGTTTGAAAGCACCATAAGTGCAATTCCCGCTGCCATTGCTATTGCAAGGTAAGTAGGCTTTACCCTTTTTAATATCTTATGCTTCATCCTCCACCTCAATCCCCGTAAGATGTATCCAGACCGTAATTTCTTTTTACATACTCTGATATTTCTTCTCTTTTTGACATGCTTACTCCGTACAATATGAGTTCGTTTTCGTTTAGCTCTACCTTGATATATTCTCCCGCGATATCGGATATATCTCTTCCCACCTCGGATTCCACAATGACATGGCTGTTTTCGGTAAGATGCTGTGTATACTTTTCGCGGCTTTTATTTATTGTATCGAAAAAATGCGAATCATCCTTTAAAAACATATCCGAATTGAAAGAATCAAAATCGAATTTTATAATTTCTCCTATGGGCGAAACTATGCTTGAAATTACAAACATTCCGCATACAATTTTTATTATACCGCTGTATTTTTTGGATGGTACAAGCATATCGGCTGCCGCACATAGAATGACGGCAAAACATATAGAAATAACATATTCTCTCATATATACACCACTATAAAGTTATAAGTACGGCAAAAGCGAATATAAACATAAACGTCATAAGAAGCACAGAGACCATAATATATACCACTGTCTGTCCCACAGCATAGATACTGTCTGACATTAGCTTATCGCAAAACGGCTCGGTAAGACCTGCCGTTATCTTGAGAGTAAACCCTACCGCAAAAAGTTTCAATACAGGCACAAGGCAAAGAATAGCAAGTGCAATAATCCCCGCTGTTCCCAAGGCATTTTTGAAAATCTTTGCAGATGCCAAAATAAGCTCTGTAGAATCTGCCAGAAAGCCTCCCACAACGGGTATGGCATGACCTATTGTATACTTGGCGGCACGGATACCCGTGGCTGACGAAGAGGATACCGCAAGTCCTGAGAGCGATGTCATGCCAGCAAACACGGTAAGGATGAATCCCAAAGCCCACAAAAGCACCTGTCTTGCTATATGTATGAGCTTCATAATCTGTATTCTCGAAGACATATTGCTCACAATGGTAAGTACACCTATATAGAAAAAAGAATTTATCATGAAATTTCCCGCATACTGCGAAACCGCATTTACCATCATAAGAAACACACCCTGCATGGCAGATGCGTTTGTACCTGTTGATGATATTATACCAATATATGCAGGTAGAGACATCCGTATGAACACCACGATTTCCTCGGCTGCTTTAAGGGCTATGCCCACGCTCTTATGAAGAATTCCTAT
Organism: Clostridia bacterium; assembly: GCA_045646525.1. Classification (GTDB taxonomy): domain Bacteria; phylum Bacillota; class Clostridia; order UMGS1810; family UMGS1810; genus RGIG8748. The sequence continues at coordinate 48,407 of JAZRKX010000038.1, read as the reverse complement.
CAAAAAGGTAGAGATTACAAAATAGCATATGAGGAAGGCTATCTCCGACACGCCCTCGCCAAGCTTTATCTGAGAGCCTTTGATGCACGATGACAATATGACAAAACCAAGTACAGAGAGTATATAACTCAAAACAGATTTCACATCGCCTATAACCAGAGATACTATTTTTTGTAGTATGCCATCGGGCAGAGGATTATCTCCTTTTACAACGCTGGAAACAAAGCTTCCGAAATCCGAAAAGCCCGCAACTTCTCTAAAGGCTTCGCATGTATAGGAAAAGCTTTCATCAGAATACTCATATGCAAAAGAGCGCGCAGGCATGAAACAAATTAAAGCAATAAGCACACAAAATATATAACGCACATTATCCTCCGATTATATCCCTTACCGATTTAAAAATCCCCACAAGCATAGGGAGCGCCATAGATAACATTATTGCCTTGCCTGCGGTTTCAAGTGCATTGGCTATTGCCTTTTCACCCGCGTCGGTGCATATGTCACTTCCAAAGCTTGTAAGATATGCCACCATGAGTGTTTTGAAAATAATGGACACTGCATCGGCATTTATACCGCTTACTTCGTCCAGAATGTCCAGGCTGTCCTTTACAGAGGCGAAAACCTGCGCAAAAAACAAAAACAGTGCAAGGCATCCGCACACAGTAAGCACAACTGCGCCCGACTTGAAATTCTCCTTGAGGATTACGGCAACAAGGCAGACAGCTATAGCAAAAACAACTATTTTAAATATCATATATCGAACAGCTTCTTAACGGTTTCAAACAAGGTACTGACCTCATTTACCACCATAAGCATTACCACCACAAGTCCGACAATAGAGAGCATAAATGCCTGTTCATCTCTGCCCGACTGCACAAGAAGTCTGCAAAGCACAGATACTATTATACCTATTGCCGCTATCTGAAATATAAGTTCCGTTCCCATAATCCGCTCCTAAAAAACTATTATACAAAGGAGAATTCCCCCGTAGATACCAAGCATTTTTACTATTCTGCTGTTCTTCTTTTTATACTGCCCGGCATCGCTGGCAAGATTTTCTATGCGGCTCTTTAACGCTTCAAGGTTGGATATCTGCTCATCAAGACCGTATGCCTCAAATAGATATCCGCTTTTTATAAGAATTTCGCAATCGGTATTTTTAAGAGACATTATCCCCGATGCGCTCTCTACTGCGCTCTCCCATGCAGCCGCTGCCGTCTCGCCCCTTTCGAGCGATGTGCATATAAGCCTGAAAAGCTCTGCCGCTTCGCCCTTTACAAGAGACGATACCTTAAAAAAGATATCCTTTATACAAAGATGGCTGTACCCTATCTCGCCTATCATAAGGTTTATAGCATCGGAAAGATTGCATAGCTCCCTCTCCCTTTGCACCATGGAATCGGCAAAATAAAATCCTGTAAGAGCAGATGAAAGCATTACAGTTATCATTCCCGCAAGTTTAATAATCACCCTTGCACCTCCTGTACAACGTGTGGCCTGTCATTTTGTTTTGTATGAAAAATAGACATTCAAAGCTTTTTATGTTATTTCCGAAACGGGATATGATATCTTCCAAATCAAATGCATGTACGCTTGCAATTACGCTCACACCGCACTTTTTCAGCTGTTGTACGGCGAGAAGCTCTTCGTCGGCACCTATTTCGTCGGTTACTATAACATCGGGACTCATGCTGCGAAGCATGAGAAGCATTGCTTCGGTTTTGGGATAGCCGCTGCACACAAAAGAATAGTCGCCAAGCTCAAAATTTGATACACCGCCGTACATGGCGGCTATTTCGCAGCGCTCGTCTGCAATACCTACCTTACGAGGCGCATTTGTAGCGCTTCCCGTGGCAATAAGCCTGCAAAGGTCTCTTAGTACAGTGGTTTTGCCATAGCCTGGCGGTGATGCGATAATACAGCTCGGAAAGGATTTCTCCCTGCATATATCCCTGTATATATCATTGGCACATCCCTTTATTTCTCTGCAGATTCTAAAGCAAAGTGCCGAAATGTCTTTTATGTTTTCTATGGCTGACCCCGTCATTACTGCACTTCCGCAAATCCCCACTCTATGACCGCCCTCTATAGTAACAAAGCCTTTTTTTAAATTTTCCGAAATGCTGTACAGGCTTCCGCCCGAAAGCTTGTTTACCGTGTACATAAAAGAGGCTTTGTCCGATATTACCGCCTTTCCCGACATATCCCGAAGAAAATGCGCACTCCCTCTTTGGCTCACTATTACGGGTTTATTAAGCGCAACTCTTATTTCGGTAACGTCGCCAAAGCTTTTGTATGCTCCTAGACTTCTTGCAATATCCGAGTGAAGATAGGGAAAAATATCGCTTATGGCATCCAAAATCATCACCTCGGTAAAGTATATTTGTCCTCACCTTTAAATAGAACTGCTTGTCTTGACAAAAAGGCAAATATCATATAAAATTAATACACTCGGTGGTGATATATAATGAAAGCATTAGACTTAAAAAATATGGAAGAAAATGCAGTACTTCAGCTAGCTCAAGACGGCAACATGGAGGCTGTGGAATTTCTTCTTAACAAATACAAGAATTTTGTAAAATCAAAATCGCGCACATACTTTCTTATAGGTGCAGAAAAATCCGATATTGTCCAGGAGGGTATGATAGGTCTGTACAAGGCTATAAAAGACTATAATTCAAGCGGCGGTTCGTCCTTTCGCTCGTTTGCAGACCTGTGCATAACAAGGCAGATAATAACTGCGATAAAAACTGCAACAAGGCTTAAGCACCTTCCCCTAAATTCATATATATCGCTCAACAAAAGTGCCGATGACGAGAATGAAAACACTATGATAGAATCACTTTTGGAGATACAGCATCCCGACCCCGAGGAAATTATGATAAACAAAGAAAGGCTGAAAATAATAGAAAGTCAGCTCAAAAACTGCCTCAGCAGGTACGAGACAGATGTATTAAAGAGGTATGCACAGGGGAAAAGCTATGTGGATATCGCAAAAGAGCTTGGAAAAAGCGAAAAATCCATAGACAACGCCCTGCAAAGAATAAAGAAAAAACTCGAAAAACTCTCTTTTTCGGATGAAGTTATATCTTAATTAGAGAATTTGCACAAAAACATGTCCCAAAAAATGACATTTTCGTCAAAAAATAGGGTTGAAATTTTATGGGAAAAATGGTAACATATACCCATACCACAAAACTTTTTTCATTTTCCCTCCTTTTTATAAGGAAAAAAAAGCAGCTGCCAGAGGCAGCTATTTTTTTTGCGCTTTTTTAGGTGATTTTATCCGTTTTCGCCTGTTTTCTCTCTTTTTTGCCCTTTTCATATCAAACATAAATTAAATTGAGTTGCGAGATTGAGAGAGATTGAGAGAGATATAACGAGAAAAACAGAGATTTGATTTTATAAATTAAATTTTTAAGCAAAAAGTGTTGACATCTTGGCAAAAATATATTACAATACCAAATGTTGAATAAATAAACACGGAGGTTAATCTAATGAGTACATTTATGGCTAAACCGGCTGAAGTAGAAAGAAAATGGTACATTATTGATGCTGAAGGCAAAAGTCTCGGTAGAATAGCAAGCGCTGCTGCTTCTATCTTAAGAGGTAAAATTAAGCCTACATTTACACCCAATGTTGACTGCGGTGATTTCGTGATAATCTTAAACGCAGACAAGGCTGTTCTCACAGGCAACAAGCTTGAGCAGAAATACTACAGATACCACACAGGCTATGTAGGCGGTCTTAAGGAAATCAAGTATAAGACTCTCATGGCAGAAAAGCCCGAAAAGGCTGTTACACTTGCTGTTAAAGGTATGCTCCCCCACAACACTATAGGTGCAAAGGCTCTTACAAGACTTAGAGTATATGCAGGTGCAGAGCACGAGCATGCAGCACAGAATCCTGAAGTTTACACAGGTATTATTAAATAAGGAGGATACTAAAAATGGCAAACGAGTTATATGGTACAGGAAGAAGAAAAAGCTCTGTTGCAAGAGTAAGAATAGTTCCCGGAACCGGAAAAATTACTATAAACGATAGAGACATAGACGATTACTTTGGTTTGGAAACACTCAAGGTTGTTGTAAGACAGCCCCTCGTAGCTACCGACACCTTAGGTAAGTTCGATGTAATTGCCAAGGTTACAGGTGGCGGCTTCACAGGTCAGGCCGGTGCTATAAGACACGGTCTTTCCAGAGCCCTCCTCACTGTTGACGAAGCTTACAGAGCTAACCTTAAGGCTGAAGGTTTCTTAACAAGAGACCCCAGAATGAAGGAAAGAAAGAAGTACGGCTTAAAGGCTGCAAGAAGAGCACCCCAGTTTTCCAAGAGATAATTTGTTTATCGTATATCAAAACCCACAACCAAGGTTGTGGGTTTTATTTTTTGTTATCTTAAAACAATCATCGAAATTAAGAGTATTGCAAGAAATGCAAAATTGTATGCGGAAAATTTGCCTATATAACTAAGTGCTTTATCAGGGTTATGCAATGTGTATTCCCTAAAAGTTATAAGGCTTGCCAAGGATGAAATAAGAGTACCGACACCGCCTATGTTTACTCCGATTAACAAATCGGGGTAATTCTGTGTAAACTGCGACAGCAGTATAGCAGACGGAACATTGCTTATAAACTGACACGAAAGCGTACCAAATATCAGAGTGCTCTTGTCCATAAGATAGGAAAACAGTTTTTCTACAGGCTCAAGCCTTGCCAGATTGCCCGAGAACACAAAGAAGAACACAAAGGTAAATAAAAGCGGATAATCCACCATCCTGAGAGCGTGCCTGTCCATGAAAATGAGCACCGCAGGTATGAGAAATAGCCCTATATAGTAAGGTATTGTTCTGAATACTATGGCTATGGAAAGTACAAAGAGAAGCGAATATATCACAGTGCGCCAAAGCGGAAGTCTTATGATATCTTCTTCTATTTCAAGCGGCTTGTTCTCAACAAAGAAACAACACAAAGTAATAAGGACTATAGAAATCACAAACGGAAGCATCATAATCGACATAAATTCGCCGTTTGGTATTTCGAACTTGGTATACAGATACAAATTCTGCGGATTGCCAAACGGTGTAAGCATACCGCCCAGATTTGCAGATATATTTTGCATTATAAACGTAAAAGCCATGTACCTGCGGTTTCCTGTGGATGTAAGCACAAAGTATCCCAGAGGAAGAAATGTAAGAAGCGCCATATCGTTTGCGATGAGCATAGAGCCTATAAAGGTTATATACACAAGCGTCATTACAGCATACCTTGTGGACTTAAAAGCTCTGACAATGCTTTTGGCTAAAATATAAAAGAAGTTTATGTTTTTAAAAGCGCAAACCACCGCCAATACACAAAAAAGACAAGAAAGCGTTTTAAAGTCGAAATACTCTATGTACTGTGCATCGGGCGGAACAAAAATACAGGTGATAACTGCCGCAACAAGAGCGATGCACATAACTACATTGTGTTTTATAAAGAATATAATATGTTTCATTAGTAAAATCCTTAAATTTCTATGGTAAGTTCTACGGGGCAATGGTCGGAGCCCATGATATCGGTATGAATTTTGGCATCTGCAAGTTTCGGGTTTAAATCATCGGATGCTATGAAATAGTCTATACGCCACCCTGCATTCTTTTGTCTTGCGCTGAAACGATATGACCACCATGAATATATATCGGCAACATCGGGATAGAAAAATCGGAAAGTATCTGTAAAACCGCTTGATTTAAGCTCACGGAATTTGCCCCTTTCCTCATCAGTAAAGCCTGCATTGTGCCTGTTGGTCTTGGGGTTTTTAAGGTCTATTTCCTCTGCCGCAACATTGAGGTCACCGCACATTATTACGGATTTCTTTTCCTTTAAATTCAAAAGATAATCCCGGAAAGCATCCTCCCACACCATGCGGTAATCGAGCCTTTTTAGTTCGTTCTGGGAGTTGGGGGTATATACGCACACAAAATAGAAGGTGTCAAATTCAAGGGTTATTACCCTGCCCTCTTTGTCATGCTCCTCTATGCCAATGCCGTAAGATACACTCATCGGCTCCTCTTTTGTAAATACAGCTGTTCCCGAGTAGCCTTTCTTTTCGGCATAGTTCCAGTATTGAAAGTAGCCCTCTGTTTCAAGGTCTATCTGACCCGCTTGAAGTTTGGTCTCTTGTACGCAGAATATGTCTGCATCAAGAGTAGAAAATACTTCATAAAAATTTTTACCGCAAACAGCACGAAGACCGTTTACATTCCATGAAATAAACTTTTTCATAGCTTGCTCCTAGAAAATTTATTGTTTTATCTTGTGTTAGAATAACATAAATTATGTTTTTTGTAAAGTATTTATATATGATAAAAGATGTTGTTGCCTAAGTGTTGCCAATGAGCTTGATTTTGATAATTTCAAACAATTCTTAATGCAAATTACCAAAGTCAGCAAACGCAGTAAAATAGCGGTATTATGGTGATTTAAGCAAAGAAAAAGACGGTTTCAAAAAACCGTCTTTTTGGTGCGGATGACAGGAATCGAACCTGCACATCGGAGATACCAGAACCTAAATCTGGCGCGTCTGCCAATTCCGCCACATCCGCATATATAAATTAGCACATGAAATATTTTATCACAAACACATTATTTTGTCAATCAAATAAATAACTTGAATATCCTTTTTTAATAAAATTAATGGACTGCAAACCATGCGTTTGCAGTCCATCTTTATTTTACTTAAAATACTTAACACAAGCATCAAATATGCCCATATCGTAATTACCCTCTACATTCTTGTAAAGTCCACTGGTATATCTTTCGGTATGACCCATCTTACCGAGTACTCTGCCATCGGGTGATGTGATACCCTCTACTGCGAGTACAGAGCCATTGGGATTGTACTGTATGTCGTAGGTCGGATTTCCGCTTAAGTCGGCATACTGAGTTACTATTTGACCGTTTGCGGCAAGCTCTCTTATAAGCTCTTCTGATGCAAGGAATCTGCCCTCACCGTGAGATATCGGCACATTGTAAACCTCGCCGGGCTTTGTATTTGCAAGCCAGGGGGATTTGTTGGATGCAATCCTTGTTCTTACAATCTTGGACTGATGGCGTCCTATGGTGTTGAATGTAAGTGTAGGACAGTTTTCGTCTGTGTCGATAATCTTACCGTATGGAACAAGTCCCAGCTTAATAAGTGCCTGGAAACCGTTGCAGATACCGCACATAAGACCGTCGCGGTTTTCGAGAAGGTCTGTTACAGCTTCTTTGATTTCATCATTTCTGAAGAATGCTGTTATAAGCTTTGCAGAGCCTTCGGGCTCATCGCCGCCCGAGAAACCGCCGGGGATAAAGATTACCTGAGAGTTTCTTATGCCCTCTGCAAATTTCTTTACAGAGTCAGATATTGCAGAAGCACTTAAGTTGTTTATAACAAATATCTCACTCTCTGCACCTGCATCATTCATAGCACCTGCAGAATCATATTCACAGTTTGTACCGGGGAATACGGGTATAAGCACTCTTGGCTTTGCAGTCTTTATAGCGGGGCTCTTTCTCTCCTGTGCCATGTAGTTAAATGCTTCCACTTCCTTTTCATCGGAAGCTATATTGCACTTATATACCTTTTCGAGCTTATCCTCATAGATTTTGTTTATTTCGTTTGCACAAACCTCTTGTGAGCCGTACTTAAATGAAACCTTATCGGTAACAGTACCTACACAGAGTGCTCCGTCGATTTCCTCTGCTGATTCCACAACAAATGCACCATAGTTGTATGCAAATATTTCATTAAGCGAAACCTCTTCGGAGAACTCGAAACCAAATCCGTTACCCATAGCCATCTTAAGTACCGCCTCGGCAATACCGCCATATGTTATGGTGTATATGGATTGTGCCTTGCCCTCTCTTGCAAGAGAAGTAACCTTATTAAATACAGACTTTAAAGATGCTGTATCGGGAAGAAGCTTATTATACTCGGGTTTAATAAGATAGAGCTTATTGCCTGCTTTTTTGAATTCATTGGACACGATATTGGGTATCTTGTCGCATGTAACAGCAAAGGACACAAGTGTGGGCGGTACATCTATATTTTCAAACGAACCGCTCATGGAATCCTTACCGCCGATTGAGCCAATTTCAAGCTCCATCTGTGCCTTGAAAGCTCCGAGAATAGCCGCCATGGGCTTGCCCCATCTCTTCGGGTCGGTCTTTGGCTTTTCGAAATACTCCTGGAATGTAAGATACACATCTTCAAAGGAAGCACCCGTTGCAACAAGCTTACATACCGATTCCACTACTGCAAGGTATGCACCATGGTAGGGACTCTTTTCTGTAATAAAGGGATTGTATCCCCATGACATTACAGAGCAATCATCTGTATGCTTGTCCTCAGAGGAGATTTTGTTTACCATAGCCTGTATGGGGGTCTTCTGATGCTTACCGCCAAAGGGCATAAGAACAGTACCCTTGCCTATGGTGGAGTCAAAACGCTCGCTTAAGCCCCTCTTTGAGCAAACATTGAGGTCGCCTGCAAGAAGTCTGAAATTATCGGCAAAATTGCCGTCCACAGTCTTTGCAAAGTCCTCGCCTTTTGTTACCTCTACATCTATATGCTTCTGTGCACCGTTGGAATTTAAGAATTCTCTGGAAAGGTTTACAATCTTCTTTCCGTTCCAGTTCATTACAAAATAAGGTGTTTCCTGAACTACAGCCACCTTGGTAGCCTCTAAGTTCTCGCCCTTGGCAAGCTCTATGAATTTATCGGCATCCTTGGCTTCTACAACAACAGCCATTCTCTCCTGAGATTCGGATATTGCAAGCTCTGTACCGTCGAGACCCTCGTACTTTTTGGGTACGGCATTAAGGTCTACCACAAGTCCGTCTGCAAGCTCACCTATGGCAACAGACACACCGCCTGCACCAAAGTCATTGCAGCGCTTTATAAGCTTGGAAGCTACAGGATTTCTGAAAAGTCTCTGAAGCTTTCTTTCTTCGGGAGCATTACCTTTCTGTACTTCTGCACCGCAGCTTTCGAGAGATTCCAATGTGTGAGATTTGGAAGAGCCTGTAGCACCGCCGCAACCATCTCTGCCTGTTTTTCCGCCGAGAAGGATTATAATATCTCCTGCTTCGGGTCTTTCACGGCGCACATTTTCTGCGGGTGCCGCAGCTATAACCGCACCGATTTCCATTCTTTTTGCCACATAGCCATCGTGATATATCTCATCTACCATGCCTGTAGCAAGACCTATCTGATTACCGTAAGAAGAATAACCGTTTGCCGCAGTTGTAACTATCTTACGCTGAGGAAGCTTGCCCTCCATAGTCTCCGATACGGGCTTTGTGGGGTCTGCCGCACCTGTTACACGCATAGCGGCATATACATATGAACGGCCCGAAAGCGGGTCCCGGATTGCACCGCCTATACAGGTAGCCGCACCGCCGAAAGGCTCGATTTCTGTGGGATGGTTGTGGGTTTCGTTCTTAAAGAGAAGAAGCCACTTTTCCTTTTTGCCGTCCATTTCCACATCTATCTTAACGGTACATGCGTTTATTTCCTCGGATTCGTCAAGTTTATCAAGCTTGCCGTTTGCACGAAGATGCTTAACCGCAAGAGTAGCCATATCCATAAGGTTTATGGGCTTTGTTCTCTTTAAAGTGTCTCTTACGGCGATGTACTCATCATATGCTGCCTTTACATTCTCATCGTCTATCTTAACAGAATCGATAGTGGTAAGAAATGTTGTGTGTCGGCAATGGTCGGACCAGTAGGTATCTATCATCTTGATTTCGGTAATGGTGGGGTCACGCTTTTCCGAAATAAAGTACTGCTGACAGAATGCAAGGTCATCTATATCCATTGCAAGTCCGTTTTCGTTAAGAAAGTCTTTGAGACTGTCTCTGTCCAAATCCATAAAGCCATCGAGGATTTTAACCTCGGAGGGCACCTCGTACTTCATTACAAGAGTATCATATTCATTAAGTGATGCTTCTCTTGATTCTACGGGGTTTATAACATATTTTTTTATTTCTTCTATCTCATCATCTGTAAAACTTCCCTTTAATACATATACCTTTGCGGTTTTAACAAGGGGTCTTTCACCCTGAGATATAAGCTGAATACATTCCGAAGCGGAATTTGCTCTCTGGTCGAACTGACCGGGAAGAAACTCAACAGCAAATACAGTTTCTCCGTCCTGTGCATCTATACTGTCATACACGTCATCGAGCTGAGGCTCGGAGAAAACAGTGTTTTTACAATAATCAAAAAGCTCTTTTGTAATATTTTCCACATCATAACGGTTTATAATTCTTACATCTTCTATACCGCTTATGCTTAAGAAATTCTTGATATCGCCCTTTAATGAGGCAGCTTCGTGAGCAAGAGCTTTTTTCTTTTCTACATATACTCTGTAAACCATTTATTTAATACCCTCCAATGCTCTTTTGCCTATGTCTTTGCGGTAGTATGCGTTATCAAAGCTTACCATTTTTACAGTCTCGTATGCTTTGTCTATAGCCGCTTTAAGTGTGGGAGCCGTTTCGGTAACACCGAGAACTCTGCCTCCTGCTGTTACAAGAGTTCCGTCCTTTATCTTGGCTCCTGCTACATATATATTCTTATCCTTGGGCATATCTATCTTGAAGCCCGTTTCATACTTACCCGGATAACCGTCAGATGACATAACTACGCAGCAGGCACTCTCATCTTTAAACACTACATCCGTATCCGAAAGCGTGCCGTCTGCAACAGACATCATAATATCGAGAAGGTCGCTCTTAAGAAGAGGAAGCACAACCTGTGTCTCGGGGTCGCCGAAACGGCAGTTGTATTCTATAACCTTGGGTCCCTTGGGAGTAAGCATGAGTCCAAAGTAGAGACATCCTGCAAAGGTTCTGCCCTCGCTGTTCATTGCCTCCATTGTGGGAATAAATATCTTTTCCATACACTCTTTGGCAACCTCATCGGTATAATAGGGATTGGGGGCAATCGTACCCATACCGCCTGTGTTTAAACCCTCATCGTTGTCCTTGGCTCTCTTATGGTCCATGGAGGAAACCATGGGAACCATTGTCTTACCGTCGGTAAAGCTTAATACAGAGACCTCGGGTCCTGTTAAGAATTCCTCTATTACAACATTACTTCCGCTTTCTCCGAATACCTTGTCGAGCATCATGGATTTAACCGCATCCTTGGCTTCTTCTCTGGTAGTTGCTATTATTACACCCTTGCCGAGTGCAAGCCCGTCTGCCTTTACAACAACAGGTATGGATGCTGTATCAAGATACGAAAGGGCACTTTCCATATCGGAAAATACTTCGTATTCTGCGGTAGGAATACCGTATTTTTTCATAAGGTTTTTGGAAAATACCTTGCTTCCCTCTATGATAGCAGCATTTGCCTTTGGACCGAAGCACTTTATACCTGCCGCATTTAATGCATCTACTGCACCTAATACAAGCGGGTCATCGGGTGCTACCACCGCAAAATCGATATTGTTCTCTACAGCAAATTTAACTATAGCATCTATATCCTTTGCGCCGATATCTACACACTTGGCATCTGCGGCTATGCCGCCGTTACCTGGAAGTGCATATATTGTCTCTGCCTTGGGGTTTTCTTTAATCTTCTTTATGATGGCGTGCTCTCTTCCGCCACCGCCTACAACCATAATATTCATATGTTACCTCGCACTATTGAAAATTTGAATTTTAGTGATGGAAAAGTCTCATTCCTGTCATAGCCATTGCTATGCCTCTCTTGTTACATTCCTCTATAACATTATCATCGCGAATGGAGCCGCCCGGCTGTGCAACATAGCTTACACCGCTTTTTGCCGCTCTTATGATATTGTCGCCAAACGGGAAGAATGCATCGGAGCCTAATGCTACGCCCTTTATTGTATCAAGATATGCTCTCTTTTCTTCTCTGGTAAACTCTTCGGGTTTTGTCTTAAAGAGCTTCTGCCACTCGCCGTCTTTAAGCAAATCTTCGCTTTCGTCGGATATGTACACATCTATTGCGTTATCTCTGTCGGGTCTTTTAACAGTATCAAGGAAAGGAAGATTAAGCACCTTATCGCTCTGGCGGAGATGCCAGTTGTCCGCTTTGCTTCCTGCAAGTCTTGTACAATGAATTCTGGACTGCTGACCTGCGCCTACACCTATTGCCTGACCGTCCTTTGCATAGCATACAGAGTTGGACTGGGTATACTTTAAGGTGATAAGGGCTATTATAAGGTCTCTTTTTGCATCGTCGGGGAACTCTTTATTGTCTGTAACAAGATTTGTAAGGATGGTTTCATCTATCTTGTAGTTGTTTCTTCCCTGCTGGAAGGTGATGCCGAACACATCCTTGTGCTCTATCTCCTCGGGAACATAACTTGGGTCTATCTTAACAACATTGTAAGCGCCCTTTTTCTTATTTTTAAGTATCTCAAGTGCCTCAGGCTCATAATCGGGTGCTATAACACCATCGGAAACCTCACGGGCAATGAGTTTTGCTGTCATTACATCGCACTTGTCGGAAAGTGCAATCCAATCGCCGAATGAGGACATTCTGTCTGTTCCTCTTGCTCTTGCATATGCGGTAGCAAGGGGGGACTCGTCAATTCCGGGCATATCATCTACAAAGCATGCTTTCTTTAACTTCTCGTCCATCTTGATTCCAACTGCCGCAGATGTGGGACTTACATGCTTAAAGGATGTAGCCGCACACATACCGAGTGCTTCCTTAATTTCCTTAACAAGCTGCCAGCTGTTGAAAGCATCGAGGAAATTGATATAACCCGGTCTTCCGTTTAATATTTCGATAGGAAGGTCTTCGCTATTTGACATAAAAATCTTAGACGGTTTCTGATTTGGATTGCATCCGTATTTTAACTCAAATTCCTTCATGGGGTCTGCTCCTCACTTTTGATTTTTGTTTATCATTCTGTAATCGGTCTTGCCGTCCTTAAGGTTTACATATCTTACATAAAGAGATATTTTGTTATCTTCATTTAAGTTCTGCCATATATCGTTTGTAAATGCATCGATATCGTTTGGTATCTCTACCCTTTCAGGCTCGCCTGTAAAGGTGGGTATGGGATTTCCGTCGCAGTTGTATGTATGGATAAAATGTCCAAGTCCCTTAAGTGCCTTATAGGAGAATGTGTATCTGTTGCACTCGCTGCCCTTGGCGTCGGCACTTTTTAATATACTCATCTTGTACGAAAAATCGCTTTTTGAAAAGTTTAATATACCGCTTATTCTGGGTGTCCAGTTGGGAGAGTCGGGTTCAAATTCTCTGGTTTCCAGAGCCTCCTCGAAAGTTTTGCCGTCCTTTATAAAATCGTATACCGTATCGGTCTGGTCACCGTTTGTTACTATGATACTGTCTCCTATCTTACGAACGGGAGAGTAGATAATAAGCGAGGGGTCTTCTACCTTGGAAGCATCGAAAGGATATATGGTAACGTCCTCACCCTCTATTTTAAATATTCTGTTGCGGCTGTTTTCACTTCTGCCCATGATGAAATAAGCAAAAACCGCATTTTCGCCATCGGCACTTTTGCCGATAACAATGCCTCTGCCTACATATGAATTGTCCTTAACAAGTGAACCGATACTGTTTGTTTCGTATACATTCATGATTTTATCTCCTATCAATAATTTCTTTTGCCACTTTTTCCACAGATTCGGGGAGTATAATCCACTCTGCCTCTTCCATTACTCTCCTCTGAAGTATTTCGGGAGTGTCTCCATCCTCTATGGCAACAGCTTTTTGCATTATTATTCTGCCGCCGTCGGGAATTTCGTTTACAAAGTGAACTGTAGCACCTGTTACCTTAACACCATATTGGAGCGCCGCTTCGTGCACCTTAAGACCGTAGAAGCCCTTGCCGCAAAAAGAAGGTATGAGCGAGGGGTGTACATTTATTATTCTTTCGGGATATCTCTTGGTGAAATTCTCCGAAAGTATGCACATAAAGCCTGCAAGAACTATTATGTCAGCCCCGTAGTGTTCTATGGTCTCTATAAGCTTTTGTTCAAATGCCTCCTGCGAGGGCATTTCTTTCTTATAAACTACTTCTGCGGGGATACCGCTCATCTTTGCCCTTTCCAGAGCATAGGCGCTCGGGTTTGAGGCTATTACCGCCGAAATTTCCGCAGAGGATATTATGCCGGAGCCAGCCGCATCTATTATTGCCTGGAGATTGGTACCGCCTCCGGACACAAGGACACAAACCTTAGCCTTTAGCATAATACTACGCTCTCCTCACCCTCTACGATTTCTCCGATTATGTATGCATCCTCACCGTTTGCCTTGAGAACGGAAAGTGCCTTTTCGGCATCGTTTTTATCTACTACTATGCTCATGCCTACGCCCATGTTGAAGGTATTGAACATATCTCTCTCGGGAATACCTCCCTTTTTCATGATAAGGTCGAATATGGGGAGAATCTTAACCGCACTCTTATTTATCTTGGCAGTAAAGCCCTCGGGGATACTTCTGGGAATATTCTCGTAGAAACCGCCGCCTGTGATGTGGGATACCGCCTTAACGGTAACTTCTTCAAAAAGCGCACACATGGGTTTAACATATATCTTTGTGGGTGTAAGAAGAGTTTCGCCAACAGACTTTCCGCCAAGCTCTGCCACGGGGGTCTTGATATCGGCATTCTCTACATCGAACACCTTACGAACAAGCGAGAATCCGTTGGAATGTACACCGCTTGAGGGAAGCGCTATTATAACATCGCCTTCCTTTATGGTCTTGTTGTCGAGTACCTTGTCTTTATCTACAATACCTACAGAGAAGCCTGCAAGGTCGTATTCATCCTCGGGATAGAAACCGGGCATTTCTGCCGTCTCACCGCCTATAAGAGCCGCACCAGACTGCACACAGCCATCGGCAATACCCTTAACTATATCGGCAATTCTTTCGGGAACATTCTTTCCGCAAGCGATATAATCGAGGAAGAAAAGTGGCTTTGCTCCGCAACATATGATATCGTTTACACACATTGCCACACAGTCTATACCTACTGTATCGTGCTTATCCATTATAAAGGCGAGCTTGAGTTTTGTGCCTACGCCGTCTGTACCGCTTACAAGAACAGGCTTTGTGATACCTGTCATATCAAGCTCGAAAAGACCGCCGAAACCGCCTATATCGGACATAGAGCCCTTGGTCATGGTTGTAGCGATATGCTTTTTCATAAGTTCTACCGCGCGATATCCTGCTGTGATATCAACTCCGGCTGCTTTGTAACTGTCACTGTAACTTTTCAATTTATTCAACCTCTTTCTCTGAAAGTTTTTTGTTATATTTACGCTCTTCCCTCTCGGGCGGAACTTCTGTGGGATAATTGTTTGTAAAGCAAGCATCGCAGTATCCGCATTTATCGGGAACATCTATGAGCTTGCAAAGACTGTCTACACTAAGGAATCCAAGAGAATCTACACCGATTATCTTTTCCATTTCGCTATGAGTGTAATTGCATGCTATAAGAACATCTCTTGATGCGATATCCGTACCGTAGTAACAGGGATTCATAAATGCAGGTGCAGATGAACGCAGGTGAACTTCCTTTGCGCCTGCCTCACGAAGAAGTCTTACTATTATGGCGCTTGTTGTTCCTCTTACTATAGAGTCATCTACAAGCACAACCCTTTTATCCTTTACGGTATCTGCTATTACATTTAACTTTATTTTAACCTTGTCTTCACGGACATCCTGTCCCGGAACAATGAATGTTCTGCCTATATATTTATTCTTGACAAAGCCTATGCCGTACGGTATGCCCGATTCTCTGGCGTAGCCCATGGCGGCATCGAGTCCCGAATCGGGAACACCTATTACAACATCCGCCTCTACAGGATGTTCCTTGGCAAGATATTTACCTGCGTTTAATTTTGCCTTATGAACGCTCTTGCCCTCTATAACGGAATCGGGTCTTGCAAAGTAGATGTATTCAAATATACAAAGTGCTTTGTCGCATTTGTTGCAATGTGTTTTGTTTTCTCTTACACCATCTTTGTCAAAGACAACGATTTCGCCGGGCTCAAGCTCGCGTATAAGAGCAGCACTTACGGAATCCAGAGCACAGCTTTCCGAAGCTACAACATAAGAGCCGTCAGCGGTCTGTCCGAAGCAAAGCGGTCTGAATCCGTGCTTATCCCTTGCGGCAATAAGCTTTGTGGGAGACATCATAACAATGGAATATGCACCCTTTATTTTGTCCATTGCTTTTTCGAGAGCCTTTTCAAGCGAGGACTCTGTAAGGCGATGCTTTATAACTTCGTAAGCTATAACCTCTATGTCGCTGTTTGTATGGAATATAGCACCGCTAAGCTCCAGTTCCTTGCGGAGCTCATCGTAGTTTATAATACTGCCGTTAAAGGCAAGTGCTGTGTGACCTTTTATATGGTTTACAACCATAGGCTGGGCATTTGCTCTTCCCTTTGTGTCCGAGGTGCCGTAACGAACATGACCGAGTGCCATATTGCCCATGCCGAGCTTGTCCATAACCTCATGGGTAAAGACGTCGTTTACTATGCCCTCGTCTCTGTGATATTTAAAAACACCGTCGTCATTTACCACTATTCCACAGCTTTCCTGTCCTCTGTGCTGAAGTGCAAAAAGTCCGTAATAGGTGCTTGCTGCAACATGGCTCTTTTGTGGACTTATAATACCAAAAACTCCACATTCTTCATGAATTTTTGTCATAAACATCGCCGTTCCTTTCATAATGTGGCATATTTTCCGCCAAAGAATATACTAAATAAAAATACAAATAAGCGGAACCATATTCCGCTTATTGCAATAATTATGCGTTGTAAAGCCCCTCTATCTTCTTGTTTTTTTCCAAAACATTAAGGGAAGCTTTCTGTCTGTCCGCCTTGAGCTTATCGGAAAGGGTTTTGTCGGACAGAGCTATTATCTGTGCTGCAAGAATAGCTGCATTTTTTGCACCGTCTATTGCTACAGTTGCCACAGGAATTCCCGAGGGCATCTGTACGGTAGAAAGAAGCGCGTCGAGTCCGTCGAGCTTCTTGGCGCTTACAGGTATGCCTATAACAGGCAAAACAGTATTTGCCGCAACCGCACCTGCAAGGTGTGCCGCCATACCTGCTGCCGCTATAATAACACCAAAGCCGTTCTCCTCGGCAGAGGATACAAAATCCTTGGTTTCCGAAGGAGTGCGATGTGCAGAATACACATGCACCTCAAACGGTATTTCAAACTCTTTAAGAGTGTCTATTGCTTTTTCAACTATGGGCAAATCACTGTCGCTGCCCATTATAACTGCTACCTTTTTCAAAGAAAGCACCTCCGTAAGTAAAATGTATTAGTCCTTTTTGGGTTTGGGATTTACTATGTCTCTCCAATCGAGATAACCGCCGTCGAGACCTAATACAAGCACCTCCGCTGTGGCAACATTTGTTGCTACGGGGATGTTGTGTATATCGCAAAGGCGAAGCACATTGAGTACATCGGGCTCGTAATTCTCTGCTGTAAGCGGGTCTCTGAAAAACAGTACAAGGTCTATTTCGTTATAGGCAATCCTTGCTGCAATCTGCTGGTCTCCACCCTGTGAGCCGGAAAGAAATTTATGAACCTCAAGACCTGTGGCATCGGTTATAAATGCGCCTGTAGTTCCTGTGGCAACCAAATGATGTTTGGCAAAAATACCCTTATAGGCAATGCAAAACTGTACCATAAGTTCTTTTTTCTTGTCATGAGCAATAAGTGCAATGTTCATTTCATTTCCGTCCCTTCGTTAAGTATTTGTATGTTGTCGCGGTTTTAAAGAGATTTTCTATATCGCATGCTGCTTTCCTTTCGCCCATAAGGCGTGTTGCAATATTTGAAAACGGCTCGTTTAAGCCTGGATAATCACCTAATGTGTGCCACTTACCTCCTGTGATAAACTGCGCCATACAATCCCACGGCACAAGTCCGATAAGATTATGGCCGATTCTATCTATGACATCATCTATGGTAAGGTGCAGATTGTCTCTTATATAGTACGGTACTATTTTGTTTATAAGCACATGCACGCTACTATGTTCTGATATATCTTCTGTAAAGCTCTGGGTAAGCTTAACGGATATGTCCGAGCAGTCTGTAACCGCTATAAATGTGTCTGCCGCACTGTTTAAACTCTCTATACAGTTCCTGTCATAAGAATGTGCATCTATAAGTACATAATCATAGTTGGAGTTTTTAATAATACCCAGTGCCTTGTCATAATCGAAAAATTCACTATCGTAGTCCGCACGCAGAAAATCCACTTCGTCTCTGCACACAGCTTCCGACAAGTTGCAGCTTCCGTCTATTACGTCGGACAGAGTATATACATATTCATCCTGAAAACCAAGAGCAAAATCCAGAGAGCAACGCTCAAAGCACATATCAAGAGCAAGTACCTTTTGCTCCTTTCGGGCAAGTGCGCGGCACATGCACGCACAGGCAAAGGTTGCTCCGCAACCGCCCTTTGGGGAAGTAAAAACTACAATTTTGGGCATGATATCCTCCCACTCAAATATTCTATCACATTTTTTACCTTTTGGCTACATTTTTTTGCAATATTTTTAAAAATATTATGAAAGCGTGTTTTTCTTACCTGCTTTGTCATCTTCATAGACCTGATTTATGTCGAAATACTTCTCGTATATGCGTCTTGCAATAGGTGCAAGAGCAGAGCCCGAGCCTGCATTTTCTATAACTACAGCTACGGCTATCTGCGGATTCTCATACGGTGCATATGATGCGAATACACCGTTGGCACTGCCTGTATTTACCTGCGCCGAGCCAGTCTTGGAGCATACATTTATGGGGAAGTCTGCAAACACCGCAGATGATGTTCCCTCGCGGCTTCCCAGATACATTCCGTAGGTTACTGCCTTGTATGTCTCATCGCTCATTTCTATTTTGCCTGTGACTTCGGGTTTAAACTCTTCTATTACGCTTGAATCCAAAGAACTGCGTATAGCCTTTGTAAGATGCGGTCTGTAGCATGTGCCGCCGTTTGCAACGGTAGCAGTAAGATTGGCTATCTGGAGAGGTGTGAACACATTGAACGACTGTCCTATAGCCATCTGCAGAGTATCACCGGGATACCATATCTGCTGGAATATCTCCTGCTTGTACTTCTCGTTTGCAAGAATTCCTGCAGTTTCTCCCTCTATTTCTATGCCTGTTTTTTTGCCAAGTCCCATAAGGTTTGCATAATCGTATATTTTCTTTTCACCAAGCCGTTTGCCCACTTCATAAAAATAATAGTTGCACGAATTTCCTATGGCGTTTGCCACATCCTGTGCGCCGTGGGTTTTGCCGCTTTGTGTCCATATCCAGCAGTTAAAGGTTTGTCCGTAGTGCTCGTATTTTCCCTCGTCCACTACAGTGTCCTTAGTGCTTATAACCTTTTCTTCAAGACCTGCTATTGCCGTTACAAGCTTAAACACAGAGCCTGGAGGGTAAGTGCCGCTTATGGCACGGTTGAATATGGGTTTGCCGCTGTCTTGTATAAGCTTGTCATAATCCTCGCCAAAGGTTGCAGGGTAAAAATCGGGGTAGCTTGCCATGGCAAGAATCTCCCCTGTTTTTACATCCAATACCACAACCGCACCGCCGCCCGCATCGGCACCCGCCTTATCGTCGGACATGAGTCCCTTTGCCTTTATGGCATCTATGGTTTCCTTGAGGGCGTCTTCCGCTGCCCTCTGCAGTTCAAAATCTATTGTGAGTATTGCATCATTTCCCTGTATTGCGGCAGTCTCGTCGGGGGCATAGGTATTTGAGGTTATGTCTCTTGATTTATTTATCTTTCCGTCTGTTCCCTTTATATAAGGCTCCAGAAACTTTTCAAGACCGTCTTTGCCTATGATGTCATTCATGCCGTAATTCTTGTCTTTTAAAAGCTCATATTCCTCCTGATATATTACACCCACTCTACCCAGTATGTGCGCTCCCATAGAGCCATGCATATACTGTCTGAACGGCGATGTGATTACATTTATATTTGAATAATATGCGCTCTTTTCCTTTAAAACCGATACAGTCTCCATGCTTACATCTGTAGCCACGGTAACGGGTGCACCGTAAGCAAGACCTCTGGTTTCAAGCTCATAGCGCATACCTACTATTTTTCGGATTTCGCTGTAGGAATAACGCTTATCCAGATTGTAGCGTTCGGAGAGTTCTAAAAGAGTCTCCCTGCCCGTCGCAGAGGCAGGTATATCATATTTCTTTCTGAATTCTGCACGCTTTTCCTTGGCGGTTTTTTTGCTGTCATCCTTGTATGTAAATGTATAGTTCTTGGAGGATATGGGAAGTGAATCAACATATTCATCACCATTTTTATTAAGGAGATCAACAAGACTCAAAAGTATATCATTAAGCCTGTCCTGAGAACTCTCCCCGTATACAACCTGTACAGAAAATCCCACCCTGTTTGTAATAAGCGGTATGCCGTTTCTGTCGTATATAATTCCTCTTGGTGCAGTAACCTCCATGGAATTTGTAAGCTTGTTTTTTGACTCGGCAAGATAGTACGAGCCGTTTACAACCTGCAAAACCGTAAGCTTTATAACTATAGCACACAGAAGAACGGTTACTACAAATGTCATTATGAAATTTTTATCTCTGAATCTCAATTTTATAATCCCCTTATTTCATCTATGCTGAGCTTTCGCGCCCACAGTGCCATAACAAAAGAAACCACCGTATCATATACCGCCGTAGGTAAGGCAATCCTTACAAACGGGTACAGAAAACTGCCGTATCCCGGCATAACATAGTCCGCCACAAGTATGACGGTATGATACATCAGCGAAACTACAAGTACTCCCACGGCTGCAGTCCAAACATGCTTCTTTATGAGTGTGCTTGCAAAGTTTGATATTGCAAGTCCTATATACATAAACAAAAGTGTATTAAGCCCCACATACTGTCCTGAATACAAATCTGCAACAAGTCCCGCAACAGCGCACAGCACCGCAGAGCGAACAGGAAAATTGTAAATAGAGTAACACAGAACATACACAAATATTAAGTTTGGTGCTATACCGAATATGTCTATGTAGCGAGACAAAGTAGTCTGCACAATAAACAGTACGGCAAGTGTCAGATATGACAATATATAGTTAAACATGTGTAAATCTCCGTCAATTAAGTATTACCATAACCTCTTTAAGATTGGAAAAGTCCACACCGGGTTTTATGATGGCTTCCTGTGAAACGCCTGTTACATCGTTTCTTACCTCTGTGACTTTGCCTATATAGATTCCTGCGGGAATTATTCCTCCCGCACCCGATGTTTCTATATAGTCTCCTATCTCTATACCTGCTTCTTTGGAAACATAGGTCATTTTGCAAAGGCCCTCTTCCATTAGCTTCATATCGCCCTGAACTATGGCTGTATTGGAAACACGCATAATGGTAGCACTTACAGAAACCCTGGCATCTACAATGGGAGAGATCTTTGCCCAGTTTCTTCCCGCTTCGGACACATAACCTACAAGTCCGTACGGAGTTATAACGGCACAGTTCTGGGTTATTCCGTCTTTTATGCCCTTATTTATAGTATAAGACTTGGAAAAGTTGTCCATTTCAAATGCTGCTACATCCGCAACCACATATTTATAATTTTCTTCCTTGGATTTTAAATCCAGAATTTTGCGAAGACGCTCATTCTCCCCTTTGAGATTTTCCGTCTTGCGCAAATCATCTTCAAGGCTTGCAATGCGCTCTCTTAATTTTTCGTTTTCTTTCTCATAGCCTTTCATATTTGTAAGGTAGCCCAAAAAACCGCTTACAGAATTGGACACTGAAGACACACCGCTTTGCACAGGTGTAGTTATGTCACCTAAAGCACCCTTTGCCGCGCTTGTGCTCTTCTTCTTTGCGGTTATGCCCGCAATTACACATATAACTAGAATTACGGTTACTGCTATAAGAAGTATCTTAAATTTGTTTTTCTGAAAAAAATACATCGTAAAAATTCCCTTCCGAATTACCTTGCAAGAGCTTCGCTTAAGCTTTCTATCTCGCTTATAACAAGACCTGCACCTGCTACAACGCTCTCGAGCGGCTTATCGGCAATTATAACATCCATGCCTGTCTCCTTTTTAATAAGCGAATCAAGACCGCGTATAAGCGCACCGCCGCCTGTGAGCACAATGCCCCTGTCTATAATATCGGCAGAAAGCTCGGGCGGTGTATCTTCCAAAGTGAGCTTAATTGCATCCACAATGGCAGATATACACTCGCTTATAGCCTCTCTTACATCATACGAGGTTATCTTTATAAACTTGGGAAGTCCTGTTGATAAATCCCTGCCGCAAACCTCGGTGTATTCCTCGAGGGTAAGAGGCTCTACAGAACCTATTTCTATCTTTACTCTTTCTGCGGTAGGCTCACCTATCAATACATTGTACTCTCTGCGGACATAGTTTACTATGGCTTCATTCATGGTGTCTCCTGCCATACGGAGAGTCTTACTGTTTACTATTCCGCCAAGCGATATAACAGCAACCTCACTTGTTCCGCCCCCTATATCGCATATCATACTTCCTGTGGCTTCTTCTACGGGAAGACTTGAGCCAAAGGCGGCTGCCATGGGCTCCTCTATAAGATAAGCCTCTCTCGCACCTGCCTGAACGGTTGCCTCCTCTATAGCCATTTTTTCTACATCTGTAACTCCGGAGGGAACGCAGATAACAACTCTGGGTTTTGAAAATCCGCTTTTTTCAAGAGCTTTGTTTATAAAATACTTAAGCATAACCTGTGTTACATCAAAATCGGCTATTACTCCGTCTTTTAACGGGCGGACTGCTACAATGTTTTCGGGTGTTCTGCCGAGCATCTGCTTTGCAAGAGTGCCTACAGCAACAACCTCGCCTGTATCTTTATTTATTGCAACAACACTTGGCTCATTTATTACTATGCCCTTGCTTTTAAGATACACAAGTGTGTTTGCCGTGCCTAAATCTATACCTATATCTCTTTTTGCCATTATACCAATTCCTCCCCGTATTCTTCCAAAACAAGTGTACACAGTCTGCACACAGGAAGTCCCACTATATTAAAATAATCTCCGTTTATACTCTTTACAAAAGTACCTGCATATTCCTGAATGGCATATGCTCCTGCTTTGTCGAGCACATTATAATTATCTATATAATAATTTATTTCCTTTTCTGTAAGTTCTTTGAATGTAACTGCCGTTTTCTCGTATTCCGATACTGTGTGCATATCGTTTGTATCCGCTATACTTATACCCGTGAATACATAGTGTGTTCTGCCCGAAAGCTTTTTGAGCATTTCGAAAGCTTCATCCCTGTCTTTTGGTTTGCCGAGAATCTCGCCGTCAAGCACTACCACGGTATCTGCACCTATTACAAACATATTTTTTGGACAATGCTTTGCTATATCCAGAGCCTTAAGAAATGCAAGTTCACGCACATACATACCGGGCTCAAGCTCTTTTGAAACCAAAGATTCATCTATATCGCTTACAAGAATCTGAAATTTAACTCCGATGTTCTCCAAAAGCTCTTTTCGTCTCGGAGACTGGGAAGCCAATATTATTTCTCTCATCAATACGCACCTGTGGAGCCAAATCCCCCACTGCCTCTCTCTGTTTTATCCAGTTCTTCGCAAACTGCAAATTTTGCATGAGCCACGGGCAGAATAACCATCTGCGCTATTCTCTCTCCTTTTGTGAGGGTATACTCCTCGCTGCTCAAATTTATAAGCCCTACTTTGATTTCTCCTGTGTAGTCACTGTCTACCACTCCTACACAGTTGGAAAGTGTTATGCCTTTTTTAGTAGCAAGACCGCTTCGGGCAAATATAAATGCACCATAATCGCCGCTTGGAAGCCCTATTGCAATACCCGTAGGCACGGTTACCCTTTCGAGCGGTTTTAATACTATATCTTCCTCAATACACGCGGTAAGGTCCATCCCTGCTGAACCCTCTGTTGCATAAAAAGGCAATTTCTGCTCTTTATTATTCTCCAAAAATTTAATCTTTACTTCTATATCGTGCATAATTCATGCATCCTTTCTAAACTCCGCGGAAATAATGTCCTCTTGTAAAATCAAAGCTTGGTCTTTCTTTGTTTTTATACATGCGGTATATATCGAAAATATCTCCCGCGCTTTCCGTAGTAAATACAAATCTCATATAAGATACATCTGCCGATACATCGTCTGTAAGCTTATCCGCCATATAAACGGGCAGGCTGTTGTATATGGTATTTGTACAGGAATTCTTATCTGTTATTACAGGAAACTCTACTCCTTTTCGGTCCTTTAGCAGGTAGTATTCATCCTTGCATCCGCAGCCCAAAGCAGACTTTACAATGCAATTCTGAACTGTCATAAGAGGTATTCTGCCGTATACTATAATCTCCTTATCGGCAGAGGTTTTCATAGACAATAATTCCTTTTGCGTAACCTCGGGAGAAATGCAAACTGTCTCAATACCAAGATTTTTTACAAATTCTGCACTATGGCTATTGAACACATTTATATTATGGTTTGCACTAACCTTTCTATCCTTGCAAAGTGCAAGCTGCGAAAAGTTCGAAGCATATATTTCCCCCGAAATGATATGAGTATCTACAGGATGTATATCCCTTGCTACAGCAGGCAATATCACCGCAACGGTGCGACCTGATTCATCTATGAAAGTTTTGTTGTCCTTATACAAGCTGTACGGAACAAGTATCTTATCAAAACCCGCCTTTGAGGCTGCCTCAAACTGTTCTAAAGTCCTGACCTCTGCATTTAAAGTGAGTTTCTTCGGTGGCTTTGAGTAAGGTGTTTCGTAATTAAACGGAATTTCTGATTTTCTATCCAAAGTGGCGGTAAGCTTGTCCTCAAGAAGCGAAAGTGCTTCTCTTCGAATGTTGTTTATCTCTTTTACAGGCAGGCTTACTCCCTGAGCTATATCTGTCTTTATGCCCGAAAGTACAAAAGGTGTAGAGCCGCTTTTTGCAATCTGCGATGTAAGTCTTTCTTCTGTAAGAGGTGCATTTACAGCCTGCTCGGCATTTATACTGCCCTCTACAGTGACACTTTCGCCTTTGGCACTTACTGTAAGCGTCATAGGCATATCGTGATACACAGATACATGGGCATGAAATTCAATCGGTTCGTGTGCTTTACTTTTTAGCTTTGCGGCAAGCTCTTTTACATCATGCGATATATTCTGATACACATCGTCATTATTTTTATCGTAATTGAGCATGTGTCTTCCCGTATTGCCCTCTAAATATCCTTGGGTAAATCCGTTTCGGCTGAATATACTCTTTAGCGCGGAACGGTCTCTCTCTTCTACCTTTGAGCCGTCCCTATATTTATCGTATATGGATGTAACCACAGACACATATTCGGCGCTCTTCATTCTCCCCTCTATTTTAAGCGAGGTAACACCGCATTCCATGAGAGTCTTCATCTCGTCTATAAGGCACAAATCCTTGAGACTCAAAAGATACTTTTCTTTGTTGGATATATTTTTGCCTTTGGAATTCATAAGTGTATACGGAAGTCTGCACGGCTGTGCACAATCGCCGCGATTGCCGCTTCTGCCGCCTATGAAACTACTCATAAGGCATTGACCGCTATAACTCATACAAAGAGCTCCGTGAACAAAAACCTCCAGTTCTATATCCACATTATCGGATATATTTTTAATCTCATCGAATGTGAGCTCCCTCGAGAGCACCACACGTTTAAAGCCAAGCTCTTTTGCAAGGCGGGCACCCGAGATATTGTGTATGGTCATCTGCGTACTGGCATGTACCTCAAAATCAGGAAAGCACCTCTTAACCATAGAAAGTACACCCAAATCCTGAATGATAAGTGCATCCACCCCTGCAGAGTAGAGAAATTTTATAAATTCATAAAACCCCTTAAACTCACTGTCGTACACAAGGGTGTTTACTGTTACATACACCTTTGCATCATAAAGGTGGGCATATCTTACTGCCTCTTGTATATCCTCTTTTGAAAAGTTCACAGCATTTTTGCGAGCGCTGAATTCTCTGCCGCCGATGTAAACAGCATCTGCCCCGTTATTTACGGCACAAATGAGAGTTTCCAAGCTTCCCGCAGGTGAAAGTATCTCAAATTGTCTCATCGGATTACGCTCGCCTCCCTTTAAGTCGAACCCCGTATGTCTTAACAAAAAACAATTAGTCTATTATATCATTTAACATTATACTACAAAAATTTCTAATTGAACAGTATTTTATCAAAAAATTTACAAAAAATATTTTTTGTTGCATAAAAAATACGGTGTGTCATTTGACACACCGCCTGTTTATACAGCCTCTTTTGCCGCTTTGATATTTCGTGTATTGTATAGAAAGAAAGATAAGACAAGCATCGCCGTACATACTGCAATGAAAATATTCGACACGATTGCAGGTATATTAAACCACACTACATGCAAGAGCATCATCGCATACATAAGGCAGGTACATACCTTGCCGTGCCAATCGGCACCCTCTACTTTGCCCGTTCTTCGTATAGCAATCATGGCAGTAATGGCAGATATAATCTCCTTTGCCATAAGAAGCATACAAGGAAGAATCATCATGGGAAATCTGGTAAGAAGGCATATAAGCATAACAAACTGGGTAAGCTTGTCTGCCACAGGGTCTATGGCTTTACCGAAATTACTTATCATATTAAAGTGCCTTGCTATAAAGCCGTCTACAATATCTGTAAGCGCAGATGCTATAAGCAAAACAGCAGTCCACACCCACGAATCTTTAAAGCAGTAAAGCCACACAATTATAGGGATAAGCGCAATTCTTATCATGGACATAATATTTGGAATTGTAAAAATTTTGTCTTTATAATCCCGCATTAAGATATTTCCTCTCTTACCTATTTTTACATATGAAAATATTGTAACACAAGATTTTTACATTTTCAATCAAAAATTCAAAAAAACATTGAAAAATTACACAAACAGCTTTATAATATTACAAACAAGCAAGAATGTTCAGGTGAAAATATGATAATACACAACGAACAAAATTACATAATATGCAAAAAGCCCGTTGGTGTGTCTTCTCAAAAAACCAACGGTAAGTGCGATATGCCCACAATTATATCACAAGAGATAAATGTTTCTTTGGACAGCATCTACCCTATTCATAGGCTTGATAACGCGGTCGGCGGTACCATGGTATATGCTCTTACAAAACAGAGTGCCGCCTCTCTTTCTAAAATTGTGTCCGAGGGCAACATGCAAAAAACATATCTTGCAATAATCCACGGAAAACCCGAAGCTGAAAAAGGTGTTTTAGAAGATTTGCTTTTTAAAGATTCTTCCAAAAACAAAAGCTACGTTGTAAAAAGGCTCCGCAAAGGTGTAAAGGAAGCCTCTTTGGAATATGAACTTATAGATACCGTGTGTTATGAGTGCAAGCAAATGAGCCTTGTAAAAATCCTCCTGCACACAGGAAGAACACATCAAATACGAGTCCAGTTTTCCCACAGAAAGATGCCACTTGTAGGCGACAGACGCTACGGAAGCGGCAAAGATAATTGCCCTGTGGCACTTTGGTCGCACAAGATTTCTTTTGACTCTCCTTTTGACAACACAAAAAGGCAATACTCCTCCCTGCCCGATGCCATGCAATTTCCATGGAATCTGTTTGATATATCTTAGAAAGTTTTTTAAATTTGGTATTTACAAAGTATCTTATTTGGTGTATAATAACATTTGTTGAGCTTAACTTTTGGGTTGCGCTCTCTTATATTTGGAGAAGTATCGAAGTGGTCATAACGAGAACGACTCGAAATCCCCTCGGTTACACTGTAACTGTACCCCTGCAAATGGCTTAACCACGCGGGTTTAAGCGAGGTTCAAACCTTGTTTTTACACCCTTATCTAGCGGTTTTTCTAGCCATTTCTAACATTTTTCTAACAAAAATTTATAATTTGCTCAGTTTTTTCTCCGTCAAATCGGAGTTCAAACATATCTGGAGATGTACCCAAGTGGTTGAAGGGTCTGCACTCGAAATGCAGTAGGTCGGCTCAAACCGGCGCCAGAGTTCAAATCTCTGCATCTCCGCCAAAAAGCGTGATGATTTTAATGTCATCACGCTTTTTCTATGCACAAACAACAAATTTCGACAAAATTATTGTCCTTTTACGCTTCTAGTGATATAATAAAGTAAATAAATGGATATTCGCGAAATTTACAAACACTGTTTTGAAAATATATGTGGAGGGTGTTTTATGGAAACCAAAGAAAAAATAATCATTTCAGAACAAGAGCAGGCAATTCCTAATGCAGAAAATATTACTGCTGAAAAAACTAAGAAGAAATTTAAAATTAAATTCCCAAAATTGCAACTACAAACAAAAATAATAGTCATTTTATCATTAGTATTAATAATTGTTGTTGCAATTTTATTGGCAATCACTCAAAACAAAGGCGGTCAACTAACAACAATTTCAAAGTCATCTTTACAAAAAGTTATCGAAATAAACGAACTTTCCACAGTTGATTACACTTATAATGCGACTGCAACAAAATATGACGAAGATAATGATGCAATGTATTATGTTGCGTACGAGGGCACTGTAACTGCCGGAATTGACTTCAATGAAATCGGAATAGATGTCCTCAAAGATGAAAAGAAAGTTATAATAACTATTCCTGCCGTAGAAATTCATAGCACTAAAGTAGATATGGGTACTATGGAATACATATTCACAAAAAATAGATATGAAACAGAAGACATTTCGCAAGAAGCATATAAACTTTGCAAAGACGATTTAAAAGAAAGAATCGAAAAGGAAAATGTACTGCATGACACTGCAAGGGAAAATGCCATATCTTCGGTAGAAGCGCTATTCAAACCTTGGATTGATGCCATTGACAGCACTTATACCGTAGAGATTAATTGATGGAGGGAAATGGTATCATGAGGAAATTAAGAATACTTATTTTAACCACGCTAGTCTGTTGCTTTCTTTTAGCAGGATGCAAACAAAACAACAATACAATCGTGAAAGAACCGGATATTACCCAAATTCGTTCTATCTGTAATTTAGCAACATTAGAGTGTTACTACCATAATGTTGCCAAATCAAAGAAACCTGCAGATTCTTGGTTAAAAAAAGAAAGAGAATTTTGGATTGAATATACAGGAATAGCAAAAATAGGTATAGATATGTCAAAAGTGAATATGGAAATCAACGGAAATAATGTGACAGTTTCTTTACCTAATGCAGAATTGTTAGATATAGATATATACGAAAATGATTTGAACAAGGAATCATATATCAAATCAGCAGATGGCCTAGTAAAAAACAAAATTACTGCCGATGACCAAACTTCAGCAATAAACTCTGCTCAAATAGAAATGTCCGAAAGTGTAAAAAATAATAAATCGTTATTACTCAATGCACAAGATCGAGCACAAGAGCTAATAGAAAATTATATCAAGAAGATGGGCGAAATATCCGACATAGATTACCAAATCAAATGGCGTTATGAAGATAGTTCAACCGAAACAAATATCGATGAAAACACAGAAAATAAACAAAAAGATTAATCACTAAAAGGAGTGGAATTAAATGGAAAACTTTAATTTTAATGAGTTTTCAGATAAAGACAGAGAAAGTATTATAAAAAAAGCCTCTGACGAAAGAAAACAAAAAGATTTTTATGAAAAGCTAAGAAAAAGAGTAGATGATTACATTAACGAGCACCCAAAAGCTAAACATATAAACTACATAATGATGTTTCCTGATTTCTTTCATTTAACTTGCAAGTTGTTTGGAGATAATCGAGTTCCAACAAAGAATAAATTGTATTTAGGATGTGCTATCGTTTATTGTATATCACCAATAGATATTATCCCCGATTTAATTCCCGGTGGTTTTACAGACGATGCTTTGTTAATAATTAAGACACTTTCAGACTTGATAAATAGTGTAGATAATGAAATAATTTGCGAACATTGGCTTGGAGAAGAAAATATAATCAAAGTAATTAATGACCTTTCCGAAATTGCATCAGAATTTTTAAGCAAAGATAAAATCGTAAACAAACTATCGGCATTTATAGATTCATTAAAAAATAAATAACTGAGGTGGTTATATGCCAAAATCAAAATGGATATCATTCTTCCTATGCCTATTCTTAGGTTACTTGGGAATTCATAAATTCTATGAAGAAAGAATTTTATTAGGTATCGTATATCTATGTACCGGCGGATTATTCGGTGTTGGCGTCATAGTAGATTTAATAATACTGCTCTTCAAACCCAATCCATATTATCCGTAAAAACAATCATAATTTAACGGGTGTAACCTGCTCAATAAAGAGCTTAAGGTTGCATCCGCTTTTATTTTGCTCACACGCCCTTTAACGGCCGTCTTATTTGCGATTTAATGCCTCGGGTGGTGTAACTACCCTTCCCGAGAGAGTTTGGTCTTACACCCCTTTAACAGCCGTTGCAACTCGGCCTCAAAATCGATTTTAAATGCTATCGAGGACATTCATAACATGAATGCCTTTTCTTTTTGCATAATCAACCGTATTTTTCGTCCCACTCCTTTGACCATTGAACACAGCAATTACAAGATTTGACCTGTCAACCATCCATTCATTTCTCACCTGATAGCATCCAGTAAAATAATGGTCATTGATTTCTTTTACAAGGTCAGCATTTTTGATTATCTTGTTAAACCTCATCTTTTCTGTCATACTCCGCTTGCTCTCAAAATTCGGGTGAGGTAACGCACATATCAGATGTAAGTCCTTGTTCGTTTTCTTTCTCTCCAAAGCAATCTCAGCTGCCCATATATCAGTTCCCATTGCCATACCTGTTATAAAGGTTACATAACCATCTGCAATAGCATCATCTATTGCTTTTTCCAGTAATGGCTTAATTTCTCTTTCTCCAAGCTCCATTTTGTCAGGTCGATGCCCTGTAAAACAACATCTGTGTAACCTTAATTCTTTACTCATAATAATTACCTCATAAAATTATTTTAGATATACTATATATCTATTCTTAACATTATAGCACATAAAGGCTATAAAATAAATACATAATATATTTATTATGAGGTGATTTTATGGCTATTAAAAGTGTGTCCATAAGAATTGAGGAAGAAATGCTCAATAAAATCGGTTATGTTGCCGACTACGAAGGTCGCAGCGTAAACAGTCATGTGTTAGTTCTGATTCGTGAGAACATCAAAAAGTTTGAAGAAGAACACGGCTCTATTGATGGCGACATCAATCCCGATGTCAATGTTAAACCGACTCGTAAATAAAGATTTGGTGCAACTGCTCGTATGGCGGTTGCACCAATTTTTATTTTGCCAGGTCATCGTAGCATTCGAGTAGCATCCTGACACCTAATTTAAAGCCTATCTTGAAGACTTCGCATTCGTTAAGTTGCGTCAGTTCATCATAACAGTCTCTGTATTTTTCGAATATCTCTTTGTTTTTCTCGTCTAGTGACTTTATCAATGTTCCTTCGTGCCTTTTTATCAGGTCGCTGATTTTAATCATTTCTATGTTGCTCTCACCATGCCTTTCATTTGGATGTATGTTCCCATACCAGAATTCTTCAAGTATTTGCATTATTTTCCCTCCTCACATAGAAAGGGCGGCTCTAATTCCGGTATATCCGAAATCGAGTCGCCCTCTTCAATCATTTTCTTTGCTGTCAGCAGTGCGTGCTTGACATAAATCGTATTAAGTTGTTCTCGTATCATTTTGGCATCTGCTTTTTGCTCTACCAATCTGAATACTTCCATAAATACATCGCTCTCAATGTTGTACTTCTCGCCACACATGATGTCTTCTAATTTGTACTTTACCATCCGTGTCACCTCCTTTGGTAACACAAACAGTACCACAGAAAGTGACGGAAGTCAACGAAGGAATTTATAATGAATACTTTCTTTTATAAAACAGTTCATTTTTCTCGTACTCTTTTTTCTTTATAGAGTAAAATTCCATTATATATTTTAAAGAAGTATCGTCAGATTTATCAAATGCTTCAATATCCGTTTTATATTGTGACAGCACATATAGAAGTTGTTCTTTTTTATCGTTTGATAATTTGTTATATTCTTCTTTCCATTTATTAGTCAATCCATTTTTTTCGAAAAAATCCCTGTATCTAATAAAGTCATCTGGCATTGTTAATATAGTTCTAAATTCATCTGGGTTTTTACCGTAAGCTCTTTCAAAAAAATCCTTTTCTCTTGTAACAACACCGGATGTAACATTTAAAATTACATTAATTGATCTCAAAAATTTTCTGCACCAATTTTCTCCAACATAGTTTCTGTCTGTTTTATCTATTGCTGCGTATTTCATAGGGAATGAGAACAGAGATACATTTTTGTCATTATGTTTTTCACAAAAATCGATATTTATAGCAAGCCTTGTCCATAAATCTTCTGGCTTGTCCTTAAAATTATATAGCAAGTAATTAGAAAACTCCTTAATTCCATACTTTGCCGCATTCTCTAAAGCTTGCAAATATGTATCCTGTGTTTCAATATGATCAAATGCAATTCTACAAGGCCTAACTGCTATCTTAGCCATAATCTTTGCCTTTTCTTCTGAAAACAAGCGAGCATCTAATCCTTGATTGAAATCGACAAACCGTTTAATCTTGTGATAATGATATCTATCAAAAAAATCGACCAGATATTTTTTTTCTTTTAACAACTCCTCTACAAAGCGATTGTCTCCCTCGTTAATACTTTCTATAAGAACTTTCAGTTTTTCCTGATCATTATTACTAATTCTTCTAAACTTCAACCCCAAAAATTCTTTTTTTATTCTATTCAGCAAACAATCATAATTTTTACCCACTTCTATACGCTTGCTTATACTTTCCAAATAGAATCTAATATTATTATTCTTCTTACAGGTATTATTGGATATTCCAAAGCCTATCTTTTCCAAAACATTTATTGTCTCTTCATATTTTGATGAATATAGAATGTTATTATCCATTATTAAAAGATTTCTCTTAATACCATATTTGTTATCTACTCGGGAAACTTGATCCTCTACATTTTGGCAATCATAAAATTCAGGCTCGAGTTTTTGAACAGCGCAAAATGTACATTTTCTAGGGCAACCTCTAGATGTGTAAATGAAATAACTATCAGCAGCTGGATAATCATATTCAATGTCTAATAGCATATCATAATCAAGAGGCAATATATCAATATTTATGTCGTCATCATATCCCAAAACACTAGATGAGGTCAACTGCCCTTTCAGTAAATTTATATTAGGAATTTCTTTAATAAATTTTTCTGGCATTATCGTTGCAGCAATACCACCTACAAACACTCTTTCGGCGCCAACTATTGCAATATAATATTTAATTGTTTTTACACACATATCGAAATCAAAGGTGAACAATGTTGTTATTAATACTTTATCATAAAAGGATACCTCCGAAGTTGGCAACAAGCCTTTATGAAATTGAACAAAATCACCTTTTGCTTTATAATAATGTGAAATTTTCATTAATCCGATTGGAGGGTACTTATTTTTATAGTTAGGCTCCACCAGTAAAATCTTTTCCATAATTAATCACCCATATAAGTTTATCATGAACGAGACGATTTGTAAAGAGGGTTTAGTTAATTTGATAAGAACCATATTTTAAAATCTTCTGTGCATGTTTCGATATTAAGACTTGTAGCATTATTTAAGTAGTCTTTAATTGATTCGTTTATACCCCTACTTATTTTGGTCTTTACTATTTTCTTTTGCTCTATGGCGCTCAATTTTTCAAACTCAGTTTGTTTATCATCTAATTTTACTTCCACCTGTATTTCATCACTTGCAAGTTTTTGAAGGTTTATCAATGCCTTTTGTTTTTTAATTTGTATGTCTGATTCTATACTTTCACTGTTTTTTAAGGCAGATGCATACTTTGACAAAGCATATCTAGCAGCATTTACATTGCTTATAAAAGAACCAATCAACCCCAAAAATTCCATTGAATCTTGATCGGTAGTTTCTATAAAAGTACGTCTCGCATTTGCAGAAATATTAACTTTGTCAACTATATAAATCATCGCACCTATACCCCTAGAAGCTTGTATCAACTCATTTCTAGAGGAAGTAGTATAATTATACTGTTCTAACATTGTTATTAATTCAGCTTCATCACATAAGAGCATATTGTCTATATATACCCTTATTCCTGAAAATTCATTGGAACTATCGATCTGTATCCTTTCATTCGAAAATGTGTGTACACATATTGCATATTTACCTAAATTACTTTTACAAGTATACTTTCTTAGCATGCGTTTCTTTATGGGTCTAAAAATTTGAGTATTATTGTAAAATATATTGTACGATTTTGCTGCTATTATATTGTTAAGGATTTTCTCTTCGCTTAATGATTTAAATAGAACATCATTATTGTCTTCCCCAGAAATCATTTCAGAATCAAACGGAACTGGCAGTAGCCACCCTAGTTCATTACCAAACCTTTTATCTTTTATAATATTTTTTAAGACTTGAGATATTTCTTCTAATATAACCAAAAATCCTTCATTTCTTTTCTCGAAAATATCTGAGTGAGTTTTAATTGTTTCATGTATTTCTTGAGACGAAACATTTTCATTTAATGTTCCAATACAATCCATCAATTCCTCAAAAGTTAACTCATTATAATTTTCGTTTTTCTGAAGTTTGGCATATTCATTACAATCTATTGAATACTCTTGAAAAACATCGTTTTTAAAATCTAAAATGTTAATAAACCTCAATTTTTGGCAATAGGAAACACCAGACAGACGACCGATACCCTTATAACCCAAATTTGTAGTTTTTTCCTTGCCAGAGAATGCAATGCTTTTCATTTTTGGCAAAAATTCTTCCTTCAATATTCCTTTGCCATTGTCCAAAAAATACAAATTTTCACCTTTATTCCAAATGTAATTGCATAAATCCCGTTTATTTTCCTCATTTTCAATCATCGCCATAGAATCCACAGAATTCTGCACATATTCTCTAAAAACAACAATCGGTCTTTCGTATAGTGACTCAGTAATTATATTCAATATACTCGCTCCAACATATATATCATTCATAACATTTATCTCCTATCATATGTATATTTTTCTTTTTTATTCTAGTTGTTTTTGATTTGTTCAATAAATTTTTCGCAGGATTTTTTTAAATAGCAGTATTTTTTATATGTCTTTTCGTTAAATTCCAAGTTATCCATATTAGTTACTATATTGCTCCTTATTTTCTTGATAACATCCACATTTATTTTTTTATTTTCAGTACTAGGCATATCCAAATAATCTTCAACATCGTTTAACACACTTTGTGAAAAGAAATTTAAATAAGTCCTGTCTTGATCTTCTTCAATATTCCAATTTTGGGTATTTCCTTTCAAATCCTTTATTGTTTTTTTATCAATTGCTATTCTTGGCATTTTAGCTATATCTTCTTCTAATAGGAATGAGTTTATTACGCAGTTCCCGTAGAATTGGTATGGTTTGTTAACGTAAAGCGTTCCCTTAGAAATACCACCCCTAAAAAACACATTTTTGCTCATAGCATATAAACCAAAATGCAAAAACACATTAATAAAACAAACTAAATAATTCAACTCCGTCGTGTAAAAATATAAGCTATCAGAGGTTTGCCCAGCATAACATTTTTCGGGAGTTTTCTCCAAAAATCCAAGCTGTGCAATTAAAGAATTAAAATATTCAAATACTGCTTTTATTTCTTTTGAAATATCTTCGTAAGTTTGTTTAAATCCTAATACATCCAGAAAAACAAAATACGTGGATTCTAATTTGTTATATTCTCCTATACCTTCTTTCTTTTTGGTAATCTTCTTTATCGTTTCACTTTGTGGTAATTCAATAGTTGGGTTTTTAAATTCCATAGCATTTTCTCCTAAAATAGTATTTGTTGTATTTCGCAGGAAATATATACACCTCTAGTTATTATAGGTGTAATTTATTTGTTTTCACCCCATCACTAAAAGCTTTACCAATCACATCACCAATCTTACGATAGATATGATGTACTGGGTCATATGTGATAGGACTAAATTTATTCAAGTCAATTTTTCCGTTTTCGTCAAGTATTCTTTCGTCAGCAGAGACATTTAAAATTTCACCAACAAGTCTGCAAGATTCTGCGTCGTAGCTGATGAGTTTGCATTCAAGCGCCATAGGCAGCTCATCAAAAAGCGGAGCATTCACAAATTCACTCTTTGTAACGTGCCAACCTGCTTTTTCGATTTTATCGGGTACTTTATTACCAGAAACAATACCAACATAGTCGCACGCAATAACATTTTCTGCATCTGCAATACTAACGGTAAATGCACCTGTTTTAACCACATTCTTTGCAGTCTTGTGTCCGTCATCAACACAAATAGAAATCTGTGTTTCTTCGCTTATACCACCCCAAGCAGCATTCATTGCATTAGGTTTTCGGTTCTTATCATATGTTCCTATGATAAGAACCGGCATTGGATATAAAATTGCCTTCGCACCTAAATTCTTTCTCATAACTTTTCACTCCAACTTCTATTTCTTCTTACTTTCGTTGATTATCAACTTAATAAATTTAAGCATCAACAGAATGTATGTAATAAGAAAAACTGCACCGGCGACGATTAAAGCATAAGCTTGAACGGATTCCGGCAGAAGAACACCTATAAATACGCCGATTGCACACAAGCAGAACTTAACAAGAGCAAAATCCTTAAACGTGCTTTGGCTCGCATAGATGTTAGCATATTCAAACAGCTTTCTCATAGTTTTCCTCTCCATTTATTTTCATTCTGATAATTGTTGACTGCAATCTTGGGAGACTTGTGCAGATATTTTTCACAGCCTCCGTCTATGCTACAATATCCAAGGTGTTGTTTTTCTTCAAACAGCAATACTCCTTAAAAATAATTTTTATATAATCAAGCCTTTCGACGTGATTAGTTGATTAATAAACTAAAATTTTGTAACTGTCATAATATAAACTATTATTCTCCACGATTCTTTTTCTTTTTTATCACAATATTTATAGGAACTTGTCGTAGTTTAAAGTTATCATCATTATATTCCAGAAAAAACTCAGCATCTTCTTCAAAATCTATAAATTCTATTTTACACGATACTTCCTTGCTTTCGTATGCATTGATAGTTAATAAAGAAATCTCTCTTAAGTATGCCTCATATTCCTCTCTCTCGGCATTATTAGCAAACCCATTTTCGGGTGAACTTTCAACCTCCGATTGAACGACACACACATTATTTTTATAACCACATATTTTAAGATTCCTTAAAGCTTTAGGCTTGTCAGATTTATTAAACATATTTAAATGAAAATATGCCTTATAATAATCTCCTTTATCCATCAAAT
The DNA here is from genome assembly GCA_045646525.1 of Clostridia bacterium. Lineage (GTDB taxonomy): Bacteria > Bacillota > Clostridia > UMGS1810 > UMGS1810 > RGIG8748. The sequence continues at coordinate 10,996 of JAZRKX010000038.1, read as the reverse complement.
GTATTTCTTTTATATTAAAAATCAAGCGATTACTTTTAATATTACCTAAGCACCACCCCAAGACCGTACCTAAAATGGTTCCAAAAACACCTATTATAGCTTCAATCATTTTATCCTCCTATAATGAATTCTATCATTTTTCTTTTCAGTATCTTGTCTATATAACAACCCCATCGCAGTGGTCGATTTCGTGTTGAATAATCTGCGCAGGGAAGCCACTGTAAGCTTGCCGCTGCTTCTTGAAATTCATATCAAGATATTCAACCTCAATTTCCTGATGCCTGACTGTATTACGAGTTCCAGATAATGACCCACCTCGTAGGTTTCCTTCGACTTTTTAACAATAATAGGGTTTATCATTGTCATAACCATCGGACCAACAAAAAATGCGATAATCCTTTTGTTAACGCCAATCATATTAGCCGCCATGCCAACGCAAATATCTGCATTTGCCTGCAAGGTGTCTGCCAAATCTATTGCGACCTGCAAGTCTTCTTTTGTTGCAGGCTCAGCTTTTCTGAATATAAAAATGTCTTTTATAATCTTTTTAACCATTATGTACCTCTGTTCAACCCTATAGCTTTCGAAGAATATACTTCACTTCTTCAAGCGGCATAGGAACATTATCCTCTTTAAAACATTCAACATCAACCACTCGTGCTTTCTTTTCGGTTCCGTCACCAACAGGCACGATTACAACATCACCCTCTGATACGCTATCATCGTCTGTCCTATAATAATAGGTTTTTCCACCATGTGAAAATTCAACACTCAAGTAAATATAGTCTGTTGAATTTATGCCATACCCACCATCAAATGCAAACAAATCTGGCATCATCAGTGTTTGACGGATATGATAAGATAATTCTTCTGCACCTTCAAACGAATCACACATTAAACGTCCATCAAATTCAAATTTCTGTCCTTCAGTATTAAAGGCTACCAAATACCAACTCCCAACATCTGTGCAAAACGTTTCAATATATGGTTCTCTAAAAGGTCTCACTATAGCTTCAAGCAATTCAAATGTCGTGTCCTTATCTAATGTTGTCTTTCCCCATCGTCCATAGCTCATCGGACAAATGCCCAAAACCTGATAAAATTTAGAGGTAAATGTAACTTTTCCGTTTTTATTTATGGTGAGCTTTTGTTCATCATCCTCTCCAACCTTAGGTGGACAGATGTAGAAACAAGGCATAGAAACTAATGTGATTTTTTCTACTTTTCCAACAAACGGGATTTTATTTTCTGACATGACAATATTCACCTCTTTATATTGCTTTCGTTCCTAAATTTTTTATCGTAACACTTCGCTCCATTCACTTTCCTTGAATCCAACTAAAACAAAGTCTTCGCCTATTACAAGCGGACGTTTTACGAGCATTCCGTCTGTGGAAAGGAGTCTTAATTGTTCTTCGTCTGACATTGCAGGAAGCTTGTCCTTCAGTTCCATTGACTTATACAAAAGTCCTGATGTGTTAAAGAACTTCTTAAGCGGAAGTTCGCTCATTTTATGCCAAGTGGTTAATTCTTCATAACTCGGATTATCCTTTTTAATATCACGAAGCTCGCATTCTATTTTGTTGTCATCAAGCCACTTTTTAGCTTTCTGACAGGTTGTACATTTAGGATAACAAATATATTTAATCATAGTTACTCTCCTTTATGACCGCTTTTTCTATCTTATCGAAATAGATTTTAGCTTTTGCCTGCGAGTTTTCCAATCGGGCATTATTTTAGCTAATTCATCGTAGAACTTGCTTGAGTGATTGGGTTGCAGAAAATGTGTAAATTCATGAGCTACCACATATTCTATACACTCAATCGGCACATACATCAAATTCGTATTAAAAGTCAAAACTCCCTTTTGTGAATGGCAATTACCCCATTGAGATACCATCCGTCTGAACTTTATTGTAGGATATTGCACACCAAACTTTTCAAAGTATGGGTGTATCTTTTCACACAGTTCAAGTATAAAGCCACGAATTTCATCCTCGGCAAAATATTGCACACTAGGCTTTTCCGTTCTATTCGCATACTTGTCTAAGGCTTTTAAAATAAAGTCTGCCTTAGATAATATAAACTCGTCAATAACCTTCTGCGAAACTCGCTTGCTTGCAGACACATGTATGCTACCATCGGGTTTAATACGAAGGTTTATATTCTTTACTTTTTTATATTGTAAGTCGTATTTGATTATTTTGTTGTTTACAAATATAATTTTATCCATGGTTGTTTTTATTATAATAGAGATCTATTTATGTGCTAACTCTATACATTATTTGGCCTGTTTCGGAAGCGTGTCGCCTCTTGAACAGAATCAAATCATTCAATGTTATTCTTCGTTCTAATACTTGTATTAAATCCTGACTATCCATCAAAATTATAGATTTATATGAGTTAGAGGAATCTAATACTGCATCTACAAATCCATTAATTGAAACAAATAATCCCAGTGTTGTTTTTAATTTTCGGGATATTTCTGCTTCAAAAACATCAATTTCTTTCCTGGCTATTGGAGAACTATGCCATTTAGCTTCAAGGAGATAATCGTTATTATCATGAGTAAATGCTCCATCAATCTGTTCGCCATTGATTTTAAAAGAAGAACGTGGTGACATGTCAAAAAAAGTAAATAAGTCATTCAAAAATGTTTCTAATGCATATCCTCGTTGTTGAGAATCTTGCATAGTAACCAAGCTATAATATTGATTTTTGAAGTTTTCAATCTTGTTATTATAGTCTTGTGTTTTTGCTTGTTGAATACGAAACTGTTCTCTATGAGCTTTTGCTTTTTCGTTTGATTTCATTTTGTCGAAAAAACCTTCACAGTTTTTTCGCAATGCTTTAATCGAATTTTCGGCATCATTTTTGTGCTTTTCGCCATCTTTTCCAGGAAGTCTGTCAAAATGACTAAAGTCATTAAATTCACAAACATTTTTTAACAAAGTCAACATATCTTCAAGATATAAATCAGGACGACAATTCATACGATCAATTAGTTGAGATATAATCTCATATTTAACATCAGTCCAATTTAGTGTAGATACAATTGCTTTATTATTTAAACTATAATTTAAAAAGCACCTCAAGTCATTTTTGTACCAATATATTTTTGACAATGCATCTTTTAGGGAAATCAATGCACTTGGTGATATTTTTTTGTGCGGTGTGCTCTTCATCTTTTATTAACCCCTCCAACTCAGAAATCCTAAACTCTATTTTCTGTTCAAAAATACCTATCAATGACTTATTATTTCAAAATAGCCAATTCTTCGGGTTTTGTATTTTTAATTCTGATTTGTGATATTGTAAGTTTGCAGTTCTTTAATGTGAACATCCACAGATTCAACTAACTACTTCTTTTATTTTTTCTGCAATTCTCCGTATAACTGTCACAACAACACTATTACCGCACTGCTTATATGCACTATTAAGGGGAATATTAGGGAAACGAAACTCCTTGGGGAATCCTTGCAAGGCTAAGCACTCATATGGTGTTATCTTTCTAATTCCATAGTCATCTAAGATAACCGGAACTCTGTCTGGATATGTACCCATGTTAGCAGTCAATGTTGGACATACATAGTACGCTTTCTTAGAGACTCCCGAATCCCATATTTTATATAATGCGCGCTTATCTGTGACAATTCTTTTCAAGTCGTTGTAATAAAAGCTTGATTCATTATAGTAGTAGCAATCATCATGTTTTACATTTCGAACCAAAATGTCGTTTAATTTTGTTTTATTTTTAATTTTATCAGGGAATACAAATTTATCGCATTGCTTATAATCAAGAAATGCCACTATAAAGATTCTACTTCTGTGTTGAGGAACATTTCCGTAATCATAAGAATCCATCACCTGATACTTAAAACTATATCCATACGGAACTAAAGCATTATAAACTGTGAGGAACGACTTGCCATCATCATGTTCAAGGAGATTTGCAACATTCTCTAAAAAAATGATTTTTGGCCTTTTTGCTTCAACTATACGGGCTATTTCAAAAAACAAATCTCCTCTTTCGTCTTTAAATCCCTTTTGCTTTCCGGCTATTGAGAATGGTTGACAAGGAAAACCGGCCACAAGAATATCAAAGTCTGGAATAGAATTGATATCAACTTTTGTTATATCTCCCTCAACAAGATGTTCTGCGCCAAAATTCTTCCTGTATGTAGTGGCAGCATCTTTATCAAACTCATTTGCCCACACGATATCAAACCCGGCTTGTTTGAAACCGAGGTCAATACCACCTATTCCGCTGAACAAACTACATACCTTCATATGTACTCACCCAATCATTTTTCTGTCTATTTTTGAAATGAACGATAATAAGTCATTTTCTATTTTTGACCATTCACGATTTAAATCTAAAGTTTTCATAATAATATTTGCATCATGAATTGGAAGCATTTTCCCTTGGTTATATTCGTCTCCGTATACAGTTGGATAAACAAGTGCACCAAATTTTTCACCTTCATATTCACTATCCAAAATATACCCTCGCACCTGATTTACATGAGCAAGTCTGTATGTCTTTGCTTTTTCGTCATAGTACTTATTTACAAGCATTTCTTTATAATATTTTGCATCCATAATAAACTGATAGTTTAATTCTCTGTTTTCCACGACTATATCAGTTCTTCTATCTCCAAGATTCGTCTCTATTTCGAAAAACTCATCCCAACCGCTTCCCTCTGTATCAAGGTGCCATTTAATTTTAGGAGCATGTACTCTATACACTGATTTGTCTAAATTTATCGCATAAAAATTCAGTATAAATAGCTCATATACCTTCTGCATCTGCTCTTCACGAAAGAAGTCTTTAAAGGTGCGCTCTCCATTTTCCTCATTAACCATTGTGCCCTTGTATATCATGACACATATGTTTATAAGCATTTTATAATACTGATTGTTTCTATTGAAACTCAGTCTGGATACAACAGTATTTGTTGGTTCGAGAGAGTCGATATCGTTAAAGTATAACAAAAGGGAGCGAAGATCTTTTTTTAGACTGTTATCTACATTGTTATTCTTCAACGTACTTAGTATTGTGTATTTGACAATTTGATTGAATGGATTGTTTTTTGAAAATTCATCAAATGTGCATACACATTTCATTTCGTGTTTTAATCTCAATTTAATAGTTTCATTCAGATTAATTTTTCCACGAACAGTGCTGAGCGATTCTTCTTGTTCAATATACGACCTATTAAAACCCCTCTTTACAATTTTACGCACACCAAAAACCAACAGTCTGGTCAAAAGATTATAAACATTATCAAATGACTCTTCTTGTAGTTTAACAGTATCTTTAATTGATAAAACATTCCAAGCATAGCAAAGCATAAAGAACAAATTCTTTATAGGAATTGGACTTTTTGATTTACTCATTTGATTTTCTCCACCCATTCGCCAACCTTGTCTTTTTCATCAAACCAGTATTCTTCAAGCATAGGTTGAATTTCAAATTTAATTATATTCTGATACCATTTGTCTTCGTCACAATTTGGTTTGGTACAAAAGTAACTATGACCAATTCTAAAACCTGAGCCTAATCCACTATTCTTTTCATCAGCTATATAATTGTTCAGTGCAACAAAGTTTTCATTGATTTTCTTTATCATTGGTTCAGTAACACCATTTGCGTTTAAATGGCTCATAAAGTTGTCTTTACCAAACGCTGGTTCAACCTCATAAAAACTAAAACGACGTCTGAGAGCATAATCCATTATTGCAAGACTTCTGTCTGCTGTATTCATCATCCCAATGATATAAACATTTTCAGGAACAGTAAATAATACATCCTTATATGCAAGCCTTAATTTTTCAACTCCACGCTTATCATTTTCAATGAGCATCATAAGCTCACCGAAGATTTTACTAACATTTCCTCGGTTAATCTCATCAATTATAAAATAGTGATCTCCGCCATCTCTTTCAGCCTTTTGACAAAATTCGAAAAATACACCATCTACAAGTTTAAACCCTTCACCATCGGGCTTATATCCCATGATAAAATCTTCGTAGCTATAATTCTGATGAAATTGCACTAATTTCACACGTGATGAGTCAGTTTTACCCATTAATGAGTAAGCAAAACGCTTGGCAAGATATGTTTTACCAACACCAGGAGAACCTTGAAGAATAATATTTCGCTTATAAGTAAGAATTTGTTTCAAGGTTTCATATTCATCGTCATCCATAAAAACATCTTGGAGAAACTTTTCTTTATTATAAGGTTTAATAGATTCGTCTTGACTCTCAACTTCATCCGTCAATTGAATGTCCGCATACTGTTCTTCGCATATGGAATAATCTTGCTTTCCGTCTCCGAAAGTAAAATCCAACAAAGCTTTCTTTATGTACCCATCTTCAGCTGCAACATAGTGAACTGCTTGCCTCAACACGCCGGCTCCATACCATTCTTTTGTGGGAGATACGCGTTTCCACTCAACTTTAATATTTTGACCATCATTTAAGTTTTCTGTAATAACACCTATTGCTTTAATCCCCATAACACCAACGGTTTTATTATTGTTGTTAAATGGTAAGTTTTTCTTTTTGGTATATGCGGCTTTTATTGCGATTCTATCACCAGGTTTCATCGATTTAACTTCATCAATGAACTTATCTTCCCAGCCATTTTCCCAACGACCTTCTTCAATGTATGTTTCAGAAAAATCCGTCCATACATCATCTTCGTTATATCCGCAGGCGCCAACATACCAAGCATATGAATTATCTTTGGCATCATGCTGAGGAGCCTCAATATCCAATAGTTCTCTTATTTCTTCAAGTTTATTACCAATTACATTATTGCTCATATTATACCTCCAGAAGTTTTATAAGTTCAGTTCGACGTTCTTCTTTTAAAATAAAATATCCATCTTTCTTAGTGACAATGTCTGCTTGTAGTAGCAAGCTGGAAAAATATGTATATGATGTTAAAAATGATAACCCTTCTTTGCGTTTATCACTATTTGTTTTTTCGCGCAAATTAATGTCGTTTCTAACATTCACATTTATATCAAATTCTAAACTTCCAGCTCTATAATCAAGCACATTCTGTTCTATACTCTTCAAGGTCGTTGCAACATCACTATATTTTCTTTCATATAGGTAGTAAGCAAACTCAGTTTTATTAATTTTGTTATAATTCAATATAAATGCCATAAATTCTCTAAACGGATTAACATAATTAAGTTCTTTGTTTTTAAGAATTTTCGAAAGAGCCCCTCTGATTATTTCTGAAACAATAGCATCTAATTTTTGTAATGCTATTCGTTTTTGTTCGTCTGTATATTGTTCGCTCTTGCTTAATATTTGTTTTGTATCCAATGCAGCAACATAAGCCTGTCCTATTTTAGTGAAAAAGTTTTTAGTCGCGAGAGAACCGCGATTTTCATACTGAATTAAGCCACCGTTTTTCAAAAGAGGATAAATGTTGCGTGAATTGTTGTCGTTAATGCCTTTCTCCCTTTGCAAAGTCATTCTAAATTCTTTGAAAGGTAACACGAGATGCTCATTTTGTTTAATCCAATCATTAATTTTTAACAAAACATCATTCGTATTATCAGTAAAACTTGCTCCCGGAGAGGATGTGTTTTCTATTTCGATTAACATTAACTTCACCTCACAATAAGTCTTTGATTTTTTTTGCAATTTCATATGCCAGTAACGGAGGAACTGCATTTCCGATCTGTTTATATTGACTTGTCTTTGTGCCTAAAACTTCAAATGTATCGGGGAAGGATTGCAGTCTCATATTTTCTCTGGCAGATGGAATTCGATTTTCCTTGTAATGAAAATAATTTCTATGTCCTGTATCAACTGTATTTGACGGTCTCTTGCTAGACATACGTTCAAAAGCTTTATTATATTTTCTAATATTCCAGTATTCTTCAGGCAAGTCCTTAATTTTTCCGCCATCTGGTATCATGGATATAATATGTTTTGTCTGTTCAGTATGGCTTGTGATTTGATGATTCCTGATTTCTTTCGAACCTTTTCTCATTTTAACCTGATACTTATTACACGGTTCACATATGTATTGATGTGTTTCATCATTCCCATTCTCATCATTTAATGCGGGTAAATCGGATAATGCGTCGTGGCAATTCCATTTCTCATTCAAAGGCTTTAAAGGAAATGGGAATGCACCCTTTTTCATGCCTATAAAAAAGACTCTTTCTCTGTTTTGTGGCACTCCAAAATCTGCTGCATTTAAGATATCAAACTTAACATCATATCCTAATTTACTGAACCTTTTAATGATGTCATCTTTGAACATACCATTATTTAATGTTGTCAATCCTTTTACATTTTCTAATAAGAAAAAGTCAGGTTCTATATTTTCTACAATTCTGCAATACTCCAAGTACAAATGATTTCTCGGATCATCTATTTCTCTTTTGCCTACAGTGCTAAATCCCTGACACGGAGGTCCACCAATTACGCCTACAATTTCTTTTTTAGATGCAAGTTCTTTTAAAAAGTCATTTGTTAAATTTGCAACATCTTCACAAATGGCAACTGGTCTTTTGTGGTTATGATTAAAGGTCACTATGGCGTCTTTCCACATATCTATGGCTAATTTAACCTCGAAACCTGCCATTTCAAAACCCAAGCTAAGTCCTCCGCAACCACAAAACAAATCTATAATTTTATTTTTCATGTTTCAATACCTCCATAAGCCTATCGGCTATTGCTTTTGCAAGCAAAGGTGGAACTGCGTTTCCTACTTGTCTGTACTGTTCTGAACGATTCCCCATAAATTTAAAGTTGTCTGGGAATGATTGCAAACGTGCTGCTTCTCTAACTGTAGGAATACGGTTGTATAATGGATGAAAATAATTACTATGGTTATTACCAGTATCTATAGTCACAGAAGGTTGTTTTTCATCTAGGCGCTTATAAGCAGAGGAATGACGATTGCTTCTTGATGATGGCCACAAATATTCCGGTACACACTGCCAATTTCCACCTTGTGGAACATACGAGATTCTTTCCTGCACTTTTTCAGCAGGATATCTTACTTCGTGATTATAAGCAACTGAATTATCACTTCTTAAATATTTCTGATACTTTGTTATTGGTTTTGTTGTAATTTTAACCGTAGAATCATCTTCATTTTCAAAATTATATAGTTCACCAATTGCCTCTTGAACTGAAATTGTAGAAGACACTTTTTCCAAAGTATTAAAATCAAACTTTTCCTTCTTTAACATGACAAAAAAGTTTCTTAATCTATGTTGAGGAACTCCATAATCACATGCATCTAAAATACAATGATTCACATGATATCCTCGTTCCTCAAAAATGTCGTAAATGCGTTCCTTGGCATAACCATTATCCTTTGTTACGATACCACGTACATTTTCTATTACAATGGCATCTGGTTTAGCTAAGTCAACAAATTTTACGAATTCGAAAAATAGCTTATTTCTAGGATCATCGCCTTCAATTTTATATCTGTTTGCTGATGAAAACCCCTGACAAGGAGGTCCACCAATAATTATATCGATATTAGATAAGTCACCAAATAAATCCTTAATTCTTGATTCATCCATTTCAAGCAAATCGCAACAAATACCTTTAGCATTCTTGAAATTTTCATTAAAAGTACTAATTGCAGGAGCGTTAAAGTCTACACCGCCAACAATGTTAAAGCCAGCAAGTTCAAAACCTTTACTGAGACCACCGCAACCACAAAATAAATCTATAACATTCATATCAATATTCTCCTAATAATCAAATTGCGCTCTTGCCACTTTTCACCCAAGCATCAAGTTCGGAAGCTTTAAATTTCCATAGCTTACCTATCTTATGGGCAGGGATATCGGTCTTTTTAATCCAATTGCGGATAGTCTCTTTAGTAACACCTAAATAATTAGCTGCTTCTTCAATTCCAATCCAATTGTCCATTAATATTTCTGACATGAAATTCACCTCAAATTTTATTTACAAAAATACACTATATATTATAACACTATATATTTCAAATTTCAATAGTTTTCCTGATATTTCGTGGTATTTAGTGGTATTTTTAGTGAATTTGTCAGTTAACCAAGCAATCATCATCGGATTGCTTGGTTAAGTATAGGTTTTAACTTGCCATCCCTGGGATAGTTATATATAAAATCATCTGTAAGCATAAATTCCAGGAGCCATGATTTTGGCACGATGCTTACATTGCTGTTGAGTTTCACCACTTTAAGTTTTCCTGCTGATGTCCATTTGCAAACACAACCTCTTGCACGACCCGTTATCTTTGCTACATCATCATAGGTTAGGGCATCGGGATATTCGCTCATTCTCTCTTTAAACGATTCTTTCAGTTTTTTCTTGTTAAACTTAATTCTTTCTACTTCTGCTTTCGGTTTTCTTTTGAACACACCAGGCGGAATATCGGGGGATATTCCGCTTTTGATGTACGCTACTACATCTTTGGTGCGTATCTTATACCTCCATGTGGCTGAGTTCCGAATCTCGCATGGGATGTATCCGTTCTGCAGAAGATATGCCAATCGCCGCTTTGACATATGCAATTCTATGCGGACATTGTCCATGCTGATAAATTCTCCGTATGTATGACCGTTAATCTTCATATCCAATCACCTTTGCCATCATTTCTGCTGACTGCAGTTTAGTATCGTATTCTAAGTGTGCATAGATGTTTGCCGTTGTTGAGAAGTCTGAATGTCCGAGCCATTCTTGTATCTGCTTCATAGGTATGCCGTTTGCCAAGAGAAGCGAAGCACATGTGTGCCTTAGGTCATGGAATCTAATCCTTTTTAAGCCATGCTCTTCCAAAAGATGCCTGAAGTGTTCTGTAACGAAGTTCGGTTTTATTATTCCGCCGAGGGGGTCCACGCACACATAATCCTTATACTCTTTTGAGTATGAGTTGCCGAACAATTTCATATACTCCTCTTGTTTTGCCTTATGTTCAAGAAGGATTTTCTCTACCGCAGGTATGAGAGGCATT